>NZ_JBSNCC010000029.1:0-52928 GCF_053764715.1 Methylobacterium sp. Gmos1 | reverse complement strand
GTGATCAGAACCCGATCCCATCTCGAACTCGGCCGTTAACCGCCCCAGCGCCTATGGTACTGTGTCTCAAGACACGGGAGAGTCGGTCACCGCCAGACCTGCCAAGCACGTCACATTCCCTCGTCACGCCCTCACGACGAAGCCCGCCAGGACATCCTGGCGGGCTTCGTTGCGTCGTAGCTTGGCCGCCTGCCCTCTCAAGCTGCTTTGGCTTGGACGGCAGGGGGGATCCCCCGCTCCACTGCCAAGACACAGGCTTCACCCGTCCGACTTATCCGGCCGGAATACCTCCACACCCTCCGGGCGAAAGAACAACCCGGCCTTGAGGCTGTCGCCGACCCGCTCGGCCCGTTCCCGCAGGAGGGCCGCATCCTCGGGAGCGAAGTGCGCCATCGCCGTCTCCCGGAACAGGTCGAGCCAGCGGGCGAAATGCTCCGGCCGGAGGACGCCGAGGGCCTGGTGCCGACCGAACGGATTGCCCTTGTAGCGACCGGTCCGGAACAGCACCGACGACCAGAACGCCTCGATCCTCTCCATGTGCCCCGGCCACTCCGCATCGGGAATCGCGGCGGCGAAGACCGGGCCGAGGAGCGGGTCGCGGCGCACACACGCGTAGAAGGCCGCCAGGAAAGGACCGAGGCTGCTGTCGTCCAGGATGCGGTGGGCCGTGCTCTCCGTCATTCCGTCGCCCGGGCCGGCAGCGCCGCCAGGAACGCGTCGATCGCGGTGTGGTCGGCGTCCGCCCCGAGATCCTCGAGGGCGTCCTGCCACAGGGCCGCGATCGTCCGCGACAGGGGCGCCGGGACGCCCTCGTGGCGCGCGAGGTCGTCCGCGGTGCGCAGGTCCTTGGCCATCAGCGCCATCGAGAAGCCCGAGGTGTAGGATTTCGGGATCACGTAGGGCTTCAGCTTGACGTCAGTGGAATTGTTGCGGCCCGTCGAGACGTTGAGGATGTCCGTCATCAGCGCGGGGTCGAGGCCGAAGCTGGCGCCGATGTGCAACGCCTCGCAGGCGGCGACGAGGCCCGCCGCGGAGACGTAGTTGTTGAGCGCCTTCATGGCGTGCCCGGAGCCGACAGGGCCGGTCTCGAAGAGCGAGGTGCCCAGGGCTTCGAGGAGCGGCCGCACCCTGTCGGCGTGGCCGCCGCCGACCATGATGGCCAGTGTCCCGTCGATGGCGCGCTTCACCCCGCCCGAGACCGGCGCGTCGACGAGGACGAGGCCCCGGCCGGCCAGCTCGCGGGCAAGATCGCGGGTGCCGACCGGGGCCGACGAGCTCATGTCGATCACGATCGTCCCCGGGGCGAGGTGCGTCGCGATGCCCTCCGGGCCGGAGAGGACGGCACGCACCGCCCCGCCATCCGGCAGCATCGTCACGACGACGCCGGCCCCCTCCGCCGCCGCCTGCGCCGAGGACGCGGCCCGGCCTCCCGCCGCCGCGAAGGCCGCGGCGGCGGCCGAAGACGGATCGAACCCGACCACGGTCCAGCCCGCCGCGACGAGGCGGCACGCCATCGGCAGCCCCATCTTGCCGAGGCCCAGGAAGGCGACGCGGGCGGATGACGGGTCGAGGTTCATGATGTTGTCCTCCACCGTCACGCCTTGTCGGAGAGGGCGCCCTCGGCCTTCAGGACTTCGTGTGCGGCCTTGAACGCCTCGAGCCCGGACGGGATGCCGCAATAGACGGTGGCGTGGAGCAGGATCTCCTTGATCTCCTCGACGCTGACGCCATTGGCGAGCGCGCCCTTGACGTGCAGCTTGAGCTCCGCGGGCTTCGCCAGGGCGGTCAGCATCGCCAGATTGAGCATCGAGCGCGTCCTGCGGTCGAGCCCCTCGCGCGTCCAGGCATAGCCCCAGCACCACTCCGTCGTGATGCGCTGGAACGCCATCAGGAAGTCGTCGGCTTTGGCGAGGCTGCCGTCGACGTAGTCCGCTCCGAGCACCTCCCGGCGGACCGCGAGTCCCTTCTCGAAAAGCTCGCTCTCGGCCATCTGGACCTCCCTGGCGCGTCTGTTTCCCGGAACGGTAACAGGCAACGGGGTGGAGATCGACGGGGCCGGCGGCGAAATCCGGCGCCGGCGCTCCGGCACCGCGCCGCGGTCCCGCCGGGCAATGCTGTCACGCCACCGATGGCGGAAACCGTAGGACAGCCCCCGCTTCCGCTTCTTGCGAGCACGGCGCCGTCATCCACACCGAGGCTGCATTGCGCACTATCGCCATGCGACGACGCAGAACTCCCGGCTCGCGGCGCCGGAATCCGGCGAAGGATTCCCGTTCACGCCGAGGCGCGGATGCAGAGAGCGAGTTGGGACGAGGGCGTTCTCGCAACCCTCGCCCGCGACTGCGCGTCGGCGCGGCGAGTTCCGGCGCCGCCTCAAGCGCTCCCGACGACGCTCCCCCCCGCCTGCGCCAGGGCTCCCTCGCGCAGCTCCAGGACGAGGAACCGGCCCGGATCGACCGGCCCCGGCAGGGTGAGCTTGCGCGGCGGCACCACGCGGAAGCCGAAGCGGGCATAGTACGGTGCGTCCCCGACCAGGATGACCAAGCCGTGTCCGCTGGCGCGAGCAGCGTCGAGGGAGGCGCGCATCAGGGCGCCGCCGATGCCGCGGCTGCCGAAGGCCGGATCGACCGTCAGGGGGCCGAGCACCAGGAGCGGGCTCGATCCCGCCCGGGCCGGCGAGACCCGCACCGAGCCGACGAGCAGCGTGCCGACGAGCGCCGTGAACGAAAGATCGGAGAGGTGCGGCACCCCCTCCCGCAGCCGGAAGGCGGTGCGGGCGTAGCGGCCAGGGCCGAAGGCGCGCTCGTGCAGGCGCTCGATGGCGTCGTTGTCGCGCGGGGTCTCGGGCCGGATGACGAGGGGAAGCGTGGTCACGGGCACACTCTGAGGCAGGCGTCGTAGGATGGGCGGATCGGTCAGCCGATCCGTCGTCGCGCCTCTGCCCTCGGGGCCATCGCTCGTCTCCAGGCGGGCGCCTCGCCCGCGGGGGCGCCATAGCAGCGCGGGGCTGTGAGTGCAAACCGCTCTGGCGGTGCCAGCCGCTCTTGGCACGCCGCTCGCATCATCGTCGGCACCCGGCGCTTGCCTTCGGGTATGCCTTGCGGGTTAGCTGGGCATGGAACGCCTCAAAGGTCCGGGAACGACGCCACAATGAGAATCAGGTCTGCTCTCGCCCTCGTCCTCTCCCTCGCGCTCGGATCCGCCGGGGCGGCCCGGGCCGAGGACACGGTGCCGGCAACGGTCCGGATCGCCACCGAGGGCGCCTACGCGCCCTACAACTTCACCAAGCCCGACGGCACCCTCGACGGCTACGAGATCGAGCTCGGCCGCGAGATCTGCGCCCGCGCCAAGCTCAAGTGCGAGTTCGTCGCCCAGGACTGGGACGGCGTGGTGCCGGGGCTGAACGCCAAGAAGTTCGACGCGATCATGTCGGGCATGACCATCACCGACGCGCGCCTGAAGGTGGTGGACTTCACCAAGCCCTACAGCGGCGATTCCTCGGGCTTCGCGGTCGACCGCAACGGGCCGCTGGCCAAGCTCCCGCTCGGCGGCCAAAAGTTCAGCCTGGCGGACGAGGCCGAGGCGCAGAAGGCGCTCGACACGATTAAGCCGCTCCTCAAGGGCAAGACCGTCGGCGTCCAGGTCTCGACCATCCACGCCGCCTTCATGGACAAGTACCTCAAGGGCACGATCGAGGTGCGCGAGTACAAGACCACCGAGCAGCACGACCTCGACCTCGCCGCCGGCCGCATCGACGCGATCTTCGCCAACGACGCCCCCCTGCGGGCGACCGCCGAGAAGCCGGAATTCGCCGACACGGTGATGCTGGCAGGACCGCGTTTCCGCGGCGGCATCCTCGGCCGCGGCGTGGCGATGGGCCTGCGCAAGGGCGAGGCGAAGCTGAAGGCGCGGCTCGACGAGGGCATCGACGCGGTGGTCGCCGACGGCACCCTGAAGAAGCTCTCGCTCAAGTGGTTCAAGGCCGACCTGACCCCGCAGGGCTGACGAACAGGACGAAGAGATCCGCGTGAGCGCCTTCACCCTTCTCGGTTTCGGACCCGGCGGCTGGGGCGGCGCGCTGCTCCTCGCCGCCGGTACGACCCTCGCCCTCGCCCTGTGCGGCTTCCTGCTCGGGGCCGTGCTCGGCGGGCTGGCGGCGGGCGCCAAGCTCTCCGGCCTCCTCCCCTTGCGAGCGCTGGCCGACGGCTACACGACGCTCCTGCGCGGCGTGCCGGACCTGCTCGTGATCTACCTCCTGTATTTCGGCGGCAGCGCGGCGCTCGGCTCCGTCGCCGGGCTGTTCGGCGCCACCGGCTTCGTCGGGGTGCCGGCCTTCGGGGTCGGCGTCGCGGCGCTCGGGATCATCTCGGGCGCCTACCAGGCCGAGGTCTTTCGCGGCGCCTACCTCGCCCTCGACCGCGGGCAGGTCGAGGCGGCCCGCGCCGTCGGCATGCATCGCGGGCTGATCCTGCGCCGGGTCGTGGCGCCCCTCGTCGCCCGCGACGCCCTGCCCGGTCTCGGCAACGTCTGGCAGATCCTGCTCAAGGATTCGGCGCTGGTCTCGGTGACGGGCCTCGTCGAGTTGCTGCGCCAGGCCCAGGTCGGCGCCGGCTCGACCCGCCAGCCCTTCACCTTCTACCTCGCGGCCGCCGCCCTCTACCTCGCCATCACCTCGCTCTCGACCTGGGGCTTCGCCAGGGCCGAGGCCCATGCCCGCCGGGGCGCGCGATGATCGACCTTGACTTTCTCGGCTCCACTATCCGGTCCCTGCTCGGCGGCCTGCCGCTGACCTTGAGCCTCACCGCAGGCTCGGTAGCGCTCGGCGGCGTGCTGGCGGCGCTCGCGGCCTGGGGCCGGCTGTCGAGCGTCGCGCCCGCCGACTGGCTCGCCCGCCTCTACATCTTCGTGTTTCGAGGCACGCCGCTGCTCGTGCAGATCTTCCTGATCTATTACGGCCTCGGCCAGTTCCGTCCGACGCTCCAGGCCTGGGGCCTGTGGACCTTCTTCCGCGAACCGTACTGGTGCGCGCTGCTCGCGCTGGCGCTGAACACCGGCGCCTACACGGCGGAGATCTTCCGCGGCGCGGTCCTCTCGGTGCCGCACGGGGCGCTCGTGGCGGGCCGCGCCTGCGGCATGCCGCGGCTCCTGCTGTTTCGCCGCGTGACCCTGCCGCTCGCCACCCGCCAGGCCCTGCCGGCCTACGGCAACGAGGTGATCTCGGTGGTCAAGGCGACCTCGCTCGCCTCCACCATCACGCTCATGGAGATCACCGGCATCGCCCAGAAGCTGATCGCCCAGAGCTTCCGGGCGCTGGAGGTCTTCGTCTGCGCCGGCGGATTCTACCTCGCCCTCACCTTCGTGATCATCGGCGCCTTGCGGCTCGCCGAGGCCCGGCTGTCGCCGGACCTGCGCCCGCGCCCGGTAGCCCATCCCGCCTGACTTCGGAACCCGCCATGCTGGCCCCCTCGCCCACCCGTCCCGAGGCCGTCGCGGTCCGCGACCTGCACAAGCATTTCGGCCGCCTCGAGGTCCTGCGCGGCGTCTCGCTCTCGGCCCGCGAGGGCGAGGTGGTGGCGATCCTCGGCTCCTCCGGCTCCGGCAAGTCGACGCTCTTGCGCTGCATCAACCTCCTGGAGGTGCCGGAGGCCGGCGAGGTGGTGGTCGGCGACGAGGCGGTGGCCTGGCGCGCGCGCCGCGGCGGCCGGGTCCCGGCGGATCGCGGCCAAGTCGACCGCATCCGCGCCCGGGTCGGCATGGTGTTCCAGAGCTTCAACCTCTGGTCCCACCGCACGGTCCTGGAGAACGTGATCGAGGCGCCGGTCCACGTGCTGGGACGCAAGAAGCCCGAATGCGTCGCCGAGGCCGAGGAACTGCTCGCCAAGGTCGGCATCGCCGACAAGCGCGACCACTACCCGGCCCATCTCTCCGGCGGCCAGCAGCAGCGCGCCGCCATCGCCCGCGCCCTCGCCATGCACCCGCGGGTGCTGCTCTTCGACGAGCCGACCTCGGCCCTCGACCCCGAGCGGGTTGCCGAGGTCTTACGGGTGATGCGGGCGCTGGCCGAGGAAGGCCGCACCATGCTGGTCGTCACCCACGAGATGGCCTTCGCCCGCGACGTCGCCCACCGGGTCGTCTTTCTGCACGAGGGCCGGATCCTGGAGGATGGGCCCTCCGAGCAGGTGTTCTCCGCGCCGCGGTCGGAGCGGTTCCGGCAGTTTTTGGCGCGGGGGGAGTGAGGCCGGGTCAGTCAGCCCGATTCGTGAGCCAGAAGGCCCAGCTGGCGAGGGTCAAGGCGCCGACGGGAACCACGAGAAGCGCGAGCAGGGGCAGGTAGCTCGTCATAGGAGGCTCCGGAGCATGCGTCTGGCTATCCAATGTAGGAACCCGCTGGTGAAGAAGCAAACCAACGAGATCACGAGCGAGGCGCCGGAGGCGTTGATCCGGAAATGCATGACCCCGGTCGCCAATCCTGGATCGAAGTCGCGGATGGTGCCGCCCGCGGCGATCAACGGAGCAAGGCAGCCGACGGCGAAGGTCGCGATGGCGATGCCATTGACGTAGGTAGACGGCCATCCGACATGGATGCCCGTCCGAAGCTCGCGATAGGGATGTCGAGCGAAGGATTATGCCCTTTCACCCCCGCGCCATTACCACGTCCAGCTGCGGCTTCTGGTTGATGGTCTGGAACACCACGCAGTAGCGCTCAGTCAGCTTCAGCAGCTGGTCCAGCTTCTCCTGCGGCGCGTCGGTGTCGACCTCGAAGCGCAGCCGGATCGACCGGAAGCCCACCGGCGCGCCCTTGTCGACGCCGAGGGTGCCGCGGAAGTCGAGATCGCCCTCGGCCTTGACCACGCCCTTGCGCAGGGGAATCTCGAGCGCGGTCGCCACCGCCTTCAGCGTCACGCCGGCGCAGGCGACGAGGGCTTCGAGCAGCATGTCGCCGGAGCAGAGCTCGGCGCCCGAGCCGCCGCTCGCCGGGTGCAGGCCCGCCACCGCCAGCGCCCGGCCGGTCTCGACCTTGCAGGCGATGCCGCCGTCGTCGAGCGAGCCCTGCGCCTTCAGGGTGACGACCGCCGCGTCCGGATCACCCCGGTAGCGGTCCTTGATCGGGGCCTGGAGCGAGCGCAGTTCGGTGGCGTCCATCGGGTATCCTCCCTGTTTATGGGCGAACGGCTTAGCATCCGATCCCCGCCCCTCGCCAGGGGTTCACCACCACAGGGCGGACGCGTCGGGCTTTTGGCGATCGGCCTCGCCCTCCGGGCGCAGCGAGCGGTCGAGGCTCGCCAGGATGGTGCGGGCGGCGGCCTCGCTGCCCGGGGCCGACGGCTGGCGCGGGCGGCTCAGGGGCAGCGGGATCGTGTCGTCGATCCGGCCGGGCTTCGGCCGCAGCACCACGGCCCGGTCGGCGAGCGCCACGGCTTCCGCGACGTCGTGGGTGACGAGGAGCACGGTCGGCCGGCTCTCCTCCCAGAGGCTCAGCAGGTGGCGGTGCAGCCCGGCCCGGGTCAGCGCGTCGAGGGCCGAGAACGGCTCGTCGAGGAGGAGCACCTTCGGGGCCGCGACGAAGGCGCGGGCGATCGCCACCCTTTGCTGCTGGCCGCCCGACAGGTCGCGGGGCCAGCGCCCGGCATGCTCGGCGAGGCCGACGCGATCGAGCGCGTGCGCGACCCGGGCCCGGCGCTCGGATCGCGGCAGGTCGGCGAGGCCGAAGGCGACATTGTCGGCGACGCTGAGCCAGGGCAGGAGCCGCGGCTCCTGGAAGACGATGCCGACGCCCGGATGCGGCGCCGCGATTCCCTCGCCGTCGAGGCTGATACCGCCGGAGGTCGCCCGGTCTAGCCCGGCGATCAGGCGGAGCAAGGTGGTCTTGCCGCAGCCCGAGCCGCCGATCAGCGCCACGATCTCGCCGGCCCGGACGCTCAGCGAGACGTCGGCGAGCGCCCGCGTGCCGTCGGCATAGGTCTTCGACAGGCGATCGAGGATTAGCATGGCGCCTGCCCATCCCGCAGCGGTAGCATCGCGAGGATGTCGTCTCTTCTGCTCGCGACCTTATCCTGAGGTGCGAGTGAAACGAGCCTCGAAGGAGGGCTCCAGGGATCACCGAGACTTCTGGAGCCCTCCTTCGAGGTCAGTCGATCTGCGATCGACTGACACCTCAGGATGAGGTCGAGGGTAGGAGTCAACGGGTCTATCACGTCGAACGGACTTTCATGCTCAGACCTCAGAGCGTGTCCCGCGCCGTATCCTGCCAGCGCGCCAGGGGCGAGGTCAGCCCGACGAGCACCGCGTCGCAGAGCTTGCCCAGGCCTGCGAAGGCCAGGATCGCCGCGACGATCTGGTCCGGCTTGCCGAGTTGCTGGCCGTCGAGGAGGAGGTAGCCGAGGCCCTCCGAGGCACCGAGCAGTTCCGCTGCCGCCACGAACATGAAGCCGAGGCCGAGGCCCGTGCGCAGGGCCACCAGCGTCGCGGGCAGCACCGCCGGCAGCAGGATGCGCCGGGCGAGATCCAGGCGCGAGAGTCGAAAGACCCGGCCGACCTCGACCAGCTTGCGGTCGACCCCCGCGATGGCGCCCGCCACCCCGAGATAGACCGGGAAGAACACCCCGACCGCGATCAAGGTGATCTTCGAGGCCTCGAAGATGCCGAACCACAGGATGAACAAGGGCACCCAGGCGATCGAGGGGATCGCCCGCAGGGCCTGGAGGCTCGGATCGACGAGGCGCCGCACGAGCGGCAGGGTGCCGGTGAGCGCCCCGACCACGATCCCGGCGAGCGCCCCGAAGCCGAACCCGGCCGCGACCCGGGTGAGGCTCGCGAGCACGTGGATCGACAATTCGCCGCTCGCCGCCAACCCCCACAGGGTGGCGAGCACCCGACTCGGCGGGGGCACCAGCCGCCCCTGCGCCAGCCCGGCCCGCACCGCGGCCTCCCAGCCGAGGGCGAGCACGAGCGGCAGGGCGAGCCCGGTGAGCCACCGCCCGCCGGGCAGCCGGAACGCCCGCGCCGGCGCGGCGGGCAGCGGACCGGCCTCCACCGCCCTCAACGGGCCGCCGGCCCGAAGCGCGGATCGATCAGGGCCTCGACCGCGGCGCCGACATCGGTGCCGGCCGGGATCACCCCGGCATCGAGGAGCGCGTTGCCGGCATCCAGGATCGTCTCGGCCTGGCGCTTGCCGATGACCGGCTGCGTCAGGTCGGTGCGCTCGAGCTGGCGCGCCACCACGGGCTCGGGCAGCTTCGTCGCCGCCACCAGGACGCGCCTCAGCTCCTGCGGGTTGTCGAGGGCGAGCTGTCGCGCCTCCTCGTAGGCCGCCAGCACCGCGCGGGTGAGGTCCGGGTTCTGCTTGGCGAAATCCTCGCGGACGTTGAGCACGCCCCAGGTGTTGGCCGCCGCGTCGCGGTGGAAGAGCACGTCGCCGTTCTCGATCTCGGCCGCCGCCATGATCGGGTCGAGGCCGGCCCAGGCATCGACGTCGCCGCGATCGAGCGCCGTGCGCCCGTCCGGGTGCTGGAGCAGCACGAGCTTCACGTCGCGCTCGGTCAGGCCGGCGGCGCGCAACGACCGGATCAGGAAGATGTGCGGGTCGGTGCCGCGGGTGACGGCGACGCGGCGGCCCTTCAGGTCACCCACCGCGCTGATCCCGGTATTCGGCCGGGTCACCAGCGCGGTCCATTCCGGGCGCGAGAAGGCGTAGACCGCCTTGATCGGGTTGCCGTTGATCCGCGCCAGCAGCGCCGCGGCGCCGGCGGTCGAGCCGATGTCGATCGAGCCGGCATTGAGGAATTCGAGCGCCTTGTTCGAGCCGAGCGACTGGACCCAGCGCACCGTGATCCCCTGCGGCGCCAGCGCCTTCTCCAGCAGGCCCTTGTCCTTCAGGACGAGGCTGACCGGGTTGTAGGTCGCCCAGTCAAGGCGCACCTCCTTGGCCGATTGCGCCAGCGCCGGCGGAATGGCGGCGAGGCCGGCGGCCCCGAGGGTCGCTGCGATCAGCGCGCGGCGGTGGATGCGCATCGTTTCTCCCTGGCTGGCCGGACAATCGATCGTGGTCGGCCGATCGCGAAGCTAGGGCGCGCCGTTCGGAGTGTCAAACAATGCGGTCGATGAAGCGGATTAGCCTTTGTATCGAACGGTGCGGCCTGTGGGCGCCTGTGGGATGCGCGGAAGCGTTGGCTTTCCGCCGGCCGTGATGCGAAACAGACGTGAGACCGCGACGGGACCCGGCCGCGCCCCCTTCACGAACCCGGCTGCCATGCCCGACATCGACGCCATCGACCCGTCCGACACCGACGCCGCCCTCAAGGCGCTGCTCGCCGGCATCGACCAGTCCCTGAGCGACCCGACGCGCCTGCGCGAGCGGCTGGTGCCGGAGCTGCGCCGCATCATCGAGGCGGGCCGGGCGGAAGCCGAGCGGCGGCTGCTCGCCGAGCGCGACGGCCATGCCTGCGCCGGGCTGATCTGCGCCCAGATGGATGCGGTGATCCGGGCGATCTACGACGCGGTGGTGAAGCGCCTCTACCGCTCCGACAACCCGACCGCGGCCGAGCAGATCGCCGTGGTGGCGACTGGCGGCTACGGCCGCGGCCTGCTGGCCCCGGGCTCCGACATCGATCTCCTGTTCCTCCTGCCCTACAAGCAGACCGCCTGGAGCGAGAGCGTCGTCGAGGCGATGCTCTACGTCCTGTGGGACCTCAAGCTGAAGGTCGGCCACGCCACCCGCTCGGTCGCCGACTGCCTGCGCGAGGGCCGCGGCGACATGACGATCCGCACCGCCCTCCTCGAATCGCGCTTCCTGTTCGGCGACCGGGCGCTGTTCGACGAACTGGAGACCCGCTTCGACCGCGAGGTGGTGCAAGGCACGGCGGCCGAGTTCGTCGAGGCCAAGCTCAAGGAGCGCGACGCACGGGTGCAGAAGAGCGGCGCCTCGCGCTACCTCGTCGAGCCCAACGTCAAGGACGGCAAGGGGGGCTTGCGCGACCTCAACACCCTGTTCTGGATCGCCAAGTACACCTTCAGGGTGAAGGAGGCCGAGGACCTGGTCGAGGCCGGCCTGTTCACGCCGGACGAGTTCCGGCTGTTCCAGCGCTGCGACGAGTTCCTGTGGCGCGTGCGCTGCCACATGCACTTCGTCACCGGGCGGGCGGAGGAGCGGCTGTCCTTCGGGCTGCAGCCGCGCATCGCCGAGCGGCTGGATTACGGCGCCCGCGGCGGCCTCGCGGCGGTCGAGCGGTTCATGAAGTCGTACTTCCTGATCGCCAAGGACGTCGGCGACCTCACCGCCATCGTCTGCGCCGAGATGGAGGCGCGCCACGCCAAGCGCCCGCCGGTGCTCGACCGCTGGCTGCGCCGCTTCAAGCAGCATTTCCGCGCGCCTGACCTGGAGGCCGACGATTTCCGCATCCATACCGGCCGGCTCGACCTGCGCGACGACGGCGCCTTCGAGCGCGATCCGGTCAACCTGATCCGGCTGTTCTGGCTCTCCGACCGGCACGACCTCGCGATCCATCCCGACGCCAGCCGGCTCGCGACGCGGTCCTTAAGCCTGATCGGCCCGATGGTACGGGTCGATCCGGAGGCCAACCGGCTGTTCCTGGAGCTGCTGACCTCGCAGAACGCACCGGAGACCGTGCTGCGGCACATGAACGAGACCGGAGTGCTCGGGCGCTTCGTGCCGGATTTCGGCCGCATCGTCGCGATGATGCAGTTCAACATGTACCACCACTTCACGGTGGACGAGCACCTGATCCGCTCGCTCGGGGTGCTCGGCAAGATCGAGGCGGGGGAACTCGAGGACGAGCACCCGGTCGCCCACCGCATCGTCGGCACGATCCAGAACCGCCGCGCCCTCTACGTGGCGATGTTCCTGCACGACATCGCCAAGGGCCGGAAGGACGACCACTCGATCGCCGGCGCGGCGGTGGCGCGCAAGCTCGGGCCGCGCTTCGGGCTCGACGCCGCCGAGACCAGCACCGTCGCCTGGCTCATCGAGCACCACCTGCTGATGTCGATGACGGCCCAGAGCCGCGACCTGTCGGACCCGAAGACCATCGAGACCTTCGCGGGCGTGGTGCAGAGCCTGGAGCGGCTGAAGCTGCTCCTGATCCTCACCATCGCCGACATCAAGGCGGTGGGGCCCGGCACCTGGACCGCCTGGAAGGCGACGCTGCTGCGCACCCTCTACTACGAGACCGAGATGGTCCTGTCGGGCGGGCGCTCGGAGATCCCGCGCACCGACCGCGTCCGGCTGATCCAGATGCGCCTGCGCGAGCAGCTGACCGACTGGTCGGCCGAGGAGTTCGACGCCTACGCCGCCCGGCACTATCCGCATTACTGGCTCAAGGTCGATGCCGGGCGCCAGCTCAAGAACGCCACCTTCATCCGGGAGGCCGCTGCGGCCGGCAACACCGTCGCCACGGCCTTCGAGACCGACCCCTCGCGCGGGGTCACCGAGCTTTGCGTCTACTCCCCCGACCACCCGCGCCTGCTCGCGATCCTCACCGGGGCCTGCGCGGCGTCCGGCGGCAACATCGTGGATGCGCAGATCTTCACCACCGCCGACGGCTTCGTCCTCGACACCATCACCCTGTCGCGGGCCTTCGAGCGCGACGAGGACGAGCTGCGCCGGACCGGCCGCATCGCCACGGCGATCGAGCGGGCGCTGAAGGGCGAGATCCGCATCGCCGACCTCGTCGCCGACAAGCACCCGGTGAAGGACCGGCCGCGCACCTTCCAGGTCGCCCCGGACCTGTCGATCGACAACGCGCTGTCGGCCCGCGAGACGGTGCTGGAGATCTCCGGCCTCGACCGGCCGGGCCTCCTGTTCGACCTCACCTCGGCGCTCGGGCGGCTCAACCTCAACATCACCTCGGCCCACGTCGCGACCTTCGGCGAGCGGGCGGTCGACGTGTTCTACGTCACCGACCTCACCGGCACCAAGGTGACGCAGCCCGACCGGCAGGCGACGATCCGACGGGCCGTGATGGCGGTGTTCGAGGCCGACCTGCCCTGGGGCGAGCGCGGTCGCCGCGGCGGAGCCAAGGGCTCGCCCAAGGACGAACCGGGCCGGCCGGTCCCGGCCGCCGGCAAAGCTTGATTTCGCCGGCCGTCCACCTGATATCGGGGTCACTCCCGGACCCCTTCTTGGAATGACGATGACGCCGAACGACACGGAGAACGCCGCGCGGGCTTACGAGCCCGAGGCTGCCGAGGGCGCTCCCGCCTCCGCGCCGGAGGCCGCGCAGGCCGACGCGCTCGCCGCGCTCGAGGCCGAGAAGCTCGACCTCAAGGACAAGCTGCTGCGCACGCTGGCCGACATGGAGAACCTGCGCCGGCGCACCGAGCGCGAGGTGGCGGATGCCCGCACCTACGCGGTGACGAACTTCGCCCGCGACATGCTCAACGCCGCCGACAACGTCCGCCGTGCCCTCGAGAGCGTGCCGGCCGATGCCCGCGCCAGCGCCGAGGGCGCGCTCAAGGCGCTGGTCGACGGGATCGAGCTGACCGAGCGCGACCTGCTGAAGACCCTGGAGCGCCACGGCGTGAAGCGGGTCGACCCGCAGGGCCAGCGCTTCGACCCCAACCTGCACCAGGCGATGTTCGAGGTGCCCAACCCCGACGTCACCGCCGGCACGGTCGTGCAGGTGGTGCAGTCGGGCTACGTCATCGGCGAGCGCGTCCTGCGCCCGGCCCTGGTGGGCGTGGCCAAGGGCGGCCCGAAGGCCGAGGCGAAGCCGGCGGAAGGCTGAGCGCGCGGCTCGGTCCGATGCACCGCCGAACCCCTCCCCCCTCTGCGGGGGAGGGTGGCCTGCGGGGCAGGCGCAGCGGGACACCGATCCAGATGGCGCCCGTCGACACGCTCGCGACCTTTCCGGAAGCGTCGTTCCCTCTCCCGTATCGCGCATGAGTGCTTCGCGCTTGCAGCGTGGCAACCGGCGTCATCCCGCAGGCCCGCGCGATCTCCGCCGACAGGGCCGCCTGCAACGCCGCACCACCGGATGCCCGGCGGTGGCATGGTTGCGAACCGGCGCGACGAGCGGCAGGGAATTCGTCACGAGCACCGCCTCCGCGCCCGCCAGATCCGCCGCCGCAAGCGAGCGCTCGCCCGGGACGATGCAGGATGCCGTCCGTTCCAGCCCCGTGACGCCCGCCCTGCCCTGTGCTAGAGCGCTGCCCCAGCACCCTTCCCTAAATGCTTGATCCCGCTCGCTGCCACCTCGGCCGTGGGCCGGCGCCGCATCCTGCCGATACCTGCCCGCCATGAACGCACCCGCCCCCAAGATCTCCTTCGTGTCGCTCGGCTGTCCCAAGGCCCTGGTCGATTCCGAGCGCATCCTCACCCATCTGCGGGCCGAGGGCTACGAGCTGGCGCGCAAGCACGACGGCGCCGACGTGGTGATCGTCAACACCTGCGGCTTCCTCGATTCGGCCAAGGCCGAGTCGCTCCAGGCGATCGGCGACGCCATGGCGGAGAACGGCCGGGTGATCGTCACCGGCTGCATGGGCGCCCAGCCCGAGGAAATACGCGAAAAATATCCGAACCTGCTCGCGGTCACCGGGCCGCAGGCCTACGAATCGGTGGTCGCGGCGGTCCACGAGGCGGTGCCCCCGGCGCACGACCCGTTCCTCGACCTGGTGCCGCCGCAGGGCGTCAAGCTGACGCCGCGGCACTACGCCTACCTAAAGATCTCCGAGGGCTGCAACAACCGCTGCACCTTCTGCATCATCCCGCAGCTGCGCGGCGACCTCGTCAGCCGCCCGGCGGCGGATGTCCTGCGCGAGGCCGAGAAGCTGGTGAAGGCCGGCGTCAAGGAGCTGCTCGTCGTCTCGCAGGACACCAGCGCCTACGGCATCGACACCCGCTACGCCACGAGCCAGTGGCGCGACCGCGAGGTACGGGCCCGCTTCTACGACCTCGCCGCGGCGCTCGGCGAGCTCGGCGCCTGGGTGCGCCTGCACTACGTCTATCCCTACCCGCACGTCGACGAGGTCATCCCGCTGATGGCCGAGGGCAAGGTGCTGCCCTACCTCGACATGCCGCTCCAGCACGCGAGCCCGACGGTATTGAAGCGCATGCGCCGCCCGGGCAACCAGGAGAAGATGCTGGAGCGCATCCGCTCCTGGCGCACCACCTGCCCGGATCTGGCCATCCGCTCGACCTTCATCGTCGGCTTCCCCGGCGAGACCGACGAGGAGTTCGAGGAGCTGCTGACCTGGCTCAAGGAAGCCAAGCTCGAGCGCGTCGGCTGCTTCCAGTACGAGCCGGTGCGCGGCGCGCCCGCCAACGAAGTGGCGGCAGCGGTGCCGGACGCGGTCAAGGCCGAGCGACAGCGCCGGTTCATGGAGACGCAGCAGGCGGTCTCGCTCAAGCTCCAGAAGGCCAAGGTCGGCAAGCGCCTGCCGGTGATCATCGACGCCGCCGGCCCGACGGTCGCCAAGGGCCGCTCGAAGTACGACGCGCCCGAGATCGACGGCAACGTCCACGTCGCCTTCCGTCGCCCGGTCCGGGTGGGGGATATCGTGACGGTGAAGATCGAGTCGGCGGACGCCTACGACCTGCACGGGGTGGCGGTGTAGAGATGCCGCTCTGGCTCATCGCATCGCGACCGGGTGTCGAGATCGGTGGGCCGAGCTGGTCCGCGGTCGCGCTCTTCCTGGCGCTCGCGGTCGGCGGGCTGCTCTATGCCCACCACATCGCCCGCGCGTTCGACCGCAAGTGGGGCCGGCCCGAGGATTGGGGCTGAGCCTTCGGAGCATGTCCGATCGGACCGGTCGGTGCCAGATTCTCCTTCGTCGATCGCACCGGTCCGGGCCCTACCCCCCGATCGCCCCGCTCTGCTCCCGCTCCACCCCCGCTGCCGCCATGTCGCCCCAGGCCCGCTCCAGCGAGCCGTCGAGGTCGATCGCCCGGCAGGCATCCTCGACCACCACCGCCTGGAACCCCGCCGCCCGCGCGTCGACCGCGCTCCAGCCGACGCAGTAATCGGTGGCGAGCCCGCACAGGAAGACCCGGGTGAAGCCGCGCTCGCGCAGGTAGCCGGCGAGCCCGGTCGAGGTGGTGCGATCGGCCTCGCGGAAGGCCGAGTAGCTGTCGATGCCCGGCCGGTAGCCCTTGCGGATGATCAATTCGGCGTGGGGCAGCTCCAGCCTCGGCGACAGCTCCGCCCCGGCCGTGCCCTGGATGCAGTGCTCCGGCCACAGGACCTGGGTGCCGTAGGCCAGATCCACGGTACCTAAGGGCTCCTTGCCCGGATGGCTCGTGGCGAACGAGGCGTGGCCCGCCGGATGCCAGTCCTGGGTCAGGACGACGTGCCTGAACGTTCTTCCGAGCGCGTTGATCGGCGCGATCACCGCGTCCCCGTCCGGCACCGCGAGCGCGCCGCCGGGCAGGAAGTCGGCCTGGACGTCGATGACGAGGAGGCAGTCGGTGTCGCTCGCCGTCAGGGCGTAGGAATCCATCGCGTTCTCGTCTCCGCCCATCCGGGGCGCATCGCCTCGGATGCCGCGGCGTCAGCCTATCAGGGATGCATGACCGTCGCACCGGTCGTCTGCCGCCCGGCGAGGTCGGCGTGGACTTTCGGCGCGTCGGCGAGACTTGCACGGGTATGGACCGGGATCTTCACCGCGCCGCTCTGCACCACCTCGAACAGGTCGGCGGCCATCTCGTCCAGCGTCGCACGGTCGGCGGTGTGGGTGAACAGGGTCGGCCGCGTGGCGTAGAGCGAGCCCTTCTGGGCGAGCAGGCTGATGTCGAACTGCGTCACCGCGCCCGAGGCGCTGCCGAAGTTCACGTAGTAGCCGAACGGCCGCAGGCAATCGAGCGAGGCCGGGAAGGTCGCCTGGCCGACGCCGTCGTAGACGACCTGGCAGCCCTTGCCCCCGGTGATCTCCTTGACCTTCGCGGCGAAATCCTCGTCGCGGTAGAGAATGACGTAGTCGCAGCCGTGCCGGCGGGCGAGTTCGGCCTTGTCCTGCGAGCCGACGGTGCCGATCACCGTGGCGCCGAGATGCTTGGCCCATTGCGTCGCGATCAGCCCGACGCCGCCGGCGGCGGCGTGGAACAGGATCGTGTCGCCGGGCTGAACCTTGTAGGTGCGCCGCAACAGGTACTGGGTGGTGAGGCCCTTCAGCATCATCGCGGCGGCGGTGTCGTCGTCGATGCCGTCGGGCAGGCGCACGACCTGCTTGGCGTCGACCACCACCTCCTCGGCGTAGGTGCCCGAGGCCGAGCCATAGGCGACCCGGTCGCCCGGTGTGAAGCCGGACACGCCCTCGCCGACCGACACCACCGTGCCGGCGCCCTCGTTGCCGGGGGTGAAGGGGAGCTGGGGCACCTTGTAGTGGCCGGAGCGGAAGTAGATGTCGATGAAGTTGACGCCGACCGCGCTCTGGCGCACCCGGATCTGGCCGGGGCCGGGCTCAGCCACCGTCACGTCCTCGTAGCGCATCACCTCGGGGCCGCCATACTCGTGAACCCGGATCGCCTTCGGCATCGCCCGCTCCCATCTTGGTCTTGGTTTCTCGGCCGGGATCTTAGGTGCGGCCCCGCGTTCGGCAATGGCCGGGATGGCGGATCGGCCCCGTGCGACCCAGATCTGAGCAGAGATCGTCCGAGGACCCGTCCCGTGAGCCAGACCGCCGACCCGAACCCTGAAGGCCCCCTCTACGACGTCGCCGTGGTCGGCGCCGGCGCGGTCGGGCTCGCGGCGGCCCTGGCGCTCGCCCGCGACGGCCTGCGGACGGCGCTCGTCGGACGTCACGCTCCCGTGGCAGATGGGCGCACCGTAGCGCTCCTCGACGGATCGGTGCGGCTGCTGCGCGCGCTCGGCGCCTGGGAGGAGTTGGAGGCGCAGGCCGCCCCGCTCGCCGAGATGCACCTGATCGACGACACCGGCAGCCTGTTTCGCCCGCCGCCGGCCCGCTTCGTCGCCCGCGAGATCGGCCTCGACGCCTTCGGCTGGAATATCGAGAGCGCGCGCCTCGTCGAGGCCCTGCGCGCCCGCGCCCGGGCGATTCCCGGCCTGACCCTCGTCGAGCACGACGCCGCCGGCCGCACCGTCATCGAGGACCGGGCGGTGCTGGCGCTGGAAGGCGGCGGCCGCGTCGCGGCCCGCCTCGTCGTCGCGGCCGACGGCGGCGGCTCGCCCTTGCGCGAGGAGGCCGGGCTGACGGCGCGACGCTGGACCTACCCGCAGAAGGCCCTGACCACGATCCTCGCCCATACCCGCGACCACCGCGAGGTCTCGACCGAGTTCCACACCCGCGAGGGGCCCTTCACCCTGGTGCCGCTGCCGGGCGGGCGCCGCTCCAGCCTGGTCTGGGTCTCGGCGGAAGCCCGGGCCGAGCGCCTGTTCTCCCTCGACGACGACGCGCTCTCGGCGGCGATCGAGCGCCAGGCGCAGTCGATGCTAGGGCAGATGCGGATCGACGGGCCGCGGGGCCTCGTGCCGATGCGCGGCCTGTCAGTGCCGCGCCCGGTCGGGCCGCGCCTGGCGCTGGTCGGCGAGGCCGCCCACGTCTTCCCGCCGATCGGCGCGCAGGGACTGAACCTCGGGCTTCGCGACGCCGCGGCCCTGCGCGACGCGGTGGCCGGCGCCCACGAGGCCGGGGCCGAGTCGGTGCTGTCGGGCTTCGCCCGCGGCCGGGCGCTGGACGCCCGCCTGCGCACCGGCGCGGTCGACACCCTCAACCGCAGCCTGCTCACCGCCTTCCTGCCGAGCGACCTCGCCCGGGGCGCGGGGCTGCTCGCCCTCTCGACCATCGCCCCCTTGCGCCGCCTGGTGATGCGCGAGGGCGTGACCCCGCGGCTCGGGACGCCCAAGCTGATGCGGGGGTGAGGCGGGGGGCTAGTCAGGTTGGTTCACAAGGTAGAGCGCGGGTCTCTCCTCTCTCCGCGGGCGGGGAGAGGGCCGTGTCGACGTTCAGGAGACGCGGCAAGCGGAGGCGTAAGCCGGAGCGAGGGTGAGGGGGTCTCGACGGTGAGGCACCTCCGGCATCACCCCCTCACCCTCGCCCTTCGGGCTTCCTGAGCCCCTTCGGAGCTCAGGCCTCTCCCCGCCCGCGGGGAGAGGAGAGACCCGCGCCTGTGTCCTCATCAGATCAGGTCGGGATGAAACCCTATCACTCCTGCTGCCGCGGCCGCCGCGGCGGGCGGGCGGCCATCGCCGCCGAGGCGAGGGCATCGGCGGGGGCGGAGGCGGGCTTGCCGCGGGCCGGGGCCCGCGCCCTCGCGGGGGCCGGGGATGGCACCGGTTCCGGGGCCGACCCGGCCGGCGCCGTATTTGCCGCCCTGGCGGCGGGCTTGGGCTTCGCCGGCGCCTTGGCCGGCGCCTTCGCGGGCTTCGGCTTCGCCGCCGGCGCGGGGACCGGGTCGAGGTTGGCGGCGATCGCCATCAGGTGGCGGCGATGCGCGACGGCCGGGCCGTCCTTGAGGTCCGGGTGATGCTTGTCGAGGCGGGTGACCAGGGCCTTGACCTCGGCGTCCTTCAGCCCGTCGACGATCAGCGCCAGGGGCTGGGGCCCGAGGGCCTCGCGCACCGCGCGCAGGCCCGCGAGGTCGAGGGTCTTGGCCTTCAGCTGCTTCGTCACCAGGGCGTGGGCGGCCTTGGTCACGTCGCTGCGGATCGCCGGGAACGCCTCCGGCGCCTCCGCGATCGCGCACAGGACCGCGAGACCGTCGATCTCAAGCGCCATCAAGGACCTCCTTCAGTTCGGTCACCACCGGCGTGATCACCTCGCCGATCAGGTCGCGGCTCGCATCACGATACTTGTTGGCGAAGGTTTGATACTCCAGCGTCAGCGCGTTCGCCAGGGCCGCCGATTGCGGCACGCGGGTCTTGAACAGGCGAAACCGCGCCCCTTCCGCAGCGGCACTCTCCTGGAGGGTGGCGTAGGTGGTCGCCTGCTGCTTGGTGTTCTGCCAGCGCGTGATCAGCACGTGCGGCGGGCGCTGAGGCGCCAGCATGCTCTCGGAGGCGCTGCCGACGCCCCAGATCGTCTCGTAGAACGCCTTGAGGCCGTAGGTGGAGAGGAAATCCGAGATGCAGGCGACCACCACGAGGTCGCAGGCCCGGATTGCCACCTCGGTCATCGGCGAGATGCCCGGCGCGCAGTCGAACAGCACGTAGTCGTACTGCTCGCGCAGCGGCGCGAAGTCCTCCTGGAACAGCTTCCACAGGTGGCCCTCGATGGCGTGCATCGAGTACTTGCGCTTGGTGAGCGCGTAGATGATCTCGCGCTCGACGATGCGCAGCGACGGGCCGGAGGCGAGGAGCGAGATCGGCAGCGGCTCGCCGAGATGGGTGGTGCTCGAGACGTAGTCGCGGATGAAGTCCGGCAGGGCGGCCTTGTCGCGGTCGACGATGCGCAGGCCGAGATAGTAGTCGAGGGTGCGGCCCCCGGTGATCATCTCCGCCAGGATGCCGTCGCCGGCAAAGCACACCGAGGCGCTGGCCTGCGGATCGAGGTCGATCACCAGCACCGAGGCGCCGCCGGCGGCGAGCGCGTCGGCCAGCATCACCACGCTGGTGGTCTTGCCGACGCCGCCCTTCATGTTGGCGACCGCCACGAGCTTTCCGGGAGCGGGCTTGCCGGTCATGCCGGCAGCCCCGGCCGCGGGGCGGGAACGCGGGACCGCCGCGGCGCGGCGGCGGGCGGGCTTGACGGGGCCATCGGGGCTCTCTTCACGGCGGGCCCCCTTTCCACCACCGGCGCTTGCGTCAAGTCAAGCTCGGTTGCGTTTTGTTTCCTATCGACTGTTCGCTGCTACGGCGGCGTGCGGCCTCATCCGCCGGAGCAGCGGACGTAGCTCGCCGAGCCACGCTCGCTCGCCCAGGTCAGCCGGCTGCCCGCCACGGTCAGGCGCACCCGCGAGGTCCAGTGGCGGCCGGCGCTGTGGCAGGCGGCGGTCACCGTCCAGGTGCGGCCGTCGCGGCGCCGGTCGCGGAACTGGCACAGGGTCTTGCCGGCGCGCGCGCTCCCCGGCCGTATCACCGCCGGCAGGAAGCCGCGGCGGGCGGAGCGGTTGCGGGCGCAGGCCGCAGCGCTCGGGCCCCACACGCCCGCATAGGCCGGCGGCGCCTCCTCCTCCTCGTCCTCGGCGGCGGCCTCGACTTGCCTGGTTTCGACTTGTCGGGATTCAACTTGGCGGGTTTCGACTTGTCGGGGGGTCTCTCGCGCGGGGGCCGGGCGCGCGGCGGCGCGGGTCTCGGGCGCGCCCGCCTGGCGCGCCTCGTCGCGCATCTCCCGCTTCGTCGGCGCTGTCGCGGCCCGGACCGCTGCGCGCTCCTCCGGGTCGTCCTCGGGCGCGAGGTCGCGCGCCGGCGCGGCCTTCACCGGGCCGAAGCCGGAATCCTGCGGCGCGTCCCGCAGGGCCGCGGCCCCCTCCTGTGC
Organism: Methylobacterium sp. Gmos1; assembly: GCF_053764715.1. Lineage (NCBI taxonomy): Bacteria > Pseudomonadati > Pseudomonadota > Alphaproteobacteria > Hyphomicrobiales > Methylobacteriaceae > Methylobacterium > Methylobacterium sp. Gmos1. The sequence goes on along the minus strand of NZ_JBSNCC010000029.1, from coordinate 31,544 downwards.
GCCGTCGCCCGCGCCGATCCGGCCCGGCGGCTCGCGCCAGGTGCCGGCTGCCTGGCCCCCCGCCGGCGGCACGGCGTCGGGCGGCGGACGGCGGCGGTAGATCGGGATCGTGGAACGGTAGGGCTTCGACAGCACCGGCGGGTCGGCGGGCATTTCGAGGTCCGACTGCGCGACGGCGCGGCCCGGCCCGAACATGCAGGCCGTCCCGGCCAGCACGGCGAGGCCGGCCACGACGAGGCCCGCGCGGTGAAACGCCCTCATGATGCCCCCAAGCGTCCCCCGGCGGATGCCGGTGGTCAAGTCTTAGAGCGTGCGCGAACCCCGTGGACATGGGTCCCGGGGCCGGGCACGCAGCGAAATCCTCGGTGTCTCCCGCCGGACACTGTCCTAGAGTGACATCCGAACGCGGTGCAATCGAATGTCGCTCTAGGTTTTTATTCCACCGCATTTTCTTCGACGAACCGGTATCCACTTCGTCGGACAATGCTCTAGCGGCCGAAGATCCCCTTCAGGAACTGCGCCGTGCGGTTGCGCTTGCGCTTGCGCTCCAGCTCGGCCGCGTCCTTCACCCAGGCGACCTGCACCACCCGGCGCTCGCCCTCGAACGGCCGGTGGCCGTGCCAGGAATTGTCGGCGCGCAGGAAGGCGAACATCGTCCCCATCGTCGGCGGCACCTCGACCGCGTAGGGCTCGAACCGCTCGCCGTCGTAGAGCACCCGCAGACGCCCGGCCTCCGGCGCGTCCCACTCGTCGTTCATGTAGACGAGCAGCGTCATCACCTTCGAGGGACCGTCGGTGTGGATCGCGCCGTATTTCGGCTGCGAGCGGCGCATGACCGTGGTGAGGCGCGGGCAGGAGACGAGGTCGATGCCGAACTTCTCGCCGAGCACCCGCGAGAAGTCGTCGCTCTCGAGCTCGTCGATCAGGTCCTTGAAGCGGCCGGTGAGCTGCACCTCGTCGACCGTGAGGTAGCCGGGCTTCGCGATGACCGGGAAGTCGCGCTTCAGCTCGGCGATCGCCTCGGGCCGCAGCACCTGCCGGCCGAGGAAGTAATGGTAGGGGTCGTGCGCGACGGGGGCGGCGCGCACGGCGTCGACGTCGAGGATCGAGAGGGACGACATGGGTTGATCGCACTCGTCAGGTCAGGCGGCCGCAATCCCGCGGCCTGCCGAAAGCGACGGGACCATCGGGGCCGATTGCGGCGGCGGCGGGGCACCGCGGCCTTTGGTCGGCGACCGCGTGCAGCCGAGTGGGGCGCATGGTCACGTCTCGGCGAGCGCGCGGGGGCGCGGCCCTGCCGCAGGTGGACGGGGTTTAACTTGCAACGGCAACGGCGCCATGGTCCTGCCACGGGGCTGACCCATGGCGGGTCGCAAGGCCGCGGGGCGCTTCCCCAAGTCGCTCGACCGCCACCGAATCACCGGCCCGCCCCCGCGGCGGGCCCGCTTGAGGCCCGCCCGCCGGGCGGCCCGGAGACCGCGATGCACGGCTTGAAGCAGGCCCTCCTGCAGATCTGGCGCCTGGCCTATCCCTACTACACCACCCGCGAGGTCACGACGGTGCGGCTGTGGCCGCTGCCGGCGGTGAAGATGCAGGAGCGCTGGGTCGCCCTCACCATGGCGGCCCTGGTCATCGGCATCGAGTTCGCCCAGGTCGCGATCAACGTGCGCCTGTCGTACTTCAACCGCGACTGGTTCAACGCCATCCAGGGCAAGGACGCCACGGCGTTCTGGTCGCTCTTGTTCTCGGTGTTCTGCCTCTGGGCCGCCGTCTACGTCGCGAGCGCGATCATCCAGTACGTGATCCAGTCGTTCCTGCGGATCCGCTGGCGCGCCTGGATGACCCGGCACTACGTCGACCGCTGGCTCGGCAACGACACCCATTACCGAATGGGCTTCTCGGGCGCCCAGGCCGACAACCCCGACCAGCGCATCGCCGACGACATCGACCAGTTCACCCAGACCACCCAGTCGCTGACCATCAGCTTCATCTCGGCGGTCTCGAACCTGATCTCGTTCTCGGTGATCCTGTGGAACATCTCGTCGGCCTTCACCGTGCCGGGGACCGACTGGCACGTGCCGGGCTTCCTGGTCTGGGGCGCGCTGATCTACTCCGCCCTCGTCACCTGGCTCACCCACCGCATCGGCCGGGCCTTGGTCGGGCTCAATTTCGAGCAGCAGCGCCGCGAGGCGGATTTCCGCTTCTCGCTCGCCCGCCTGCGCGAATACGGCGAGCAGGTGGCGCTCCTCGGCGGCGCCCGGGCCGAGCGGGCCTCGCTCGGTGAGCGCTTCGGCGCGCTGATCCAGAACTTCTACGCCATCGTCGACCGCCGCAAGAAGCTTGCCGCCTTCACGGTCAGCTACCAGCAGGTCAACGTGGTGATCCCCTACATCCTGGTCGCGCCGTACTACTTCGCCGGCCAGATCCCGCTCGGGGTGATGACCCAGACCGCCGGCGCGTTCTCGCGGGTCGAGGGCACGATGTCGTTCTTCATCACGTTCTACGTGACGCTGGCCGACTACAAGGCGCAGGTCGACCGGCTCACCACCTTCGACGCCGCGATGGCCCGGGCCGACGCGATGGCGGCAGGCAGCGCGCTGTCGGTCCTGCCGGCGGGCGGCGGCGGCCTCCACCTCAAGGGCCTCGCCCTCGCCCTGCCGGACGGGCGGCGCATCGCCGAGGCCCCCGCCCTCTCGTTCCGCCCCGGCGAGACGACGCTGCTCACCGGCCCCTCGGGCTCGGGCAAGTCGACGCTGTTTCGCGCCATCGCGGGGATCTGGCCCTTCGGCGAGGGCTCGGTGACGACGCCCGAGGGCGCGCGCCTGATGCTCCTGCCGCAGCGCCCCTACCTGCCGATGGGGACGTTGCGCGCCGCCGCCACCTACCCCGAGCCCGCAGGCCAGCACGACGACGCGGCGATCCGCGCGGCGCTCGAGGCGGCGCGCCTGCCGCATCTCGCCGCTCGCCTCGACGAGGAGGCGCCCTGGGCGCAGGCCCTGTCGCTCGGCGAGCAGCAGCGCCTCGCCATCGCCCGGGCGCTCCTCGCCAAGCCCGACTGGCTGTTTCTCGACGAGGCCACCGCCGCCCTCGACGAGCCGACCGAGGCCGCGCTCTACCGCATGCTGCGCCAGGAACTGCCGGGCACGACGGTCGTCTCGATCGGCCACCGCTCGACGCTCACCGCCTTCCACGACCGCCGGATCGACATGACCCCGCGCGAGGACGGCCGCTTCGTGCCGACCGACCTCGACGCGGCGGTGCCGGCGCAGTAGCCCGCTGCGGGGCGACGAAGCGGCATGGAACCCCGGCGCGGCGACGAAGCGGCCATGGAGCCCCGGCGGGGCGACGAAGCGGCCTTGACGCGCTGCGCCGCCCCGCCTAGAAGCCGGCTCACAGGGCGCGTAGCTCAGCGGGAGAGCATTCGCTTCACACGCGAAGGGTCACAGGTTCAATCCCTGTCGCGCCCACCACCCTTTTAAGACTTGGATGGTTCGACCGGTGGCGTCCCGTGCCGCACGGTCCTGCCGTCACAGAGGTTCGGTCCGCGATGCGGCTGCTCTTTCCGAGCACCGCGTCATCCCCGCACGGGACCGATCGTCGGGCGCGTAGCTCAGCGGGAGAGCATTCGCTTCACACGCGAAGGGTCACAGGTTCAATCCCTGTCGCGCCCACCACTCCTTCTCAAGCACAGACTGGGTGAGAACCGGACCGGCTCCCCTAATGGGTCTGCCATCCTCCGCGTCGTCCCGGGGCCGCGCAAGCGGAGCCCGGGAGGACCAGGAGCGTGTTCGGGTCCGCCCGGGGCCCCGGAGGTCGATCAGGCCGCCCCGCGGTCGAGCCTGCGCACCGCCTCGTAGAGCCCGTCGAAGTGCTGGATCACCACGTCCGGCTCCAGCTCCTCCACCGGCACGTCGGTGTAGCCGAACGGCACCGCCACCACCGGGATGCCGGCGGCCTTGGCCGTGGCGACGTCGGTGCGGGAATCGCCCACCATCACGGCCCGGACCGGATCGCCGCCGGCGCGCGCGATCGTTTCGGTGAGGTGGCGCGGATCGGGCTTGAAGTACGGGAAGGTGTCCCGGCCGCAGATCGCCGCGAAGCGGTCCTTCACCCCGAGAAGCTCCAGGAGCCGCACGGAGTGGTCCTCGGGCTTGTTGGTGCAGACGGCGAGGCGGTAGCCGGCCGCCTCCAGCCGATCGAGGGCGGCGACGACGCCGGGAAAGAGGTGCGACACGTCGCACAGGTGCTGGCCGTAATGGGCGAGGAAGACCCGGAAGAGCTCGTCGAGACGATCCGGCGTCAGCTCGCGCCCGCCGGCCGAGAAGCCGCGCTGGATCAGCGCCCGCGCGCCCGCGCCGATCAGCTCCCGGGCCTGCGAGACCGCCACCGGCGGCACCCCCTCCCGCTCCAGGATCACGTTGAGCGTGCCGATGAGGTCGCCCGCGGTCTCCGCGAGGGTGCCGTCGAGGTCGAACACGACGATCGGCGGCAGGGCGTCGGGGCTGATGGTCGGCATGGAGTCTCACGGATTGCACGGCAAGGACGGCCTCCCATACAGGTGAGCGCCCCGGGGCGGAACCCGCGCCGGGACGCGCCCGCGAATCGAGACAAGCCCTGGACAAGCGGGTGCGGGATATAACAGCGAGAGTGAGACGGGTCGGCCGCCGCGCGGGCGCGGGCCGTCGTCGCAACGGGTTCGAGGAGCGGCGCGCCATGCGCGGGAGAGCGGGTTATCCGATCGGGGTCGCGGGGCTGGCCGCGGGGTTCTTGGCCGCGGGGCTCTTGGCTTCTGGCGCGGCGCAGGCCGCGTCCTACGAGTTCGTGCCCGCACCCCAGGCCGACCTCAACCGGGTCTACCGGGTCGACAAGGCGACCGGCGAGGTCATCTCCTGCCAGTACGGCCTCCAGGAGAACACCATCGGCACCACCCTGTGCTTCGGCCCCGGCGAGGGCGCCGGCCCGCAGGCCCCGTCCGAGTACAGCCTGGTCGCCTCGCGCCACCTGCGCGAGGCCGGCGTCTTCCGGGTCAACCAGCGCACCGGCGCGATGAGCATCTGCTACGTCCTCGACGACGCCGTGGTCTGCACGCCGCAGGGCAATGCCGGCAGCGCGGCGCCGACCGCTGCGGGCAAGCCCTGAGACCAGTCGCCAGCGACGTCGCAGGCTTCCGGCTCGACGGGACCGAGGTGCGGCGCCGCCCGGGCGAGGCCGGATGGCCGCTTCCGCCTCTCCCGGCCGCATGCTAGGGGGCCTCTCGATCAGCGGGGCCGGCCGTCAGGACGCCCCGCCCGCCTTGCTGTCGCCGCAACGGTGATGGCACGGCGGACGAGAGAGACGAGCCGAGACGCCATGCCGATGTCCCAGATCCGTCCAGCCCGCGGAGGCCGGGGTTGAGCCCCGCCGAGCTCAAGCGTGCCGCCGCCGCCCGGGCGGCCGCGCTGGTCGAGGACGGCATGCGCCTCGGCCTCGGCACCGGCTCGACGGCGGCCGTGTTCGTGGAGCTGCTCGGCGAGCGGGTGCGGGCCGGGCTCTCGGTCGTCGGCGTGCCGACCTCCGAGGCGACCCGCGCGGCGGCCGAGGCCGCCGGCATCCCGCTCACCACCCTCGACGAGACGCCCGAGCTCGACCTCACGATCGACGGCGCCGACGAGATCGACCCGCAGTTGCGCCTCATCAAGGGCGGCGGCGGCGCGCTGCTTCGCGAGAAGATCGTGGCGGCGGCGAGCCGGCGCATGGTGGTGATCGTCGACGGCGCCAAGCGCGTCGCGACGCTCGGCCGCTTCCCCCTGCCGATCGAGGTGGTGCCCTTCGGCCTCGGCGCCACGACGCGAGCGGTCGCGGCGGCGATCCGTGCGACGGGCTGCGACGGCCCCCTCGCCGTCCGCAAGGGCGCCGACGGGACCCCCTTCCTCACCGATGGCGGCCACCTGATCCTCGATGCGGGTCTTGCCCGCATCCCCGACCCGGAGGCGCTGGCCCGTGCCCTGGTGGCGGTGCCGGGCGTCGTCGAGCACGGCCTGTTCATCGGGCTCGCCACCGGCGCGATCGTCGCGGAGGCGGCCGAGGACGAGCCCCGCATCGTCACCCTCGGGACGGCCTGACGCGCCGCCCGCCTCACATCCTCAGTCACGGCCGCCCCGCACGGGCGCCGACTTGCCGGAGCAAACCGATGTCCCCGCGCCGTTCCCGATTCCTCCTGGCGGGCCTCCTCGCCGCGACCCTCTCCGGCCCGATCCTCGCCGGCCCCGCCCTCGCCCAGACGAAGCCCGCGGCGCCCGCCGCGCCGCAGGCGGCCGCCATCACCCCGAGCCACCTCGCGCTCGCCAAGGAGGTGATGCTCTCCTCCGGCATCGCCCGCTCCTTCGATTCGATCCTCCCGGCCTTCGGCGAGCAGATCAAGCAGGCGGCGGTCACCCGGCCCGAGCTGACCAAGGACCTCGCCGAGGTCATCGAGAAGATGCAGCCCGAGCTTGAGCTGCAGAAGCAGCGGATCATCGACACCGCCTCGCGCATCTACGCCAGCAAGCTCACCGAGTCGGAACTTCGCGACATCGCCACCTTCTTCCGCTCGCCGTCGGGCAAGCGCTACGTCGAGACCCAGCCCCAGGTGCTCGACGACATGGTCCAGGCGATGCAGACCTGGACCCAGGAAGTCTCGGAATACATGATGGTCCGGGTGCGGGCCGAGATGGGCAAGCGCGGCCACCAGCTTCAGTGACCGCCCGCACGGCCGGAGAGCGGGCAGCCGCGCTCGATCGTCTCGGCGCGATCGTCGTCGCCGCCCTGCCGGCCTGCATGGCCGTGGCGAACCGCTCGAGCCCGGTGGTGGTCGGCCTCGCCGGGCTGCTGCTGCTCGCCGGCAGCCTGGCGGGCGGGCGCCCGCTGCGGCCGCTCCTGCTCGCGCCGCTGGCGACGCCTCTCGGCGTCGCCGCCCTCGCCTTCCTGGCCTGGTGCGGCCTGAGCCTCGCCTGGAGCCCGCTGCCGGGCCTGTCGCTGCGCACCCTGTCGGAGTTCCTACCGGCGCTCCTCGGCGCCTACCTGGTGGCACGCCTCGCGCCGCCGCACCTCGCCTCCGTCGCCGGGCCGGCGGCCTGGATCCTGATCGCGACATGCCTCTACGTGATGGCGGACCTCGCCTCCGGCCTGGTGATCCGCGAGGCGCTGGGGCAGCGCGTCGCCGCCTTCGCGTTCAACCGCCCGCTCCTCACCGGGATGCTGCTGGTCTTCCCCCTCGCCGCATTCCTCGCGGCGCGCGGCCGGCGTGGGCTGGCGGCGCTCACGGTCGCGGTCTTCGCGCTGGCGGCCTGGCGCTCGGTCAGCGGCGCGACGGTCCTGGGGCTCGCCGCCGGCGCCGTCACCTTCTGCGCCCTGCGCTGGCTGCCGGCCCGGGCCGGGATCGGCCTCACCGGCGCCGCCCTCCTCGGGGCGCTGGTCCTCGCGCCGGTCGAGGGCGATCTCCTCGCCCGCACCATGCCCGACGCCCTGCACCAGCGCCTTGCCGGCAGCAGCACCCGGGCCCGGGTCGCCATCGCCCGCAGCTTCGGCGCGGCGGTCGCCGCCGATCCGTGGCGCGGGGCCGGCTACGGCATCTCCGGGCGCTTCCAGGACGCGCCGGTGGCCGAGCGGATCGAGCCCGAAATGCGCTTCATGCTGGCGGTCGGGCACCCCCACAACAGCTTCCTCCAGGTCTGGGCCGAGCTCGGGATCGTCGGTGCGACGCTGGCCGGCCTCGTGCTTCTCCTCACCCTGCGGGCTTTGTCGGCATGGACGGGCCTCGCCCGCGGCACCGCGCTGGCGCTGCTGGCTTCGGCCGGCATCGTCGCCTTCGTCGAGCACGGCGCCTGGCAGGCCTGGTGGGCCGCCGGCGTCGGCGCGGCCATCGCCTGGCTGCGCGCCCTGCCCTATGCCATGCAAGATCGAACAACCGAGCGGTGACCGCCATGACCGAGACCCGAGACCAGGCTTTCGACGTCGACCTGTTCGTGATCGGCGGCGGCTCCGGCGGGGTGCGGGCGGCGCGCATCGCCGCCGGCTACGGCGCCAGGGTGCAGCTCGCCGAGGAGTACCGGGTCGGCGGCACCTGCGTGATCCGCGGCTGCGTGCCGAAGAAGCTGATGGTCTATGCCGGGCGCTTCGCCGACGAGTTCGAGGATGCCGCCGGCTTCGGCTGGGAGGTCGGCACCCCACGCTTCGACTGGGCGGCCCTGAAGGCACGGCGCGACGCCGAGGTGACGCGGCTCGAGGGTATCTACGCCACCAACCTGATGCGGGCCGGCGTCGAGGTGGTGGCCGACCGGGCGGTGATCGAGGACCCGCACACGGTGCGCCTCGTGCGGGCCGGCACCCTGGTGCGCGCCCGCCACATCCTGGTCGCGGTCGGCGCCCACCCGGTCAAGGAGCCGCTGATCCCCGGCGCCGAACTCGCGATCACGTCGAACGAGGTGTTCGAGCTGGAGACGCAGCCGGAGCGCATCCTGGTGGTCGGCGGCGGCTACATCGCCGTCGAGTTCGCGGGGGTGTTCGCGTCCCTCGGCACCCGCACCACCCTGCTCCACCGCGGCGACCGGCTGCTGCGCGGCTTCGACGGCGAGATCCGCCAGGCGCTCGGGGAGGCCTACGCCAAGCGGATGGACCTGCGCCTGAACACCACCGTCCACCGCCTCGACCGACGCGACGGCGCGATCTGCGCCACCTTGAGCGACGGCAGCGAACTCCTGGTCGATCAGGTGCTGGTCGCGACCGGCCGGCGCCCGAACGTCGCCGGCCTCGGGCTGGAGAAGGCCGGCATCACCCTCGACGCGGCCGGCGCGATTCCCGTCGACCGCTTCTCGCAGACCGTCGCGCCCTCGATCTACGCCGTCGGCGACGTCACCAACCGCGCGGCGCTGACCCCGATCGCGATCCGCGAGGGCCACGCGTTCGCCGACACGGTGTTCGGCACCAAGCCCTGGGCGGTCGACCACGACCTGATCCCGACCGCGGTGTTCTCGACGCCGGAGATCGGCGTCGTCGGCCACGGCGAGGAGGTGGCCCGTCGCCTGTGCGGCGAGATCGACGTCTACGAGGCCCGCTTCCGGCCGATGAAGGCGACGCTGTCGGGCCGCGACGAGCGGATCCTGATGAAGATCATCGTCGAGCGGGAAAGCGACCGGGTGGTCGGCGTCCACGTGCTCGGGCACGACGCCGGCGAGATCATCCAGGCGGTCGGCATCGCGGTGACGATGGGGGCGAAGAAGGCCGATTTCGACCGCACCATCGCGGTCCACCCCACCGCCGGCGAGGAGCTGGTAACGATGCGCACGCCCTCGGTGGTCAAGCAGCCGGTGGCGGTGGGGTGAGTCCGCCCATCAGAACGGCGTCCCGTCCCTCACCGTCAGCGCCCGCGGATCCCCCGGCACCCGCACCGGGTAGGAGATCGTGCGGGCATGACCCGGGACGCGGTCGAGGGCGATCATGCGGATCAGGCTCGCGCGGGCGAGGTCGTGCTCGGCGAGCATCGTCTCGCCCGGCCCTAGGGACTGCGCCAGGCCGTCCGTGAAGGAGAGTGACCCGCAGGCGGCGAGGGGGTACGGGTGCCAGCCGTCCGAGCCGAGCGGGCTCGGCCGCTCCAGGATCCACGCGGCGCTGGCGCCGGAGACGTGCCGCCCGCCCGGCGCCGCGAGGTCGAAGGCCTGGAGCATCGTGCCGGCGCTCTCGTTCTTCAGGTTGACGCGCACCGTCGCGGGATCGCGGACCGTCAGGATCGCGCTCACCACGTCGCCCGGCTCCACCGCGAGCCCGAGCGGTTGGGGCGCGTTGTCCTCGGCCTTCGCCCACCATTGCACCCAGGTCTCGTAACGGGCGTCGGCCCCGTCCCAGGCCTGCAACGTGCCGACCTGCGGCAGGCTGGCGTTGCGGTAGGCGCCCTGCCCGTCGAGGCCGATCCACGCCGAGGCGCGGGCCGGGCGGCCCGGCTCCCCGGTCACTGACGGCACCCGCCAGCGCGCCATCACGCCGACGAGGCTGCGCCCGTGGAGCGCGGTGAGCGAGGCCCCCGACCAGTTCACGCTGCGGCGCGCCGGCACGGAAGCGTGGCTGCGCGCGATCAGGAATTCCGGCGCCGCGGCGCGCGGGGCCGCGGCCGGCCGCGGCGCCTCCACGAAGCGCAGGCGCCGGCCCGGCGGCGATGTCAGGAAGGCGCGGCGGAAGGCGTGCGCCACCGGGCCGTCCTCGGGCCGCGGGGCCGGCAGGCCGTGGAGATCGAGGAGATCCGGGCCGGCCTCGGCCAGGTCGAGATCGGCCGGCGGCAGGGGGAGCGGCAGGGGGAGCGGCCGGAGGGCGAGGGACGAAATCAGGTCGCCTGCACGGTCGCCGGAATCCTGGGGCATCGCTCGCCGCCCTCCGCTCAGCGCCCGATCGAGGGCAGGACGAGATCCGGGTTGAGTTCCCGGGCGGCGGCGATCACCGCCTCCCCGAAGCGCGGCAGGGCGTATTCCCCGCGGCTGAGGCCGTCGCCGTCATGGGCCGACAGAACCGCGAAGACCGCGTCGGCGAGGCGGCGACCGGCGGTCGAATCGCTCGGATAGTGCAGTCCGGCGATCTCGCGGTTGCGGGCGACGCGCCGGGCGAGGGCCTTCAGGGTCTCGTCGACCGGGCGGCGCTCGGCGTGAGGCAGGCCGGCGAGGCGCAGGGTCCCGGCGACGCAAGCCGCCATCAGGCGCGCCTGGGTGGCGTGGCCGCTCGGGAAGGACGAGTGCCCCGGCACCGGCACCGGCGGCAGCAGGGCCGGGCAGAGGAAGGAGGGGCGCGGCCGCGCGAACTCCTCCTTGAAGCGCAGGGCCGCGAAGGAGCCGACGAGGCTCGCGATGTGCAGCACCCGGTAGGTGTGCGGATGCGAGGCCGGCGTGATCGACAGGGCCTCCATGAAAGCGGTGATGAACTCGACGTCCTGGGCCAGGATCTCGGCGAGCGCCGAGGAGCGCTCGTCGCGCGCCAGCACGAGCAGCGTGTCGATCTCGATACCCTGGCCGTTCTCAGCGTCGCGCAGATCGAGGAGGATCTGCGCCATCGCCTCGTGGAGGGCGTCGGTGTCCCACGCCGTCGCGGCGAAGTCCCGCAGCACCCGGTAGGCGTACCAGCGCCCGGTCCAGGCGCGGTCCTCGAAGGCGAGCGAGCGGCCTGCCGGGTCGTCCAGGCTGCGGAAGGCGATCCGCCGGCGCGAGGCGCCGGCCGGCGTCTCGTCGCGGATGAAGACCGGGCGGCGGAAGGTCCCGATCTCGGCCCCCTCCCGCGTCACCTCGAGGGAGAACGGGAAGTCCGGCCGGTCCGGCACGAACCAGCCGCCGGCATCGCCGCTGATGCCGGCATTGCCGGTGTTACCCGTATTGCCGGTGTTCCCGGTATTGCCCGTGTTGCCCGTGTTGCCGGTCATCGCTCCCCTCCCCGATCCGCATCCCCCGTTTCATCCCGGTGCGTGTTCTTCCCGGCGCGGGCCGGCGCCGCGAGGACGCGCCGCTCCCGTCACTCCGGCAGCCCCGCCGCGTGCAGATGGCCGATCCAGCGCCCCCGGACCGGGTCGGCGAAGGGGCAGCGCGGCGCGTAGGACCCGAGCCGGAAGCCCGGCTGGAGGCGCATCAGCTCCCCGGCCGCCTCCGCCGCCTCGGTGAGGCGGCCGGCCGCCGCCAGGCTCGCCGCCAGGGTGCGCAGGGTGAAGCGGATGGCACGGTTGCGCGCCACCGCGCTCAGGCTCCAGGCGACCGCGGCGTCGTAGTCGCCAGCCACGTAATGGGCCTGGGCGAGCAGGCCCTCGTGCCAGAAGGTGTAGGGGTCGCTCGGCGCGAGGCGCTGGCCGGTCTCGCCGTGCGCGACCGCCCGCCTGCCGTCGCCGGCAAAGCCGTGGGCGGCGCTGCTCATCGTCCAGGCGATGGCGAGGCTCGGGCCCGCCTCGATCGCCCGGTCGAGGAAGAGCCGCGCCGTGCGCGCGTCGCGCAGGAGATAGGCCTGGACGTGGCCGTGGATCGCGAGCGCCAGGGGGTCGTTGCCGTCCCGCTCGATCGCCGCGCGGGCCCGGTCCGCCGCCGCCCGCCCGTCGCCGTCGGGATCGGGCGAGCCCATCTCGCCGACCCGGAAGACGTGCCACCAGGCCGCGTAGGCGAAGGGCGGCGCGTAGGACGGGTCGAGGGCGATCGCCTGCTGCAGGAGGCCGCCGGCCCGGGCGAAGCTCTCGGCATCCATCCGGTGCAGCAGGTCCAGCGCCTGGAGCAGCAGGTCGTAGCTCGTCAGGCTCGCGGGGTGCTTGCGCAGGGCGCGCTGCAACTCGCGCTCGCGCACGTGCGGCGCGATGGTCCGAACCAGCTTGAGGGCGATGGCGTCCTGGAGGGCGAAGACCTGACCGACGAGGCCTTCGTAATGGTCGGCGCTGACCACCGCCCCGGTGCCGCACTCGATCAGTGCGGTGCAGACCCGCAGGGTGTCGCCGTGGTGCTGGATCGTCCCGTCCATGACGTAGCGCACGCCGAGGCGGCGGCCGAACGCCGCCGGGTCGGGGCGCCCGCGGCGATAGGCCAGGGTCGAGCCGCGGGAGATCACGAACAGGTCGCGCAGGGACGACAGCGCCCGCACGATCCAGTCGGTGAAGCCGTCGGCCAGCGTCAGGCGGTCGGTCGCGCAGGCCCGGAACGGCAGCACCGCGATCGAGGCACGCGCCTCGGCGCCCGGCGCGCACTCGCCGGCGCGCGCGCCTGAGCCCGCCCCGGAGCGCAGGGCGTAGACCCGGACCGGCCGGGCGTGGTTGCGCAAGGGCAGCGGCCCGAGATCGGTCGCGAGCGCGCGCGCCGCCGCGCTCGCCCGGGCGAACACCGCCTCCGAGACGATCACGTCGCCGGCCTCGGCATAGGCCTGAAGCCGGGCCGCGACGTTGACGCCGTCGCCGAACACGTCGCCGTCCTCGACGATGATCTCCGCCAGGTTGACGCCCATCCGGAAGGTCAGGCGCGCGTCGGCGGGGTCGTCCTCCGTCGCCTGCGCGATGCGGCGCTGAAGGCAAAGCGCGCAATCCGCGGCCGGGCCCGCCTCCGGGAAGACCGCGATGAAGCCGTCTCCGGTGTTCTTGACGATCCGGCCGCCGCCTGCGGCGATCAGCGGGTCGATGATCCCAGCGCGCAGGGCCTTCAGGCGGCGGTGGGTCGCCTCCTCGGCCATCTCGCTGAGCCGGGTGTAGCCGACCACGTCGGCGACCAGGATCGCCGCGAGGTGGCGCTCGATCGTCGGGACGTCTTGCGTCAGGGCATCCCGATCCCGGAATACGGGAGGGGGCGGGGCGTCCACCGGCTCGGCCGGTCGCGTGCTCCGCCTCATGGCGGCGCGCCCCGCACGATCGAAGTGCGAACAATCCGCACCAATGCGGCGGAGCCTCTGCTTTGACGAATATCAATCATGGCAGCACCGATCCGGCACGAATACTGTCATGCACTGATAGTGAGGTCCAGTGCCGATTGCCTGTGCCGGTTGCGGCTGCGAGGCGGTGCGCCGGGGGCGGTGACGATGCGGCACCGCGAGGTCGCACCCGGCCGAGGGCGACGACGATACACGCGCCAAGACCCTCGCGCCGCGGACCAAATCCCCCTATAAGCCCGGCTTCCGCGACCGACCCGACCGGTTATCGAAGAGGTGCGCGAGGAGAGGACGATGAGCGAGCGTTGGACCCCCACGAGCTGGCGGCGGCTGCCGATTCAGCAGGTTCCGGATTATCCGGATTCCGCTTCCCTCGAGGCGGTGGAGCGGCAGCTCGCGAGCTTTCCTCCGCTGGTGTTTGCCGGCGAGGCGCGCAAGCTGAAGCAGGGGCTGGCCAAGGTCGCGGCGGGCGAGGCCTTCCTGCTCCAGGGCGGCGACTGCGCCGAGAGCTTCGACGAGCATTCCGCCGACAACATCCGCGACTTCTTCCGCGTCTTCCTCCAGATGGCGCTGGTGCTCACCTTCGCCGGCGGCTCGCCGGTGGTGAAGGTCGGGCGCATCGCCGGGCAGTTCGCCAAGCCCCGCTCCTCGCCGGTCGAGACCGTCGACGGCGTCTCGCTGCCGAGCTACCGCGGCGACATCGTCAACGGCATCGGCTTCTCGGAGGCCGAGCGGGTCCCGAACCCGAATCGCCAGACCGAGGCCTACCGCCAGTCGGCCGCGACGCTTAACCTGCTGCGCGCCTTCGCCACCGGCGGCTACGCCAACCTCGAGAACGCGCATCGCTGGATGCTCGGCTTCGTCAAGGACTCGCCCCAGTCCTCGGCCTATGCCGACCTGGCGCAGCGCATGACCGAGACCCTCGACTTCATGCGGGCGATCGGCATCAACCCGGAGACGCACCAGGAGGTGCGCCAGACCGACTTCTACACCAGCCACGAGGCCCTGCTGCTCGGCTACGAGCAGGCCCTGACCCGCGTCGATTCGACCAGTGGCGACTGGTACGCCACGTCCGGCCACATGCTGTGGATCGGCGACCGCACCCGCCAAGCCGACCACGCCCATATCGAGTTCGCCCGCGGCATCAGGAACCCGATCGGGCTCAAATGCGGTCCGTCCTTGAAGGCCGACGACCTGATCCGGCTCGTCGACCTGCTCAACCCGACCAACGAGGCCGGCCGCCTGACCCTGATCTGCCGCTTCGGCGCCGACAAGGTCGGCGACCACCTCCCGGGCCTGATCCGGGCGGTGGAGCGCGAGGGCCGCACGGTGGTGTGGTCCTGCGACCCGATGCACGGCAACACCGTGACGGCGAGCGGCTACAAGACCCGGCCGTTCGAGCGGGTGATGAAGGAGATCCAGGGCTTCTTCGACATCCACCAGGCCGAAGGGACGCATGCCGGCGGCATCCACCTCGAGATGACGGGCAAGAACGTCACCGAGTGCACCGGCGGCGCCCGGGCGCTGACGGCGGAAGACCTGCGCGACCGCTATCACACCTATTGCGACCCGCGCCTCAACGCCGAGCAGGCGCTCGAGGTGGCGTTCCTGACCGCCGATCTCGTCAAGCGCGAGCGCCGGCAGCACGAGCACCCGCGGATCGAGGCGGCCGAGTAGGTTCCTCGGGACCATCGAGATGACATGAGGCCCGGGAGGGGTGCGGCATCCGCGGCGCCCCTGCCGGGCCTTCTCGTGTCGGACGTGTGCGGCAGCCGGCACGCCGCTCGGTCGCGGCAATTCCCGCGGGATCCCTGTCGCGGTGCGAGAATCGATCCGGCTCGGGCGTGCGAAATGGTGCGCTTCACCGCGCGGGCGTGCGACCCGAGGCCCGGCAGCGATCGATCGGGCCTCGTATCATACCGTCACATCGAGCACCTGCCCCTGCCCCGGAGGGGCGGGGACGCTGGCGACGGTGTTCGCCGTCTCGGCCACGAGGCCGGCGACGGAGCGCTCGGCGTCGATCTGGCGGCGCATCGCGAGGGTCGCGACCTGCTGGGCGAAGGCGGCGCCCTGCTGGGTGAGGGCGCCGGCGGAGAGGGAGGCGGTGTCGAGGCTCATGCGGCAAGCTTGCGCCCGATCCCTCATCAGGCGGTGAAGATCTCAGGTCAAAAGCTGCGACATCCGGGCGAGCGCCGCGGCGAAGCCGGCGAGCGGCACCGTGATGGTCTCGGCCTCGCCGTTGGGCTTGGTGCCGGTGACGCGCAGGTTCACGGCGGTCTTCATCGCGTCGGTGGCGATCGTCGGGAAGCTGATCGGCACGATGCAGCCGGCCTGGACGCAGGACGTGTAGGGCGCGCCCTTGCCGAGGGTGGCATCGTCGAGCTTGAAGGTCACGCCGGGATCGATCGACAGGCCGAGCGGCATCAGCATGAGGCCGTTGCTGCGCCCGTCCTGGGGCGCGTTGAGCTCGATGCTGAAGCGGCGCTGCCCGGTCTGGGCCACCCCTTGCGCCTGCGAGAGCTGGCACTGGCGCTTCTCGTTCTCGCGGGTGCAGCTGACGGTCCAGTCGCCATAGACCTCGCTCACCGCGCTCGCGCCGTTGGGCCAGGCCCCCGTCGGGGCTGCCGCCGGCGCGGGGGCCGCCTCGGCCTTCGGCGCGGGCTTCGGCGGGGTACGGCGGGGCGCCGGCTTCGGCGCGGGCTTGTGGGCCGGGGCCTCGGCCGCGGGGGCCTCGCCCGCCGGCTCCTCCTGGGCGAGGACAGGCCCGGCGAGGCACAGGCTGAGAACCAGCAGGCTGGCGAGGGCGGGACGGCAGGACGACATGACACAATTCCTCGGTGCCCGTCCGCGCCTCGAGGCGCGAAGCAGGCTCTTGTCTCGCGGCTCCTCTAGAGCCAGGAGCGCCGGAAGGAAAGCGGCTGCGGACGCAAAGCTCCCGTCATCCTCTTGAGATATATTGGATTTATTCCAATCGGCCGCCGTGGCGGCGGCCGATATCCTCGTGCGACATCGATGTCAGCCGACATCTTCGTGCCAGATCGGCGTCAGCCGATGCCTTCGTGCCGGATCGGCGTCAGCCGATGTCTTCGTGCCACGTGCGGCCGTCGCGCTCGATCAAGGCGATCGCCGCGGTGGGGCCCCAGGTGCCGGCCGGATAGGGGCGCGGCGGCTCCGGGCGGTCGGCCCAGGCGTTGAGCAGGGTGTCGGCCCAGGCCCAGGCCGCCTCGACCTCGTCGCGGCGCATGAACAG
Organism: Methylobacterium sp. Gmos1; assembly: GCF_053764715.1. Taxonomy (NCBI): domain Bacteria; kingdom Pseudomonadati; phylum Pseudomonadota; class Alphaproteobacteria; order Hyphomicrobiales; family Methylobacteriaceae; genus Methylobacterium; species Methylobacterium sp. Gmos1. Next base: position 14,923 of record NZ_JBSNCC010000029.1, on the reverse strand, counting down.
GGTCGCGTTGCCGCGCACCACGTCCATCACCAGGCGCTCGTAGGCGTCCGGGTAGCGCTGGTTGAAGGTCTCCTCGAACGAGATGTCGAGGCCCGTCGCCCGCAGGCGCATGCCCCCAGGCCCCGGCTCCTTCGTCATCACCTCGAGCTTGATGCCCTCCTGCGGCTGGAGCCGGATCACCAGGCGGTTCGGCTCGCGGGCGAACTCGTCCGAGAAGATGCTGAACGGCGAGGAACGGAACTGCACCACGATCTCGGAGACCTTCTGGGGCAGCCGCTTGCCGGTGCGCAGGTAGAACGGCACCCCGGCCCAGCGTGGCGTCATCAGCTCCAGCTTCAGGGCCACGAAGGTCTCGGTCAGGCTCTGGCGGTCCTCGGCGAGATCGGAGGCGTAGCCCGGCACCGGCTGGCCGTTGACCGCGCCGGCGACGTACTGGCCGCGCACCGTGCGCAGCGGCACCTCGTGGGCGGGAATCGGCTTCAACGCCCGCAGCACCTTCAGCTTCTCGTCACGCACCGCGTCGGCGTCCAGCGAGAGCGGGCTCTCCATGCCGAGGAGGCAGAGAAGCTGGAGCATGTGGTTCTGGAGCATGTCGCGCAGCGCGCCCGACGTGTCGTAGTAGCCGCCGCGGCCCTCGACCCCGACCGTCTCCGCCACGGTGATCTGCACGTGGTCGATCACGTCGGCGTTCCACAGCCGCTCGAAGATCGTGTTGGCGAAGCGGAGCGCCAGCAGGTTCTGCACCGTCTCCTTGCCGAGATAGTGGTCGATTCGGAAGATCTGGCTCTCGGGGAAGACCTTGCCGACCTGGTCATTGATGGCGCGGGCCGAGGCGAGATCGTGGCCGATCGGCTTCTCCAGCACGACGCGGGAGCGCTCGCCGATCAGACCGTGGGCGCTGAGGTTGCGGCAGATCGCGCCGTACAGGCTCGGCGAGGTGGCGAGGTAGTAGGGCCGCACGTGGTCCGGATGCTCGGCGAGCAGGTTCGCCAGGTCCTCCCAGCCGGCCTCCCCGGCCCCGTCCACGGCTACGTAAGCCAGGTGGTCGAGGAAGCGGGTCACCGTATCGGCGTCGCGGTCGGCCGCCGGCACATGGCGCTCCAGCGCCGCGGCGGCGATGTCGCGGTACTCGGCGGTTCCGAGGCGGCTGCGTGCCGCCGCGATGATGCGGCTCTGCTCCGGGATCTGCCGGTCGCGGAAGCGATAGTACAGCGCCGGCAGCAGCTTGCGCATCGTCAGGTCGCCGGTGGCGCCGAACACGACGGCATCGAAGGGGGCGACGGGGATGATCTTGTGCATCGGGTGACGGGTCTCCCGCTGGTGCCGGCCGAGGCCCGCGAGGGGAGTCTCGCGAGGGCTTGAGGCCGGCCGCTGTGTCTGGCGGACGTGGCGTGCGCCCGGCCTGGTCTCGCGTCGATCGCGCGGAGCGCGCGCCTCTCGCGGGCGGTCCTCCCATCCTCGCTATCCCCCGGGGCCGACATGCGGCCCCGGACCGATCGGAAGCGTATCACATCGGCCGGGCCGTGATCGGCCGAGCCAAAGCGCGGAATTCAGAACGAAGCCGGCGTCGCCGCGGCTTCCTTCACGCCCTCGTCGGCTCCGGTGCTGCCCCCGGCGAGCGGCGCCTCCATATGCGCCGCGAAGGCCGCCTTGTGGTCGGGGTGCCAGCGCGACAGGGCCGGGCGGTTGCGGATCACGTCGTCGGCGGCCCACCGCATCCGCTTCTCGTCCATCTCCCGGGTGGTCTCGTTGTCCGGGCACAGGATGTAGAAGTCGCCCGCCGCCATCCGCTCCAGCATCAGGTCCACGGTCTGTTCCGGCGTCCAGGCGCCGGGCGGCTTCTCGGTCGCGCCGCGGGCGCGGGTGAGGCCGGTATAGACGAAGCCCGGGATCAGCAGGTGGGCGGTGACGGGCGATCCCGTCTCGCGCAGCTCGTGGCTCAGGGCCTCGGTCGTCACCTTCACGCCCGCCTTGCTGACGTTGTAGGGCGTGTTGCCGGGCGGCGTGGTGATGCCCTGCTTCGAGCCGGTGACGATCACCGCCGCGGGCGCCCCGGCCTCGATCATCCCCGGCACGAAGGCCTGGAGCGCGTTGATGACGCCCCAGAGGTTGGTGTCGATGATGCGGTGCCAGGTCGCGGCGTCGGAGGAGAAGCGCCCGCCGGCCTCGATGCCGGCATTCGCCATCAGCAGCGCGACCGGGCCGAGGGCTTCGGCCTCGCGGCGCAAGGCGTCCAGCGCCTCCGGCTTCGTCACGTCGGTCGGCACCGCGCGGACATCCCCGGCGCCCCCCGGCGCGGCAGCCGCCACGGTGCGACCTGCCTGCTCGAGAGCCTCGCCGGGAAGGTCGGCCAGCACCACTCGCATCCCCGCCCGGGCGAAGGCGGTGGCCGCCGCGAGGCCGATGCCGCTCGCCGCGCCGGTGACGACGGCGACGCGGCCCTTCGCGAGTGCGGGGTGGTGGGTCATGGTGCGCTCCGCCTGACGAGAAATTCGTGTCAGGGCGGCAGGTAGGTGGCCGCGCGGGAAACGCCACGTGCGGCGGCGCAAAAATCGTTCGACGGCATGGTCCGATGGCATGACGGCCATGACGCCGGACGGTCACGCCCGGCCTCCGGCGAGCGGAGGCCGGGCGAAGTGTCGCTCGGGAGGCTTACTCGCCCGACGAGTCGGCAGGCTTCGGGAAAAGCTCGCCGGAGGGCTCGCCCCCGCCCTCGGTCCCCTCGAACCGGGTGCGGCGGCGGCGGCGCGGACGCGGCGCCGGGGCATCGCCCTCCGCCTCGACCGGCGTGGCGGGGGGCGCCGGGGGCGCCTCCTCGACCGGGGCCGGCGTCGAGGCCACGGGACGCACCGGGGTGGTCAAGAAGGCCGGCAGGCCGGTCGGCTCGTCGGCGGCGAGGACCGGCTCGGAGCGGGGCTCCTCGCGGCGGCGCTCGCGGCGGAACTCCGAGCGGCCGCCCTCGCGGTAGCCGTCCTGGCGCACAGGCTCCTGACGAACCGGCTCCTGGCGCGCCTCTTGACGCGGCTGCTCGGCTCGGGAGGGATCCTGCCGCTCGGGACGATCCTGGCGCTCGGCGCGCTGCTCGGTACGCTGCTCGGTGCGTTCCTGGCGCTCGCGCTGCTGGCGCTCCTGGCGGTTCTGGAAGCGCTCGCGGCGCTCCTGCCGGTCGGGCCGGTCCTGCCGCTGCTGATCCTGGCGCGGCTGATCCTGACGCTGGTGATCCTGCCGGTCGAAGCGGGACGGGCGATCGTCGCCGCGATTGTCGTAGGGCTGCGGCTGCTGGCCGGGATCGCCGTAATCGTCGGCGGCGCCGTAGCCGGACTGGGCGTAGCCGTTGGCGCCGCGCTCGTTGTGGCCGCGGTCCTGGCCCTGGTAGCCGTTGGTCGGCGCGCCCTCGTCGTCGCCGTCATCCTCGTCGTCGTAGCCCTGGCGGCCGTAGGTGCCGCCGTATTGCTGGCGGTACTGCTCGTTCGCGGCGGCGATGATGCGGAAATAGTGCTCGCCGTGCTGGAAGTAGTTCTCGGCCATCACGGGATCGCCGCTCGCCTGGGCGTCGCGGGCGAGCTGGGCGTACTTCTCGGCGATGTGCTGGGCGGTGCCGCGGATCTTCACGTCGGGGCCGTTCGACTCGTAGGCCCGGGTCAGCGGGTTCGGCCCCTTGTTGTTGCTGCGGTTGCGGCCACGCATACGCCTGTTCTGGTTCGGTCTCATCGGCCTCGACTGACCCTCTTCGACGACTTGAAGGGCGGGACTTTCGCGCGCGGCGGGTCGTCGTCCGCGGAGCCGGGCGGCCTCTGCCGGGCCGCGTTCCGTCTCCCCAGCGATGTCCGCCTTGCCCTGTGCGACCGCGGTCCGTCTCACGGTCCGGCCACCGTCGATCCACAGATGCGGGGCACCGGACCGCCTACGCGCTCATTGGTCTGCCCGGTGGTGGAAGATCGTCCAAAGGTCCGCGCTCGATGTCGCGCCTGAGAACTGAGCCTGGCTGTGGTGTCCGGACCGTTCACGATCTGCCCCGCGACGTTAGCGGGTTCGACCGGCGGCGCCAAGTCACCTCGCGCCGATTTTCTGCACAAAGGCCACAGGAACCTCAAGAATCACCCTCGCGAATCCCCGTCAGGACCCGGTGGCCGCCGTCATGGCGACCACCCGCGGGTGCCCGGCGAGGTCGCGCCGCACCTCTGCGGCGAGGTCGTGGGCGGCGGCGAGGCGGCGCAGGCTCTCCTCCTGGTCGTAGCCGATCTCGACCAGGAGATGCCCGCCAGGCGCGAGGATCCGCGGTACCTCTGCGAGGATGGCGCGGTAGGCATCGAGCCCGTCGGGGCCGCCGTCGAGGGCGAGGCGGGGATCGTGGTCGCGCACCTCGCCCGACAAGCCGGCGATGACCGCGCTCGCGATGTAGGGCGGGTTCGCCACCACGAGGTCGAACGGGCCGGCGAGCGGGGCGGCCCAGTCCCCGGCCGCGAAGGCGGCACGCTCCGCCACGCCGTTGCGGGCGGCGTTGGCCCGGGCGGTGCGCAGCGCCCCGGTCGACCGGTCGAGGCCGAGGCCGAAGGCGCGCGGCCACTCGGTGAGCAGGGCGACCAGGATGCAGCCCGAGCCGGTGCCGAGATCGGCGATGCGGTGCGGGCCCTCGGGCTTCAGAGCAAGCGCCGCCTCGACCAGGGTCTCGGTGTCGGGGCGCGGCACCAGGGTCTCGGGCGAGAGCCCGAACGGTAATCCCCAGAACTCCCAGGCGCCGATGATCCGCGCCACCGGCTCGCCGGCCGCGCGGCGGGCGAGAAAGGCGTCGAGGCGTCCGGCGCCCTCCTCCCCCACAGGCACGTCGCCGCGCAGGGCGAGGTCGGTTGCGGTGACGCCCAACGCCTCCTCGACCAGGATGCGGGAATCGAGGGCGGCAGTCTCGATCCCGCGGGCGGCAAGCGCGTCCGCGGCCCGGGCCCGGGCGGCGATCCGGGTCGTCTCCGGGGTGATCCCGGTCACGCCATCCCCTCGGCGGCGAGCAGGGCCGCCTGGTGCTCGGTGATCAGCGCGTCCACCACCTCGTCGAGGGCGGTGCCGGCGATCACCTCCTCCAGCTTGTAGAGGGTCAGGTTGATGCGGTGGTCGGTCACCCGGCCTTGCGGGAAGTTGTAGGTGCGGATCCGCTCCGAGCGGTCGCCGCTGCCGACCTGCGACTTGCGGTCGGCGGCGCGGGCGGCGTCCTTCTGGCTGCGCTCCTGGTCGTAGAGCTTGGCGCGAAGGAGCGCCATCGCGCGGGCCCGGTTCTTGTGCTGCGAGCGCTCTTCCTGGACGAAGATCACGATGCCGCTCGGCACGTGGGTGATGCGGATCGCCGATTCGGTCTTGTTGACGTGCTGGCCGCCCGCTCCCTGCGCCCGCATCGTATCGATCTTCAGGTCGGATTCGTTGACCTGGATGTCGACCTCCTCGGCCTCCGGCAGCACCGCCACGGTGGCGGCGGAGGTGTGGATGCGCCCCTGCGTCTCGGTGTCGGGCACGCGCTGCACCCGGTGGGCGCCGCTCTCGAACTTCAGTCGGGCGAAGACGCCCCGCCCCTTCACCTCGGCCACGACCTCGCGATAGCCGCCCATCGTCCCGGGGCTCTCGGAGATGACCTCGACCCGCCAGCCCTTCAGGTCGGCGTAGCGCGAGTACATCCGGAAGAGGTCGCCGGCGAAGAGCGCCGCCTCGTCACCGCCGGTGCCGGCGCGCACCTCGAGGATCGCGCTCTTCTCGTCGGCGGCGTCCTTGGGCAGGAGCAGGAGCTGGAGCGCGCGCGCCGCGGCGTCGCGGGCGGCCTCGGCCTCCGGCTTCTCTTCCGCCGCGAGCGCCCGCATCTCGGGGTCGCCCTCCTCAATCATCTCCTCGACGCCGCGGAGCGCCGTCTCGGCGGCCCGGAAGGCGTGGATCGCCTCGACCACGGAGTCGAGGTCGGAGAGCTCTCGCGAGAGCTGCACGAAGCTCTCCGCGTCGTTCTCGCCGGCGCTGAGGGTGGCGGTGACGATGTCGTGGCGGGCCAGGATGGCGTCGAGACGGTCGGACGGGATCGCGATCATGAACGGGATATGGCCATTGACGACGAGCCGGTCCATCCGGGGCGGCCCGCGCCCGGTGCCGGAGATGGGGTCGCGTATAGCAGGTCTGTGGTGGTTGGGGAGTCGGCGCAGGCGTGGACAAGGGCCCGATGGCAGGCTCGCGGACGCGCGAGGCCCTTTGCGGATCGGGTCGCCCGTCTTATCTTCCAAGGTGAGGAGCCGCGGGTGGCAGCCCGCGACCCCTCTTGTCAGGTGGAAGTCATTACACAAGCCCGATCGTGATGGTGAATACCCATCCGGTCGGGCGCTTCATGACGGTGATCGTCACGAACGGCCAGCCGTTCACATCTCTCACCCCCTCTCCGGTCTTGCGCCAGCTCGAAAGGCGGCGGCCGGCGGACTCCGCCGCAAGCCCCGCATGCCACAGGGCCTTCGCAACCGGAGAGGGTCTTTCCCAACGTCATGGTGATCGCACGGCGCGGTTACCGATTTCCGCAAATCCCCGGAGATCGGGGCGTGCCCGTCAGATCGGCACGCCGTGCTCTTCCGCGAAGGCCGCCAGCGCCGGGCGCAAAGACGCCCCGTCCTTGGTCCGCGCCAGCTCCTGCTCCAGGAAGGCCGCGACGGCCCCGGCCTCGATCCCTAGCACCATCGCCTTGACCGGCCCGATCGAGGCCGGGGACATCGAGAGGGCGCGGAAACCCAGCCCGATCAGCGCCATCGCCTCGAGCGGCCGCCCGCCGATCTCGCCGCAGACCGTCGCCGGGGTGCCGGCGGCGTTGGCGCGCTCGGCGATCAGCCGGAAGGCGCGGAGCGCCGCGGCGCTCAAGGGATCGAAGCGGTTGGCGACCTGGCGGTTCTCGCGGTCGACCGCGAACAGGAACTGCATCAGGTCGTTCGAGCCGACGGAGAGGAAGTCGGCTTCCGCCGCGATCTCGTCCATCTGGAACAGCAGCGAGGGCACCTCGACCATCACGCCGAGGCGGCAATCGGCCGGCAGCGGGTGGCCGTGGCGGGTCAGATGCGCCTTCTCGCGCTCGACGATGGCACGCGCCTGGACGAACTCGTCGACGGTGGCGACCATCGGGAACATGATCTTGAGCGGTCGCCCGCGGGCGGCCTTGAGGAGCGCGCGCAGCTGCATCCGCAGGAGGCCGGGCCGATCGAGGCCGATGCGGATCGCCCGCCAGCCCAGGGCCGGGTTCTCCTCCTCCAGCGCCTTCATGTAGGGCAGCACCTTGTCGCCGCCGATATCGAGGGTGCGGATCGTCACCGGCAAATCGCCGACGGCGTCGAACACCGCCTCGTAGAGAACCTGCTGCTCGGCCGCCGTCGGCATCCGCTCGGCGACCATGAACTGCAACTCGGTGCGAAACAGCCCGACACCCTCCGCGCCGGTCTCGTGCAGGTGCGACAGGTCGACGATGAGACCCGCATTGAGCTGGAGCCCGACCGCGACGCCGTCGCGGGTGACCGCCGGCACGTCGCGCAGGGAGCGGTACTGCTCCTGGCGTCGGGCGCGCAGGCGCGCCTTCTCGGCATAGGCCGCCTCGATCTCGGGCCCGGGCCGGATCTGGATCTCGCCGGTGCCGCCGTCGACGATGATGGCGTCGCCGGTCTCGACCAAAGCCGTGGCGTTTGCCACCTCGCCCACCGCGGGAATGCCCAGGGCGCGAGCCACGATGGCGATGTGGCTCGTCGGCCCGCCCTCCTCCAGCACCACGCCGCGCAGGCGGGCGCGGTCGTAGTCGAGGAGCGCCGCCGGGCCCATCGAGCGGGCCACCAGGATGGCGTTCTCCGGCATCGCGTCCTGGCCGACCATCGGGTGGCCGACGAGCTGGCGCAGGAGCCGGTTGGCGAGGTCGTCGAGGTCGTGCAGGCGCTCGCGCAGGTAGGGGTCGCTCTGGCGCAGCATCCGGGCGCGGTTGTCCGACTGCACCCGCTCCACCGCGGCCTCCGCGGTGAGGCCCGACAGCACCGCCTCGCGCATCCGCCGGAGCCAGCCCTGGTCGTGGGCGAACATCCGCACCGTCTCGAGCACCTCGCGGTGCTCGCCGGCGCCCGCGACGTCGCCGCGCTCGACGAGGTCGTCGATGGCCGCGCGCACCTCGGCGATGGCGGTGTCGAGGCGCGTGGCCTCGCGCTCGACGTTCTCGGCGATCAGGTTGCGCACCACGATGCGCGGCTCGTGCAGCACGACGTGGCCGAGGCCCACGCCGTCGGCGAGCGCCACGCCGCACTGGCTCAGCGCCCGGCGCGAGGCGCTGACGGTGCCGGGCGACAGCGCCTGGAGCTCGCCCGAGGCGATCATCTCGGCGAGCACCATGGCGGTGGTCTGGAGCGCCTCGATCTCCTCCTCGGAATAGACCCGGTAGGTGCGGTTCTGCACCACCAGGACGCCGAGCGTGTTGCCGGCGCGCAGGAGCGGCACGCCGAGGAAGGCGTGGTAGACCTCCTCGCCGGTCTCCGGCCGGTACGAGAAGGCCGGGTGCGACTGGGCGTCGGAGAGCGACAGCGGCTCGGCGGTGGCGGCGATCAGGCCGACCAGGCCCTCGTCCGCCCGCATCGTGGTGAGGTGCACCGCCTCGCGGTTGAGGCCTTCGGTGGCGAAGAGCTCGAGGTTGCCGTCGTCGCGCAGGACGTAGACCGAGCAGACCTCCGCGACCATGTTGGACGCGATCAGCACGACGATGCGGTCGAGGCGCGCCTGCGGGCCGACGGGCTCCGCCATGGCCTCGCGAAGGCGGCGCAGTAGCAGGCGCGGGCCTCCAGGCGCTGCGGGCATCGTCTCGTGTTCCACCCTCTAGCGAGCCGGACCCGACGCGATGCAACCCTCGGGCCCGACCGCGCGGGCCTGACGCATCGGCCCCGTCATCGCCGTATAGCGAGTCCGGCGCCCGGCGGGCAAGCGACCTTTCCGGGGAAGCGGCGCCAACGTGACCCTCCGCAAAGGAAAACCCCGCCCGCGGAGCGTCGCGGGCGGGGTGTCTCTCGGCCGGGCCGTTCCGGCGCGAAGGGCGCCGGGCCGAAGGTCAGGCCTTGTCGAGGCCGTAGAGCGAGTGGAGCGTGCGCACCGCCAGCTCGGTATAGGCGGCGTCGATCAGCACCGAGAACTTGATCTCCGAGGTGGTGATCGCCCGGATGTTGATGCCCTTCTCGGCCAGCGCCCGGAACGCCTTGGCGGCGACGCCGGCATGGCTGCGCATCCCGACGCCGATCGCCGAGACCTTGACCACGTCGGTGGCGCCCTCGATGCGCTCGAACTCGACCGCGTGGCGCTGCGCGTCGAGGATCGTGCGGGCGCGCTCGTAATCTGCCGCCGGCACCGTGAAGGTCATGTCGGTGGCCGCGCCATCGCCCGACACGACCTGGATGATCATGTCGACGTTGATGTTGGCGTCGGCCAGCGGGCCGAAGATGGCGGCGGCGATGCCGGGCTTGTCCTTCACCCGGCGAAGCGTGATCTGGGCCTCGTCCTTGGAGAAGGCGATGCCCGTGATGATCTGCTGTTCCACGATATCGTCCTCGTCGCAGATGAGGGTGCCGGGGCGGGCGTCGTCGGGGTCGTCGAAGGAGGAGCGCACGGTGGTCGGCACCCGGTGCACCATGGCGAGCTCGACCGAGCGCACCTGGAGCACCTTGGCCCCGAGGGAGGCCATCTCGAGCATCTCCTCGAAGGCCACCTTCTCGAGGCGCTGGGCCTTCGGCACCACCCGCGGGTCGGTGGTGTAGACGCCGTCGACGTCGGTGTAGATGTCGCAGCGCTCGGCGCCGATCGCCGCCGCGACCGCGACCGCGCTGGTATCCGAGCCGCCGCGCCCGAGGGTGGTCAGGCGACCGGTCTCGGCGTGGATGCCCTGGAAGCCGGCGATCACCGCGACCTCGCCGCGCCGGAAGGCGGCATCGAGGCGGGCGCCGTCGATGTTCTGGATGCGGGCCGAGCCGTGCTGGTCGGAGGTCTCGATCGGGATCTGCCAGCCCTGCCACGAGCGGGCCTTGAGGCCCATCTCGTTGAGCACGATGGCGAGCAGCCCCGACGTGACCTGCTCACCCGAGGCGACGACCGCGTCGTACTCGGACTGGGCGTAGAGGGCCGAGGCGTCCTTGCACCAGGCCACCAGCTCGTTGGTCTTGCCGGACATCGCCGAGACGACGACCGCGACCTCGTAGCCGGCCCGCACCTCGCGGGCGACGTGGCGGGCGACGTTGCGGATGCGGTCGACCGTGGCGACGGAGGTGCCGCCGAATTTCATCACCAGGCGGGGCATGGGGATCCGATCGAACAAACCTGTCTTGTGCCGCAGCGCAATGCCGCGGGCGTCCGGCGGGTACAAGCGGGCCGGGGCGGTGTCAATTGCGAGCGGCGCGCCGGGTGCCGGTCACGGCTCCGTCATCTCGCGTCCGCATGCTGGCCGCGCCGCGGCCGGAGCCACCATGGGAGACGCCATGACAGTTCGTTTCATCCCCCGGGCGCTCCGGCTCTCCGGTGTCGCCCTGCTTCTCGCCGCCCTCCCGCCGGTCGCCCCGTCACTGGCGGCGGACCTCCCGACCCTCGACGGCAAGCCGCCGGCGGTGATCGCCCATCGCGGTCTCTCCGGCCTCGCCCCGGAGGAGACCGAGCCGGCCTACGAACTCGCCGCCGATCTCGGCGCTGACATGCTGGAGATGGACCTGCACCTGACGAAGGATTGCGTGCCGGTCGCCCGACACAATCCCTGGCTCAGCGACAACACCACTGTCGCGCAGGTCGCACGGACGAATCCCGAGGTGGCGCGCCGCCGCCGCACGGTACCGGGCCGCGTGGTCGCGGGCCCGGGGCCGTCCTACCTGACCGACCTCACCGATCCCGCCGACCCGTCCTCGGTCTTGCGCTCCCTGGTGGTCGACGGCGAGGACCACACCGGCGACTGGGCGATCAGCGACTTTACCCTGGCGGAGCTGAAGGACTGGCTCGCGGGCACGACCTACGACGCCGCGGACGAGCGCCCGAGGCTCCTCAACGGCAAGTTCGCGATCCTGAGCTTCCAGGAGATCGTCGACCTCGCCAGGCGCAAGGGCGCCCGTGCCGGCCGGCCGATCGCCGTCTATCCGGAGACGAAGAACCCGACCTGGAACAACGCGCAGGCGCGGGCCAACGGCTGCCCGGGCGAGCGCCCGTTCGAGGACGCCGTGCTGCGGGTGATCGAGGCCAACGGCCTCAACGCCGCCGACGCGCCGATCCTCGTCCAGAGCTTCGAGCCAGGCAGCTTGCGCTACCTCGCGGCGCACGGGCTGAAGACGCGGCGGGTGCAGCTCGTCGGCGCCTCGGGCATCGACTATCGCACCGGCGCGATGCTGTACGAGGGCGTCACCGAGGGCCGCCCGTTCGACTGGGTCCTGGCCGGCGACCCGCGCCGGTTCGACGCCATGCTGACGCCGGAGGGGCTGGCCGAGATCAGGACCTACGCCGACGGGATCGGTCCCTGGAAGCCCCAGGTCCTGCCGCTGCGCACCGATCCGTGGCCCGGGCGCAACCCCGACGGCACGCCGTTCAAGGGGACGACCGCGAAGGCGCGGACCGGGCCGGCGACCCGCCTCGTCGCCGACGCGCACCGGGCGGGATTGTTCGTCCACGTCTACACCTTCCGCAACGAGCCGCGCTACCTGGCGGCGGATTACGACGGCGACCCGGTGGCGGAGTATCTCGCGTTCTTCCGGCTCGGGGTCGACGGCGTGTTCAGCGACTTCGCCCACACCGCGGCTGCGGCGCGGGCCGACTTCCTGCGGGGTGCGGCGGCGAAGTGAGCGCCCGCTCGGTTGGTGCCGGCCGCCCGATGCGCTACCTGCGTCGGTCGACAGCCTGGAGCCTCCCGCGCATGAGCGACCCAACCGCACCCTCGATCGACCGCGACGAGGTCGCCCGCTTCGATCGCCTGGCCGCGACCTGGTGGGACGAGGCCGGGCCGATGCGGGTGCTGCACCGCTTCAACCCGGTGCGCCTGACCTACATCCGCGACACGGTCTGCCGGCATTTCGGCCGTGACCCACGGGCGCCGTCCCCGCTGTCGTCCTTGAGCCTCGTCGATGTCGGCTGCGGCGGCGGCGTCCTGTCGGAGCCCCTGGCGCGCCTCGGCGCCGAGGTCACCGGCCTCGACCCGGCGGTGACGAACGTGAAGATCGCCCAAGCCCATGCCGACGAGGCCGGCGTGCCGGTGCGCTACCGGGCCGAGACGATCGAGGACGTGGTGGCGGCGGGCGAGCGCTTCGACGTGGTCTGCGCGATGGAGGTGGTCGAGCACGTCACCGACATGCCGGCCTTCGTGCGCACCGCCTGCCATGCTGTGAAGCCCGGCGGCCTGTTCTTCGCCGCGACGATCAACCGGACGATGCGCTCCTTCGCTCTGGCCATCGTGGGGGCGGAATACGTCCTGAACTGGCTGCCGAAGGGGACCCACGACTGGGACAAGTTCGTCACCCCGGACGAGCTGCGCGACGCCGTCGAGGCCGGCGGCCTGGTGCTCACCGACACGACGGGCGTCGTCTTCAACCCGCTCACCAACCGCTGGGGCACCGCCCGCGACACGGCGGTGAACTACATGATCGCGGCCGAGAAACCGCGGCCCTGACGAAGCAACCCCGACCCGCCTCCCCGGTTTGTCCGCGAGACGAGACGAGGAGACGGGTCCATGCTGGAAAAGATTCCCCACGCGGTCGGCGAGGCGATGTCGGGCCTGCGGGCCGGCCCTGACAAAACCGCGTACCACGCCGAGTTTGAGACCGCGCCCGCCGCCCTCCGGGTGACGAGCCCGGCCTTTGCCGACGGCGCCCCGATGCCGGCCCGCTTCACGCAAGACGGGGAAAAGCTCTCGCCGCCGCTCGCCTGGAGCGGGTTTCCCGCCGGCACGGCCGCCCTGGTGCTCCTGGTGGAGGACGCCGACAGCCCGACGCCGAGGCCGATCGTCCACGCCATCGCCTGGGACCTCGACCCGGCGAGCGGCGGCCTGCCCGAGGGCGCGCTGGCGAGCCCCGGCTCCGACGGCACGGTCGGGGAGGTCGGCAAGAACACCTTCCTCAAGGCCGGCTACCTGCCGCCCGATCCACCGACCGGCCACGGCCCGCACCGCTACCTGTTCCAGGTCTACGCCCTCAACCGGCATCTCGGGCTCGACGGCGTTCCCGGCCGCGGCGCCCTGCTGGAGGCCATGCACGGCCACGTCCTGGCCAAGGGCTTGCTCGTCGGCACCTACGAGCGGCGCTGACGGCCGGGTCTCGCGAAGGTCCCGGCTTGCCAGCGGCCCCGGCCTGGCTCACCACTCGCTGCCAGGCCGCCGGCGTGCGGCGGGGAGGATCGATGGCATGAAGGCGCTCCTGTGCAAGGCGCTCGGCGGCCCGGAGGACCTGGTGATCGAGGAGGTGCCGGATCCGGTGCCCGGCCCGGGCGAGGCCCTGGTACGGGTGACGGTCGCGGCGCTCAACTTCTTCGACACGCTGATCATCGCCGGCCGCTACCAGGTGAAGCCGGAGCTGCCATTCTCGCCCGGCGCCGAGGCCTGCGGGGTGATCGAGGCGCTGGGGCCCGGCGCCGAGGCGTTCCGGGTCGGCGAGCGCGTCATCGTGCATCTCGGCTACGGCGCCTGCCGCGAGCGGGTCGTCGCCCCGGTCTCCGGCCTGACCCGGGTCCCGGCGGGCGTCAGCGACGAGCAGGCGGCGGGTCTCTCGGTCACCTACGGCACCTCGCTGCACGCCCTCCAGGACCGGGCCGGGCTGAAAGCCGGCGAGACCCTGGCGGTGCTCGGCGCGACCGGCGGCGTCGGGCTCGCGGCAGTGGAGCTCGGCCACGCGATGGGCGCTCGGGTGATCGCCTGCGCCTCCTCGGCGGAAAAACTCGACCTCGCCAAGGCGCACGGCGCCGACCTCACCCTCGACTACAGCCAGGAACCGCTTCGCGATGGGCTCAAGCGGCTTGGCGGGGACGCGGGGATCGACGTCGTCTACGATCCGGTCGGCGGCGCCTATTCCGAGCCGGCGCTCCGCTCGCTCAACTGGAAGGGCCGCTTCCTGGTCGTCGGCTTCGCGGCCGGCGAGATCCCGAAGATCCCGCTGAACCTGGCGCTCCTGAAGGGCATCGACATCCAGGGCGTATTCTGGGGCGCCTTCCTCAAGCGCGAGCCCGCGGGCCACGCCGCCAACCAGGCCCGCCTGCTGGCGCTGGTGAGCGAGGGGCGGCTCTCCGCGAAGGTGCACGGCGTCTACCCGCTGGAAGAGGCAGCGTCCGCCCTCGGCATCCTGGCGCGCCGCGAGGCGATGGGGAAGGTGCTGCTGCGGCCCTGATCCCCTCCCCTCCCGCACGCGGTGCGGGAGGGGTTTCGCCGTCCGGGCGGGAACAGTTCGCGGGCCACGCCGTTCACAGCACAGCTTTCGATTCCCAAGCGTCAGGACGGAGACACCGTGGGCGACATCATCCGCATCATCCTGCTCGTCGTGATCCCGCCGCTCGGCGTGCTGTTCACCGCCGGGTTCGGCCTGCAGTTCATCCTGAACGTGGTGCTGACGCTGTTCGGCTACATCCCTGGCCTGATCCACGCCATCTGGGTGGTGACGCGCCGCAACTACTGACCGGCACGAGCATCAGGACGGCAAAAACCCCGTGAGGCGTGAGCCTCGCGGGGTTTTTGATGGTTGGTTGCGGGGACAGGATTTGAACCTGTGACCTTCAGGTTATGAGCCTGACGAGCTACCGGGCTGCTCCACCCCGCGCCAGGGTGTTGTCGCGATGAGGGAACGTGACGTGCTTGGCAGGTCTGGCGGTGACCGACTCTCCCGTGTCTTGAGACACAGTACCATAGGCGCTGGGGCGGTTAACGGCCGAGTTCGAGATGGGATCGGGTTTGAGACACCCCGCTCTG
>NZ_JBSNCC010000028.1:0-54049 GCF_053764715.1 Methylobacterium sp. Gmos1 | reverse complement strand
CGGCTGGTCAAGGATTACGAGCGCTACGCCAGCACATTGGCGGGCCTCCACATGGTTGCCTTCGTCTGCGATATGCTCAGCAAAATCGAACGTACAATAATCAGTTCATAACACGCTCTAGGTCGGGTCGGTGATGCCCGTGCCGATCAGGCGTAGCGCCGTCATGCTCGGCACGAAGAAGTAATCGCCGCCGCGGGGCTCCACGAGCTGGGGCAGGTCGTTGCAGATGAAGGGCCGCTGCCCGCGGCCCGGCTCGACCGCGATCACGAGCTTCGGATCGTGGTGGGAGCCGCCCTTCGGGTGGTTGCCGATCACCGGGCAGGTGTCGCTGCCGGCGTTGAAGTCGAGGCCGTACTGCATCCATTGCTGCTGCACGAACTCGAACTGGCGAAACAGGTTGGCGCAGATCGCCAGGAAGATGATGCCCTGCTCGCCGGAATCCTTCCCGCTGCCGCCCTGCGAGGGACCGCCATAGGGCAGGCCGCGGCGCAGGATGCGGCGGCGGTTGACCAGCGCCGAGCCGTCGCCGCTCGTCGGGTCCGGGTCGGCGACGTGCGGGTCGAGCATGTCGCGGGGGTTCGCCCGGCGCATGTGGGCGGCGACCGGGCAGGTGGCGCCGTCGAGGTCCCCGCGATAGGTGAAGTCGGTGTAGCGCAGGGCGAGGGCGGCGAGCTTCGGCTTGTCCCCGGCGGCCTTGGCCTGGGCGAGCTCCGCCTGGAACGCCAGCCAGTCGTCGTGGGTCGGCGCGGCCTGGAGCGGGATCCCGTCCTCCCAGCGCCCGACGAGCTTGGCGCGCAGGGTCGCCTCGGCCTGCGCCTGCGGGACGCCGTGGAGGGCGGCGTAACGCTCGCCCTGCTGGCGGATGTAGGTCGCGAAGCTCTCGACGTTCTCGTGCAGCTTGCGGTAGGCCATGAAGGTGCCGTTGCGGCTGAACTTGATCGGCATCGCCGCGCCGGGGATCTCCTGCCCCTCGTCCGGGTAGCCGAGCAGGAACTCGCCGGTGGCGAGCGGCGCCCAGGTCTGGTCGGGCATCAGCTTGCCGCCGCCGATCACCCGCAGCGCCTCCAGCCCCGGCGGGAACTGGCCCTCGAAGACCGGGTCGCCGAAGCCGTCCGAGAGCCCGAAATGCTCCTTGTTGGTCGCCGAGAGGCCGTGCTCGCCCGGGGCGAGAACCGCCGACATCTCCTGGAAGTCGGCTCCGTCCGGCCCGGTGCCGGACAGGAGCACGACCTTGCCGCCGGACTCCGCGCACAGGTCGCGCAGGCGTTGCGTCTCCGTTTCGAGCTCGGCGACCGGCGTGCCGTCGGGGTTCATCTGCGCGTTCAGCATCACCACGATGTGGACGCGGTTCTCGCCGGCCGAGTCGCGCCACACGGGGTCGCGGGTCTCAAGGAAGGGGCCGTCGCCGAGGATCTCGGCCCGCTGGGCCATGCCGTCGATGAACTCGTCGGGCATGCCCCGCAGGGTGCGCACCGGTACGCCAAGGGCGAGGAGGCCGTAGAACGTGAAGGCGAGGTTGAGCGTCACCTTCGGCTTTTCCAGCGTCACCTCGCCCGGGTAGTTGTCCTCGTCCGCGGCGCGGACGACGTCCTTGAGGCGCGGGGCGCGGCGGCGCAGCAGCCCCTCGCCGCGATTCGGGTCGCGCCAGCGCGCGGCGGTGGTGACCTGCGGCCGCAAGCCCTCCACGAAGGTGCGGCCCTCCGCACCGTCGCCGCGCACGGTCAGGAAGAAGGCGCGGGCTTTGGGGAAGCCCTGCCGGCCGTAGGCGCGCAGGATGCCGCCCTGGATGTCGGCGAGGTCGAGGAGGGTCGTCATGCCGTGGGTTCCGGGCGGGAGGCGGCGCGCGGGCCGGGATAGTCGGGCGGGGGTCGCGGGCCGGCGGCGTCAGCTGCCGATCACCCCGGGAGCCTGCGTCGGGCCGGCGACGTCCGACGGGCGGTGGGTGGCGAGGAACTGGCGGAACGCCGCCCCGCGCCCCGGCGGCGCGGCCCCCTGCTGGGCGATGGCGAAGCGCGTGAAGGCCTGCTGGAGGTAGAGCGCCTTCAGCACGTGCCGCAGGGTCGCGTCCGGCGCCGCCGGCAGCGGCTGGGCGCCGCGGCGCATCACGATCCAGTAATCGACCGCGACGCCCGCGAGCCCGAGCACCAGTGCCAGGACGAGGCCGGTGGGCCAGCGCACGACGTGGATGAGCGCCGCGAGGAGCGGCAGCACGACCCCGAGCGCCGGCGGCGTGATCACCAGCCAGCGCGAGGGCGACGTCAGCGGCGGCTTGCCGATCCAGTAATCGTTGAACGGCATCGTCGTCTCGACCTGGCACGGCAGCAGGAAGTCGGCGAAGGTCTTCCCGTCGCGGACCTCGCGAAAGCCGTAGCAGTAGCGGAATACCGCCTCGAGCTCGCGCGGCACCAGGCTCCAGAGCTCCTCGCAGTAGTGCCGCGCCGGGTCGGCCTCTTCCGGGTCGAAGTCGATCATCACGAGGAGGTAGGGGCAGGCGAGGACGTCGTTGGCCTGCGGGAGCAGGAGGTCGGTCGCATGCACGGCGTCCGCCACCGCGTCGCTGTGGTCGCGTCCGTTGAAGAACGGCTGGTCGAGCACGACGAACCGGGCGAAATGCGTGCGCAGCGAGCGGGCGAAGGGGCTCTGGATCCCGACCTTCACCGCCTCCGGCGATTGCAGGGCGGTCGGCAGTGTCTCCAGCGCCTCGCGCACCATGTGGACGGGGGAGCTGCGCAGGCCCTCGTGCTCGACGATGACGTCGTTCTTGATCGGCACGATCGCGGTGAAGAAGTAGTGGCCGCCGTCGAGGTTCGGCATCTCGGGCTCTCCTGTCGGCGTGCGCTCAGCGGTCGTGGCGGCGCGCGGCGCTGCGGCGGGTGCGGCCCTTGACCAGGGCCTCGACGGTGGCCCGGACCGCGCCGGCCTGCGAGGCCGACGCGTCGGCGCGGGGGGCGGCGTCCATGGTCTCCAGGGCGGGCGCCGCCTGGACGACCTCCACCGGCGGCGGGCCGCTGCCGTCCCGGCCCCAGCGGGCGCGCACCATGGCGCAGCGGTGCAGGTCGGCGATCGCGGTGTCGCGGCTCGCCACCGGCCCGTAGCCCGGCGTGCCGAGGCAGCCCTGGTTCTCGGTGAGCACCCGGTCGAAGGCCGCTGAAAGGGCGTCGTCGTCGCCGTCCGGCCTCACCGCCCGCAGGGCGGCGGCGAGCTGCAGCGCCAGCTTGATGTCGCGCTGGCCGCTGCCCGGCGTCGCGTTGTAGTAGTAGCCGGTATCGATCTGGTTTACCCGGATGTAGGACTTGAACGGGGTGATCGGGATCGAGTTCGGGTACTTGGTGCTGCAATACCAGAACAGGTCGAGCCCGTTGGGGATGCCGTCCGCGAAGGCGTCGATGTACTGGTCCCAGGTGCCGTTGAAGTTGCTGCAGAACAGCATGTAATCGTTGGCGAGCACCTGCTCCGGCTGGCCGCGGCGGGGCCACTGGCCGCGCCGGATGATCACCCAGCGGGCGAAATGGATCAGCGACAGGCCGAGAAGACCCGACAGGGTCCCGGGAAAGACCCGCGACACCATGAAGATGAGGCGGTTGAGCCAAGTCCATCGCGGCCGGACCGGCGTCACGACGTTCATGCCATAGGCTTTCCCCGCCACGTTCGACATGCGACCGTCCCCGATTCGTGCGGAGACACTATCACAACCTAGAGGAACATCAACGCGGAGCGAAACCCGGGGCGATAGAAAAATCGACCGGCGCAGGGCCGGCGGGAGATGGTCTCACGGAAATTGGCGGATGCGCCGCGTCTTCGGGGCGAGGTGCCGGGCGCCGACGGCATGAACTGGAGGATGGTGTCCAGAAAGCAGGAATAGACTGCGCACCGGGCGGCGGCACGGAGGCGCGCCGCCGCCCGCGACCGTCAGCCCACCTGCCGCTCGTCGGCGATGACCTTGCCGTCGTTCGGCAGGCTGCCTGGGGCGACGATCTCGACCGTGCCGCGCAGCTTCGTCACCGCCCGCAGGGTCTCGGCCACCGCTCCGGCGAGGGCGGTGTCGCGCGCGCCGGCCTCCGCCCGCAGGGTCATCACGTCGGCCTCGTCCGCCCGGGTCACCACCAGGCGAAGGCGGCCGAGCTCCGGGTGGCGGCGGGCGATCTCGGCGACCTGCTCGGGGCGCACGAACATGCCCTTCACCTTGGCGGCCTGGTCGGCCCGGCCCATCCAGCCGCGGATGCGCGTGCCCCCGGGCAGCGCCGCCGTGAGGTCGCCGAGCGCGTAGCGGATCAGCGGCCGGTCGAGGTCGAGCACCGTGACGACGATCTCGCCGACCTCGCCCTCCGGCACCGGATCGCCGGTACCCGGCCGCACGATCTCGAGGATCAGACCGTCGCTGACGAGGAGGCCCGGCTCGCCAGAGTTTTCCGCGCCCCGCGTCTCGTAGGCGATGAAGCCGACATCGGCCGTGGCGTAGGCCTGAGCTGCGGCGATGCCGCGCTCGCGGAACTCGGCTTGGAGCGAGGGCGGGAAGGCGGCGCCCGAGACCAGGGCCTTCGTCAGCGAGGACACGTCCCGCCCGGCCTTCCGGCCTGCATCGAGCAGCACCTTGAGGAAGTCCGGCGTGCCGACGTAGCCGGCGGGGCGGTAGGCCTCGATCAGGTCGAGCTGCTGCTCGGTGTTGCCGGGCCCGGCCGGGATCACCGCGCAGCCGAGGGCGCGCGCGGCGGTGTCGAAGATGAAGCCGCCCGGCGTCAGGTGGTAGCCAAAGGTGTTGAGCACCACCTCGCCGGCCCGGAAGCCCGCGGCCTTGAGCGCCGGCGCGCCGCCCCACGGATCCTCGCCGGCCCGCTGCGGCTCGAAGATCGGCCCCGGCGAGGTGAACAGGCGGGCGAACCCCCCGGCCGGCCCCGGCACGAAGCCGCCGAAGGGCAGGGCCTCGCGCTGGCGCGCCGGCATCTCGCCCTTGCGCAGGACCGGCAGTCGGGCGAGCGCCGCCCGGTCGGTCACGGCGGCGGGGTCGACCCCGGCGAGGTGGGCGGCGTAGGCGGGGGCCTTGAGGGCGGCCGCCAGGGCATCGGGCAGGCGGGCGAAGAGGGCGGCCTGGGTCTGGGCTGCGTCGTGGGACATGGTGGGGGGCGTTCTCCCGGGGGATGGCCCGCGCGTTGGCCGCGCGGTGCGTCAAGGTTGGAGCAGGGTGAAAGGGTCCACGATCCGGACGCCGAACGGTGCGAAATCACGCACGTTGCGGGTCACGACTGCGAGGCCGTGAACGTGGGCTGTCGCGGCGATCATGGCATCCTCGCTGAGATGCCGGCCCTGTCGGTGCATCAGGCGCGCGGCCTGTCGAAACGTCCGGGCGTCCATGGCCAGGACGTTGTAGGCGGCTGCTACCTGCTCCAGCCACGCGTCGAGTTCGTCGGCTTTCGCCGGATCCGTCGACCTCGTACGTTCGATGCCGGATTGGATCTCTCCGATCGTCACGGCGGACAGATGAAGATCGGCATCGGCTACGCCACGAAACCAGGCGAGCACACCGCCATGCGGCTTCCGCCTGCGAAGCTCTGAGACAACGTTGGTATCCAACAGGTACATGCCTGCTCAGTCGAGCAGGATGGGCGGGCGCCGCTCCTCGCTGCCGCGCTCGGGCAGCATCAGATCTGCCCGAGGTTCGGGCGCGAGCAGCAGATCCTTCAGGGTCGGCCGAGCGTCCCGCTGAAGGCGCTCCCACTCACGAATCGGCACCAGGACTGCCGCATCCTGTCCTTCAGTCGTGACGAGCTGAGGACCTTCCCTCAAGCAGGTGTCGAGAACCTCGCCGAAGCGGACTTCCGCATCCTGGATGGGCCAGCTCTTCATGGATAGGATCCCGCGTCTCCGGACGTTGCAGAATACCACGGAAGCCGCAGGGTGGATGCTCACCCGGCAACTGTCTCCTTCGCCTCACCCCACCCGCGCCAGCAGCCGCTCCGCCCGGCGCAGGTGCGGCCGGTCGAACATCTCGCCGTCGATCCCGACGACGCCGACCCCCGGCGCCTGCGCGAAGGCGGCCACGACCTTCCGTGCCTGCGCCACCGCCGCGTCGGTCGGCGTGAAGGCCTCGTTGATCACCGCCACCTGCGCGGGATGGATCGCCATCTTGCCGACGAAGCCGTCGCGGCGCGCCGCGCGGCACTCGCGCGCCAGTCCTTCGAGATCGCGGAAATGGGCGTTGATGGTGTCGATCGCGTCGACCTCCGCCGCGGCTGCCGCCATCAGGGTTAGGTTGCGGGCGAGGGCGAACGGCGCGCTCCAGGCGCCGTCCTCTCCCCGGTTGGTCTCGGCGCCGAGATCGGCCGACAGGTCCTCCGCCCCCCAGGTGACGCCCGACAGCCGCGGGCTCGCTCCCGGCAGGGTCTGGAGCGCGAAGATCGCCCGGGCCGTCTCGGTGGCGATCGGCAGGATGCGGGTGGCGCCGTCGGGGAGGCCGGTTTGCGCCTCGTGCACCGCGAGGCGCGCGCCGAGATGCGCCACCGAGGGACCGCCCTCGGCCTTGGGCAGCATGATCCCGTCGGGGGCGTGCGGCATCACCGCCGCGAGGTCGTCCTCGGTCAGGCCGGTATCGAGGGCGTTGACGCGCACGTAGAGCTTCGGCCGGCCAGCCTGCCCGCGCATCCGCGCGAGGAAGCCGGCGGCGACCTCGCGGGCTTTCGGCTTCTCCGGCAGCGCGACGGAATCCTCGAGGTCGAGGATCAGGGCATCGGCCCCGATCTCCAGGCCCTTCTCCTGCTTGCGGGGGGAGTCGCCGGGGACGAACAGCAACGAGCGCATCGCGTCAGGCCTCCTGGGTGGGACGCTTGCGCATCATCGCCTGGCGCCGGCACTCGGCCACCAGGGTGCCGTCCTGCTTGTAGGCGCGGTGGACGAACTCGACGATGCCGGCCTCCGGCCGCGAGCGCGATTCGCGCTTGGCGACGACCTCCGTCGTGACGCTCACCGTGTCGCCCTCGAACAGCGGCGCGGGAAACCGCGTCTCGGTCATGCCGAGATTGCCGATGGTGGTGCCGACCGTGGTGTCGTTGACCGAGATGCCGATCATCAGCCCGAGGGTGAACAGCGAGTTCATCAGCGGCTTGCCCCACTCGGTCTCGGTGGCGCAGAAATGCGCGTCGATATGGAGCGGCTGCGGGTTGAGCGTCAGGTTGGAGAACAGCATGTTGTCCATCTGCGTCACCGTGCGGGTGAGTCGATGGCGCAAGCTGGCGCCGACCTCGAAATCCTCGAAGTACAGCCCGCCGCGCGGATGGGTCGAAGCGGGAATCGTGCTCACGCGGCGTCCTCCTTCGTCAGGGTGATCAGGCGGGCGCCCTCGGCGACCTGCTGGCCGGCTTGCCCCGCCACGTCGGCGACGATGCCGTCCGAGGGCGCGGTCAGGGCGTGCTCCATCTTCATCGCCTCGACCACCGCGAGGCGCTGGCCGCGCACGACCCTGTCGCCGGGAGCGACGAGCACGGCGACGAGGCGGCCGTGCATCGGCGCCTTGATGGTGCCGCCCTGGTCGATGTGGTCGAGATCGACCGCGAACGGATCGGGCGGGGAGAGCGCGATCTGGCGGCCCTCGCAGAGCACCAGCACGCCGTTCGGCGCCTCGATCACCGCGAGGGCGGCGGGATCGGGGCCCGCCTCGCCGTACTCCACTCTCACGCCGGAGGCGCCCCAGCGCAGCACCGCCTCGGCCGGCTCGCCCTCCAGCACGAACGGGAACACCTGGCGGCGGGCCTCGCCGAGCTGGAACCCGTCCGCCGCGTCCCAGGGCGAGCCTGTGCCGGCGCGCGTCTCCCGCGCCACCAGCGCCCGGATGCCGGCGCGTACGCCGGCGTCGCGGTGCGGGCTCGGCGCAGTCAGGGTGGCGAGGTCGCGGTCGATGAAGCCGGTATCGAAGCGGCCCTCGCGAAAATCCTGCGCCTCGGCGAGCGCCTTGAGGAAGGCGACGTTGGTCTTCGGGCCCGCCACCCGGGTGCGGCCGAGCGCGTCCGCCAGGCGGTCGAGCGCTTGCGTCCGGGTCGCCCCGTGGGCGATCACCTTGGCGATCATCGGGTCGTAGAACGGCGTCACCCGGTCGCCGGCGCGCACGCCGGTATCGACCCGGATGCCCTCACCCGCGGGCAGGTCGAGGGCCCACAAGGGGCCGGTCGAGGGCAGGAAGCCGTGGTCCGGATCCTCGGCGTAGAGCCGCGCCTCGACGGCGTGGCCGTGGATCGCGAGACCCGCCTGATCGACCGGCAGCGCCTCGCCGGAGGCGACCCGGAACTGCCATTCCACGAGGTCGTGCCCGGTGATCGCCTCGGTCACCGGATGCTCGACCTGAAGCCTCGTGTTCATCTCCATGAACCAGAAGCCGTCGGGGCGTAGCCCCTCGCGCCCGTCGGCGATGAACTCGACCGTGCCGGCGCCGACATAGCCTACCGCCTTCGCCGCCTCGACCGCGGCGCGGCCCATCGCGGTTCGGACCGCCTCGGGCATGCCGGGGGCGGGCGCCTCCTCGATCACCTTCTGGTGGCGGCGCTGGAGCGAGCAGTCGCGCTCGAACAGGTGCACGGCGTTGCCGTGGGCATCGCAGAAGACCTGGATCTCGACGTGGCGGGGCGACAAAATATACTTCTCGACCAGCACCCGCGGGTCGCCGAAGGCGTTCTGGGCCTCGCGCTGCGCGGAAGCGAGGGCATCGGCAAACCCTTCCGGCCCCTCGACCCGGCGCATGCCCTTGCCGCCGCCGCCGGCCACCGCCTTGATGAGCACCGGGAACCCGATCGCGGCGGCCTCGGCCGCGAGGAAGTCGGGGTCCTGGCGGGCGCCGTGATAGCCCGGCACCACCGGCACACCGGCTTCTGCCACCAGCGCCTTCGCGGCGTCCTTGAGGCCCATGGCGCGGATCGCCGAGGCCGGCGGGCCGACGAAGACGATGCCGGCTTCCTCGCAGGCCTCGGCGAAGTCCGGCCGCTCGGACAGGAAGCCGTAGCCCGGATGGATGCACGCCGCCCCGCTCGCCCGGGCGGCGTCCAGGATGCGGTCGATGCGGAGATACGAGTCGGCGGCGGGCGCCGGGCCAAGCAAGAAGGCCTCGTCGGCGAGCGCGACGTGCAGCGCGTCGCGGTCGGCCTCGGAGTAGACCGCGATGGTGCGCATCCCGAGACGTTTCGCGGTGCGGATCACCCGGCAGGCGATCTCGCCGCGATTGGCGACGAGGACGGAGGCGAGGCGGCGTATGGTCATGGCTGTACCTTGGCTGTCCTCACATCCGGAACAGGCCGAACCGGGTCTCCGGCACCGGCGCGTTGAGGCAGGCCGAGAGCGCGAGGCCGAGCACCCGGCGCGTCTCCTCCGGCAGGATGATGCCGTCGTCCCACAGCCGCGCGGTGGCGTAGTAGGGCGAGCCCTCCTCCTCGAAGCCGGCGCGGATCGGCGCCTTGAACGCCTCTTCGTCTTCCGGGCTCCAGGCGCCGCCACCGGCCTCGATGTTGTCGCGCCGCACGGTGGCCAGCACGCTCGCCGCCTGCTCGGCGCCCATCACCGAGATGCGCGAGTTCGGCCAGGCGAACAGGAAGCGCGGGGAGTAGGCCCGGCCGCACATGCCGTAATTGCCCGCCCCGTAGGAGCCGCCGACGATCAGCGTGAGCTTCGGCACCGCGGCCGTCGCCACCGCGGTGACGAGCTTGGCCCCGTTCTTGGCGATGCCGCCGGCCTCGACCTCGCGCCCGACCATGAAGCCGGAGATGTTCTGGAGGAAGACGAGCGGAATCCGCCGCTGGCAGCACAGCTCGATGAAGTGCGCGCCTTTCAGCGCGCTCTCCGAGTACAGGATGCCGTTATTGGCCAGGATCCCGACCGGCATGCCGTGCAGGCGGGCGAACCCCGTGACCAGCGTGGTGCCGTAGAGCCGCTTGAACTCGTCGAATTCCGAGCCGTCGACGAGGCGGGCGATCAGCTCGCGCGCGTCGTACTGCTTGCGCAGGTCCGTCGGCACCAGGGCGTCGAGGTCGTCGACGGCGTAGGCCGGATCGACGGGAGCCGCGATGTCGAGGTCCGGCCGCTTGAGCGTGTTGAGGCCCCCGACGATGCGGCGCAGGATGGCGAGCGCGTGGGCGTCGTCGGTGGCGTAGTGGTCGGCGACGCCCGACAGGCGGGCGTGCACGTCGGCGCCGCCGAGATCCTCCGCGCTCACCACCTCGCCGGTCGCAGCCTTCACGAGAGGGGGGCCGCCGAGGAAGATCGTGCCCTGGCGGCGCACGATCACGCTCTCGTCCGACATCGCCGGCACGTAGGCGCCGCCGGCGGTGCACGAGCCCATCACGCAGGCGATCTGCGGGATGCCGGCGGCCGACATCTGCGCCTGGTTGTAGAAGATGCGCCCGAAATGCTCGCGGTCGGGAAACACTTCCGTCTGCTGCGGCAGGTTGGCGCCGCCGGAATCGACGAGGTAGAGGCACGGAAGCCGGTTCTGGAGCGCGATCTCCTGCGCCCGCAGGTGCTTCTTCACCGTCAGGGGGTAGTAGGTGCCGCCCTTGATGGTGGCGTCGTTGCAGACCACCATCACCTCGCGGCCCGCCACCCGGCCGATGCCGGTGATGATGCCGGCGGCGTGGATGTCCTCGCCGTACATCCCGTTCGCGGCCAGAGCCCCGACCTCGAGGAAGGGCGAGCCCGGATCGAGCAGGCGCAGGACCCGGTCGCGGGGCAGCAGCTTGCCGCGGGCGACGTGGCGCTCGCGGGCCCGCTCCGGCCCGCCGGCGGCGGCCCTGGCGCGGTGGGCCTTGAGGGCCTGGCGCAACTCGCCCCAGGCGGCGCGGTTCTGCTCCGCCGCCCCGGAGGCGAGGTCGGCGCTGGTGGGGATGACCGGCATCGTTGTGCGCCTCAGGCGGATTTGGCGAAGAGCTCGCGGCCGATCAGCATCCGGCGGATCTCGCTGGTGCCGGCGCCGATCTCGTAGAGCTTGGCGTCGCGAAGCAGGCGCCCGGTCGGGTAGTCGTTGATGTAGCCGTTGCCGCCGAGAAGCTGGATCGCGTCGAGGGCGCATTGCGTCGCCCGCTCGGCGGCGTAGAGGATCGCGCCGGCCGCGTCCTCGCGGGTGGTCTCGCCGCGGTCGCAGGCCTGGGCCACCGCGTAGACGTAGGCCTTGGCGGCGTTGGTCGAGACGTACATGTCGGCGAGCTTGCCCTGGACGAGCTGGAACTCGCCGATCGCCTGGCCGAACTGCTTGCGCTCGTGGACGTAAGGAATCACCACGTCGAGGCAGGCCTGCATGATGCCGAGCGGTCCGGCGGCCAGCACCGCGCGCTCGTAGTCGAGGCCCGACATCAGCACGTTGACGCCGCGGCCGACCGTGCCGAGCACGTTCTCCTCCGGGATCTCGCATTCCTCGAAGACCAACTCGCAGGTATCCGAGCCGCGCATGCCGAGCTTGTCGAGCTTCTGGGCGGTGGAGAACCCCTTCATGCCCTTCTCGACCAGGAAGGCGGTGATGCCGCGCGGTCCCGCCTGCGGATCGGTCTTGGCGTAGACCACCAGGGTCTCGGCGACGGGACCGTTGGTGATCCACATCTTCGAGCCGGTGAGCACGTAGCGGTCGCCCCTCTTCTCGGCGCGGGTGCGCATCGACACCACGTCCGAGCCGGCCCCGGGCTCCGACATCGCGAGCGCGCCGACGTTCTCGCCGGAGATGAGCTTCGGCAGGTACTTGCGCTTCTGCGCCTCCGAGCCGTTGCGGCGGATCTGGTTGATGCAGAGGTTCGAGTGCGCGCCGTAGGACAGGCCGACCGAGGCGGAAGCCCGCGACACCTCCTCCATCGCCACGCAATGGGCGAGGTAGCCGAGGCCCAATCCCCCGTACTCCTCCTCGACCGTGATGCCGTGGAGACCCAGCGCCCCCATCTCGGGCCAGAGGTCGCGCGGGAAGGTGTTGGTGCGGTCGATCTCCTCGGCCCGCGGCGCGATCCTGTCCTGCGCGAAGCTGCGCACGCTGTCGCGGATCGCCTCGGCTGTCTCGCCAAGGCCGAAGTTGAACTCACGCGCGGCGTTCGGGATCATCGGCGCCCTCCCTGATTTTCTCCATTCATACGAACGATCGTTTTTTAAGACAAGCCTGTCCGCTCCACCATCGGCGCGTGCGCGAGCCGGACGAGGTCGGTACCGGCCGATCGTGCGCGGTCCGGCGTCCCGCTGCGAAGATAGGCAGGTCGCGCAGGAACAAGGCCCCATAGGTCGTCGTGCGGGAACCGGCTGCACAGTCGATGGGCATCTCTCCGGGCGTCTATGATCGCACTACCCTAGGTCAATTAATGGTTGTGCGATCATGGTAATGAATTTTTATCCAGCCTCACGCAGAAGGAGACGAACATCGTCGGGAGCGAAGGATGGCTTGGGGTAGTCAAAAACCGATCAAGGATGCGAGGCTCACCGCGCTCGATCGGGCCATGGCCACGATCGAGTTCGCGCTCGACGGAACCATCGTCTCGGTGAACGCGAACTTCCAGGCGCTGACCGGCTATGCCCCGCAGGAGATCGTCGGCAAGCCCCACTCGCTTCTGGTACCGCCCGCGGTGCTGACCTCCGAGGCCTATCGGACGTTCTGGCATCAGCTCCGCGCCGGCATCCATCAGGTCGGCGAGTTCGAGCGGATCGGCAAGGGCGGCCGGCAGATCTGGCTCTGCGCCACCTACCTGCCGGTGCTCGGGCCCGACGGGCAGCCGAAGAGCGTGATGAAGTTCGCCTTCGACGTCACCGCCACCAAGAAGGAGACCGTACGCCTCGCCCGGATGGTCGAGGGGATGCCGATGGCGGTGATGATGGCGGACCCGCACGACGATTTCCGCATCAGCTACGTCAACGAGAGCTCGCGCTCGACGTTCGGCTCGATCAAGCAGCACCTTCCGGTGACGGTGGCCGACCTCGTCGGCTCCTCGGTCGACGTGTTTCACGAGCACCCCGCGCAGCACCGCCGAATGCTCGCCGATGCGAGCCGCCTGCCGCACCGGACCGAGATCCGCCTCGGGCCGGAAGTGCTCGACCTCCAGGTCTCGGCGATCAACGGGCCGGACGGCGCCTATCTCGGGCCGATGATGACCTGGTCGATCGTGACCGCCCGGACCCGCATCGCCGCGCAGGTGCGCGAGGTGGTGGACGCGGTGACGGCGGCGGCCGGCGAGATGGCGCAATCCGCCGAGGGCCTGACCGGGGCGGCGACGGATGCCCGCACCCGCGCCGTGGCGGTGGCGGACACCTCCCGCCAGATGTCCGGCAGCGTGCGGGACGTCGCCGACCAGGTCGGCCGCGTCTCGGAGCGCAGCCGCCAGATCGCCGTGCAGGCCGAGGCCACCGACGCGACGGTGCGGCGTCTCACCGAGAACACCCGCCAGGTCGACGCGGTGGTGGGCATGATCAAGTCGATCGCCAGCCAGACCAACCTGCTCGCCCTGAACGCGACGATCGAGGCCGCGCGGGCCGGGGAGGCGGGGCGCGGCTTCGCGGTCGTGGCGGCGGAGGTCAAGCAGCTCGCCGGCCAGACCGCCAGGGCCACCGACGAGATCACCCGGCAGGTCGCCACGATCCAGGCCGCCACCGGCGACGCCGTCGTGGCGATCCAGGGCATCACCGAGGCGGTCGGGGAATTGTCCGTCCTGACCCATTCCATCTCCGCAGCGGTGGAGGAGCAGGCCGCCTCCACCGCCGCGATGTCCGGCACCATCACCGGCGTGTCCGATGCCGCGACGAAGACCGGGCACCTCGCCGACACGGTGCGGGGCCTCGCCGGCACCCTCGCGGCTTCGTCCGGGCGGCTCGGCGGCAGCATCGCCGCCTTCGTCGGCGACCGGCGCTGAGGCGCGGCCGCGTCAGCCCCGCGCCGCCGCCCGGGCGATCCGCGCCGCGCCCGGCCCCGCTGCCGCGGCCTGCGTCGCTGCCCGGGCCCGCGCCGCGCGATGGCTGGCATGGGTGATCGCCACCGCCAGCGCGTCGGCCGCGTCCGCCGTGTCGGCGGTGGCCTTCGGCAGGAGAAAGCGGACCATGGCGCCGACCTGGTCCTTCTCGGCGTGGCCGGCGCCGACCACGGTCTTCTTGACCAGGTTGGCGGCGTATTCCGCCACCGGCAGGCCGGCGAGCGCCGGCACCAGCAGGGCGACGGCGCGGGCGTGGCCGAGCTTGAGGGTCGCCTGCGCGTCCTTGTTGACGAAGGTCTCCTCCACCGCCGCCTCGTCGGGCGAGAGCGCGGCGACGACCTTGGTCAGGCCCTCGTGCAGGGTGCGCAGGCGGGTGGCGAGGTCGTCGTCGCCGTCCGAGGTCAGGGTGCCGCTCGCCACGAAGGCGAGGCGGGTGCCCGTGACGGTGATCAGGCCCCAGCCGGTGCGGCGCAGGCCCGGATCGATGCCGAGGATGCGGATCGGTTCGCTCATCGCCGCTCGTGTGTCCTTGCCGTGGGTGCAGGCGGCGCCCGCATCATGCCGAAAAACCGTCCCGGCGCGAAGGGGCCGCCTCTGTAGCCGGGAAACCGGCACGGCGCCATCGCAGGACGTTCCGTGAACACTCATGCGGCCAACACCCTTGACGAATCGTGGCCGTGCCGGGCGTGGTGACGCGATGTCCCTCGACCTCGCCACCCTCCTGCCGCTCGACTCCCGGGCCGCCACCCTGTTCCTCGCCGCGCTGGTCGGCGGGCTGGTGCGCGGCTTCACCGGCTTCGGGTTCGCGATGGTGTTCGTGCCGGTCGCGGCGGCGGCGGTCGGTCCGGCGGCGGCGGTCGGGCTGATCTGGGTCGTCGACGCGCCGTTCTCGCTGTGGTTCGGGGTGCGCTCCGCCCCGCGGGCGACCTGGCGCGAGGTAGTGCCGCTGCTCATCGGCTCCACCCTCCTGCTGCCGGTCGGCGTCTGGCTGCTCACGAGGCTCGACCCGGGCCTGACCCGCTGGATCACTGCCGGGGCGATCCTGCTGGCGCTCGCCGCCCTGGTCTCGGGCTGGCGCTACCGCGGCGTGCCCTCGCTGCCGCTCTCGCTCGCCACCGGCGGCGCCTCGGGGCTGGCGAGCGGCTTTGCGGCGCTTGGCGGCATGCCGCTGGCCGTGTTCTGGCTCGCCAGCCAGCGCGCCTCGGGGGCCCAGGTCCGTGACAACCTGATGGCGTATTTCGGCCTCTCGACCCTGGTCTCGGGGGTGGTGTTCACGGCGACCGGGGTGCTGTCGGGCCCCCGCTTCGCGGAAGCCGTGCCGCTGCTCCTGCCCTACGGGCTCGGCCTCTGGGTCGGATCGCACGGCTTTCGCCGCGCCTCCGACCGGGCATTTCGCGTGATCGCCTACGCGGTGATCCTGGTGGCGGTCTGCCTGGCTCTGCCGCTGCGCTGAGGGCATTTCTGAGCGGGGGCGTGCTGCATCACCCTGCCCGCCGCGGATGCGCCTCAGCCGGCTCGCACGAACGAAGTCCGTCACGACTCGTTATTGCGACCCCCTGCCCGGGCGCGTAGATTGGGCTCGGACGGCACCTTTCCAGTCGCGAAGGCCCGGGGCACCGGGCTTGAGGCGGCATAGCCGACCGCCTCCTCGAGTAGGCAGCACTGGAAAGGATACGGAGATGAATGGGATACCCTTCGTGACCGTCTCGGTTACGAAAAACCCGACCGGATGGTCTGTGACCATCACGGTCGGGCTTTGGTAGTCCGGGCGCTCGGGTAAACGCCGTCTAAGAAGAGGGGTCGCGGGGTGCCTCCCGCGGCCTCTCACCTTTCAAGATGCCCTCTGGTGCCGCGGTGTCAACCCCGGTCACGCGGCGAGCGGCAATTCCTGCGACGAGCTGGTTTCCTCGTCATCGGAAAATGCTCCAGGTCCGGCCCTGCCGCGTTGCTCAGGCCTTGTCCCACCACCCCTTCTCGGGCCGGAGCCCGTGCTGGCCGCGATAGGGCGCGACTTCGGGGCTCTGCCATCCGTCCGTCAGCTCAGGGGCCAGCCGGTAGACCTCGACGCCCAAGGGGCGGCAGACGTCGATCGGGTCGCGGGCGTCGGGGCCCCAGAGCGGCACCGAGAGGTCGCCGCCCGGGCAGGTCGAGAGGGCGCAGAGCAGGTCGATCTCGGCGAAGAACTCGAGGTAGTCGCCGGCCTTCGCCGGGCAGTCGCGCATGAAGTACATGTCGTCGTGGTTCAGCCCGGTGACCTGGAACACGTTGAGCACGTCGTGCACGTCGAACTCGGTCAGGCCGAACGGCATCACCGCGCGGACGAGGTTCGAGTGGCAGTGGAAGTGGAAGTCCTGCCCGGTGAGCAGCTTGTTGACGTAGGGGTCGCAGCGGGTGCCGAGCAGGTCGTGGACCCGCCCGCCATACTCGTCGATGCCGTAATGGGCGAGGGAATCCGCCGTGATGGTGACGAGCGGGCGCAGGAACGGCAGGGTCGACCACAGCCGGTCGAAGGTCGTGACGTGGGCGCCCTGGAGCTGGCGGGTGCGCGCCGCCCACAGCCGCTCGCGCGGGTCGTGCCGGTTCCAGATGTTGAGGTCGCCGACCTGCGGCCCCTCGGGCGCCACGACGCGGAAGACGTGGCCGGCCGGCACGCTCCAGGCTCGGCCCGTACGGATCGGGATGGTGAAGCTGTCGACCAGTTCGCGCCCGCCGGTCTCGGCGGCGATCCGCTCGTAGAACGGCCGGTCGACCGACAGGGCCGAGCCCTCGCTGACCTGGTAGGCGGCCGGAAAATCCTTCATGCCGGGTGCTCCCGCGTGCGTGGCGTCGCCGTGTGAAGATACTTGGAGTGGCAGAGATGCGGGCGAGGGGCAAACCCGCCCCGCTCCCGCCGCAATGCGGCGGGACCAGTGCGCCCCGGACGGCGCCGTTTACGTCACCGTCGGTTCACCACGTGGGGCGAGCACCGCCGAAGGACCAGCGTCATGCCGCGCCCGTACCGCCTTCCGCTCCTCCTCGCCGGCGCCGCGCTCGCCGGGGCGACGCCGGCGCTTGCGCATCCGCATGTCTGGATCACCACGACGGCCGAGCTCGATTACGGGCCGGACGGGGCGTTGCGGGCGGTGCGCCACGCCTGGACCTTCGACCCGACCTACTCCGCCTTCGCGGTCCAGGGCCTCGGCCAGTCGCCGACCGGGCCGGTGAACCCGGCGGCGCTGGCAGCGCTCGCCCGCGACAACGCCGACAACCTCGCCGAGCAGGGCTACTTCACGCTCCTGAAGGTCAACGGCCGCAAGCAGGATCTCGGCACCGCGGCCGATCCGGCGATGACCTTCACCGACGGTCAGCTCACCTTGCGCTTCACCCTGCCGCTCAAGGCGCCGGCCGCCGGCACCGCCTCGCTCGAGGTCTTCGACCCGACCTACTTCGTCGCCTTCAGCCTCGCCGAGGGCGACGGCGTCGCGACGCTCAAGGGCGCGCCGGCCGCCTGCCGCGCCACCGCCCACCGGCCGAAGGGCGCCGCGCCCGCGCCCGCCGCCACTGGCATGTCGGAGGCGTTCTTCGAGGCGATGACCGCCGCCTCGACCTACGGGGTGCAGTTCGCCAACCGGATCGTCGTCGCATGCTGAGCGCGCTCAGCCTCAATCCCCCCTCCCGCGGGGTGCAGCGCCTCGCGCTCGCGGCGCTCGCGGTGCTCGCCGCCGGCGCCGTCCTGGCGGCGCTGCTCGGGCTCCTGGCGCCGGGCTTCAGGGCGCCGCCGCGCTCGCCCTTCGGCATCGGCTTTCGCGAGGCGGCGCCCACCGGCGCCACCAGCCTCGGCGCCTGGCTCCTCGCGATGCAGGCCGGCTTCTCCCGGGCGCTCCAGGCGGCGGTGTCGGCGGTCAAGGCCGGGCGGGACGGCACCCTGACGCTGATAGGCCTCGGCTTCACGTACGGCGTGCTGCACGCCGCCGGACCCGGCCACGGCAAGGCGGTGATCGCCGGCTACCTGATGGCGGGCGAGCGCGCCCTGCGTCGCGGCTTCGCCTTGAGCCTGCTCGCCGCACTCCTCCAGGCCGTCGTCGCCCTGGCGCTGGTCGGGGGCGGCGCGGTGGTGCTGCGCCTGACCGCCGCCGGGCTGAACCAGGCCGGCACGGTGATCGAGACGGCGGGCTTTGCCTGCGTGGCGCTGCTCGGGGCGGCGGTGACCTGGCGCAAGGCCGGGCAGCTCGCCCGGCTCCTCAATCGCGAGGCCGGCCCGGCCTGCGGGCCCGAATGCGGCCATGCGGGCCTTGCCGACGGGAGCCGGGTGGAGCGCCTGACGGGCTGGCGCGAGCAGGCCGGCGTGGTGCTGGCCGCCGGTACCCGGCCCTGCGCCGGGGCGGTACTGGTGCTGGTCTTCGCCCTGTCGCAGGGCATCCTGTGGGCGGGCGTGGCCGCGACGCTCGCGATGGCGCTCGGCACCGCGCTCACCACCGGGGCGCTGGCGGCGCTGGCGGTCTTCGCCAAGGCCCTGGCGCTCAGGCTCGCCGGCGGCCGCGGCCAGGGCGGGGCGATCGCGGTCGGCGTGCTCGAATTGTGGGCGGCGGCCTTCGTGCTGGTGCTGGGTGCCGGGCTGCTCTCGGGCTGGGCCGCCGCGGCCTTCTAGGCCACCGCCGCGACCCGCGCGACGCGCCGGCGCCGCGGGCTCTCCACTGCTACCGCCGCGAAGGTGATCTCCTGGCGCTCGCGGGCGACGAAGGCGCCGGGCATGTCGGCCTGCATCTGGACCTCCAGCTCGCGCAGCAGCGCGTCGGTGTGCTGGGGATAGAGGTGCACGATGGCGAGCCGCCCGACATCGCCGGCGCGGCACAGCTCGACGCCCTTCTGCCAGGTCGAGTGGCCCCAGCCGCGGCAGGCCGGGTACTCGCCCTGCGTGAACATGCCGTCGTAGATCACCAGGTCCGCGCCGCGCACGAAGTCCAGCAGCGCCGGGTCGGGCCAGGGCTCGGAATGCTCCAGGTCGCTGATGTAGCAGGCGGTGCGGCCGCCGTGGCGGAAGCGGTAGCCGGTGGCGCCCTGGGGATGCTCGAGCGGGATGGTGTCGACGACGGCGCCGTCCGGGAAGGTCAGGCTCTCGCCGGCCTTGAAGCCATGATGGACGAAGCGGGCGGGAAAGACGTCGAGGGTGATCGGGAAGAGCGGCGGCGAAAACAGCCGGTTAAGCGGCTCGGCGGCGCTCGCGCCGTCGAGGTTGCCGCACCAGGTATGGATCTCGCGCGCGGGGTCGAGCACCGCCGGCTTCATGAACGGCAGGCCGCCGACATGGTCGAGGTGGAGGTGGCTCAGGAGCAGGTCGACGCGCTGGGGCAGCCGGTCGCGGTGATGGGCGCCGAACGCGTTGATGCCGGTGCCGGCATCGATCACGAACAACCGCTCGCCGCAGCGGACCTCGACGCAGGGGGTGTGCCCGCCGAATTCCACGAATTCCGGACCGGAGGCACAGGTCGACCCCCTGACGCCCCAGAACCGGAGCGTCAGGCCGGCTTCCATGAGAGGACCCCTCGTTGTCATGCCGGCAACCGTGATGGGGGTTGTGGGGGTTGGATGTGCGATGACGCACATGGCGGATGCTCCGGCCGGACGGTCCGGCAAGACACTATGGTGGGCTGTGCACGAGAGATGTGCCTCACGAACGATGAGCGCAAGACGAAGGTTCCCTCGGACGGCCTAATCTGCCGTTAAGCGGGTGTGCTCGCGCACCGGCCCTGTGGATGGCGCAGCATCCTGCCCGAGCGCGGCGGTCGCGGGAAGTCCCACTTCGGGGGCACTCGCCGCGGGATCGCCGCCGGTCGGCACCACCGTGTTGCGCTCGGCCCTGAGCATCAGGTCGAAGGGGGCGGCCGGGTCCGGCCGGCACTCGTCCGGCAGGCAGACCACGAGGCCGCGCCCGGCCCGGGCCGCCCGCAGCCGCGCGATTCCCGCCATGATCTCGGGCGCGCCGCGGTCGTCGAGGGCGAGCCCGACCACCAGGATGTCGGGCCGGCGCACCAGGCAGCGGGCGAGGTCGATCGCCATGCGCTCGGAGGGCGTGAAGCCGTCGCGCCCCCCTAGGCCGCTGTCGGCCGCCCGCGGATCGACCTGGCTCGCGAGCCCGAAGCGGTAGACGCTCCGCTCCAGGCCGCGCTCGCGCAGGACCGCCTGCATCAGGCTGCGCACCCGCGCGCCCGCCCCCGCCTCGGCGCCGGCGATGCGGCCGAACAGCAGGTTCTCCTCCAGGCTCGCCGCGGCGGTGACCTTGCCGGGGTCGTAGAACTCCACCGAGCCCTGGAGCGAGGCCGGCAGGAGCGCCGCGAAGGTGCGCCGGGCCGCGACGAGACGCGCCTCCATCGCCTCGTCGATCAGGCCGAAGCGGTGCCTCGTCTCGCTGTAGCGCAGGCACAGGCCGATCAGGCGGGCGCGGTCACGCTGGCCGGCGGGGCCGCGGCGCCAGCCGGAGGCCTCTGGCTGGCGCGCCACCAGGTCCTCGAAGAAGCCGCGCTCCCGGGCCGGAAACAGCGAGAAGGCGTCGAAGAGCGGGTGGTCGTCCGGCAGGTCGGAGAAGATCTCGACGGTGGCGCGCGCGATGGCGAGCCCCATCTCGATCATCGGCCGGGTCAGGCCTTCGGCCTCCAGCACCGCCCGGGTGAAGGGATGGCCGGCGAGCCGGGCCTCCGAGAAGGCCGAGCCGACCGGTGCCCCGAACAGGATGTTCTCGCCCACCGTCGCCTGGCGGTTGTAGCGGGCGGGGTCGAACGGCTCGATGAGGTGGGCGGCGTGGTCCGCCGCCAGGGCGGCGCGCAAGGCCTCCCGCGTCTCGACGATCGCCGTCGCGGTCCTCGCGTCGAGCCGGCGCGGCAGCACGCTGGCCAGGCCCCGGCCGTAGACCAGCCGGTCGAGCCCGGTGACCGACAGCGCCTCGACCAGCCGCTCCTCCAGTTCGCGGGCGTTCGGCGTGCTGGCGTCCGGGCTCGATCCGTCGGCGAAGGCGGGATCGCCGTAGAGCAGGTTCTGCAGCAGCGTGCCGCTCATCAGCACCGGCTCGGCGCCCGCATAGGCGATGCGCCGGGCCCGCTCCGCCGGCTCGACCGAGCGCAGGTCGATGCCCGCGTAGGTGACCGCGCCGGCGGTGGGTTCGAGCTGGCCGGCGATCAGCGCCGCCAGCACGCGCCCGCCGCTACCGCGGTCGCCCAGGATCGCGACGTGGCCCGGCATCGGCACGGTGAGGTCGAGGCCGATCAGCCGCTCGCCCGAGGCCGGATCGTAGGCGGCGACGTTGGCGAGCACGATCGGCCCGGCATCGGGCAGCGTCTCGGTCTGGCTGCGCAGCCGGCGCGGCGCCCGGGCGCGGGCCTCGAGCGAGGCGGTGGCGCGGGCGATCTCGCGGAAGGCCGGCAGGGCGGCGCGCCGCCGCCTGTTCTGGCGCAGGAAGGCGGCGACCGCGCTCGACGCCACCGCGAGCGCGCCGAGCACCGCCGACAGGCCGCCGGCGCTCACGGGGGCTGCCGGATTCGGCCCTTGCCAGAGGGCGGCGGCGAGCACGAGCGTCGGCACCAGCACGGTGAGGGCGAGTGCGGGTGCGCGGGCGCGGGAGAGCTCGTCCTCGGTCGCCGTCAGCGCCCGGCGGGCGCGCTCGGCGACGTGGCCGAGGCGGGCATGCTCGAAGGCGGTGGTGCCGTGGGCGCGCACCGCCGGCAGGCGCCGCACCAGGTCGGTGAGGCCGCGCTCCAGCGCCGCGCCCTCCAGGCGGCGCTGGTCGTCTCGCCGCTCGGTGCGGGCGATGATGAGCTGGCGCGCGAGTGCCGCCGCCACCAGGCTGATGCCCGCCACCGCGACGAGGCGCGGCGCCACCGCCGCCGCGACCGCGAGCGCCACCAGCACGGCGCCGGCCGCCAGCGCCGGGACCAGGATGCCGACGGCGAGCAATCCGTCCGCGGCGCGGATCGCCGCCCCGACCTGGCCCGCGAGCGCCCGGGCGTCGTCGCGGGCGGCCGGTCCCGAGCGCAGGATCGCGTCCTCGGCGAGTTCGCGCAGGCGGCGCACCGCCTCTCCTTGCGCGCTCACGCAGAGCCGCGCCACGCCCCAGCCGAGGAGCGCGAGCGCCAGCGCGACCCCGATCAGGGCGCCCAGGGCCCACAGGGTGAGCGCGCTCTCCGGCAGCGGCCAGCCGCGTACCAGCACCAGGCCGTGGCCGCCGAACCGCTCCGGGAGCGGCACCACGAGGTGGAGGAAGTGGATCGGGCCGCGCCCGGGCTCGGCGAGCGCCAGCAGCTCGTCGACGAGGTCGCGCAGGGCGAGCAGCCCGAGCCCGACCAGCGGGCCGCCGAGCCCGAGGGCGACCGCGATGGCCGCGGCGTGCCGGCGCTTGGCGGCGCGCCAGGCGAAGACGATCGGATCGCGGTCCATCAGCGCGGGCGACGGGACCGGGGGGAGGGGGCGCCGGAGGGAGGGGCGCCGGTGGTCCGCGCCGGTCCGGTGCGCGGGCCCGGGGGCCGTCTCGCGATGGTGACCATGGGCCTCCTTGATGTTGCGCGAGGTATGGGCCGCGCGGGCCGGAGCGGTCAAGCCGGGCGGGCGGATCGGGGCGCCACGGATCATCCGTCGCCAGGCGCCTTTACCCAGCATAGAGGTGCGGAATCGCACGCGGCCGCAGCGCGTGAGGGATTAATATTTGCTTTACCTTCGGGTGCGTAGCCGCACATCGCGGGTTTGCTTCTTTCGCCATCGTCGTTTTCATCGACGGACCGGGTCGTATCGGTCTATCAATACAGAAATTCGAGCGAGGGTAATCTGATGAAGGTGATCGTGACCATGGCCGGCCTGGCCGCCGCCCTGGCGCTGCCGGCTGCCGCGCAGGCCGGAGGCGGGGAGGGCAGCCGCCAGGCCGCCGGCGGCGGGTTCATGAGCAGCTACGTCGCCGATCCCTACCACGACCCACGCTCGCGGGTGTCGCAGCGGGCGGGCACCGGCCAGATCCAGGGCCAGCCGATGGTGGCGGAGCGGGGCGACGGCGTCACGCGCGGGGGCCGCTGGGCCATCGGCCGCTAGAGCATCTTCCGATGAAGTGGATGCCGGTTCGTTGCAGAAAATCGCGTCGCGAGAATAAAGGCCTAGAGAGCTTCGCGATTGCAGCGCGATCGTGAAGCTCTCTAGGCGCCAACTCTTCTCTCCCCGGTCGGCGCAGGGCTGTCCGGGGAGAGGCGGGCTGGCGCGATTCGACGAGACGTCGGGGTGGGATCGCTGCCGATCCGGACAACCCGAAGACCACGCAGGAGCGGTTTGCGCAGGCGCGGCCCTTCGCCGAGGCGTTCCCCGAGCCGGGGCGCCTGTCCGCCGGTCGCGTGGGCCTCAGAAGGCGCCGAAGAAGCAGATGGTGAGCCTGCGGCTCGATTAGGACGTGATCGAACGGTCCAGGGCCACCGATCCCGGCTGGCAAACCCGCATCAACGAGGCGTTGCGACAGGTCGCCGAGACCCTGCCGGCGGGGTGGGACGCGCCCTGGCGGATCGGAATGCTCGACGTGAGGCTCCCAAACCGAGCACGCTCACTACCGACCTTACCCAGGTGACCGTTTCCGGACTGTCGCTCATCCCCGCGCGCCGCGCGGGCGAGCCCCCGACGATTCGCGCTTCCGGTATGCTGCCCGAGCGTGAGATACGGCGCCATGCGCACCGCCCGGATCGTCCCCCTCGTCGTCGCCACGGCCCTGTTCATGGAGAACACGGACTCGACCGTGCTCGCGACCTCGCTGCCGGCGATCGCCGCGGATATGGGCGAGGACCCGATCGCCCTGAAGCTGGCGCTCACCTCCTACCTCGTCAGCCTGGCGATCTTCATCCCGATCAGCGGCTGGGCCGCCGACCGCTACGGCGCCCGCACGGTGTTCCGCTGGGCGCTGGCGGTGTTCATGGCCGGCTCGATCGCCTGCGCGGCCTCGAACTCGCTCGGCTGGTTCGTCGCCGCCCGCTTCCTCCAGGGCATGGGCGGGGCGATGATGGTGCCGGTCGGGCGCCTCGTGCTCTTGCGCAGCGTGCCGAAGGGCGAGCTGGTCCAGGCGCTGGCGACGCTGACCATCCCGGCGCTGGTCGGCCCGGTGATCGGCCCGCCGCTCGGCGGCCTCATCACCACGACGCTGCACTGGCGCTGGATCTTCTTCATCAACCTGCCGATCGGGCTCGCCGGCATCCTGCTCGCCACCCGCTACTTCCAGGACATTAAGGAGGAGGCGCGCCCGCCCCTCGACCTCGTCGGCTTCGTCCTCTCCGGCACCGGGCTCGCGAGCCTGATGCTGGGCCTCGCGTCCAGCGGGCGCCACCTCCTGCCGGAGGCCGTGTCCTGGGCCTGCACCGGCGCGGGCGTCGTGCTGTGCGGGCTCTACCTCGCCCACAGCCGCCGGGTTGCGCATCCGGTGATCCGGCTCGATCTCTTAGCGTATCCGACCTTCCGGGCGGCGGTGCTCGGCGGCAGCCTGTTTCGCATCGGCACCGGGGCGATTCCCTTCCTGCTGCCGCTGATGCTGCAGCTCGGCTTCGGGCTCGACCCGCTGCATTCGGGCCTCATCACCTTCGCGGCCGCCGCCGGCGCGCTGTTCATGAAGACCATCGCCGCCCGCATCCTGCGCGCCTTCGGCTTCCGGGCGGTGCTGACCCTCAACGCGGTGGTGGCCGCGGGCCTGCTCGCGGTCAACGGCCTGTTCACCGCGGGCACGCCGCACGCCATCATCATCGCGGTGCTGCTGATCGGCGGCTGCTTCCGCTCGCTGCAATTCACCGCCGTCAACGCCATCGCCTATGCCGACGTCGATCCGCGCGACATGAGCGCGGCGACGAGCCTCGCCAGCGTCGCCCAGCAGCTCTCCTTGAGCATCGGGGTCGCCTTCGGGGCTTTCGCGCTCCAGTCGGCCGCCGAGTGGCACGGCCGCACCGAGATCCGGGCGGAGGATTTCTGGCCGGCCTTCCTGGCGGTGGCGGTCCTCTCGGGTCTCTCGACCTTCTCGTTCCGCCGCCTCGCCCCGGAGGCCGGCGCCGAGGTGTCGGGCCACCGCATCGTCCAGGCAAAGCCCGCCGCCGACGCGACCTGAGCCTGACCGCGAGCCACCCTGAAGGAATCCCACGCTCACGCTTCAGCGACCATTCAGCGTGACGGTGCGAACCTGAAGACATCGAGCACGGACGGCGCACGATCTCGGCGCCGGGTGCTCGCGACGTCTTGCTTCACTCTCATATCTCATGGGGATCTGCCATGAAGCGCATCGCATCCGTCTGCGTGGCCGCTGCGGCCCTGGCGAGCGTGACCCTGGCCGGCGCCGCGCCGGCAGAGGCCGGCTGGCGGGCTGGGCCGGCCTTCGCCCTCGGGGCGGTCGGCGGCCTCGCCCTCGGCAGCGCGCTCGCCGCCGGGGCGCGCCCGGCCTACGGCTACGCGCCCGCCCCGGCCTACGGCTATACACCGGTCTATGGCGGCTACGCCCCGGCCTACGGCCCGGATTGCACCATAGTCCGCCGCCGGATGGTCGACGAGTTCGGCGACGTCTACATCCGCCGGGTCCGCGTCTGCGACTGAACCATATTTGACCTGACTCGACGTGATCTGACTCGACGTGATCTGACTTGGCCGGGATCGTCATGAGCCTGCTCGTTCGCCACATCCCGGCCTTTCCCGCCTCCGTCCTCGCCGATCTCGCCGACGAGACGCCCTGGGCGCTCACCGCGGCGGCGCCGGCGATCGTCCGCCGGCTCCTCGACCGGCTCGGCGCGGATTTCACGGTCGCCGACGAGGTCGCCGTGCATCGCAGCGCCCGCATCGAGCCCGGCGCGGTGCTCAAGGGCCCGCTCGTCGTCGGGCCGCGCTGCTTCGTCGGCCACGGCGCGACCCTGCGGGGCGGCGCCTGGCTGGAGGAATCCTGCACGATCGGGCCGGGCGCCGAACTCAAGGCCTCGTTCCTGTTCGCCGGGACGGCGCTCGCCCATCTCAACTTCGTCGGCGAGAGCGTGGTCGGCCGCGACGTCAACCTCGAGGCCGGCGCCGTCATCGCCAACCACCGCAACGAGTGGCCCGGCGCCACGGTGGCGTTCCGGCACGACGGCGCCGTGATCGAGACCGGTCTGCGCAAATTCGGCGCCCTCGTCGGCGACGGGGCACGGCTCGGGGCGAATGCCGTCGTGGCGCCCGGCGCGATCCTCGCCCCCGGCACGGTGGTGCCGCGCCTCGGCCTCGTCGATCACGGCGTCCCGCCGGGCCTCCGGTGAGTCGCCTCAGATCAGTTCCTGCACCGGCACCGGCTCGCCGATGCCGCGCAACGACCGCAGCTCGGCCCGGGCGGTGATCCCGTTCTCGGTCAGGCAGCGCGCCGCCTCCGCGTGGCGCAGGACCGCGTCGGTGGCGAAGATGCCGCCGGCGCTCGCGAGTTGCTGCACCCGCGCCGCCACGTTCACGGTCTGCCCGAAATAATCCTGGCGGTCGTTGAGGCTCACCGCGAGGCACGGCCCCTCGTGCAGCCCGATCTTGAGCACGAGGTCGTCCGCCCCGCGCTCGAGGTTCAGGGCTTGCATCGCCGCCCGCATGCGCAGCGCCGCCGCCACCGCCCGGTGCGGCGCCGGAAAGGTCGCCATCACCGCATCGCCGATCGTCTTGACCACCGCTCCGCCCTCGGCGGCGACGATCTCGTGCAGGATCCGGAAATGCGCCCGCACCAGGTCGTAGGCGACGAGGTCGCCGACCCGGGCGTAGAGCTCGGTCGAGCCCTTCAGGTCGGTGAACAGGAAGGTCAGGCTCAGGATCTTGAGCCGCTGGTCGATGTCGAGCGTGTCGGTGCGGTAGAGATCGCGAAAGGTCTGGTTGCTGAGGAGGCGCTTGGCGGTGAGGAACGACCGCCGGCCGCCCAGCAGCGCGTCGAGTTCCGGCCCGACGCGGAAGATCGTGGGCAGCACCCGCCCGCTGC
This sequence comes from Methylobacterium sp. Gmos1, assembly GCF_053764715.1. Lineage (NCBI taxonomy): Bacteria > Pseudomonadati > Pseudomonadota > Alphaproteobacteria > Hyphomicrobiales > Methylobacteriaceae > Methylobacterium > Methylobacterium sp. Gmos1. The sequence continues at coordinate 27,223 of NZ_JBSNCC010000028.1, read as the reverse complement.
TGCGGTTGTCGAGGGAGAGGCGCAGGGGACCGGGCCGGAACGTGCCGCGACCGGCCGTCGTCCGGGCCGTGTCGAAGACCAGGGCGAGATCCTGGCGCTCCTGCGTCGGCTCGCCTTCCACCAGGAGGCTGTGGGCGGCGTGGGTGACCGGATCGAGCACGATCAGCGGCTCGGGCCCGAGCTGGAGCGCCAGGATCATCCGCTCGCCGGCGCGCAACTCGACCGACTCGACGGTTGCCCGCTGCGCCAGCGCGGCGAAGTCCGACGGTTCCGGAAAGGCGACGCCGGAGCCGAAGAAGACCTGGCGCTGGTAATCCCAGAAGGGGAGCTCGTCGGGCTGGTGCGCGGCGATGCGCCGGATCCGGGGGCTCACTGTGAACGTCACCTCGACCGTGTCGTCGAGGACCGGCTCGCTGTCGAGGGCGCAGAAGGCGCAGTGATAGCCCGACGACCTGACGCCGCGCAGGCTCGCCGGCGCCTCGATCACGCCGCCGCAGCTCGGGCACAGCACGTTCCAGGCCATCTCGACGAGGCCGAGCCGCGCCCCGTGGAGGAGCGCGGCGATCACCGGCTCGTCGTCGAGGCCCGCTTCCGCCGCGAGGTGCACGGCGTTGATCCGCGCCAGTTCCGCATCGGATCCGTGCCGGAGCAGGTGCTCCACGGCCCTCGCGGCCGCGGGCTCGGCCGTCCGGTGGAGTGCGGCGAGGAGGGCATCGCTCTCGTCCATGGGCCGATCATAGACCCGGGCGAGGACGGGCGCACCTATGGAATGTCCGCGCCTCGCTCGGGCCGGCCGAGCGCCGCCAGCGCCTCCCCGTCGAGCCGGAAGAACACCTTCTCGGGCTTCTTCGCCGCGCCGAGCCCTTCGTAGAACGCGAGGAGTTCGGGCTTGCCGGCATCCGCGGTCCAGTCGACGCGCCTCAGCCCGCGCGCCACGGCCACTCCCGCCACCGCCCGCACCAGGGCGCGCCCGTGGCCGGCGCCGCGATGGGCGGCGGTGACGAACAGCTCCTTGAGGAACAGGCCGCCGGCGAGGCCCGGACCGGGATAGATCGCCGAGAAGGCCGCAAAGCCCGCGAGCGTTCCGTCAGGCTCCGCCACCAGGATCTCGGTGCCGGCCGGGCGCCCGGCGAGCGCCGCCTCGATGTCTTCGCGAGGCGGGCACGGCACGGCGTAGTAGGCCTGCATCTCGGCAAACAGCCGCGCCAGGGCCGGGTGGTCGGCCGCGGCGGCCGCCCGGATCACAGGGCGCCCCGGCGCAGGTCGGCGAGCACCGCGGCGAGGTGGGAGAGGAAGCGCGCCGCCAAGGCACCGTCCACCGCCCGGTGGTCCCAGGACAGGCTGAGCGGCAGGATCAGCCGCGGCTGGAAGGCAGCGCCGTCCCAGACCGGCTCGATGCGCGAGCGTGCCGCCCCCAGGATCGCCACCTCGGGCGCGTTGATGATCGGCGTGAAGCCGTCGCCGCCGATACCGCCGAGCGAGGAGACCGAGAAGCCGCCGCCCTGCATGGCCGAGGGGGGAAGCGTGCCGGAGCGGGCCTGCTCGGCGAGTTCCCCCATCTCCTGGGCGATCTCGACGAGGCCCTTGCGGTCGCAGTCGCGCACCACCGGCACCAGCAGGCCCCGCGGCGTGTCGACCGCGAAGCCGACATGGACGTAGTCCTTCAGGATCAAGGCGTCGCCGTCGAGGGCCGCGTTGAAGCGCGGATAGGCCCGGAGCGCGGCGGCGGCGGCCTTCATCAGGATCGCCACCATCGTGACCTTGTGGGCGCCCGGCCGGCCGGCGCCGTTCAGCTCGCGCCGCAGCGCCTCGGTCTCGGTGACGTCGGCGTGGTCGAAATTGGTGACGTGCGGGATGGTGAGCCAGTTGCGGGTGAGGGCCTGACCGGAGATCTGCTGGATGCGCGACAGGGATTCCCGCCGCACCGGGCCGAACTTGGCGTGGTCGACCTGCGGCCAGGCCGGCAGGCCGGCGCCGATCCCCGAGGCCGGAGCGGGCGGCGCACTCGCGGCCGGCGGGGCGGCGGGAGCGGGGGAGGGGGCCGCCATCTGGCCGCGCACGAAGGCCAGCACGTCCTCGCGCAGGATGCGCCCCTGCGGGCCGGTGCCGGGAATGCCCGCGAGGTCGACGCCGAGCTCGCGCGCGTAGGCGCGCACCGAGGGCGTGGCGTGGGCGTCGGACGAGTCGGGGGTCGCGGGGGCCGCCGGGACCGGATCCGCTGCGGCCAGGCCCGGCGCCGGTGCCGGCTCGGGAGTGGCAGCGGGCGGCGGCGCGGCGGCCTCGCCGGAGGTGTCGACCATCAGGATCGGAGTGCCCTGCGACACCCGGGTGCCCGGCGCCACCAGGATCTCCGCCACCACTCCCGCCACCGGCGAGGGCACCTCCATGGTGGCCTTGTCGGATTCGATGCTGATCAGGAGATCGTCGACAGCGATCCGGTCCCCGGGCTTGACCAGGATCTCGACCACCGGAACGTCCTTGAAGTCGCCGATATCGGGCAGGGCGACCGGCAGGCTGGCACTCACGAGGCTCTCCCCGAGACGTTTCTCGTTGTCCCGTCGCGCGCCATCCCGGCGCGGCGTCCGGAGCGCCACGCCTAGACCATTTCGCGACCGGGGGGAAACCGTCCTGCGGGGGCCTCCTAAGCGGACTTGCGTTGGCAGGCCAACGCTTCGTCCGCTCAGGTTCTTGTCTTGCCGCATATTTTTGGCGCCGAACCGGCAACCACTTCGGCGAAATCTGCTTAGCGGACCTTGCGGGTCCGTTCCGGCAGGGCCGGACGCAGAGAGGGGGCGGCGGCCGGGCGCAGGCGCGGCGAGGCCGGGCCGTGGGCCGGGCGGTGCTGCTCCGGCGCCGCGCCGCGCAGGGTCCCGTCGCTGCCGAGGATCGAGGCGACGAGGTCGCGGGCGGTGGCGGCGTCCATGGTGCGGAACAGGTCGGTCAGGCCGGACGCCGCCTCGGCCGAGCGGGCGATGGCGGGATCGAGGTGCCGGAACATGACCACCGCCTCCTCCTCGGCGAGGTCGGCGGCGCGCAGCGCCAGCGCCAGGAGGTCGCGCCGTTCCGGCTCGGAGGCGCGCAAGCCCGCCCCCGGCATGCCGAGCGCCTCGCCGAGCGCCACCTCGAACCGCTCCGGCTCGCCGCGGGCGGCGAAGGCGGTGAGCGCCGCGACGGCGGCGCGCGTGCCGGCCCGCCCCTGCGGCCGCAGGGCCGCGCGGGCGGCCACCCCGTCGCGGATCGCCGCCCGGCGCGCGGCGTCGGCCTTGAGGTAGAGCGGCGCGAGGTCGACCGCCGGCAGGTCGTCGCGGGCGACGAGCAGGGCTGCGAGCTCCGGCCGCCGCCGCGCCCGCTCCACCAGCCGCTCCAGGGCCGGGCCGGCGAGCGGCGCCGTCGCGTTGCGGGCGAGCGCCAGGTCGACGTCCGGCTCGTCGCGCTGGCTGAGGTCGTCGACGAGAGCCCGGCCGAGATCCTGCCGCAGGGCGATGACCGCGTCGAGTTCCGGCCCGTTGCCGGCGGCGTCGAGCAGCGCCGTCGACAGGACGGGGCTCAAGGCCAGCACCGCGTCGCGGGCGCCGCCGCCATGGGCGGCGAGCAGCGTCAGCACGCTCTGGGGCGTGTCGGGAAGCGGCGCCAGCTTCTGGGCGACGATCTCGGCGGTGGCGGAATCGACGGTCGGGATCAGCCCGCAGGCGAGCGACTCGAAGGCCCGGATCGTCGCCACGTCCCGCACGGGCGCGGCGCGGAACAGGTCCGTCTGCACCCGCAGCAGGACCGGTTTCATGTCGAGACGCCGGTCTCGCGCGAGGTCGAGGAGGCCGGAGAGGTCCGGCGGAGCGTCGGCGGCGGAGCGGGCCATGGGCGATCGGGTACGCAGGACTGGAAACGACCCGCAGAATGCCGGGGCTTGCGTAAAGCGACGCTTAAGGCTGCCGAGAGGGGCCGGGCCCGGGCCTGGGGACAGCGGGGATCGTGCGTCCGCCCGGTCACCGACGGTTTACGTCGCGGAGCGGCCAGCCCCTCGAGGCGCCTTGCGCCCGGACACGTCTCGAGGCCCCGCGCGGCCGGACACGTTCGGCAACGCTCCGTTAACCATGTGGTGCTTTCGTCTGCCGCGTGAGGTCGCGATGAGCGGCGGTCCCGGAGGGACACGAGAGGCGGGAGAGCACACATGATCGGCCCACAGCGGCGTCCCTCGGCGGACATCATCCCGTTCCCGCGCCCCGCGGCGCGCCCGGGCGCGGTCGCCGGCGGCTCGGCCGATTCCCATCCGGCGGACGCGGTCCGCGGCACGATTCTGCTGTTCACGGGAGTGCGCTATGAGAGGCTGCCCGATCCCGCCGAGCCCGGCCTGCCCGCCTCCGAGCGGCGCTGCCGGCGCTGAGGCCCCGCGCCGCGCGATGCCGCGCCGCTCCCCCTCGCGCTGCCCGGCGCCGCGCCGTGCCGTGCCTCTCGCGCTCCTCGCCGTGCCGCTGCTGGCGGCCTGCGTGCAGCAGGGCGATTTCGGCCGCCCGGCGCCCACCGCCTGGAACAGCCTGATCGACGCCGCCGGCACGCTTGCGGCGCACGAGCGCGGCGAGCCGGCCTCGCCGTTTCCCTTCACCGAGGACGAGCGCGCGTTGCGCGACCGCGCCTGGCGCTTCCTGATGCCGGCGCGCGAGCGCAGCCTCTTCGACGCCGCCCTCAACAACCTGACTCGCGCCCGGGTGCTGCCGGTGGGCTGGCGCCCGGCCGACCCGGCGGCCTATCTCGAGGCGATCACCGGCGGGCCGTTCCGCTCGGTCGTCTCGCGCTACCGGCGCCTCTCCGACGATCTGGTGGCGGATGGCCGCCTCGTCCCGGCCTTCGCCGAGACGGCCTCCCGGGTGGTGCGGGCCGACCTGACGCGGCTCCAGAGCCTGCCCTTCATCACCACCCTCGACGACCGCGACGTGCGCAGCGCCGCGATGCGGGTGGCCGAGAACCGCTGCCTCATCGCCTGGGTGCGGCGCGAGACGGCGGCGCGCTCCGCCTCCTACCGCTACACCCTCGAATACCTGCTGATTGCCGCTCCCGAGGACGAGGCGGTGGCGGCCGAGCGGGCACTGGCCTTCCTGGATGCGCGCCGGACCCTGCTCGACCCGCTGCTGCCGGCCGACGCCGAGGCGCGCTGCGGCCTCGTGCCGCCGGAGCCCGGCGAGGCGGTGCTGGTGCGCAAGGGATAGCGAACGGGACGCGATCCGCGGGGTGCCCTACTCGTCCGGCCCGTCGATGGTGCAGGAGACCGAGCGGGCGGCCTCGTTGGCCTGGGCCTGCTGGCTCGGCAGGGCGGCGAGCACCCGCACGCTGACGAAGCCCTGCCGGCTCGGCGCCACGATGCGCACGTCGCGGTTGCGTTCGTCCTCGTCGGCGGTGGCGAGCGCCTCGTCGAACTGGCGCCGGGTCATGATGACGAGCTCGACCGTGCCGCGGACCGCCGCCTGGTCGGTGATGGCGTAGTAGGCGCCGCCGCGCCCGTGCAGCGCGATCGTCTCGATGAGCGGGCCGGTCTCGGCGGTGATCCGCACCGGGCCGTCGTCGAGGTCGTAGGCGCAGACGCCCACCGCCACCGCCGGGTCCTGCTGCGGCAGCCAGCCCTCCGCCGCCTCCGCCGGTCCCCCGGTCTCGGCGGCGTGGACCAGCACCGAGGTGTCGTTGGCCAGCGTCGCGCGCGAGCGCGCCAGGGCGTCGCCGTCGGCGAGGTAGGGGATCGCCAGCACCGTCGCGACGTGCACGAGCCCGGCGAGCACGAGGCCGCACAGGGTGGCGAGGACGAAGCGGCCGACGGGCGTCACGGGCAATCCTCCCGGGTGATCGAGGGCACGCCCTCGCGTTCGAGCACGCCGGTGCTCGCCGCCACCGGCGTGTCGTAGAGGCGCAGCACCAGCCGGATCGAGCCCTCGCCCTCGGGCATCGGCAGCCAGTTACCTGGCTGCACGGCCGGGCTCACGACGACGGCGAAGCGCCCGTCGCGGTCACGCAGGACCTCCGTCGAGGTGAAGCCGGTGCGCGGGAGCGGCACGCCGCCTCCTTGCGCCGGGCGGGCGGCCGCGTCCTTGGGCGCCTCCATGGGCGCCTCCTTGGCCGTCGCATCCGGGGCGTGCCCGCGCCGCTCCACCGTCAGGGTCCAGGCCCGGGCCGGCGGCGTGGCGCCGGCGATGCGGTAGCGGCAGGACGGATCGAGCCTGCGCCCGGCATCGTCGGTGAGCGCGGTGAGGAGCAGGCCTTCACCCAGCGCCAGCGGCACCTCGCCGGTGCGGGCATGGATCGCCCGCACGTAGGGGTCGGCGTCGCGCGAGCCGATCTTCGGCCAGGCGGTCCAGGCGTTGAGCGCGACGCCGCCGAACGGGTAGCGCCCCCGCGTCGCCCAGTTGGCGGAGGCGAGGCCCAGGATCACGCCGAGCGCGAGGGCGTAGAGCACCAGCCCGACGGTGCCGAACCCGCGCCGGCGCAACGCCCGCGGCAGCAGCCGGGACGGGGATCGGGGCCTCGGGGACGCGGCGCGCCCGGAGGCCGGAGGGACGGCTTTCTCGATCAGCATCGTGGGCCCGTATCTAGCCCAGGTCGGGCCGGGCCCGAACGGTATTCTCGCCGCAACGGGTTTTTTCGCGCCGGCCGCGGCGGGAGGGATGCCCCCGGGCCGGGTCCCGTCGCGGCGGTCACCGCGTCAGGCGCCGGTACTCGGCGTCGAAGGCGGCTTCGAACATGCGGATCTTCAGATCCTCGACCTCGTTGCGGTCGAGGATGTCGAACCGCTCCCGCGAGTGGTCGCGTGGCCCGCTGCCGGCGAAATTGGCATCGCCCCGCCTCATCCGCTGGATGAATTCCTCGTAAGTCTTGCATTGATAGTGGTTAATCTGGATCGTGTCGTGGACGACCCGGTTGCCGTGCCCGCGACCGTACATCTCGAAGTCTTCGAAATCGGACAGCACCTTGCGGCCTTCCAAGGTGCCGATGTCGTGAATCTGCGGGTCGACGGCCAGATGCGTTCTGGCAAATGTCTTGAAATGGTAATGGTTGCTCCAGGGCAGCTCGGCGCCCTGGAAGAAGGTCTTGGTCACGAACCGGTAATCCGCCGAGGTGCGCCCGCCGGAGCCGAAGTTACGCCAGTTGACGTGGACGCTCGCGACGTCGTCCGGGACGCGGCCGAGGAAATTCCGGACGCTGCCGTCGCCGAAGGGCAGCAGGAACTCGTCGATGTCGAGGAAGATGATCCAGGGCGTCCTCACGACGCCGAGGGCGTGCCGGTAGGCGGTGATCTGCGGTGAGGAATCCGGCACGGAGGGCCACGGGATCAGCGACACCCGGGGCTCCCGCCGGGCGATCCCCGCGACGATGCGGTCGGTGTCGTCGGTGCTGTCGTTCGAGAAGACCAGGATGCGGTCGAACCCGACCGCGAGGTTGTGGGCGATCCACTCCGCGACGTAGCGGCCCTCGTCCTTGGCGATCGCCGCGACCGTCGACATGTCCGGTGGCTGCTTGCCGGGGTTCGGATTGGCCGAGTTCAGGACCGCTGCGAGTTGCTCGCGCACCGCACGCGGCGAGGCCGTGGCCAGAGCCCGGGCGAGGGGGGTGTCCTGGATCGTGCGTGCCAGGCGCGTGCCGAGGAGGCGGCCCAGCCACCGTTCACGCTCGCGCTGTTTCGTCGGTTCCAAAGCCACTGCACCAGGAAGGAGGGAGGCACGCCGGATATCGATCGCGGCGACCTGCGGCGGTCCGGGCAAGCCTCGTGAAGGGTGTCGGTCCCCAAGCATCCTCCAGCGAACTGGGGACTGCCTCGTCACGAAGGATGCATCGGAATCAACGATCTAGAGCAGGATGCGCGCCTCACGCGATCGGACGCCGCGCCGGAGCCGGGATAGGCGGGCGCGGCTCATATGATCTTCTCGTGCGCCGCCGACCACTCGGCGACGAGTTTCCGAGCGACCGGGTCGTGGTCGAGCAGGCGGCCGTGCTGGACGGCGAGATCGTTGAGATACCCCATCAGGCTCCGGACGACCTGCATCTCCCGGTCGATCGGCGGGGTGTAGCGCAGGTCGCCGCCCATGTACCGCATCGGATCGTGGACGAGATCGGGGCTCTCGTTCTTACGCGTCATGAACCATTCGCTGCGCAGCAGGTCCTCGGGGCGATCCTTGATAACGTAGTACGGCGCCTTGTAGTGGTAGCTGGATCCGGACGCGATCACCTCCGAGCCGGCGGCCAGGACCTTCGACCAGCCCTTGAGGAACTTCGCGGCGGTCTGCAGCGCGTGGCGCTCGGAGAAATGCGCCAGCCAGAGATCGTTCTCCACCACGCAGGAGGTGGTCACCGCGCCGTCGATCAGCACATCGTGCGAGCCGTTCGCGATGGCGACTGTCTTGCCCGGGATCCGCCCGTTGGCAATCACCTTGTAGTTCTGCGTCGGCGCGTTGCGGTGCGTGGTGCGCCGCGGCACGACGATCTCGTTGTAGTCGTCCTGCCGCGTATACTCGTAATTGACCATCGGGATCTTAACGCAGTGCGGGTCCCGCTGGAGGCTGCCGAGATAGGCCTGCAGGCCCGCGGGGATCTTGCGGTCGTCGAGGAACTCGTCGGCATCGACGAACAGGACCCAGTCTGCCCCGTGGACCCTGACCGCTTGTTCGTACAGGAAGGTATTGAACGAGATCTCGTTGTAGTGCACCGACCTGTTCTGGAATACGGTAATCCCGAATCCTTCCTCGGCAAGCTTGCGCAAGATCTCGACGGTGCCGTCGTTGCTGCCGTTGTCCATGAAGACGTGATGCGAGACGAAGGACGCCGTATGCCTGACGAAGGCTTCGATGATATCAGCTTCGTCGAGGACTCTTGTTGCGGCGACAATTCTCATATACCGTCCTCGACCGTGCGGCTCGTGCGCGGCACGGCGTCATATCAGGTTCCGTTGGCCGATGGAAGATCTGCCCCGGAGGCCGCCGCCCCGCACTGCGCAAAGCATGTCACCGCAGCCCGCGCGAAAGACGATCGCCAGCTCGGCACCTGTATTGTCCGGCGTGCCCGGCCATCGGGACGGGGCCGTCGCGTCCATCGCCCGGGCGCACGAGAGGTCGAGCCTGGATGAGTGCGGATCCCGTTCTCCATAAAGATATACCTACGCATTATGCCAACCTGATGATGCAATACATGGTGGCCGTGAGGTTGAAGGCTCTCGTGCCGCACTTGCGGTTGTCGAATTTCATGATGCCGTACTGGAACATCGCGCATCCGCTCATCGACGCGGCCACGTCCGACGCCGTCTGCGTGCTCGACGACGAGCAGCACGTCGACGTCAGCCGTGTGTCGTACCTCGCCGGCAACCGCATCTTCGATCGGTTCCACTGGCGCGGATACGGCCAGAGGCTCGAGTATTTCCCCCCGCTGGCGGAGGCCCGCCAGCTCTTCCAGCGTCCGGACGTCGTGGCCCCGGTCTACGACGGCGACGCGGTGGTCTGCCCGGTGCGGGGCGGCGAGATCCTCGATGCGCGCCATCCGGGCTACACGATCGTGCCGGTCGACTTCTACGCCGACGTGATCGAGGAGATGGGGTGGCGCCCGGTCTTCACCGGCCAGACCGACGACACGCTCTACATGCGCGCGCTGAAGGATCGGTTTCCCCGCGCCGAGATCGTGCCGCATCGCGGGATCCTGGAGGATTTCTCGATCATCCGCTCGGCGGCGCAGGTGATCCTGTCGGTCAGCACCTTCGCCTGGCTCGCCGCCTGGCTGTCCGAGGCGCGCACCATCGTGCTGCCGGTCTACGGCATGTTCGATCCCGATCTCTACCCGGCCCACGACCTGCTGCCGCTCGGCGACGCGCGCTACCGCTTCCACCGCCTGCCGGCGCAGCCGGCGGTGCCGCTGCACGAGCTCCTGGAGGCCCATGCCCGGATGAAGGGGCAGTGGCACCCGGTCGACGTCCGGGACCTCCGGCGGCGGTGACCCCGCGGGTCACCGCGGGATCGGCCGGTCCTCGCCCACCATGTTGAACGCCGCTCGCCCCGGGGTCGGGCTCTCGACCGAGCGGAACAGCGTGCCCAGGCCCCCCAGCACCTCGAAGGAGCGCCGCGACAGGGCGCCGGCCGGGGCCCCGGGGGGCGGGGCGGTCGGGGCCGGCCCTTGCGCCGTGCGGGCGCCGGCCTTGTCGGTCTCGAAGCCCGGCATCGGCTTGATCTCGATGCCCTGGTGGGCCGGCGCCATCACCTCGTGGAAGGTGATCGCCGGCAGCGAGCCGCCGGTCAGGTTCTTGGTCGAGGAATGGTCGTCGTTGCCGTACCAGACCGCGGTCACGAGGTTGCCGGTGAAGCCGACGAACCAGGCGTCGCGGTAGGCGTTGGTGGTGCCGGACTTGCCGGCGGTGCGCACGCCCTCGACCGCCGCCTTGCGGCCGGTGCCCTCGTCGACGACCTTGTTGAGCATGAAGTTCATGTCGGCGACGACCCGGGTCGACAGGACCTGCTCGGGGGGCGCCTCGCTGGTGTCGTGGCGGTAGATCACCTCTCCGGCGCCGGTGCGGATCTCGGTCGCCGCGTAGGGCTTGGCCCGCCGGCCCCCGTTGGCGAAGACCGAGTAGCCGGCGGCCTGGTCGAGCACCGTGACCTCGGCCGAGCCGATCGGCAGCGAGACCGAGTCGACCAGGTTCGAGGTGATGCCCATCTTGTGGGCGAGCTCGATGATCTTCGCCCGGCCGAGCTTGGCCGCGCGGGCATCGTGGGTCTCGCCGAGCTGCTTGCCCATGGCGATCGAGAACTGCACCGGGATGGTGTTGATCGATTTCGCCACCGCGACCCAGAGCGGCACCGTGCCGGCGAAGGAGCGGCCGTAATTCGCCGGGCACCAGTTGCCGATGCAGACCGGACGGTCCACGACCTTGCTCTCGGGCCGCCACTGCCCGGTGGCGAGGGCCGCGGCGTAGACGTAGGGCTTGAAGGACGAGCCGGGCTGGCGTAGCGCGTCGGTGGCGCGGTTGAACTGGCTCTGGCCGTAATCGGCCCCGCCGACCATCGCCCGGACGGCGCCGTCGGGGTCCATGGTGACGAGGGCCGCCTGCTCGACGTCGAAGGCGTCGCCGAACTGGCGCAGCACGTTCTCCACCGCCTGATCGGCCCGCTTCTGGATCGCGAGGTCGAGCGGGGTCTTCACGACCAGCACCCGCTCCTTCTTCAGCTTGCCCTCGTCGACGAGCTTCTTGATCTCGTTGAACGCCCAGTCGAGGTAGTAGTCGGCGCTGATGTCGCGCGAGCGGGTCACGGGGGTCGCCGGGTTGCGCAGGGCCGACTGGATCTGGCCCTCCGTCAGGTATCCGGCCTCGACCATGTTGTGCAGCACGTCCGCCGCGCGGGCGCGCGCCGCCGGCAGGTTGACGTGGGGCGCGTACTTCGTCGGCGCCTTGAACAGGCCGGCCAGCATGGCCGCTTCCGGCAGGGTGATGTCCTTGAGGTTCTTGCCGAAGTAGTAGTCCGCCGCGGCCGCCGCCCCGAAGGTGCCGCCGCCCATGTAGGCCCGGTCGAGGTAGAGCTTCAGGATCTCGTTCTTGGTCAGGTGGCACTCGAGCCACAGCGCCAGGAACGCCTCGTTGATCTTGCGCTCGAGCGAGCGCTCGTTCGACAGGAAGAGGTTCTTGGCGAGCTGCTGGGTGAGCGACGAGCCGCCCTGGACGTGGCCGCCGCCGCGCGCGTTCACCGTCACGGCGCGCAACGTCCCGATCGGGTCGATGCCCCAGTGCTCGTAGAAGCGCCGGTCCTCGGTCGAGATCAGCGCCTTGACCAGGATGTCGGGAAACTCGTCGATGCGCAGCGAGTCGTCGTGCTTGATGCCGCGCCGCCCGACCTCGGTGCCGTAGCGGTCGAGGAAGGTCACGGCGAGGTCGGGGGCCTTCAGCCAGTTCTCGCTGGTCTGGTTGAAGGCCGACTGGGCCAGCGTCAGCATCACCAGGGCGCCGCCGAGACCGAGCGTCACGCCCTCGCTCGCGAGGTCGAGCACCACGCGCTTGACGCCCCGCACCCGGAAGCGGCGCTGGATCCGCTCGGCATAGCGCCCGTAGGCCTCGCCGAACGAGCGGCCGCCATTGTAGAGGCCGTCGTTGAGCCAGGCGTCGAAGCCGAGCATCCCGTGCGACAGGCGGGTCCGGAGCTTGGTCAGCCGGTCGGTGGGCTGGTTCTCGGGCACGGCAGCGGTCCTCGGGATGGCGCAATTCGACGGTCTAGCAAGCCTCGCATCCTAGCGCGAGACGGTAAGCCGTTCGCAGGCTTCCAAGGCCTATATGGGGCGCTTCCTCGCCGACACGACGTCGCAGGATTGCGTAACCCGGTCCGGCCGTGCTTGCCCGCGGGCCCCGGGCGCGGCAGAGGAGGGGCCTCCCGTCCCCGCCACCCCCGCATCCGCGCCGTCGGGCGCCTCGAAAGCCGTGAACAGAGTGGCCGAAGCCCGCAGCAAGCCCCCGCGCCCGCCCGCCTCGCTGAAGGCCGCGACGCCGTTCTGGCGCGAGAAGAGCCTGGAGGCGATGAGCCCGGAGGAGTGGGAGAGCCTGTGCGACGGCTGCGGCCGCTGCTGCCTGCTCAAGCTCGAGGACGAGGATTCGGGCGAGATCCACTACACCGATGTCGGTTGCACGCTGCTCGATGCCGACACCTGCCGCTGCCGCGACTACGCCCGGCGCCAGCGCAAGGTGCCGGACTGCGTCCGGCTGACGCCCGAGGCGGTGCGCACCCTGCCGTGGCTGCCGCCGACCTGCGGCTACCGCCTGGTGCGCGACGGGCGCGACCTGCCCTGGTGGCACCCCCTGGTCTCCGGCACCCGCCGCACCGTGCACGAGGCCGGCATCTCGGTCCGCGGCCGGGTCAGCGGCACCGAGGAGGAGTTCGAGACCGAGGAACTGCCGGACCGCATCGTCGACTGGCCGGGGCAGGATCCGGAGGCAGGGGCCGGGTAAGGATCGCCTCGAGGCGTCGAGACATACGGGACATCGATCGACGCGACGCCGACCTCGCCCGCCAGGGCGCCGGAGCCGCGCGCCCCGGCGCTGGCACGAGGCTTGCTAAATGTTTCGGCAGACGCTCATGGGCGTTTCCTCCCTGACTTGAGGCCCCGCCGCGATCCTCGCGCGGGGCCTCCTTTCCGTCACGGCCGTTGCCATCGGGCGCGGGCCGCCCGATAACCCGGGCGACCGGAGATACCCCCGACATGGCCCTCACCGTCGCGGTCCAGATGGACCCGATCCAGGCGATCCGCATCGCCGGCGACACCACCTTCTCGCTGCTGCTGGAAGCGCAGGCTCGCGGCCACACGCTCCTGCACTACACCCCCGACCGGCTGTCGATGCGCGACGGGCGCGTCACCGCCTGGGCCGAGCCCCTGCGGGTGCAGGACGTCGAGGGCGATCACGCGGCCCTCGGCGCGCAGGAGCGGGTCGATCTGGCGGAGGTCGACGTGGTGCTGATGCGCCAGGACCCGCCCTTCGACCTCGCCTACATCACGGCGACGCACATGCTGGAGCGGATCCACCCGCACACGCTGGTGGTCAACAACCCGTTCGAGGTGCGCAACGCCCCCGAGAAGCTGTTCGTCACCGCCTATCCGGAGCTGATGCCCCCGACCCTCATCACCCGCGACAAGCGCGAGATCGAGGCGTTCCGGGCCGAGCACGGCGCCGTGGTGATGAAGCCGCTGCACGGCCACGGCGGCGCGGCGGTGCTGCGGGTGCTGCCCGACGACCCGAATTTCGGCTCGATGTTCGACCTGTTCTCGGTCACCTTCCGCGAGCCCTGGGTGGTGCAGCGCTTCCTGCCGCGGATCACGGAGGGCGACAAGCGCATCATCCTGGTCGACGGCGAGCCGTTAGGCGCCGTCAACCGGGTGCCGGCGGCCAACGACATCCGCTCCAACATGGTGCGCGGCGGCACCGGCGGCGCGACGGCGCTGACCCCGCGCGAGCGGGAGATCTGCGCGGCGATCGGCCCGGAGCTGCGCCGCCGCGGCCTGATCCTCGTCGGCATCGACGTGATCGACGGCAACCTGACCGAGATCAACGTCACCTCGCCGACCGGCATCCGGGCGATCAAGCGCCTCGGCGGCCCCGATCTCGCGGTCGCGGTCTGGGACGCGATCGAGGCCAAGGTGACGAAGCCGCAGAGCGCCTGACGCGCATCGATGGGGGAGGGGGTTCAGCCCGCGCTCTCCCCCAGCGTGTCCTCGATGTAGAGCCGGTCGAGCAGCACCTTGGCGACCGCCATCAGCGGCAGCGCCAGGGCGACGCCCCACAGGCCGAACAGCACGCCGAGCAGGATCTGGCCGGCGAACAGGGTGGCGGGCGGGATGTCGAGCGCCCGCTTCTGCACGAACGGCGTCAGCACGTAGCTCTCCAGCGTCTGGACCAGGAGGTAGACGCACAGGCCCGCGATCACCCCCTGCAACCCCGAGGCGAGGGAGGCCAGCACGATGATGATGCCGGCGACCAGCGCCCCGATGGTCGGGATGAAGCAGAGGAGCCCTGCCTGGAGCCCGAGCACCAGGGCGCCGTCGATGCCGACGAGGCTCAAGCCGAGCCAGACGCAGACGAAGATCGCCGCCATGACGACGAGCTGGCCGAACAGCCAGTGGCGGAGCGTGATGCCGATGTCGTCGGCGACGGAGGCGGCGTGGGTGCGCTGGCGCGAGGGCACGAAGCGCAGGAGCCCGTCGCGGTAGGTCCGCGGATCGGCCGCGACGAACAGCCCGAGCACCACGACGATGAACACGTTGCCGATGGCGCCGAACACCGCCAGCGCCACCGTCGAGGCCTGGCCGAGAACGCTGCCGGCGCCCGACAGGAGCGTGCCGGGGCTCGGCAGGCCGCTGGGCCCCTTCGGGCGCGATTCCTCGCTGGTGCCGGCCTGGGCCGAGGCCTCCTTCAGCTTGCCGAAATCGAGGAAGCGGGTGTCGATTCCGCGGGCGTCGAGCCAGGACTTCACCGTGCCGGATTGCTGCTGCAGCGTTTGCCCCAGGCGCTGCGCCTGCCCCGCCACGGTCGCGCCGCCGAGCCCGACCATGCCGAGCACGAGGAGGGCCAGCAGCACGCTCACGATCGCGAGCCGCGCCCCGTGCCCGAGCGGGACGACGCGGCCGAGGTAGTGGGTGAGCCCGTCGAGGAAGACCGCGCACAGGATGCCGGCGAAGATCAGCAGCAGCGTGTCGGCCGAGTGCCAGGCCAGCAGCAGGATCGCGGTGAACGACACAACCCCGATGCCCGCCAGCACGAGGGAGCGGGTGCTGGCCCAGGCCGCGGAGCGGGGGCTCGCCGATGCCGCGCGGATGGCCTCCTGGTGAGCGGCGTCCTGGGATGGGAAAACGGCCATGTCCGATGATCTCTCCGCCGGCGGCTTCAGGGCCGCCGTGCTGGACAGATAGCCGCGCGCGGTCGTTCGGCGACCCGAAAGGCTCCCCTACCCCTGCTCGCGCCGGCGCCGGACGCCGGCGAGCACGGCGGGATGCGCCGAGGTCTTCCAGGCCTCCGCCCCCTCCGGCTGGACGGCCGTGAAGGGTTTGGGCAGCGCCAGCACCGGGGCCTCGCGCCGGGGCGCCCAGTCCTTGACCTCGACGACCTCGATGATCGGCTCCGGCCGCGGGCGGATCCTCCGGCGCGCCGGCGCCGCGCGGCGCCGGCCGAAGACGCGCAGCAGGGCCCAGCCGACGAGGCCGGCCCAGGCGAGGAGCACCCCCCCGGGCGTCGGCCGCTCGGAGAGGAGGAGGGTGACGAGCCCGACGAGGGCGCAGGCCACCGCGAGGCTGCGCGCGCTCAGCGGGTCGAACGCCAGGGACTCGGGTCGCCCCGGGTCGGGGTATCTTGGCTCGGGGTATCTTGGCTCGGGGTGTTGGTGATCGTGGAACATGACCGTTATCCTGCCGCAGGCCGGTCAGCGATTCCTCGATTCGATCGCTCGAATTCGCCGTAATCCCCGTTTCACACCCTCACCACCGCGCCGCCGCCGCCGCGTCGTGCTCCGTCGCCTCGACCCAGCCGCCCGACGTGCCGTCGGCGCGGTGCTCGCGCTTCCAGAACGGCGCCCGGGTCTTGAGGTAGTCCATCAGGAAGCTCGCGGCCTCGAAGGCGGCGGTGCGGTGGGCGGAGGCCGCGAGCACCAGCACGATGCCCTCGCCCGGGCGGATCAGGCCGTGGCGGTGGATCGCGACGGCGCCCTGGAGTGGCCAGCGAGACGCGGCCTCGTCGAGCACGCGGCCGATCTCGGCCTCGGCCATGCCGGGATAATGCTCCAGCTCGAGGGCGGAGAGCCGCCCGTCCTCGTCGCGGCACAGGCCGGTGAAGCTCACGATGGCGCCCGCCCGCCCGCCGAGCTCCGCCGTGAGGGCGGCGATCTCCGCCGCGACGTCGAAGGGCTCGGGCTGGATCGAGAGGCGCGGGGTCATGAGGCGCGGGGTCATGGCGGGTCCGGGCGGAGGGGCAGGACGGTGCTCTAGCACGAACCGGCCGCCACGGGACCCGGGGCTGGCGGCGGGCGCGGAACGGCGTAGATGTGGAGCGGCAACAAGACCGGCCGCGCGGCCGGCCGGACGGAGGACAGCCCCGTGACCCCCGACCTCCTCCTCCCCTTCGACGACACCACCCCCACCTTCGAGGCCCGGCCGGTCTGGTGCGGCCGCGGCAGCGCGGTGATCGGGCGGGCGAGCCTCGGGGCGCAAGCCTGGCTCGGCGACGAATCGGTGATCCGCGCCGACGGGCACGACGTGATCGTCGGCGACCGGTTCTGGCTCGGCGCCCGCTCGACCCTGCACATCGCGGCCGAGATGTATCCCTGCATCGTCGGCGACCGGGTCACGGTCGGGCGCGACGCGGTGGTGCATGCCTGCACGGTCGGCGACGACTGCGTGATCGAGGATGCCTGCGTGGTCCTCGACGGGTCGCTGATCGAGGATCGCGTGCTGCTGGAGGCCGGCAGCACGGTGTTTCCGCGCACCACCCTGCCCTCGGGCTTCGTCTGCGGCGGGAGCCCGGCCCGGCCCCTGCGCGCCCTCGCCCCGGGCGAGCTCGCCGAGCGGGCCGAGCGCCTGCGCGAGGCGGCCGCGAGCGAGCCGGCCCCGGCCGCGGGCGACGATTTCGCGCCCGATCCGGCGGTGTTCGTCGCCCGCACCGCCCGGCTGCGCGGCCGGGTCGCCCTCGCGCCGGGGGCGAGCGTGTTCTTCTCCTGCCTCCTCGACGCGCCGCTGAGCCCGATCGTGATCGGACCGAACGTGAACGTGCAGGACAATTGCGCGATCCACACCCAGGCCGGCGGCCTGGTGATCGAGCGCGACACCACGCTCGGCCACAACGTCACCGCCGGCGACGGGCGCATCGGCCCGGGCTGCCTCATCGGCATGGGCGCGCGGCTCGGCCCCGGCACGGTGGTGGAGGGCGACGTGCTGCTCGCCGCCGGCAGCGCCACCGATCCGGGCCAGGTGCTGGACTCGGGCTGGCTCTGGGGCGGGCGCCCGGCCAAGGCCCTGTCGCGCCTCGATGCGAACCGCCGCGCGATGATGGCCCGCACCGTCGCGAGCTACGCGGCTTATGGGCGGGCGTATCGCAAGCTTCAGGTGACCAGCTGCGGCGATTAGAGCCCCGCCACCGCCCGCCCCGCCCCGCGGCGGGCGGCCTCCGCCACGTCGAGGAGGTGGGCGAGCTCGGCCGCCGCCGCCGCGACCCGCTCGGCGACGCGCTCGTCGGTGACGATCCCGTCCTCGATCTCCGCCTCGCCGGCATAGACCGCGGTCGGCGCGACGTGGGCGGTGAAGAAGCCGAAGAGCGGGCGCAGCTGGTGCTCGACCATCAGGGCGTGGCGCGGACCGCCGCCGGTCGCGGTCAGCGCCACCGGCTTGCCGGCCAGCGCCGCCGGGTCGAGGAAGTCGATCACGTGCTTGAACAGGCCCGAATAGGAGCCGTTATGCACCGGCGAGCCGACGATCAGCGCGTCAGCGCCCTCGATCGCCTCGATCATGTGGGCGATCGGCAGCGGCAGGGCTTGCCGGGTGGTGGCGCCGAGCCCGGTGCCGACCTCGGCGAGGTCGAAGACCTTCAGGTCGATCGGGCGGCGGCGCCCGATCTCGGCCGCCACGGCCTCCACCAGCGCGCGGGTCCGGGAGGGGCGGCGGACGTTGCCCGAGAAGGCGACGATGCGGGCTGGTCTCACGGCGGGCTCCGGTTGGCTTGACGGCGCGGGGATCGGACGAAGGGGAGGCCGGACCGGTCTCGTGGCCTTGGCGCCATTCCCGAATGTGGCGGGTGCGCGCCGCAGGTCAATGCGAATCCGGTGCCAGGGCTCCCCGTCCGTTAACGGGACGAGGCGTCCCAGGTCTCCAGAAGATGGGGCAGGTCGGTGAATTCGTCGAAAACGCGAAGCGCCCCTGCGGCCAAAAGATCCGCCCCGGCCCGGTCGTGCGACCAGTGGCCGCCGCCGCAGAAGCCCAGCACCGGCATGCCGGCGGCCCGCGCCGCGGTGACGCCCGGCACGCTGTCCTCGATCACCACGCAACGCTCGGGCGCCACCCCCATCTGCCCCGCGGCGTAGAGGAAGAGGTCCGGGAACGGCTTGCCGCGGGCCACCATGGTGGCGCTGAAGACGTGGCCGTCGAAGTGATCCAGGAGGCCGGTGAGCGAGAGCGCGTGGCGCAGGCGCTGGGGATCGCTGCTCGAGGCGACGCATCGCCGGTCCGGCATCGCCCCCAGCACCGCGCCGGCACCCCTGATCGCCTGGAGCTCGGCGTCGAAGGCCCGCAGGGTGTCGGCCCGCACCGCGTCGACGAAGCCGTCCGGGGTCGGCACGCCGTAATCGGCGGCGATGTGCGCCATGATCGAGGTCATGCTGGTGCCGGTGAAGCGGCGCGCCACCGTGCCGAGGTCGATCGGCACGCCGATGCGCTGCAGATTCTCGGTCAGCCGCGCCAGGCTGATCGGCTCGCTGTCGACCAGGACCCCGTCGCAGTCGAAGATCACCAGTTGCGGCCGTGCGCCCGTCCTGCCGTTCATGCCGCGTCCCTTGCTGTCGGTCGGAGAGCGCCGTGGCACGCCGGCGCGGCCCGGATCAACCCGCCACGGTGCCGCGCTCAAGCTTGCGCCCGCAGGGCCCTCTCTCTACTCAAGGTGCCGCGCGCCCCGCTTCAGGCGCGCGGTCCGGAGCCCTGGATGATCCGTTTCCTGTGCCGCTGCCTCGGCCTTCTGCTCCTCGCTGCCGGATTCGTCGGGATCGTCTATGACGGCGCCCGCTCGATCGCCAACAACGCGGTGCTCGTCACCTCGGTCAGCGACGTCGCCGTGGCGCTGATGAAGGACCGGGCGGCGAGCCTCCAGGCGATGGCCGAGGGCGGGCAGCCGGCGCTGTGGAAGCTCCTCGGCCTCCCCTTCACCCTCTCGCCGGCGGCCCCGATCGCCCTGGCCCTCGGCCTGGGGCTGCTCTGGCTCGGCCAGCCGGCCCGGGGCGGAATCGGCACGAGCTTTCGCGCGTGAGCGCCGGGCGTCCCTGCGGCGAGAGCCTCGCTTCCAAAAAGTCCACCCTCACGAGCATGCCCGGCGATGCGGCCTGACGCGATGGGGCGGACCGCGCTCGCGGTCCTGCCCGGCCTCTCCCTCTGCGTCGCCGTCACGGCGGCGGCGAGCCTGGTCCAGGCGGCGGAGGAGCGCCTCGTCCACCACCCCTACGTCGAGGCCCTGGTGATCGCGATCCTCGCCGGCATCGCGATCCGCTCGGTCTGGGAGCCGGGGCCGCGCTGGCGCATCGGCATCGCCTTCAGCGCCAAGCAGCTGCTCGAGGTCGCCGTGATGCTGCTCGGGGCCTCGATCAGCCTCGCGGCGCTCGTCGCCTCGGGTCCGGCGCTGCTTGCCGGCATCGTCGCCACGGTGGTGATCGCGCTTCTGGCCAGCTACGCCATCGGGCGGCTACTCGGGCTGCCGGCCCGGATGTCGATCCTGATCGCCTGCGGCAACGCCATCTGCGGCAACTCGGCCATCGCGGCGGTCGCCCCGGTGATCGGCGCGAGCGGCGACGACGTCGCCTCCTCGATCGCCTTCACGGCGATCCTCGGCGTGCTGGTGGTGCTCGGCCTGCCGCTCCTCATCCCCTTGCTCGGCACCAACCCGACCGAGTACGGGGTGCTCGCCGGCCTCACGGTCTACGCGGTGCCGCAGGTGCTCGCCGCCACCGTGCCGGTGAGCCTCGTCAGCACCCAGGTCGGGACGCTGGTCAAGCTCGTGCGGGTGCTGATGCTCGGCCCCGTCGTGCTCGGCCTGTCGCTGCTCGCTCCGCGCCTGCGCGAGGAGCCCGGCGCTCCGGCCGGGGCGCGCAGGAAGCTCGGCTTCTTCAAGCTGGTGCCGTGGTTCATCCTCGGCTTCCTCGTCCTCGCCACCGCCCGCTCGCTCGGTCTCGTGCCCGATGCCGCGCTCGCGCCGCTCACCCGCACCGCCGGCATCCTGACGGTGATCGCCATGGCGGCTTTGGGCCTCGGCGTCGACGTGCGGGTGGTGGCCCGGGTCGGCGGGCGGGTGACGCTCGCGGTCATCGCCTCCCTGGCCGTGCTGCTCCTCGTCAGCATCGCGCTGGTGCGGGGACTGGGGGTTTCCTGAGCGGCTGTTTGATGGGATCCCGCAGAGTTGACACCCTCCTGATCATCCTGGGGCCGCGTAGCGGAGCCTGGGATCCATAATCGCTGACGGTTGAGAATGAAGCGGAGTACGTCCCGCTTCATGCTGGAGCGTCGGCGGTTATGGATCCCGGGTTCTCAACTTCGTCGAGCCTCGGGACGACATGGATGGTCGTGCGGTACATGTGCCGAACCAACCGACGCAATCGGTCGGGCAGGCTCCGAGCGAAGCTGCAATTCGCATTGCGAACGCGATCCGGCAGGATCGCCTGAAGCGAACGGGCGGATCTCGCGGCGTTCGATCGAAGCAGGGGACCCGGCGCGAGAAGGTCAGTTCCGCAGCGCCGCCGTCCCCACCCTCGGCCCTACCCCGTCCGGGACCGGCACCGAGGTCGCGCCGTAATTCGCGTTGAGGGTGAGGTTCGGCCCCTCGTAGAGGTTGATCTGCCGGGCGACGACCACCGTGTAGGCCGACTGGTCGGCGACCGGGCGGCTGCTGTCGACGATGAGCCGGCCCGCCGGCAGGTAGATCGTGCCGAGCATCGTGCGGGCGTTGTCGCTGATGATGCGGTACTGGCGCATCGGCGGCGCCGGGCCCGGCGGGGGAGGGGGCGGGGGCGTGACGTAGGTGTCGATCGGGACCGGCACGGGGTCGAGGACGGTCCGCTGCTCGGCCATCAGCAGGCCGGCCATCAGGCCGCTCGTCGGCGCGGTGAGGATGATCGTCGTGTCCTTGTCGAACAGGAGCCCGCCCTTGTCGCCGGTGAAGAAGAACCCGACGCCCTCGCCCGACATCGTCGCCTTCTTGTCGACGATCAGCGGACCGTCCTTCATCACGTAGGTGCCGGGGCGAAGCGTGACGATGGCGGTCTCGGTGATGCGCAGGCCGCCGCAATAGGTGCCGGGATCGAGGCTGACGAACCCCGTGACGACGTTGCTGGGACCGGCGGGGTTCTTCCCGAGCGGATTGACCCAGGCGCCCAGGACGATGCAGCTCGGGTCCGGGCTCGGCAGCGGGCGGCTCTTGAGCGGGTCGCCGATCGGCGTGCAGTCGGTGATCGGCGCCGGGGTGAACAGGGCCTTGGCGCCGTCGAAGCCGCCCGCCGAGCAGATCGACATCGCCCGCGCGGTCGCGCTGTCCTTGCCCTTGATGCCGCTCGGGCTGGTGGAGTTCGAGTAGAGCGAGCACCCGTCGGCGGTGATCTTCGCGTTTTTCTCCATGTTGAACGCCCCCTTGACCGAGGAATCGAGGGCGAGCAGGCACAGGCGGATCGAGCCGACGAGCTGGGCCTTCGCGCTGACGATCAGGGTGGTGGAGGGCAGGCTGAGCAGCTTGCCCATCAACGAGGGCACCGTCTCCTCGATCACCGTCGACACGGCGCTGCGATTGTCGCCGACCTCGGCGGTGACGCTGCTGCGCCGGTCGGCCGGCGTGCGCGCCTGCGCCTGGATCGTCTGGCGGGTGACGCTCGCCACCGAGGCGTCGTCGGCATTGGCGAGCTTGAGCATGTTGGCGCCGGCGAGCACCCCGGCATCGGCGGCGCTCTGCAACTGGGCGCGGCGGTAGAGCAGCCGGCTGTACTCGACGCCGGCGCTGACCGCGGCCATCACGACCGGCACGGCGATCGCGAAGGCGACCAGGACGGCGCCGCGGCGATCCCGGGCGAAGCGCCGGAGCAGCCGGGCGGCGCGGTGCGCGCGATCTGCGAGGACTGGGTTCTGCACGAAATCCGCACCGCGATGGGGTCTCGGCGAAGGGCGCGGCGCTTGCGCACGCTCCGCCGGGTGACTGTCGACCAAGCCCGGATCCCGCTCCGACGGCGATATCCCGACTTGGTGGTACCAGTTTGAGGAAGAAAGATTCTAAGGAACCATGAACACGGCCGCGCGGTCGCGTCGTATTGCCGATACCATGGCTAAGGTTACGGTAACGGTGAACCCTGACTTTGCGGCAGTGGCGGTTGTCATTCTGCGATTGCGCCGCGCGTACCTCGCCGACAACCGGACTTTAGTCCCAGACGACGCCCGGCAGCGTCGCGAGCGACGCGGCGAGCGCGTCAGCGTGACGGAGGTCTGCCGCTCGGGCGCGGGCGTCTCGCCGGTGGTCGCCCTGGCGGCGGATATCGGCTCGGCCGGAGCAGCGTCCGATCGTAGCATCACGGTACGCGACACCGGAGGCTCCGACGCCGACAGGCCACCGTTCCACCGCAAGCTGCCGCCCCTTTCCGGGCCCGGAACGGGCCTACACGACCGAGCGTCAAGGGAAAGGGATCCGGGATCCAAACGTAAGATATGCCGCGAAGCGGCTCTCTGTGGTGCGCCGTTGCGGACAATCGGACGCTTCGCGACTTCTCGCGCCGGATCCCGGATCTCCTTCCACGTCGTTTCAATCGTCCGGGAAAGCGTGTGACGTGCGAGGGATCGTCGGCCCACCGGCACCGCCTATGGCAGTGTCGTGTACCGTGGCGCTGCAGTCGGACGCGGCTCTGGGTCTTTGACTGCGCCGTATGCCATCGACGAACCGGCATCCGCTTCGTCGGACAATGCTCTACGGCGCTGGCTTCTCGGCGGGGGGCGCCTTGGCGGCAGCAGGCTTGGCAACGACAGGCTTGGCAGCGACAGGTTTGGCGACACCCGGCTTGGCGGCCGGCCTGGGCTCGGCCGCTATCCCCGCCGGCGCCGGCCTGGCTGCGGGCTTCGCCGGCCCCGGCTTGGCATTCTCCGGCTTGGCGAGAGCCCCGGTCACCGCGACGTCCGACGCCGGCTTGGTCGGATCCTTGCCCGGATCCTTGCCCGTATCGAGGCCGTAGACGTCGTCGCGAAAATGCACCCGGCCGTCCGGGGTGGCGTAGCCGGTGAGGTAGACGAAGGTCACCGGGATGGGCTTCGCCAGCTTGATGTCGCGGCGCTCGCCGGTGGCGATGCCGGTCTCGATCTCCATCGGCCCCCAGGCCGAGCCGGGGCCGTTGGGGCCCGGCGTGCCCTCGAGCAGCCAGCCGACCAGCGCCTTGACGTCGGCGACGCGCACGCAGCCCGAGGAGTGGAAGCGCACGTCGCGGGTGAACAGCGACTTCGAGGGCGTGTCGTGCATGTAGACCGCGTGCCGGTTCGGCATGTCGATCCGCACCTGGCCGAGCGAGTTGTCGAAGCCCGGGTCCTGGCGCAACGTGTAGTTCACCGCCCGCTCGGTCGACCAGTCGACGGCGGTCGGCTGCACCTCCTGGCCCTGCCCGTCGAGCATGCGGATGTGCATCTTGGCGAGGTAGCCCGGATCCTTGCGCATGTGCGGGATGATGTCCTTCTTGATGAGGGACACCGGCACGGTCCAGGTCGGGTTGAAGTTGATGTTGGTGATCTTCGTCTCGACCGAGGGCGAGGCGCGCTCCGGCTTGCCCACCACCGCGACGTAGCGGCGCGCCACGGCGCCGTGGTCCACCGCCTCGACGGCGGCCGACGGGATGTTGACCACGACGTAGCGCTCGCCGAACGGGAAGCTCGACCCGATCAGCCGGTTG
The DNA here is from genome assembly GCF_053764715.1 of Methylobacterium sp. Gmos1. NCBI lineage: Bacteria > Pseudomonadati > Pseudomonadota > Alphaproteobacteria > Hyphomicrobiales > Methylobacteriaceae > Methylobacterium > Methylobacterium sp. Gmos1. Next base: position 3,095 of record NZ_JBSNCC010000028.1, on the reverse strand, counting down.
GCCGATGCCGCGAGCTGGCGCTGGCGCACGCCTGCGGGCACGTTGAGGGCGGCCACGGTCTGGCGGCCGAGGAGCCCCGTCTCGGGCAGGTTGTGCCGGGCCTGGTAGCGCTTGAGGCCTGCGACGAGGCCGGGATCGAGGACGTCGCCCTCCGGGCCGCCGGCGGCCAGATCCTCGGTCAGCACGAGGTGGCGGCGCAATAGCGGGATCGCCGGGTTGCGCTCGCCGGGCTTCACCGCGAGGTCGGCCGGCAGGGCCGGCCAGCCCCCGGCCTCGACCAGGGCCTGGTAGCGCTCGGCCGCCCGCAGGGTGTCGAGGAAGGTCGCGGGTGTCAGGGTCGGGGTGGTGTCCTGCGACATCCGCGCCACCACCAGCGGCGGCATCTCGCGCGAGACTTTTTTGGGGGCCGGCTTGCTCTCTGCGGATTTGGCTTCGGCGGATTTGGCTTCAGCGGGCTTGGGCTCGCCCGGTTTCGGGGCGGCGCCGGGCTTGATCGGCCCGACCGGCAGCGGCGTCGCGCCGCCCGGCACGGGCTCGGGCGAGGCTGTCACCTCGCGCCGCACCGGCTCGACCGGCGCGCCGGGAGCAGCCTGTGCGGCGGGCATCGGGGTCTGGGGCGCCTGGGCGCCCGGCACCGGGGCGGGGGGCAGCGGCGCGGCGGGCTCGACCGCGGCGGCCAGGCCGGTGCCGAGCACCCAGGCGATGGCCGCCGCCGAGGGCAGGTACGGAAACGCAACACGCAACACCATCACCGGCCTCGGGCAAGGACGCCCCCCAGCATGGTCACGCGAGGGTTACCAAAAACCTGCCGGCCTGACTCAAGGGCCGCCGGGTCCCGGATCGCCGAGCGCGCCGCGTGCCGCCGCCAGGATCTCGTCGGACAGGGCCGGATCGTCCACCGCCCGGGCGAGCACCAGGGCGCCGACGAGGTGCGAGACCGCCGCCAGCGCCGCCGCCCGGTCGCCGTCGGGCAGGGCCTCCTGCATCCGGGCGAGGCGCGCCTCCAGCCCCTCGGTGAAGGCGCGCCGCACGGGCGCCGGCTGGCGCGCCGCCTCGCCCCCCAGCGCCGCGAGCGCGCAGCCGCTGCCCGGCCGGTCGCGATGGGCCGCCGACAGGTAGGCGGCGACGAAGCCGGCCAGATCGGGCCTATGTCCGTCGGGTCCCGTCCCGGCCTCCCGCGGCGACGGCGCCAGCGCCTGCGCCAGCGCCTGGGCGGCGAGGTCCTCCTTCGAGGCGAAGTGGCCGTAGAAGCCGCCATGGGTCAGCCCGGCCGCCTCCATCACCTCGGCCACCGTGACGGCGGAGAACCCCTTCTCGCGAAAGAGACGGCCGGCCGCCTCGAGGATCCGGCGCCGGTTCTCCTGGAACTGCTCGCGCGTCACCCGCATCCGACGATCCCGTTGACATGATTGAGGACGACGATCATCAATATCGTATCATGACTGACGTCATGTAAGAAGGTGAAAAGGAGGGAGCATGGCCGCCACGTTGGTGCCGGGGGCGCCGCAGGACGCCCCCGTGCGGGAGCGCCGCATCACCTGGGCCGATCCGCGGGCGCTGGCCCGGGCCGGCCAGGGCCTCGCCGGACTCGATTTCCTGCGCGCGCTGATCGCCGGCGAGGTGCCGCCGCCGCCGATCGTCGCCCTGATGGGCATCACGCTCGACGAGGCCGAGCCGGGCCGGGTGACGATGCGGATGCCGGCGGGCGAGTACCTCTACAACCCGATCGGCAGCGTCCATGGCGGGGCGCTGGCGACGCTGCTCGACAGCGTGATGGGCTGCGCCATCCACACCACCCTGCCGGCGGGGCGCGGCTACACCACGCTGGAGATCAAGGTGAACTACCTGCGGGCCGTGACGGAGGGGTCGGGCCGCGTCACGGCTGTGGGCCGGGTGGTCCATGCCGGACGCCGCCAGGCGGTGGCGGAGGCGAGCCTCACCGACGAGGCCGGCCGGCTCTGCGCCACCGCCAGCACCACCTGCCTGGTCTTCGACCTGCCCCCCTCCCGGGAGGAGCGCCCATGAGCCTGCCCTATCGCACCGCCCTCATCGTCGGGGCCGGCGCCGGCATCAGCGCGGCGCTGGCTCGCCTCCTCGCCGCCGAGGGCCTGCGCGTCGGCCTCGCCGCCCGCGACGCGGGTAAGCTCGCCGACCTCGCGGCCGAGACCGGGGCGGCGACCTTCGCGGCCGACGCCGCCGACCCGCAGGCGGTGGCCGCGCTGTTCGGCGAGGTCGAGGCCCGCCTCGGCGCGCCCGACGTGGTGATCTACAACGCCAGCGCCCGGGCGCCCGGGCCCCTCGCCGCCCTCGATCCGGAAGCGGTGCGGCGGGCGGTGGAGGTCACGGCCTTCGGCGCCTTCCTGGTCGCCCGCGAGGCGGCGCGGCGCATGGAGCCGCACGGGCACGGGGCGATCCTGTTCACCGGCGCCACCGCCGGCGTGAAGGGGTTCCCGCTCTCGGCCGCCTTCGCGATGGGCAAGTTCGCCCTGCGCGGCCTCGCCCAGAGCGCGGCGCGCGAGCTCGGCCCGAAGGGCATCCACGTCGCCCACTTCGTCGTCGACGGCGCGGTGCGCAGCGCCCGCCGGCCCGACCCGGCGGACAAGCCCGACAGCACGCTGACGCCGGAGGGCGTGGCGCGGGCCTATCTCGACGTGCTGCGCCAGCCCCGAGACGCCTGGTCGTTCGAGGTCGAGCTGCGGCCGTGGGTGGAGCGGTTCTGAAGGGCCCGGAGCGTTCGGCGACGAAGCGGATGCCGGGTCGTCGCAGGCAGGGCGGCCAGAGCAACGAGCTGGAGCGGCGACGTCCGCCAGCGGTGTCACGGTTCGCGATAATTGCGGCGAGGCCCTTCGGCATCGGGCTCTCCCATCCATGACCTCATCCTGAGGTGCGACCGGAGGGAGCCTCGAAGGAGGCCTCCAGAACTCTCGGAGCAATCTGGAGGGCTCCTTCGAGGCCTCCGCTTCGCTTCGGCACCTCAGAGCCTGTTTGAGCGCTTGATCTTATGCTGGATTGTCGAGTGCGGTGAGGGCCATCAGACAGGCGACGAAGGTGATGCGGCCGGTCGCGACGTCGAGGCGACCGGCCCGTTCGCGCAG
>NZ_JBSNCC010000027.1:0-64520 GCF_053764715.1 Methylobacterium sp. Gmos1 | reverse complement strand
GACGCCGCGGTATCCGCGGCGTCGGACGATGCGACAGTATCGGCCAGCGTGTGCGTCCATGATCGTCCGTCCCCGACCCGGCGCCCTCGCGATCCTGTTCGCGTGGCGCGGGTCGATCCTGCCGCAGGTCGCCCCGCAGGTGATCGCCCTCACGGCTGTGGCCTGCCTGGTGGTGGCGACGGAGCAGGGCTGGGCCCGCGCGATCCCGCTCAATGCCGGGATCGGGCCGTTCACGCTGATCGGCCTTGCCCTGTCGATCTTCCTCAGCTTCCGCAACAACGCCTGCTACGACCGCTGGTGGGAGGCCCGGAAGGTGTGGGGCGCCCTGATCGTCGAGGCCCGCGGCCTCGCCCGGCTGCTCGGCGCGCTGCTGCCGGGGGACGGGAACGAGGACTTGCGCCGGCGCTGCCTCGAGCGCCTCGCGGGCTTTTCCCACGCGCTCCATGCCCGCCTGCGCGGGCGCGACGCGGCCGAGGCGGCCGCTCCCTTCCTGCCGGAGGCCGAGCGCGGGCGGCTCGCGGCCTGCGCCAGCCCGGCGGACGCGGCTTTGTCGGCGCTCGCCGCCGACCTCGCGGCGGCCATGCGGCAGGGGAACTTCAGCGACGTGTCGTTCGGCCTGTTCGAGCAGAAGCTCGCCGGGCTGTCGGGGGTGCAGGCGGCCTGCGAGCGCATCCAGGGCACGCCGTTGCCGTTCGCCTACACGCTGCTTCTCTACCGCACCGCCTGGCTCTACTGCCTGCTGCTGCCGTTCGGCCTCGCCGCCTCGCTCGGCTGGGGCACGCCGGTGGCGACGGCCCTCGTCGCCTACACCTTCTTCGGCCTCGACGCGCTCGGCGACGAACTGGAGGAGCCGTTCGGCTCGGCCGCCAACGACCTGCCCCTCGACGCGCTCCTGCGCACCGTCGACGGCGTGGTGCAGGACGCGCTCGGCGCGCCGGTGCCGCCGCCGCTGGTGCCCGAGCGCTACTGGCTGCGCTGAAGGGCGGGAGCCTACTGCCCCGGCACGGTGAGGACGAGCGGCCCGTTGCGGGTCGCCACCACCGTATGCTCGTACTGGACCGTCAGCGCCCTGGGGCGGCTGTAGAGGGTCCAGGGATCGTCGTCGGCATTCTCGGCGAAGTCGGCGCCGAGCGACAGGAACGGCTCGACGGTGAAGACCAGCCCCTCGGCCATGATCCGGCGCTCGGAGGCGTCGGGCCAGGTCGCGATCTCGGTCGGCTCCTCGTGCAGGGAGGCGCCGACGCCGTGGCTCGCGAGGTTGCGCACCAGGGTGTAGCCGTTCTTCTTGGCGAAGGCGCCGACCGCCCGGCCGATGCCGGCGAGCGGCTTGCCGGCCCCGACCTGGCGCAGGCCGGTCCACATCGCCCGTCGCCCGTCGCGGCACAGCCGCTCGACCGCGCGGGTCACCGGCGGCACCGCGAAGGAGGCGCCGGTATCGGAGAACCAGCCGTCCTTCTCGGCCGAGACGTCGATGTTGACGAGGTCGCCCGGCGCGATCCGGCGCTCGCCCGGGATGCCGTGCGCGACCTCCTCGTTGACGCTGATGCAGGTCGCGCCGGGAAAGCCGTAGACCATCTCGGGCGCCGGCCGGGCGCCCGCCCGCTCCAGGAAGTCTCGCCCGATCCGGTCGAGTTCGAGGGTGGTCATGCCGGGCTCGATTCCCCGCCCCATCGCCTCCAGCGCCTCGGCGACGATGCGCCCGATCCGGCGCAGGCCCTCCAGCTCGTCGTCGCTCGACACGGTCATCTCGTCGTTCCTCGCGCGGCCGGACGGCCCTGGCGGGCGCTTGTGCCATCGCGGCGGGGTCCCGGCCAAGCGTCAGGTGCCGGTGAGCGCCCGCGTCAGGTCGCTGCCCGCATCGGTCAGATCCTCGATGACGCTGAAGTGATGCCGATCCGCGATCTCGAACGCCCGCGTCTCGACCCCGAGCCCGTGCCAGACCGTCGGCAGCAGCAGGTTCTGGCGCCGGAACTCCGGCAGCTCGTCGCTCCCTGCGACGGCGATCAGCCGGGCGCCCGGGCGCGGCTCGCGCAAGGCGGGGCTCTCGGCCCTGGCCTCGGCGGGATCGAGGTGCAGCACCTCGTTCATCCCCGTGCCGAGGAGCGGGCGCAGGTCGTGGACGCCGCTGATCGAGACGACCCGCGCGATGCGCTCGGCACATGCGAGGGCGACGTCGGTGCACAGCATCCGGCTGACGAGGTGGCCGCCGGCGGAGTGGCCCGCGAGGTGGATCGGCCCCGCGACCTCGGCGCTCGCGCGGTCGAGGAAGGCGGCGATCTCGGCGGTGATGCCGGCGATGCGCGCCTCCGGGCAGAGCGTGTAGCTCGGCAGCGCGACGGCGAGGCCGTGGGCGAGGGGCCCCGCGGCGAGGTGAGACCAGACCGAGCGGTCGAAGGCCTTCCAGTAGCCGCCATGGACGAACACCGCGAGGCCCCGCGGCGCGCCGTCCGGCAGGAACAGGTCGTAGGCGTGGCGCGGCCCGGCGCCGTAGGGCAGGCCGAGGCGGGCGCGGCCCTGGCCTGAGAGCTGCGCGCGAAAGGCCGCCGCCGCCTCGCTCCAGCGTGCCGGGTACGCCTTGGCATCCGGAATCGCCCCGACATTGTCGTAGGCGCGGTCGATGTCCCCGAGGGGGCCGCCCGTCGTCCAGGATACCGGCTGCATCAGGCTTCGTCCGGCACGATCGCGGTCGCCTCGATCTCGACCAGCGCGCCCGGCTCGACGAGATCGGCGACGCCGACGAGGGCCATGGCGGGGAAGTGCCGGCCCATCACCCGGCGGTAGACCGGGCCGAGTTCGGCGAGCGAGGCGCGGTAGGTGTCGACGCTGCGCACGTACCAGGTGAGCCGCGCGACGTGCTCCGGGCCGGCCCCGGCCTCGGCGAGGACCGCCAGGATGTTACGTAAGGTTTGCTCGACCTGGGGCACGAAGCCCTCGGCCAGCACCTCGTTCTCGTCCCAGCCGATCAGGCCGCCGGTCATCACAACGGTGCCGCGGCCGGCCATGCCGTTGGCGTAGCCCTTCGGCTTCTTCCAGCTCGGTGGCTGGAGGGTGGTCAGGGCGGCTGCATCCGCGTCGGGGCGGAGCGGAATCGGGCTGGCGGTCATGCGGTTTCTCCCTGGACGGATGCGGCCTCCGCCTCGGCCCGCTGGCGCAGGGCGAAGCGTTGCAGCTTGCCGGATTCGGTCTTCGGCAGGGCCGGCACGTAATGCACCGCCCGCGGATACTTGTAGGGCGCGAGATCCTGCTTCACGTGCTCCTGCAACGCCTGCGTCATCGCCGCGTCGCCGGTGAGCCCTGCGTTCAGCACCACGTAGGCGGCGACGATGCGGCCGCGCTCGGGGCAGGGCGCGGCGACGACGCCGCATTCGGCCACCGCCGGATGGGCGAGCAGGCTCGCCTCCACCTCCGGTCCCGCGATGTTGTAGCCGGCCGAGACGATCATGTCGTCGTTGCGGGCCTGGAACCAGAAATAGCCGTCGGCATCCTGGAGGTAGGTGTCGCCGGTGACGTTCCAGCCGTCCTGGACATACGCCGTCTGGCGCTCGTCGGCGAGGTAGCGGCAGCCGATCGGCCCGCGCACCGCGAGGCGCCCCGGCACCCCGGGCGGGCAGGGTCTGCCGGCTTCGTCGATCACCCGCGCCTCGTAGCCCGGCACCGGCCGGCCGGTGGCGCCGGGGCGGATCTCGTCCTCGGGCGAGGCGATGAAGATGTGCAGCATCTCGGTCGCGCCGATGCCGTCCATCAGCTTGAGGCCGGTCGCCTTGTGCCAGGCATGGAAGGTCGGCGCCGGCAGGGTCTCGCCCGCCGAGACGCACTTGCGCAAGCTCGACAGGTCGGCTTGCCCGATCAGCCCGAGCATCGCCCGGTAGGCGGTCGGCGCCGTGAACAGGATCGTGGCGTGGTGGCGGGCGATTGCCCCGGCGAGGTCCGCAGGTCCCGCCTTCTCGAGCAGTACCGCCCGTGCGCCGACCCGGAACGGGAACAGCACCAAGCCCCCGAGGCCGAAGGTGAAGGCAAGCGGCGGCGAGCCGATGAACACGTCGTCTTGCGTCGCCCGCAGGACCTCGCGGGCGTAACAGTCGCAGATCACCAGGAGATCGCGCTGGTAGTGGATCGTCGCCTTCGGCAGGCCGGTGGTGCCGGAGGTGAAGCCGAGGAGGCACGGATCGTCGGCCCGGGTCTCGGGCGGCTCGAAATGGTCGGCGGCGCCGTCGAGAAGGTCGCCGAGTTCGCCCCCGGCGGTGCCGCGCCAGGTGACGACCCGCACCGGATCGGGGCGGTCCGCCGCTGCCTTCGCCATCTCGTCGATCAGCCCGGCATCGCAGAGCGCCAGCGGGATCCGGGCCTTGTCGAGGATCTGGGTGAGTTCCTTCGCCCGCAGCAGCGGCATCGTCGCCACCACGATCCCGCCGGCCTTGATGATCGCCAGATACAGCGCGACCTTGGTCGGGTTGTTGGCCGAGCGCAGCAGCACCCGACCCCCCGGCACCAGCCCGAGCCGGTCGACCAGCACGTTCGCCATCCGGTCGATCTGGCGCTTCAGCTCGGCATAGGTCCAGGTGACGGCCTCGCCGACGAGGGCCACGCGGTCGCCGCGCCCCTCGGCGACGTGGCGGTCGACCAGCTCGACCGTGGCGTTCAGGTGCTCGGGGTAGCCGAGCCGGTCGAGGTTGACGAAGGCCGGCATCCGGTCCGGCGGCGGCAGGTTGTCCCGCACGAAGGTGTCGGGGCGCCGCGCCCAGGGGCTGGCGCCGGGGCGGGGCCCGGCCTCGGCGGGGCGCGGGACCACTGGGGTCTCCGGCACAGCGGCGTCGGGCGCGTGGGTCTTCTGCACGGCGGCCTCCATCGGACACTCCTTCAGGCGAGACCCCGCCGTCAGGCGAGGATCTGGCGGGCGATGACGAGCTTCTGGACCTCGGTGGCGCCCTCGTAGATCCGCAGCGCGCGGATCTCGCGGTAGAGCGTCTCCGGCACCGAGCCGGAACGGACGCCCTCGCCGCCGTGGAGCTGCACCGCCCGGTCGATCACGCCTTGCGCGGCTTCCGTCGCCACCATCTTGGCCATCGCGGCCTCGCGGGTGATGCGGGGCGCGCCCGAATCACGGGTCCAGGCGGCGCGGTAGACGTGGAGCGCCGCGGTATCGATCGCCGTCGCCATCTCGGCGAGGCTGGTCTGGGTCAGCTGCATCGCGGCGAGCGGCGCCCCGAACAGCTTTCGCGATTGGGCGCGGGCCAAGGAGGCGTCGAGGGCGCGGCGGGCGAAGCCGAGGGCCGCAGCGCCGACGGTCGAGCGAAACACGTCGAGCGTCGCCATCGCGACCTTGAACCCGGCCCCGGCCTCGCCGATGCGGTTCTCCGCCGGCACCCGGCACCCCTCGAAGCGCAGCCTTGCGAGCGGGTGGGGGGCGATGGTGTCGAGGCGCTCAGGCGTCGTCAGGCCGGGCGTGTCGGCCGGCACGAGATAGGCCGAGAGGCCGCGCGCGCCGGGCGCCTCGCCGCTGCGGGCGAAGACGACGTAGGTGTCGGCGATGCCGCCGTTCGAGATCCAGGTCTTCTCGCCGTCGAGCCGCACCGTGCCGTCGGGCATCGGTACCGCCGCGAGCGCGATCTGCGCGACGTCCGAGCCCGCCTCCGGCTCGGTCAGCGCGAAGGCGGCGATGCGGCGGCCCGCCCGCACCCCGGGCAACACCGCCTCGCGCTGCGCCGGCGTGCCCGCGAGCGTCAGCGCCCCGGTGCCGAGCCCCTGCATCGCGAAGGCGAAGTCGGCGAGGCCGTCGTGCCGGGCGAAGGTCTCGCGCAGGAGGCACAGGGCGCGGACGTCGAACACGCCATCCTCGGGGGCGGCGTAGCGCAGGAATCCGGCCTCGCCCAGAGCCGAGACGAGGCGCCGGCACGAGCCGTCGACGTCGTGGTGGTCGACGAGGCCCGGCACCGTGCGGGAGGCCCAGTCCTCGGCCTGTGCCGCGAGGTCGCGGTGACGGGGCTCGAAGAACGGCCAGTCGAGGAAGGTCCGGTCCGGCATCGCTCAGTTCCCCTCGAAGACCGGCTTCGTCTTCCCCGCGAACGCCTCGAAGGCCCGGCGGAAATCCTGGGTCTTCATGCAGAGCGCCTGGGCCACCGCCTCGGCGTCGATGGCGGCATCCACCCCCATCGCCCATTCCATGTGCAGCATCCGCTTGGTCAGGCCGTTGGCGTAGGCCGGGCCCTGGACCAGGGCGCGGGCGGTCTCGCCGGCCGCAGCCAGCGCCTCGCCCGCCGGCACCAGGCGGTTGAAGAAGCCCCAGCGCTCGCCCTCCTCGGCGCTCATGAAGCGGCCGGTATACAGGAGCTCGGACGCCCGGCCCTGGCCGACGATCCGGGGCAGGATCGCGCAGGCCCCCATGTCGCAGCCGGCCAGCCCCACCCGGTTGAACAGGAACGCCACCTTGGCGCCGGCGCCGGCCACCCGCAGGTCGGAGGCCATGGCGATGATCGCGCCGGCGCCTGCGCAGACGCCCTCGACCGCCGCCACGACCGGCTGCGGGCAGGCCCGCATCTCCTTGACGAGGTCGCCGGTCATCGTCGTGAAGGCGTGGAGGTCGGCGGCCCCGAGCGTGGTCAGGGGCTCGATGATCTCGAACACGTCGCCGCCGCTGGAGAAATTGCCGCCGGCCCCCGTGACGACGACGGCCGTCACGCTCTCCTCGAAGCGTAGCGCTCGGAAGGTGTCGCGCAGCTCCGCGTAGCTCTCGAAGGTGAGCGGGTTCTTCTTCTCCGGCCGGTTCAGCGTCACGGTCGCGATGCCGTCCTGAATCGCGAAGCCGAAATGCTGCGGCGCGAATCCGGCGAGCGGAGCCGCGATGGCGTTCTGGCGCCTCATGGTGCCTCCCTGGCGTTTTTGCTTAGGCTTTGCTGGAGTGCCGCCTGGCCGCACCGAGGCCTTGAGGGCGGAGAGCTGGGTCGAGAGCGCCTCCTGCTCGGCGGGGCCGAGGGCGCCGACGAGCTCGGCGATCCAGTCGGCATGCGCCCGGGCCATCTCGGCGAAGACCGCGCGGCCCTGCGGCGTCAGGCGCACCTGCACCGCCCGGCGGTCCGCCTCCGAGACCTGGCGGTCGATCAGTCCTTCCTGCGCCAGCCGCTCGACGAGGCCGGTGACGTTGCCGTTCGACACCATCATCCGGCGCGACAGCTCGCTCAGCATGATGCCGTCCGGCGCGCGCTCGAGCTGCGCCAGCAGGTCGAAGCGCGGCAGCGTGGTGTCGAAGCGGTCGCGCAGGCGGCGACGGATCTCCGCCTCGATGGTGTTGGCGGTGGTGAGCAGACGCAGCCACAGCCGCAATTCGGTGCGGTGGACGGGAATCTCGGCGGCGATCTCGGCAGGAATTTCAGGCTTGGCGTTCACAGCTCGCCTCCCGCCACCGCGACGGCCTGGCCGGTGATCGCGCCCGCCTGTCGGCCTGCGAGCCACGTCACCGCGTCGGCGACCTCCTCGGGGCGGATCAGCCGGCCCATCGGGTTGTGGCGGGTGAACTCGGTCATGAGGTCGTCGCGGGCCCGGCCGGTCTTCGCTTCCAGCCCGTCGATGGCGCTGCCGACGAGGTCGGTGTCGGTGAAGCCGGGGCAGACCGCGTTGATCGTGATGCCGGTCGCGGCCAGTTCCAGCGCCAGCGCCCGGGTGAGCCCGACGACGGCGTGCTTGGCGGCGCAGTAGGCGCTGACGTAGCCGTAGCCCTTGAGGCCGGCAGTGGAGGCGACCGTCACGATCCGGCCGCCACCCGCCGCCTTCATCCCCGGGACGACCGCACGGGTCGCGACGAGCACCGGCTCGACGTTGAGCGCCATCATCCGGCGCAGGGTGTCGACGCCGCTGCGGGCGAGCGGTGCGGTCTCGGCCCCGCCGGCATTGTTGACCAGCACGGCGACTGGGCCGGCCTGCGCGGCGGCCTCCGCGAGGGCGCTCTCCAGGGCCGCCGCGTCGGTGACGTCGGCCGTGACCGCGTAGGCGGCGCCGAGTTCCCGTCGGGCGCGGTCGGCGCTCTCCGGGCTGCGGCCGAGCACGGTCACCCGCTCCCCCGCCGCCACGAACGCCGCCGCGATCGCCCGCCCGATGCCGCGGGTGGCGCCGGTGACCAGGACGTGGCGGGGAGAGAGGGTCGTCATGGATATTTCAACCTTAAAGGATTTGGGCGCGGGTACCCCTCTCCTCCTGGGCGGGGAGAGGGCCGCATCCCCCTTGTCGGGGATGCGGCAAGCGGAGGCGAAGCCGGAGCGAGGGTGAGGGGGTCTCGACGAGTGAGACTCCTCCGGAGACACCCCCTCACCCTCGGCTTCCGCCTCGTTTCGCCCCCGACAAGGGGGGCGAAACCCTCTCCCCGCTTGCGGGGAGAGGAGGAATTCTCACGGCGTGGCCTGTCTCACACCGCCACCCGCAGCGGGCTCACGTTCCCAGCCACCGCGAACCCGGCCTTGCCGGCATAGCCCCCGACGATCGCCTGGCGCTCGGCGTGGCTCAGCACGTCCTCGATCCGCGAGAACCCCGCAGGCGCGCGCTTCTCGACCTCGTCGATCACCCGCTCCGGCCCGCCCTTGCGGTTGAGCATCACGATCTCGGCGGTCTTAGGCCGGCGCTCGGCCTCGTAGGTATGAAGTGCCTGCATCGGGTGCTCGGCGCCCGCCAGGGCGTCGCCCAGCGCCCGCGCGTCGAGGATCGCCTGCGAGGCGCCGTTCGAGCCGACCGGGTACATCGGGTGGGCGGCGTCGCCGAGCAGCGTCACCCGGCCGTGGGTCCAGCCCGGCAGCGGATCGCGGTCGCACATCGGATACTCGAAGATCTGCGGCGTCGCCTCGACGAGGGCCGCGAGATCGAAATCCGGCAGGGCGAAGCGCTTCGCGTAGGGCAGGACCTGCGAGCGGTGGGCGGGGCGCGACCAGCTCTCCTTCGGCGGCGGCGAGAGGGTGCCGTCCGCCATCTTCACGAACACCACCCAGTTCATCAGCTGGCGCCCGCCCTCGGCCTCGGCGATCGGGTAGAGCACGCATTTGGCGCCCATGCCGCCGCCGATCGCCATGGTGCGGCCGTCGCCCCACGGCGCCCACTCGGTGGCGCCGCGCCACATCAGCACCCCGTCCCAGCGCGGCGGGCCCTCGTCGGGGAAGAATTTCCTGCGCACCACCGAGTGGATGCCGTCGCAGGCGATGAGCACGTCGCCCCGGATCGTCCGGCCGGCATCACCCAACCGCGCGTCAGTGAAGTGGGCGGTGACCCCGCCCTCGTCCTGGAGGAAGCCGGCGAGCGACAGGCCGGTCTGCACCGCGTCCGGACCCAGCCGCTCGCGCACCGCGTCGTAGAGGACGGCCTGGAGTCGCCCGCGATGGATCGAGAATTGCGGCACCGGATGGCCGGCGTCGATCCCGCGCGGCTCGCGCCAGACCTCCTGGCCCTGGCGGTTGAAGTAGGCGAGTTCCTTGGTGCGGATCGCCACCCGATCGAGGGTGGGCAGCAGGTCGAGCTCGGCGAGCTCGCGGATCGCGTGCGGCAGGGTGTTGATGCCGACGCCGACCTCGCGCACCTCCGCGGCCTGCTCGACGATCGTGGCGCGGATGCCGCGCCGGTGGAGCATCAGGGCGGTGGCGAGCCCACCGATCCCGGCGCCGACGATGAGGACGCGCATCGTCTCACTCCGCGTCCGGGGGCGGCAGGAAGTCGACCTCGTGCTTGGCCGAGATCGCCACCACGTCGGCGGGGTTGGCCTGCGGCCCGAGATTGTGCAGGGCCCAGAACAGGTCGTAGAGCCGGCGCGCCGGCGAGACCCAGAAGAAGCACTTCACGTCGGCATCCGAGCGGTTGAACAGCCCGTGCGGCTGGCCCCGCGGCAGCCGGATCGTGTCGCCGGGCTCGGCCACGCTCTCCTGCCCGTCGAGCACCGCGGTGAGGCGCCCTTGCAGGATGTACAGGAACTCGTCCTGCGTCGGGTGGATGTGCGGCGGCACGAACGTGCCCGGCGGGAAGGTGGCGTGCCAGGACAGCGAGCTCTCGGTGTGCTGCTTAGGGATGTAGATCTGGCCGAGGATGTTCCAGCGGACGCCCTCGATGCCCTCACCGGCGCGGGTGATGCCTGCGGTCATGGGGGTCATGCGGTCACTCCTTCGCAACAGATGTTTCACACATGAAGGAACCGGTCCTTCACCTCCGGCGCCTCGCGGAGCGCCGCGCTGGTGCCGGTCCAGACCACGCGGCCCTTCTCGATCACCACGTGGCGGTCGGCGAAGCGGGCGAGCGCGTCGACGTTCTTGTCGATCACCAGGATCGCCTCGCCCTCGTCCTTGATCGCCCGCAGGCAGGCCCAGATCTCCTCGCGGATCAGCGGCGCCAGCCCCTCGGTGGCCTCGTCGAGGACGACGAGGCGCGGGTTGGTCATCAGGGCGCGGCCGATCGCCAGCATCTGCTGCTCGCCGCCCGAGAGCTGGTCGCCGCCGTTGCGACGCCGCTCCTTCAGGCGCGGGAACAGGCGGTAGACGGCATCGAGGCTCCACTTGGCGCTCCGCCCGCCGCGATGGGTGGCGACGAGGTTCTCCTCCACTGACAGGGTCGGGAAGACTTGGCGCCCCTCCGGCACCAGGCCGAGGCCGCGTCGCGCGACGAGGTGGGACGGGCGCCCGGCCATGTCCTCGCCGTCGATCAGGATCCGGCCGGCCCGGGGCTTCAGGAGCCCGAAGATCGACTTCACGGTGGTGGTCTTGCCCATGCCGTTGCGGCCGAGCAGGGTCACCACCTCGCCCTTGGCGACGGAGAGATCGATCCCGAACAGGATGCGGGAATCGCCGTAGGCGCTCTCCAGACCCTCGACGGTGAGCATCAGGCCGCCTCCTCCTCGCCGAGATAGGCGGCGCGCACCGCCGGGTCGGAGCGGACGACCGAGGGCTGGCCGCTCGCGATGACGCGACCGTAGACGAGCACGCTCATCCGGTCGGCCAGCGCGAACACCGCGTCCATGTCGTGCTCGATCAGCACGATGGTGTGGGTGGATTTGAGTTCGCGCATCAGCCCGACCAGAATCGCCGATTCCTCCGGGCCGGTGCCGGCCAATGGCTCGTCGAGGAGGAGCAGGCGGGCATTCGTCGCGAGCGCCACCGCCAGTTCGAGCTGGCGCTTCTCGCCGTGCGACAGGCTGCCGGCCCGCCGTGCGGCCCGGTCTGCGAGGCCGACGCGGCCGAGCGCAGTCATCGCCTCGGCATTCAGCCGCGTCTCATTCGCGGCGGGGCGAAAGAACCGGAAGCTCGAACCGGAGCGGGCCTGGACCGCGAGCGCCACGTTCTCCAGCACCGAGAACCCGTCGAGGATCGAGGTGATCTGGAACGAGCGGGCGAGGCCCCGGCGCACTCGCGCCATCATCGGAAGCGCGGTCACGTCCTCGCCGGCGAGATGCACGCTGCCGGAATCGCTGGCTAAGCTGCCGGAGAGCTGATGGATCAGCGTGGTCTTGCCGGCGCCGTTCGGCCCGATGATGGCGTGCAACTCGCCCGCCGCCACGTCGAGGCTGACGTCGTCCGTCACCTTCAGGGCGCCGTAGGATTTCCGAAGATTCCGGACGGAGAGGAGCGGGGTCACGCGCGCCTCCCGATCTTCGCTGCGAGCCCGGCGAGGCCGCCGCGGGAGAGGAGCACGACGGCCACCAGCATCACACCGAGGCCGAGGCGCCAGTGGTCGGAGTAATGCGCCAGCACCTCCTCCAGCGCGATCAGCGCCGCGGCGCCGACGACCGGCCCGACGAGCGTGCCCATGCCGCCGAGCACCACCATGACGATCAGCTCGCCCGATCGCTGCCAGCTCATGTAGGCCGGCGAGACGAACTCGGCCTGGTTGGCCAGCAGCACCCCGGCGAGGCCCGCGACGGCCCCGGCGATGACGTAGGCGGTGAGCTGGTAGGGCAGGGGCGAGAAGCCGATCGCCTGCATCCGCACGGCGTTGTCGCGGCTGCCGCGCAAGGTCCGGCCGAAGCGCGAGACGACGACGCGGCGCAGAACCAGCAGCGCGACCGCCAGCACCGCGAGCACCAGGTAGAACAACGCCGGGTCGCCCGCGATCAGCCGCATCCCGAACAGGGTCGAGCGACCCGACAGCGGCAGGCCGTCGTCGCCGCCATAGGCTGCGAGCGAGACCATGAAGAAATAAGCCATCTGCCCGAAGGCCAGCGTGATCATGATGAAGTAGACGCCGCGGGTGCGTAAGCTGATCGCCCCGGTGACGAGGGCGAAGAGCGCGCAGGTCACGGCCGCCACCGGCGCCTGGATCGCAAGGTCGCGGATGCCGTGGGCGTCGAGGATGCCGACCGCGTAGGCCCCGAGGCCGATGAAGGCGGCGTGGCCGAACGACACCATCGCGCCGTAGCCGAGCACGAGGTCGAGGGAGAGGGCGGCGAGCCCGAAGATCATCATCCGGGTCGCGGTGACGACCAGGAACGGCAGGCCGGCGGCTTCCGCCGCGATTGGCAGGGCGGCGAGCGCCGCGAGCACCAGGCCGGTGAGCGCCGTGCCGGGAAGGGCGGCGCGGCGCCGGGGCGGCTCAGCGGTCACGCGGGCGACGAGGGCGGTCATCGCGACCCCCGCGCCGGGAACAGGCCGGAGGGCCGGAAGAACAGGATCGCCGCCATCAGGATGTAGATCAGCATCGGGGCGAGCGTCCGCCCGGTCTGCGAGGCGGAGGACGCATCCATCACGCTGCGCAGCAGGATCGGCCCGAAGCTGCGACCCAACTGGTCGGCGAGGCCGACGAGGAGGCCGGCGACGAAGGCGCCCCGCACCGAGCCGACGCCGCCGATGACGATGACGACGAAGGTCAGGATCAAGACCGAATCGCCCATGCCGGGGTCGACCGACAGGATCGGCGCCACCATCGCGCCGGCAAATCCCGCCAGCATCGCGCCGAGCCCGAACACCACCAGGAACAGCCGGCGGATGTCGACGCCGAGCGCCGCCACCATCGGCCCGTTGCTGGCTCCGGCGCGCAGCCGCATGCCGAGCCGGGTGTGGTTGACGAGGAGGTGGAGGCTTAAGCCCGTCGCGAGGCCGGCGGCGATGATCGCGACCCGGTAGAGCGGGTAGTGCAGGGTGCCGACGAGCTGGATCGAGCCCGACAGGGCGTCCGGCACCGGCACGCTCATCGGGGCGGCGCCCCAGACGATGCGCACGCCCTCGTTGAGGATCAGGATCAGCCCGAAGGTGGCGAGCACCTGGTCGAGGTGATCGCGCCCGTAGAGGTGGCGCACCACCAACACTTCGAGGGCGAGCCCGAAGGCGAGGGTCGCCGGCAGCGCTAGCAGCAGGCCGAGGCCGAAGCTGCCGGTGACGGCGGTGAGCGTCGCCGCGAGATAGGCGCCGATCATGTAGAGCGCGCCGTGGGCGAGGTTGATGAGATCCATCACCCCGAAGATTAAGGTCAGCCCCGCCGCCACCAGGAACAGCAGGATGCCGAGTTGGACGCCGTTCAGCGCCTGGATCAGGAACAGGTTGAGCATCGGCCCGGCATCCTCTGCCCTTTGATCATTTCATCTTGCACTCGGCCGCGTAGTTGTCCTGATAGTTCGAAAAGATTTTTTCCGCGATCTGGGTCTCGTACTTGCCGTCCGGGCGCTTGGCGGCCTTGACGAGGTAGAAATCCTGGATCGGGTAGTGGTTGTTGCCGATCTTGAAGTTGCCGCGCAGGGACTGGAACTCGGCGGCCTTGAGGCCGGCGCGCAGAGCGTCCTTGTCCTTGAGGTCGCCCTTGGCGCGCTTGATCGCGGCATCGATCATCAGGGCGGCGTCGTAGGCCTGCATGGCGTAGGTGCCCGGCACGCTGCCATACTTCTTCTCGTAGGCCGCCACGAAGGCCTTCGATTGCGGGTTGTCGAGGTCGGGGGCCCAGTTCGCGCCGCCGAAATAGCCGACCGCCGCGTCCTTCTGCGCCGGCAGGGTGCTCTCGTCGACCGTGAAGGCGGAGAGGAACGGGATGCCGCTCAAGCCCGCCTGGCGGTACTGCCGCACCAGGTTGACGCCCATCCCGCCGGGCATGAAGGCGAACACCGCGTCGGGCTGGGCCGCCGAGATCTGGGCGAGTTCCGCCGAGAAGTCGAGCTGGCCAAGGGGGGTGAACATCTCGTTCACCACCTCGCCCTTGTAGGAATGCTTGAAGCCGGCGAGCGAGTCCTTGCCGGCCTGGTAGTTCGGCGCCAGCAGGACGAGGCGCTTGTAGCCCTTGTTCTGGGCGTACTTGCCCAGCACCTCGTGCACCTGGTCGTTCTGGTAGGACGAGACGAACAGGTTCGGGTTGCACTCCGCGCCGGCATAGTTCGAGGTGCCGGCATTGGGCGAGATCAGGAAGGCGCCGCCCTCGGTCACCGGGCGCACCACCGCACGCAGCACGTTGGAGAAGGTCGGCCCGACCACGAAGTCGACCCGGTCGCGCTTGACCAGTTCCCGTGCCTTGTTGGTGGCCACATCCGGCTTCAGCTCGTCGTCGACCGTCACCACCTCGGTCTCCAGGCCGCCGAGCTTCTTAGCCAGCGTGTCGAGGGCGAGCAGGAACCCGTCGCGGCCCTGCTCGCCCAGCACCGCCGACGGCCCGGACAGCGTGAACATCAGCCCGACCCGGACCTTCTCGGGCGCTTGCGCGGCCGCGGGGCCGGCCAGCAGCGTGGCGCCCATCAGCGCGGTCGCGAGGCAGCTGGCGGCGTTCCGGATCGGCGTCATCCCGTGTGTCCCTTCGTCTGTCGAGAGCATCGACGGCACTTGTCCGGCGTGATGCGGCCGAAGTCGAGTCGGCGCGTGAGGCGGAAGCAGCGCTCTTTCGTCGGATCCCGGCCCCGTCCCGCGAGGAATACTTTACGCATGAAATATCGTCTGGCAACCGCGTCCGGCGACTTTTTCGCCCTGCCATATTGGTGTGCAGTGCAGCGAGCAGAATGCTGAAAAACAAGCCGTTTTAATCGCTGCGGCGCGGCATTCGCGGGATCGATCCGGATCGGAGACTGCGCCGCTGCCAAGCCGTCGCGCGAACGACCCGGCGCCCTCTTGCGCCGGAATATTTCAAGGTTAGAGTTTCTCGGCCGGCGAGCCCGCCGCCACGATGAGGAGCCTCCCATGCGCGTCACGGTGATCGGCGGCGGACCCGGCGGGCTCTACTGCGCGCTCCTGACGAAGAAGCGCCGGCCCGGCTGGCGGGTCGAGGTCTACGAGCAGAACCGGGCCGACGACACGTTCGGCTTCGGCGTGGTGTTCTCCGACGAGACCCTGCACGAGTTCCTGTCGCGCGATCCGCGCTCGTTCTCCCGCATCCGCGACGCGTTCTCGTACTGGGACGACGTGGCGATCCACAAGGACGGGACGGTCATGCGCTGCGGCGGCAACGGCTTTGCCGGGGTGAGCCGGATGCGCCTGCTCCAGATCCTGCAGGAGCGCTGCCGCGAGGAGGGCGTGGAGCTGCATTTCGGCGAGAGCATCCCGCCCGACCGGCTCAAGGACCGCTTCCCGGATTCCGACGTCATCGTCGCCTGCGACGGCATCAACTCGCGCATCCGCGATCACTTCCGCGAGGCGTTCCGGCCGGAGGTCGAGATCAAGTCCAACCGCTTCTGCTGGATGGGCTCGACTCGGCCGATGGACGAGTTCAACTACTTCTTCCGCGAGACGCCGCACGGCATCGTCTGCGCCCACACCTACCAGTACGAGCCCGGCCGCTCGACCTGGGTATTCGAGATGGACGAGGCCTGCTGGCAGGGCCACGGCTTCACCGAGACCGACGAGGAGGGCTCGCGCCGGATCCTCGAACACATGTACGCCGAGGAATTGCAGGGCCACGGCCTGCTCCTCAACCGCTCGACCTGGCGCCGCTTCCCGCGGATCTTCTGCCACACCTGGTCGCACGACAACATCGTGCTGCTGGGCGACGCCAAGGCCTCGGCGCATTTCTCGATCGGCTCGGGCACCAAGCTCGCGATGGAATGCGCCATCGCGCTCTCCGACGCGCTGGTGGACAACGCCGAGGAGGACGTGCAGGCGGCGTTCTCAGCCTATGACCGGGCGCGGCGCACACCTTGCCAGGTTATCCAGCACAATGCCGACGTGTCGCTCGCCTGGTTCGAGCACATGAACCGCTCCTGGGACATGGACCCCGAGCAGTTCTCGATGGTGGTGATGTGCCGGGCGAAGTCCGTCACCTACGACAACCTGGTCGTGCGCGATCCCGATTACGTCCGGGCGGTCGACGACGCGTTCTATGCCCGCCTCCACGCCGAGACCGGCGAGGATTACCGGACGAGCCGTCCGACGCCGATGTTCACGGGTCTTGCTTTACGCGAGATGCGGATCCCGAACCGGGTCGCGATGGCGCCGATGGCGCAGTACTCGGCCGACGCGGGCGGCAACCTCACCGACTGGCACTTCGTGCACTACACCTCGCACGCGCTCGGCGGCCCCGGCCTGCTCTTCACCGAGATGACCTGTCCCTCGGCCGACGCCCGCATCACCCCCGGCTGCCCGGGCCTGTGGACCGACGCGCACGAGGCGCAATGGGCCCGCATCGTCGATTTCGTCCACGCCCATACCGACACGAAGGTCGTGATGCAGCTCGGCCACGCCGGCCGCAAAGGGTCGACGCAGGTCGGCTGGGAGCGGATGGACCGTCCGTTGCCCGAGGGCAACTGGCCGATCGTCTCGGCCTCCCCCATCCCCTACCTCGACGGGGTGAGCCAGGTGCCGGAAGCCCTCGACCGGGCCGGGATGGACCGAGTGCGCGACGACTTCGTGCGGGCGACCGGGCGGGCGGCGCGGGCGGGCTTCGACATGCTGGAGCTGCACTGCGCCCACGGCTACCTGATGGCCTCGTTCCTCTCGCCGCTCACCAACACCCGCACCGACGCCTATGGCGGCTCGATCGAGAACCGCCTGCGCTTCCCCCTCGAGGTCTTCTGCGCCATGCGCGCCGCCTGGCCGGCGGAGCGCCCGATGTCGGTGCGCATCTCCGCCACCGACTGGGCGGAGGGCGGCATGACAGAGGCCGACACGGTCGCGGTGGCGCAAGTCCTGCACGAGGCGGGATGCGACCTCGTCGACGTCTCGGCCGGCCAGACCGTGGCCGACCAGCGCCCGGTCTACGGCCGGATGTTCCAGGTCCAGTTCGCCGACGCGATCCGCAACCGCGCCCGCAACCATGCCCCGATGGCGGTGATGGCAGTGGGCGCGATCACGGAGGCCGGACAGGTGAACACCATCCTGCACACCCGCCGGGCCGACATCGTGGCGCTCGGCCGCCCGCACCTGTGGAACCCGAACTTCTGCCGCCAGGCCGCCGCCTGGTACGACGCCCGCAACCAGTCCTGGCCGAAGCCCTACCGGCCGGGGCGCGACCAGGCCCATCGCGAGCTGCCGAAGGCGCGCGAACAGGAGATCGCGTTGCGGCGCAAGGCCCGGCCGCGGCCGCACCAGGCCGGGCCGGCGGCCGCGGAGTGAGTCGGCGGAGCAGGGCCGCTCAAGTGCCGGGCATGGGCTGCCCAGTTCATTAGCCGGGGTGCTGTTTCTCGCGGTGATCTGGCGCTTCGCGCGCCAATGACTCTTTTCTTAAGTAATGACTAACTAAGCGACTTCTATGTATGGTCACGCCTCGATTCCCGAGGCGTGACCATCGGATACCGGGCAGTCGCGGGATGAAGTTGTCGATCAAGCACGTCCTGATCGGGACGACCATGACGTTGATGCTGTTCAGCGTGGCGCAGGGTGGCAACGGTATCCTGCGGCTCATGACGCTACGGGACGACGTGGTCGACGTGGCCCGGATCCGGATCCCGGCCTCGAACCTGATCAACCAGATCTACGCCGAGACTCAGACTTACCGGATCCGCCTCTACCGCTTCGTCGTCACCTCGACCGACGACGCCGCCTACGATCGCAACGAGCAGGCCCTGACCGACAGCCGCAAGGCGCTGATCGACCTCCAGGCCAAGTACGAGCCGCTGATCTCCGGGCCGGAGGAACGGGCGACGTTCGGGCGCTTCGTCGCCCGGTGGAGCGACTACCTCGAGGGCCAGAAGATGGTGACCGGCGCGATGGCGGCGGGCGACCAGGCCACGGCGCTCGCGACGCTGACCGGCGCCCAGATGGCCGGCATCAACGCCGAGGCGACCGACGCCCTGAAGGCGATCGTGACGATGAATGCCGGCGCCGCCCTGGCGAGCGCCGAGCAGAGCAGCGCCAGCGCCGACCGCGGCATCCTGATCGCCGGCCTCATGACGGCGCTCGCCTTCGCGGCGGCGATCGGCGCGGTGGTGTTCAGCCTCCTCGGCATCGCCCGCCCGATCGCCCGCATGACCGCCGCGATGGGCCGGCTGGCCGCCGGCGACGTCGCCGTGCCGATCCCCGGCGCGGCCCGGCGCGACGAGATCGGCGCGATGGCGGCGGCCGTGCAGGTGTTCAAGGACGGGCTGATCCGCGCCCGCGCCCTGGAGGAGGAGACGGTGCTCGCCCGCGCCTCCGCCGAGGAGCAGCGCCGGGCCGGCATGCGCCAGATGGCCGACGCCTTCGAGCGGGCGGTCGGCGGCATCGTCGGCCAGGTCTCGGCCTCGGCGACCGAGCTCCAGGCCACCGCCCAGACGATGACTGCGACCGCGACCCAGACCGCGGCGCAGTCGACCGCCGTCGCGGCGGCCGCGGAGGAGGCCGCCTCCAACGTCGGCACCGTGGCGGCGGCGGCCGAGGAACTCGGCGCCTCGGTGCAGGAGATCGGCCGCCAGGTCGACGGCTCGGCCCGCCTCGCCCAGGCCGCAGTGGCGGAGGCCGGGCAGACCGCGCATCAGGTTCGCGCGCTGACCGAGGCGACCGCCCGGATCGGCGACGTCGTCGGGCTGATCTCGTCGATCGCCGCCCAGACTAACCTCTTGGCGCTGAACGCCACGATCGAGGCGGCGCGTGCGGGGGCGGCCGGCCGCGGCTTTGCGGTGGTGGCGGCGGAAGTGAAGGAACTCGCCGGCCAGACGGCACGAGCGACGGAGGAGATCACGAGCCAGATCGCGGCGATCCAGGCCTCGACGGGTCAGGCGGCGGGAGCGATCGGCCAGATCACGGCGCGGATCGAGGAGATCTCGGGCGTGGCGACCTCGATCGCCGCGGCCGTCGAGGAGCAGGGGGCGGCGACGCAGGAGATCGTGCGCAACGTGTCCCAGGCGGCGGCGGGCACCGGCGAGGTGACGGGCAACATCGCGGGCGTGGCGGGCGCGGCGGAGGAGACGGGGGCCGCGGCGAGCCAGGTGCTGGCCTCGGCCACCGAGCTGTCGCGCCAATCCGAGCATCTCTCGGTCGAGGTGGCGCGCTTCCTCGATACGGTGCGGGCGGCGTGAGGGCCGTTCGATCGGTATCTCTCGGGGCCGTCCCGGGGCTCGCCTGAGAGGCGGGGGCCCGGGACGGCTCGGAGGGTTGTGAAGTCGAGGCGGCCAACCCGAACACCGCTTCGAGTCGCACCGTACCGAAAAACTCCTACCGCGACCTCGGCCCGCCCAGGCCGAAATCCGGATCGGTGAACCGGTAGGAGATCTGCGCGAAGGCGCCGTACCGCTCGCTGGCGAACTTCGCCGGCTCGGCCAGGGTGGGAAACCGCGTCGTGCCGTCCTGCCGGTCGACCGTCATGCGCCAGGCGCGGGCGCCGATGCCGAGGCTGATCGTCGGGGTGAGGTCGTAGGCGATCACGCCCTGCAGGAAGTACCCGCTCCCGCTGCCGCGCTCGGCGAGCGGGTTGATGTCCGGGCGCAGCCAGTGCCGGTCGTAGCCGTCGAGGCCGACCACCGGGAGGTAGGCGCCCTCGACGGACAGGGTGAACCGGTCGTAGCGGGCCTCGCCGGCCAGGCCGACGCGCAGCGCGTTCCAATGGTTGTCCTGGGTCAGCACCGAGACGCCGTTGGGCACGCCGCGGGCGCCGATCGCCGGATTGCCGGCGAGCTGCACCAGCCCGACGGCGTTGGCGCGCTCGACCGTCGACTGGTAGCCGAGGAAGGTACCGAGCCGGTAGATGTCGTTGCGCCAGAAGCTGTAGCCGGCATCGATCGCCGAGAGGGCGACGTCGCCGTCGCGGATCGTCGAGCGCGTGTTCGAGTAGACGTTGCCGGGGATGCCGGGCGGGAAATCCTCGTCGTTGAGCCGGCCGCCGGAAGCGACGAAGCCTGAGCCGAGGAAGCCTTTGACGAACAGCCCGGTCGGGGCGTGGTCGAGGCGGGCGAAGGTCTCGCCGGAATGGGCGTCGAAGTCGCGGTAGGTCAGGCGCGAGATCATCGTCTCGTCGGCCGGCCGGTAGAACGACTTGCCGAACCGGCCCGCGCTATAGACGTAGCGGGTGCCGATCTCGAAGCCCCAGACCTGCGCCACCGGCGCCACGTAGGGCACCGGGTCGATCAGCGCCCTGGCGACGTCGACGACCGGGCCGATGACCGGCAGGCCGTCGTCGAAGCGGTAGTTGAGGCCGACCCGGCCGAGGACACCGCTCGTCTCGGCGCGGGTGCCGGCAGCCACGTTCGGCCGGAAGCCGCTCGCGTCCCCGGCGAGCACGGTCCGGGCGCCGAGATCGTAGTACAGCGCCTCGCCCTTGACCGAGAGGTGCGGGCTGATCGCGTATTCGACGCCGGCGCCGGCGACCCGGCCGGTGCGCAGCGCGCCCTTGCGGCCATCGAAATCCGGCCGGTTGACGCGCTGGCCGAGGAGCCCGGCATCCGCCGTGGTGGTCGTGTCGATCCGCACGCCGCCGAAGGCGACGCCGCCGGTGCCGTAGACGAAGACGCGGTCGACGGCGTAGCCGATTTTGGCCCGGGCGGTGCCGAGCCAATCCAGGCGCTGGCCGGCATGGTAGACGCCGCCGGGGTAGATCGTGCCGGGCTGGCCGCCTTGCGCGAACGCCCCCGTCTCGAGGCCGTAGGAGCGGATCGGCGTGAACTGGTAATCGGCCGCCGCGCCGACGACGAGGTCGGGCCCCGGCGCGAGCTGGTAGGTGTAGCCGATCTCGGTCCCGGCGACGAAGTCCTCGGCCCGCGGCGAGAACGCCGACCGCACCGGGCAGCGCAGGCCGTCGCCGAGGCCGTCGGCTCCGATGCAGGCGGGACGCGTCCGGTCGTCGATCCGGCCATAGCCGGCGAAGAGGCCGCTATAGAGGCCGGTCCAGGTGAAGAGGGGCAGGACCGCGACGGGCGGGGCGGCACGGGGCGGCAGATCGGCCGCGAGGGCGTCGGCCGCGAAGGCGGCGAGGGGAATCAGGGTGAGCAGGACGCGCATCGCGGGCTCGGCAGGATCGGTTCGGTGCCGCCTGTATGCGCGCGTGCTCCGGTGGCGCCTGTCGCACGCGCGCCACCGTCCCCGCTCTCCTGACGCAGGGCGAGGTGGAAATCAGGGTCTCTTGGGAAAAGACATGCACGACTATGGGTTTGTCGGACGTTTCACGAATTGGCGATTAGCGGCGTCAAGACCGGATGATCCTCGAAATTTTATTCTCCTGCATTGCCGGATACGAAACAGCAATATGTCCGGTGCAGGTCCAGCAACTTGCGCCACGATTGTCCGGTCGCATCATCGGTCAGGTGGCAGACCGACACCTCTCCAAGTCATCCCGGTGCTCGCCGCAGGCGAGCCTCGGAAATGCGAGGTTCGGCGGGTCGCAGGCACGCGGCGCATCGCCATGGTCACGGAAACCATGGGCGTGCGCGGCACCGCCGGAGGCGTGAACCGCTTCGATCTGAAATCCGCAGGGGAGGGGAGTGGTGGGCGCACTAGGGCTCGAACCTAGGACCCGCTGATTAAGAGTCAGCTGCTCTACCAACTGAGCTATGCGCCCGTCACCCGCGAGGGCGAGAGGGGAACGGCCACCAACCGTTCCTATGGTGCCGGTTATCCTGAGGATATCCGGGTCAAGTCACCGCGAGAGCAACTTGGGTTTTGGTGGGCGCACTAGGGCTCGAACCTAGGACCCGCTGATTAAGAGTCAGCTGCTCTACCAACTGAGCTATGCGCCCGCGCTCACAAGAGCGCCACCGGGGAAGCCACCAAACCGCCCCGGCGGTGAGGGTCGTTTAATGGGCCGGCGGGGGGCTGTCCAGTCCCGATCCCGCCGGAGCCGCGATTTTTTGCCGGCTGGCTCCCTACTCGGCGGCGGCGTGCTGGGCGTGCAGGCGGCTGGCGCCGGCCATCAGCTTGTTCAGCGCCGCGAGGTAGGCCTTGGCCGAGGCGACCAGGGTATCCGGGTCGGCGCCGCGGGCGGTGACGATGCGGTCGTCCTGGCGCAGGCGCACCGAAACCTCGGCCTGGGCATCGCTGCCGCCGGTCACCGCGTGGACGTCGTAGAGCTCGAGGGACGCCTCGTGCGGCACCAGGGCCTGGATGGCGTTGAACACCGCGTCGACCGGGCCGTTGCCGTCGACCTCCTCGGTGACGACGCGATCCTCGATGGCGAGCTTCATCGTGGCGCGCTGCGGGCCGCGGGTGCCGGCGACCACCGTGAGCGAGACCAGCCGGATGCGGTTTTGCGCGGTGGCGAGGTTCTCGTCGACCAGCGCCTCGATGTCCTCGTCGTAGACGTTCTTCTTGCGGTCGGCCAGCGCCTTGAACCGCTCGAACGCGTCCTGGAACTGGTTGTCGGACAGCCGGTAGCCCATGTCGTCGAGCTTCGAGCGGAAGGCGGCCCGGCCCGAATGCTTGCCCATCACCAGCGAGGTCTTGTGCACGCCGACCGATTCCGGCGTCATGATCTCGTAGGTGGTCTGGTTCTTCAGCATCCCGTCCTGGTGGATGCCGCTCTCGTGGGCGAACGCGTTCCGGCCGACGATCGCCTTGTTGTACTGCACCGGGAAGTGGGTGGCGCCGGCGACCAGCTTCGAGGCGCGGACCAGCTGGGTGGTGTCGATGCCGGTCTCGTAGGGCAGCACGTCGCCGCGGGTCTTGATCGCCATCACGATCTCCTCCAGCGCCGCGTTGCCGGCCCGCTCGCCGATGCCGTTGATGGTGCACTCGATCTGGCGCGCGCCGCCCTCGATGCCGGCGAGGGAATTGGCCACCGCCAGCCCCAGGTCGTTGTGGCAATGGACCGAGAACACCGCCTTGTCGGAGTTCGGCACCCGCTCGCGCACGGACCGGAACATCGCCCGGTACTCCTCGGGCGTGGCGTAGCCGACCGTGTCGGGCAGGTTGATGGTGGTGGCGCCGGCCCGGATCGCCGCCTCGACGGTGCGGCACAGGTAGTCGATCGGCGTGCGGGTCGCGTCCATCGCCGACCACTCGACGTCCTCGACGAGGTCGCGGGCCTGGGCGACGGTCTTCAGGACGATCTCCAGCACCTCGTCCTCGGTCTTGCGCATCTGGTGGGCCAGATGGATCGGCGAGGTCGACACGAAGGTGTGGATCCGCCCGCGACGGGCAAAGCGCACCGCCTCGCCGGCTCGCGCGATGTCGGCGGGAATCGCGCGGGCCAGGCCCGCGATCACCGCCGACTTCGACCGGCGCGCGATCTCCGCCACCGCCTCGAAGTCGCCGTTGGAGGCGATCGGGAAGCCGGCCTCGATGATGTCGACGCCCATCGCGTCGAGCATCTCGGCCACCGCCAGCTTCTCCTCCAGCGTCATCGTGGCGCCGGGGCACTGCTCGCCGTCGCGCAGGGTGGTGTCGAAGATCAGCACGCGCTCGGCCGGGGAGGGGGTGCGGGCGGTCTGGTCGGTCATGGTCGCAAATCCTGGTTCGCCCGGGATCAGGGGTCGCGCGGGCGCGGCGTCGGAAGAAAGGTGTCTCGGTCCCAAAAGCTCCCCCAAGGGCCCAGGCGCATGCCCGGACGGCCCCTAGGGGCTGATAAGGAGGAGAAGGTCGCCGAGGAGGAGCGCGCGCGACCGCGCCGCCGGAAGGGCGGTCGTCGGAAGCGTCAGCGGGGAGCCGGCATGAGCCACGGCTCGCGTCTCCTGAAGGGTGATGAACCCGATGCGAGGGCCGCCTGTGTAACGATCCGCGCGCACGATGACAAGCCGCCGCAGACGCGGGCTCGCCCGGTGATTGACCGACCCGCCGGTGCTTGCCACAAGCTTGGCCGAATGTGCTCACGTCAGGATGGAGCTGACCCCGTGTCGTATCGCAAGCCCGGGCTCGCCCTCGCGGCCGTCCTCGCCCTCGCAGCCTGCCAGTCGAAACCGGCCGTCCCGCCGCCGGCCGCGCTCGGGCCCGTCGCGGCGCTGCCCGCCGGCGCGCTGCCCGCCGGCACCGGCTGCGGCCCGGCCATCGCCCGCACCCAGGCCGTCGTCGAGAGCGACGTCGCCACCGGCAACCTCAACGCCCCCGTCGGCCAGCGCTTCTCGGCCGATCTCGCCAAGGCGTCGAGCGCCTGCGCCGCCGGCCGCGACGGCGAGGCCCTGCACCTGCTGGTGGCGGCCAAGGCCCGCTACGGCTACCCGTAGCCCTCAGGCGAGCGTCCCGCGCGACGCCTGCGCGAGGTCGGCGACCAGGTCGTCGGCCTCTTCCAGCCCGGCATTGAAGCGGAACATCGCGCCCTTCGGCAGGCTCTCGGGCGGACGCCGCGGATGGACCGGCAGCACCAGCGAGACGTGGCCGCCCCAGCTCTCGGCGACGCGAAACAGCAATAGCGCGTCGACGAAGGCGTGGACGCGCCCGGCCGGAATCCCCTCGTCGAACGCGACCGTGAACAGGCTGTTGCCGGCGCCGAAATACTCCCGGAAGCGCGCGTGGTAGGGGCTGCCCTCGCGGGTCGGGCTCACGATCCCGGCGGTGAAGGGTTGCCCCTCGAACCAGGCCATCAGCGCCGCGGCGGTGGCCGCGTGCCGCTCCAGGCGGCTTGCCGCGTCGTCGACCCGGTGGAACAGGCGGGTGCAGGTCTGGGGCGCGACCGCGCCGTGGCCGCTGATCCGCAACTGCCGGCGCAGGCGGGACAGGTCGGTCTCGTCGCGCGCCACCACGATGCCGCTCGGCGTGTCGCCGTAGCCGCCCTCGTACTTCGTCGTCGCCTGGATCGCGAGGTCGATGCCGTGGTCGAGCGGCCGGAAGCGCACGTGGCTTCCCCAGGTGTTGTCCATCACGGTGCGGATGCCGGCCTGCCGCGCCCGCTCCACGATGCCGGCGATGTCCGGGATCTCGAACGTGCCGCTCGCCGGCGCCTCGAGGTAGACCATCGTGTCGGCGGGGGCGAAACGCCGTCCGGCTTGCGCGATGAGGGCCCCGACCTCCTCCCCCGAGGCCCCGGCCGGATAGGTGAAGAGCGTGGCCCGGCCGGTCTCGGACAAGTAGCGCCAGGCCGGGAAGTACAGGGCGTCCGGGATCAGCACCGCCTTCGGGGCGAAGGCGTCGAGCGTGATCGCGATCGCCGCGAGGCCCGACGCGCAGACGATCGCGCCGGTGCCGCCGTGCAGCCGCGCGAACTTGGCGCAGACCGCCTCGGCCTCCGGCGACAGGACGACGCCGTACTCGGCGCCGCCGTAGGGCGCGCGGCCGGCCGCGTCGGCCGCCTCGTAATCGCCGAGGCTGTCGAAGCCGACGCTGCTCTGGCCGAGCGAGCCGAGATCGGAGAAGGCCCGGGCATGCCCGAGGCCGCGGGGGTTGAGGTGGCCGCGCGAGGCGGCGAGGTCGACGATCGGCGCGTGGATCCGGCGCGTCGCCGGCCGGCACCCGGCGAGGAAGGCCGCGCGCCGCTCGACCTTGGCGTCCGGCGAAGGGGCGGTTGGGGCTGGCGGCACGGGTCGTCTCCTTGGGGCGGGTCACGCCCTATAGGCCGCTCCCGCCCCGCCGGTCATATGATTTCCGAGTGATGGCTTCTGGCGATCCTGCCGGATCGCTTTCGCTAAGCGGAAATCGGCTTGGCTAAGCAGACTTGCGTTGGCAGGCCAACGCAAGTCTGCTTAGGTTCTTGTTTTATCGCATATTTTTGACGCCGAACCGGCAACCACTTCGGCGAAATCTGCTTAGCCCGTGCTCACCCGAGGAGCCCGAGCCGCCGGCCGAGGCGCAAGGTCGCGGTGAGGCCGGCCAGCATCGCGATCCCGAACACCCAGCCCGACAGCGCCCCCGCCATGATGCCGGAGAGCAGCGTGCCGATGCTGCAGCCGAGCCCGGTCATCGACCCCCAGCCGAGCAGGACCCCGCCGGACAGCCCGCGCAGGACGTGGCCGCGGCCCGGCCGCTCGGGCCGGAACTGGCCCGCCGCCAGCGCCGCCGCGAAGGCGGCGACCACGAGCCCGCCGACGAACAGCCCGTTGGGGGTGAGGAGCCCGTCGCGCAAAGCCGTGGCGCAGCCGCGAAAGCCGTCGAGCCCCTCCAGCCGCTCCGGCAGCAGCCCCAGCGCGCTCGCCGCCTGCCGGCTGCGCCCGCCGATCTCCGCCGTCACCCCGAGGGGGCCGAGCCGCAGGTAGGCCAGCGCCCCGATCGCCCCGACCGCGAGACCGCCGAGCCAGGTCGGCCAGCGCGCGACGAACACGGCCGAGACCGCCGCCCGCAGCGGGTCCGGCGCGTAAGCGCGCGGCGGGGCCGGCCGCAGCCGCCGCAGCAGCCACAGGGCCAGGCCCGCCAGGACCGCGAGCCCGGCGACGAGGCTGCCGGCGTAGCCGAGATGGCGCGGCAGCCAGGTCACCGGCGCCTCGGCGATGCCCGCGAGGTAGAGCGGGTTCCAGGTCAGGAAGCCCAGGACGAAGCCGAGGGCGGCGCCGAGAAGCGCGAACGGTGCCGTCGGTGAGCCCTCGCCGAGGCGGTAGAGATGGGCGCTGAGGCACGAGCCCGAGATCGCCATCCCGGCCCCGAAGGCGAGGCCGGCCAACGCCAGGATCGGCCCGACCGGCCCGATATGGGCGCCCGGCGGCAGCCGCGTGCCCGAAGGGTCCGGCAGCCACGCGCCGAACACCACGGCGTAGCCGGCCATGCCGATGGCGAGCGCGGCGAGGATGCCGAGCACCCCGCGCGGATCGCCGCGGTCGAGGAAATCGCGCCAGACGCACAGGAAGCAGAAGCGCGAGCGCTGGAGCACGAAGCCGAACAGCGCCCCGAAGACCAGCGAGAGGGAGAGCCGGGTCCCGCCGGCCTCGCCCGAGAGGTGCCAGGCGCCCGCCGCCAGGAGCGCGGCGAGAGCCAGGGAGAGGCCGGCGCGTAAAGGCGCGCCGGCGGGGGCGGTCGCGGGGACCGCCGCGCTCGCCGTCATTTGCCGCCCCAGACGGTGCCGGCGAGGTTGACCACCGGCACGCCGACGGCGTTGCCGTACTCGGTCCACGAGCCGTCGTAGTTGCGGGCGGGGTAGCCGAGCACCCGGCTCAGCACGAACCAGGAATGGCTCGAGCGCTCGCCGATGCGGCAGGAGGTGATGACCGGCTTCGAGCCGTCGATCCCGGCCTCGGCGTAGAGCTTCTTCAGCTCCTCGACGGATTTGAGGGTGCCGTCGGCATTCACGGCCTTGGCCCAGGGCACGTTGACCGAGCCCGGGATGTGGCCCGCCCGCACGGCCAGTTCCGGCACCCCGGCCGGCGCGATGACCTTGCCGGAGAACTCGTCGGGCGAGCGGATGTCGAGGATCTTCTCGTCCCGCTCCTTGCGCGCCACCGCCAGCACGTCGGTGAAGCGGGCCCTGAGCCCCGTCGAGGCCGGGGTGACGGCGAACGTGGAGGCGGCGACCTCCGGCGTGCGGGTGTCGAGCGGCCGCTTCTCGGCCTCCCACTTCTTGCGCCCGCCATCGAGCAGCTTGACGTTGTCGACGAGGCCGTACTGCGCGAACACCCAGGCGCCCCAGGCGGCGAACCAGTTGTTGTTGTCGCCGTAGAGCACCACCGTGGTGTCGCGGTCGACCCCGAGACGGCGGGCCAAGGCCGCGAACTTTTCCGGCCCGGCGATGTCGCGGCTCACCGTCTCGACGAGGTCGGTGTGCCAGGCGACGTTGTGGGCGCCCGGGATGTGGCCGCGCTCGTAGATTCCGGGGTCGACGCTGACCTCGACGACGCGCAGCTTCGGGGAATCGATGTTCTTCTCCAGCCACTCCGTCGAGACGAGCGGGCTCTTCGCCGCGTCGCGCAGCGGGACCGGCGCGGCATTCGCGCCGGCATTGGCGAGCGCCGGGGCGGCGGGCAGCAGCAGGGCCGCCAGGGCGGCGCCGGCCAGAGCCTGGCGGAGCAGTGTCGTCGTGCGCATGTGGTTCCCCAAAGGTCGTCCGGCCGGGCCGGCCCGCCGTTCCTGATCTCTCCCGAAGCGGCCCTATGCTTGGCGCTTTCGGATGTGCGATGATTTCCAGAGTATTGCCCGAGCGTCAATTAAAGTGGTATTTTTAATTTTCGACCGCCTGGAGAAGTTTCGTGCTCCGGGGCGGCGACATTCGATGAGGATTATTCCGGTCGGCGGCGCGTGGTCCGGGTGGAGGCCCGCCGACGCCGCGGAGCCGGCGGCCATCCCCTTCGCCCGCCAAAGCCCTAGATCGCCCCGACACGCCCGACCGGAGCCTCCGATGCACTCCCCGCCCGATAACCTCGACGCCCACGCGCTGGGCCGCGCCGCCCCGAGCAAGGGCCTCGCCCGCGAGGCCTGCCCCTACGCCGAGGGCACGGAAGCCCGCGAGCGCTGGCTGTCGGGCTTCGACGAGGCCGTGGCGGCAGGGGAGGCGCCGGTGACCGGCGGCCTCAAGCGCGAACCGGGCCGCTGATCTCCGGCATGGACGCGCGCAACCCCGCCCATCCCACCCTCGACCGCAAGGCGGTCGGGGCCGTGGTGCTCGGCAACGCCCTCGAATTCTACGACTTCACCGTCTACGCCTTCTTCGCCAAGGCGATCGGCGAGGCGTTCTTCCCGGCCTCCGACGCCAGCCACAGCCTGCTCGCCTCGCTCGCCCTGTTCGGCGTCGGCTACGTCATGCGGCCGATCGGCGGCGCGCTGATCGGGGCGCTCGCCGACCGGGCCGGGCGCAAGCCCGCGATGCTCGTCACCATCGCGCTCATGGCGATCGGCATGCTGATGCTCGCCGCCTGCCCGGGCTACGCCGAGATCGGCGGATGGGCGCAAGCCATCGTCATCGCCGGCCGGCTGATCCAGGGCCTGGCGCTCGGCGGCGAGGTCGGTCCCTCGACCGCCTACCTGCTGGAGGCCGCGCCGCACAAGCACCGCGGCTTCGTCACCAGCTGGCAGATCGCCAGCCAGGGCTGCGCCGCGCTGTTTGCCGGCCTGCTCGCGACGAGCCTGGCGCTCGCCGTCGGCGATGCCGCGATGGCGCAATGGGGCTGGCGGGTGATGTTCCTGGTCGGCCTCGCGGTGGTGCCGGTCGGCCTCGTCATCCGCAGCCACCTGCCGGAAACGGCGGGCGCCGGAGAGGACCCGGATGCCGCGTCCTCGACCGGGGCGGTGATCGCCCGGCTGCTGCGCGAGCACGGCCGCCTGCTCGGGCTGACCTTCCTGGTCATCGCCGCCTCGACGATCTCGAACGCGGTCGGCACCAACATGCCGGTCTATGCCGGCGCGACGCTCGGCCTCTCCGAGACCGCCGCGACCGCGGTGCCGATCGCGCTCGGCCTCGCCTCGGTGGCCTTTCCGCTGCTCGGCGGGTACCTCGCCGACCGCTACGGCCGGCGCCCGGTGATGATCTGGCCGCGCGCGCTGATCCTGGTGCTCGCGGTGCCGGCCTTCGCCTGGCTCCTGCGGGCGCCCGGCCCGCTCGCCGTCTACGCGGTCACCTTCCTGCTCTCGGCCCTGTCCTCGATCAACGCGGCGGCGATCATCGTCGGCATCCCGGAATCGCTGCCGCGGGCGGTGCGCAGCTCGGGACTTGCCATCGTGTACGCCCTCGCGGTCTCGGTGTTCGGTGGCAGCACCAACTACGTCATCAACTGGCTGATCACCGCGACCGGCGACCGGATGGCGCCGGCCTACTATCTCGCCGCCTTCAGCCTGATCGGCACGGTGGCGGCGTGGTGGCTGCCGGAGACCCGGGGGCGGGACTTGGGGGAGCGGGACTTGGGAGAGCGGGACTTGGGAGAGGAAGAGGGCCGGGCGCAGTCGATGCGTCGAGGGGCTGCTTGACGCACGAGGACGGCACCGAGAGACGATCGTCTCTCCCACCCATGCGTCTCCCCCACCCATGACCTCATCCTGAGGTGACGGAGCGAAGCGGAGGCCTCGAAGGAGGGCTCCAGTTCACTCGCGGACCTCTGGAGGCCTCCTTCGAGGCTCACTTCGTTCGCACCTCAGGATGAGGTGGTGGATGGGACAAGTTCTATCCGGTGCCGTGGAGTGGAGCCCGGAATGACCCCGGGGGGGTCAGTCCCGTGAGGACCGGACCGAAGTCTCACAACATCCGCCGGCCCCGCGCCAGGCTCCCGAGCACCACCGCCGCCGTCGCGGCGAGCCCCGCGGCGACGCCGGCGCTCGCCAGAGGGTGCAGGGTCGCCCGCGTGTAGGCGCTGGTGCGCATCACCGGAACCGGCGGGTCGCCGCGCTCCTCGCCGGCCCGCACCGGGGCGTGGAGGGCGCCCACGGAATCGCGCGGCGGCTCCCCGCGCTTCTGCAACGCGATGATCGCGGGGGCGAGCTCGTCGTAGGCGCCGGGCGCGAATTCCTTGCCCATCACGAACAGCTTGCCGCCGCCGCCGACGAAGACGTCGCGCTGCGGGTGCACCGCCGCGTGCAGGATCGCGTTCGCGACCTCCTGCGGCGGGTAGATCGGCGGCGGCAGGGTCGGCTGGCGGTCCATGTAGTTGCGGGCCCGGTTCGGCAGCGGGGTGTCGACGGAGGCCGGCTTGATCAGCGTGACCGAGACCGGGGCGCCCTCGGCGATCAGCTCCATGCGCAGCGTGTCGGTAAAGCCCTTCACCGCGTGCTTGGAGGCGGCGTAGAGGCCCTGGAACGGGAAGGCGAGGTCGGAGGCGATGCTGCCGACGTTGATCAAGGCGCCGCCCCGCGCGCGCAGGTGCTCGGCGGCGACGAGGGAGCCGTTCACCGTGCCCCAGAAATTGGTGCGGATCAGCCGCTCGTGGTCCTCCTGAGTGATCTCGCGCAACGGGCCGTAGACGGTCAGTCCCGCGACGTTGACCCAGGTGTCGAAGCCGCCGAAGGTCGCGACCGCCCGCTCGGCGATCCCCTCGACCTGCGCCCGGTCGCCCACGTCGGCGGTGACGGCGAGGGCGCGCGCGCCGATCTCCGCGGCGAGGCGCGCGAGCACGTCGCCGCTGCGGGCGGCCAGCACCACCCGGGCGCCGCCCTCGGCGGCCATGCGGGCGGTGGCGAGCCCGATCCCGCTCGACGCGCCGGTGATCACGATGACCTGCTCGCGCAGCGGCTTGTGTCGCATCATACTCACCCTGAGTTCCTCGGCCCGGAGGTGACGTGCGGCCGGCGACATGGTTTCACCCTGCGCGGCTTTCGCGCACCTCGTCCCCTGCCGGGGGCTCGGCCGGGTTCTTTCACCCTTGCGCTCGCCGGCAGGGTCCGGTTCCTGTCGCACGACAATTCGGCCGCCGGCCCGGCGGGCGATGCCGGGGATCGGGCGTTTCCTGACGGACCGACGCGGCTCCCGCGGGGCGCCGAGAGCAAGGTGACATGAGCAGCAAGACCGCCTCCACCCACCGCTGGCGCTTCCTCGCCCCCGGCCGGCGCCTGCCGGGATCGCCCCTGGCCTTCCTCCTCCTCGTCGTCGCGGTGGCGGCGGGCGGCTGGAACTACGTCGAGGGGGCGCGCAGCCGGGCCGAGGCCGAGCGGCTGGCGCGCGTCACGGCGCTGAGCGAGCGGGTGCTCTCCAGCATGAAGGATCTCGAGACCGGCCAGCGCGGCTACGTCCTGACCGGCCGCGACGATTACCTCGAGCCCTATACGGCGGCGCTCGCCCGGATCGACGGCGAACTCGCCGCCATCGATGCCGTCACGCCCGACCGGGGTGTGCGGGAGCGGCGCCGAGGCGTGATCGCTGCCGAGACCGATTACGCCGCCCGGGTCGTCGCCGCGCGCCGGGCCGGCGGCCAGGAGGCCGCCCTGGCGCTGATCCAGACCGGGGAGGGCAAGCGCACCATGGACGCCGTGCGCGACCTGACGCGGGAGGTCCAGGACCGGGCCACCGCCGACCTGCGCCGCCTCGCCGGGACGGATGCCCTGCGCTCGCCGCTCCTGCCGCTCGTGACGCTCGCCGCCGCGCTGGCGGCGGTCGGGCTGCTCGCCCGCCTCGCCCTGGTGCGCCGCCGCGAGAGCCAGCGCATGGCCGACCTGCTGGAGAGCGTCCTGGAAAACGCCCCCGTCGGCCTCGGCTTCCTCGACCGCGACCTGAACCTCCAGCACATGAACCGGGCGCTGGGCAACATGAGCGAGCGCGGCTTCGGCGCCGATCTCGGCGCGCCGATCTGGGCGCTGCTGCCCTCCCTGCGCGACGAGCTCGGGCCGAAGCTCGCGGCGGCGCGCGACAGCGGGCTCGTCACCGCCAACGTCGCGGTCGCGGTGCCGGCCCCGAGCGCACCGGGCGGGATCCGCCACTTCGAGGCGAGCTTCTTCCCCTTGCGCCGCCGCGGCCGCGGCCCCGAGGGCGAGCGGGCCGACGGCGTCGGCATCGTCATGGCCGACGTGACCTTGGGGAAGATCGCCGAGCGCCGCCTCGTCGACAGCGAGGAGCGCTTCCGCTCCCTCACCGAGGCGACCTCGGCCATCGTCTGGACCACCACGCCCGACGGCGCCTTCCGCCAGGCCACCTCGGAATGGACCCGCTTCACCGGCCAGGCGCCGGCCGAGGCCGCCGGCCAGGGCTTCCTCGCGGCGGTCCATCCCGACGACCGCGAGGCGACGCGGAACGCCTGGGAGCGGGCGGTCGCCTCGCGCACGCTCTACGCCATCGAGCACCGGCTGCGCCGCCACGACGGGGTCTGGCGCCACATGGAGGGCCGCGCCGTCCCGATCCTGGAGGAGGACGGGCGGGTGCGCGAATGGGTCGGCGCCCATGCCGACGTCACCGCCCGCAAGGAGGCCGAGCTGGCGCTCGAGGCCGCCAAGGAGGCGGCGGAGGAGGCCAACCGCGCGAAAAGCCAGTTCCTCGCCAACATGAGCCACGAATTGCGCACCCCGCTCTCGGCGGTGATCGGCTACTCGGAGATGCTGCAGGAGGAGCTGGAGGATCTCGGCGAGGCGGGCCTGCTCGCCGACATGCGCAAGATCGAGGCGAATGCCCGCCACCTCCTCGGCCTCATCAACGACGTGCTCGACCTCTCGAAGATCGAGGCCGAGCGGATGGAGGTCTACGCCGAGGAGATCGACGTCGCCGAGACGGTGCGGGAGGTCGCCACCACCGTCGACGCCCTGGTGGAGAAGAAGGGCAACACCCTGAGCCTGACCCTCGGCGATCACCTCGGGCGGGCCCACACCGACGCGACGAAGCTGCGGCAGTGCCTGATCAACCTCTTGAGCAACGCCGCGAAGTTCACCGAGGCCGGCACCATCACGCTTCACGCCGCGCGCGAGCACCGCGAGGGCGGCGACCGGCTGGTCTTCACCGTCACCGACACCGGCATCGGCATGAGCGAGGAGCAGCAGGCGCGCCTGTTCCAGCGCTTCACCCAGGCCGACGCCTCGACCACCCGCCGCTTCGGCGGCACGGGCTTAGGCCTCGCCATCACCCGCGCCTTCGCCCACATGCTCGGCGGCGAGATCACCGTCACGAGCCGGCTTGCTGAGGGCACCACCTTCACCCTGGAACTGCCGGCGCTCTACGAGGAGCGCGACCCGGCCGAGCCCGCCGGCGAGGGCCTGCCCGAGCCGGCGGCGGCGGCGGTCGGCACGCGGCCCGACACCGGCTCCAACCTCGTCCTCGTCGTCGACGACGACCCGGCGACCCGCGATCTCCTCGCCCGCTTCCTGCGCCGCGACGGGTTCACAGTCGCGACCGCCGCGGACGGCCGCGCCGGCCTGGAGCAGGCGCGGCGTCTACGCCCCCGCGTCGTCCTCCTCGACGTGACGATGCCGCGCATGGACGGCTGGGCGGTGCTGCGTGCCCTGCGCGCCGACCCCGAATTCGGCGCGACGCCGGTCATCATGGTCACGGTGCTCGACGAGCAGAACCTCGCCTTCTCCCTCGGCGCCACCGACTACCTGCACAAGCCGGTCGAGTGGGGGGCGCTCAAGGAGGCGATGGAGCGCTTCCGGCCCGCCATCCACGAGGGGCCGGTCCTGGTGGTCGACGACGACCCGGACGTGCGCGAGCGCATGACCACGATGCTGACCCGCGAGGGCTGGCGGGTGGCGAGCGCCGAGAACGGGCTCGCCGGCCTGGAGGCGGTCGGGGTGCGCAAGCCCGGCCTGATCCTCCTCGACCTGATGATGCCGGAGCTCGACGGCTTCGGCTTCCTGCGCGCCCTGCGCGACCGGCCGGAATGGCGCGACATCCCGGTCGTCGTCCTGACCGCCAAGGACGTCACCGCCGAGGACCGCCGCCGCCTCGCCGGCCAGGCCGACCGCATCCTGCCGAAGGCGGGCCTCGGCATGGCCGACCTCGCGGCGACGCTCCGCGGGCTGATGAGCCCGGGGGTGGGGGACGAGGTGGTGCCGGAGGCGCCGGATCGGGCGGTGGCGCCGTGAGGGAGGTACGTCCTGCGGTCAGAGATACGGCTGGCCACTCGGTTCACATCACTGACGGGTAATCAGGAGAACCAAGAGAACATCCAGCCGTGTCCCATCCACAACTCCCATCCACAACCTCATCCTGAGGTGCCGCGTAGCGGCCTCGAAGGAGGCCTCCAGATATCGCGGCGAACCCTGGAGGCCTCCTTCGAGGCTCCGCGATCTTCGATCGCTCCACACCTCAGGATGAGGTCGTGGATAGGATAAGCTGCGGGGGAACGGGATGGCCTCCGCAACTTCCCTCCACCTCCGACCGTGGAGCAATCCGACCATGCTCGTCTACGGCGACGCCCGGCGCCAGACCGATCCCGATGCCGAAATCGCCCGCCTGCTGGAGGCCGTCGAGGCCGCGCGCGGGCTCGGTCCCGGCCTTCCGCGCCACGCCGCGCTGGTACGCGCGCTGATCGCGGCGGGCGAAGTCGTGCAGGGCGTGGCGGACGCGGCGTTCCGGGAGACCGGCCGGGACGCGCAGGAGGGTGCGACGGCCCGGCTCACCGGGTTGCTGCTGCGGCTCGCAAGGTCCGTCTGGGCGTCGTGGCGGAGCGGCTTCGCGGCCGGCGAGATTCCGGATCGCGGCGAACTCGCCCGAGCTTGCGCCGGGCTCCCGCCCGATCGCCTGGAGATCCGCCTGCCCGAGGGCTTCGCCTTCTACGCCGTCTACCCGGAGGCCTACGCCCTGGCAGCCTCCTCCTCCGGATTCGACGCCGATGCGACGGTGATCGGCCTGCGCAGCATCGGCACGAGCCTCGGCGCGATGGTGGCGGCCGGACTCGGGGCGACCGATCTGGTGACCGTCCGGCCGAGCGGCCATCCGTTCCGGCGTGAGCTTCACCTGTCGGAGGCGTTGCGCGATCGCCTCGGCCCGGAATCGCCCGTCGCCGTCGCCGACGAGGGGCCGGGACTGTCGGGCAGCTCGTTCGGCGCGGTGCTCTGCGAACTGGAGCGCCGCGGAATCGCGGCGGAGCGCGTCGCGCTGTTTCCGAGCCATGGCGGCGAGCCGGGGCACCAGGCCTCGGAGGAGACGCGGCGGCGTTACGGGCAGGCCCGGCGCCACGTCCTGACCTTCGACGACCTCGTCCTCCGGGCCGAGCGGCCGGAGCACCGGCTCGAAGTCTGGCTCGCCCCCCTCATTGGGCCGTTGAGCGCGCCGCTCGCGGAGATCTCGGGGGGAGCTTGGCGGGCTCATCGGTCCGACGACCGCGCCGCCTGGCCGCCGGCGAACCCGATGCAGGAGCGCCGCAAGTTCCTGGCCCGGACCGCGACCGGAACCTGGCTCGCCAAGTTCGTCGGCCTCGGCGCCGAGGGCGAGCGGAAGGTCCGGCGCGCCAGGGCCCTGCACGCGGCAGGTTTCACCCCGGAGGTGGCGGGGTTTTGCCACGGCTTCCTGGTCGAACGCTGGATCAAGGGGGCGACGCCGCTCGATCCCGCCCGCCTCGATCGCCTCCGCCTCGCCGAGCGGGTCGGCGACTATCTCGGGTTTCGCGCCTCGGCCTTCGCCTGCGAGCCCGGCCGCGGCGCCTCCCTCGCCGCCCTGTGGGAGATGGCCCGCCACAACGCCACGCAGGCGCTCGGCGAGGCGGCGGCCGGCGCCGTCGACGGCTGGCGTGACGCCCTTCCCCGCCTCGCCGGGGGGATACGCCCGGTCGAGACCGACAACCGCCTGCACCGGTGGGAATGGCTCGCCCGGCCGGACGGCACGATCCTGAAGACCGACGCGGTCGACCACCACGCCGCCCACGACCTCGTCGGTTGCCAGGACGTCGCCTGGGACCTCGCGGGTGCCGCGATCGAGCTCGGGCTCGACGGAGCGGCGGGGCGGCGCCTGCACGCGGTCGTCGCCCGGCGGACCGGGCGGGAGCCCGATCCGGATCTCCTCGCGTGGCTGGAGATCGCCTACGCGGCCTTCCAGCTCGGCGCCGTGACGATGGCGGTCCACTCCGCCGATGCCGAGGAGGGCAGGCGGCTTGCGGCCGAGGCCGGGCGCTACCGCCGGCACCTCGCGGCGCGGCTGCGCGTCGCGAGCCTAACGTGATGCCGCGCCCTACTTCTCCCGCCATGATCCTGCTTCGCCATGGCCAGAGCCAGTTCAACCTCCACCACCACGCCACGGGCCTCGATCCCGGCATCGTCGATGCGCCGCTGACGCCGCTCGGCCACGAGCAGGCGGAGGCCGCCGCCCGCGCGCTCGCGGGCCAAGGCCTGCGGCGCATCCTGTGCTCGCCGCTGACCCGCGCGCTCCAGACCGCCGCCCCGGTCGCCGCCCGCCTGGACCTTCCCGTCCTGGTCACGCCGGCGGTACGGGAGCGCCGGGGCGCGAGCTGCGACACCGGCACGTGCCGCACCGACCTCGCCCGCGCCTGGCCCCACCTCGACCTCGCCCACCTGGACGAGGTCTGGTGGCGCGAGGCCGACGACGAGGAGGAGCACGAGCCCGACCACCTGTTCGCGGCCCGCATCGCCGCTTTCGGCGCCGGCATGGCCGAGGATCCCGACTGGGCCCATACCCTGGTCGTGTGCCACTTCGGGTTCATTCACGCGGTCACCGGCTGCACGCTCGGCAACGGCGAGTGGGTCCGCTGCCGGATGGACGAGGGCGGGCGGCTGCTGGCGGTGGAACGTTAACCTGGGTCAAGGCGCGGCGGCGGCCGGTGCTGCATCCGCCTGAGCGGGCCGGGAACCGCAGCCCCGCGCCGGGGATGATGCCCGCAAGGGCAAGGCCCCGCCCCGGATTCCTCGCACCCGGACAGCATGACCGAACCCTCGCCCGACCGATCGCCCCCCTCCCGGGAAGCCCGGCCCCACGACACCGCCCTCGTGCTCGCCGGCGGCAACGCCCTCGGGGCCTATCATGCCGGCGGCTACGAGGTGCTGCAGGCGCGCGGGATCGAGCCCGGCTGGGTCGTCGGCGCGTCGATCGGCGCGGTCACGGCGGCGATCATCGCCGGCAACGCGCCCGAGCACCGGGTCGAGCGTCTGCGCCAGTTCTGGGACGAGGCGACCCAGCACACGGCGCCGAGCGCCACCGAGATGCTCAAGCCGCGCCAGGTCTACAATGGCCTGCACGCCCTCCTGACCCTGGCCTGGGGCCGCCCCAACATCTTTCGCCATCGCCTGCCCGGCCTGTGGTCGGCGCTGCCGTGGATGCCGAACGACGTGGCGTTGTTCGATCACTCACCCCTGCTCGACACCCTCGCGCGCCTCGTCGACTTCGAGCGGCTGAACCGGGGCGACATGCGCGTCACCATCGGCTGCGTCGACGTCACCACCGGCGAGGAGGTGTACTTCGACACCGCGCACCGGACGGTCCGCCCCGAGCACGTCCTGGCCTCGACCGCGATCATCCCGGCCTTCGCGCCGGTGGAGGTCGACGGCCGCCTGCTCTGCGACGCCGGCTACACCAACAACCTGCCCCTCGACCCGATCTTCGCCGAAGAGCTGCAGCGGGACCTCACCTGCATCGCCCTCGACCTGTTCGGCCTGGAGGCGCCCCGCCCGGCCTCCCTCGACGCGGTCCTCGAGCGGGCGAACGACCTGATCTTCGCCAGCGCCGGCCGGCGCGCCATCGCGGGCCTTCAGCGGGAATACGCCTTGCGCCAGCAGCTCGACCCGCACGGGCCGGCGGTCACGCTGCTGCACCTCGTCCACCGGGCACAGGCCGACCAGCTCGCGGCGAAGAGCTTCGACTTCTCGCCCTCCTCGATCCGCGACCGCTGGGCGGCCGGTGCCCGCGACGCCGGGCGCGGGGCCGACTGGCTCGCGAGTTACCGCCCGGCGGAGCGTCGCTTCACCTACGCCAGGCTCTGACGGCTTAGTGCACCTCACGAAACTCCCGCTGCGCTGGCGCCGCCACATCGAGCGACGCCGGTGACCGGGAGTTTCGTGAGAGACACTTAGACCGTCGCACCTCGTCCGGATGGGGAGGTGTCGCCCCGCGCGACCCGTCCTTTCGGCCGCCCTCCACGCAATACTGGCGCAACAAACCGCCGCCATGCTGCGGGGTGAAAGCTGGAAGTTCGAATTTGCCTCTTGTTTGATGTATTGAGCATGCATCATCGTGATGAGACAGGTTCGATCCCGTGCTGTATCGGTGGCGTCGGCGTAGC
Source organism: Methylobacterium sp. Gmos1 (assembly GCF_053764715.1). NCBI lineage: Bacteria > Pseudomonadati > Pseudomonadota > Alphaproteobacteria > Hyphomicrobiales > Methylobacteriaceae > Methylobacterium > Methylobacterium sp. Gmos1. The sequence continues at coordinate 25,852 of NZ_JBSNCC010000027.1, read as the reverse complement.
GGTTTCCCAATCTCGAGAAGGGTCAGCGCGATGACGGTTCAGGCACGGCGCATGGTCGATTGTCCGGAGAGCGCCACGACCGCGTCCGGCGAGGAGATCCGGGCGCATGTCAGGGTGATGCTCGACAGGCTCGTCTCCACCTTGAAGACGGGGGGCGCCCGGCTCGACGCGGCGTGAAGCCTGAACCCTGCCCGTCAGAACGGATCGGCGACGATCGGCCAGAGCGGGCGGGCGGCCCTCGGCAGGTGGAGGCGCGAGAAATCCGGGTTGGCGCTGCCCGGCACGGCGACGTGCAGGATGCGGTCGGCCCGCGGGGCGAAGCCGGCGTTGAAGTGCTGGGCCGACTTGACGAACACCGTCGCGTAATCGCTCAGCTGCACGCCGAACTGCTCGAACACGCTCGGCTGGAAGACCTGGGTGCGCGTGGCGTTGAGCACGACGTGCAGGCCGCCGGCCTCGACCATCACGCAGTCGCCCATCGCCTGCTTGCCGTTGCCGTAGGTCTGGACCGCGTCGGGCACGATGCCGACGACGCGCACCGCGAGGTCGACCGGATCGCCCGACATCGGCCCGGTCTTGCCGCCGATGCGCAAGGGAAGCCGCGCGCCCGCGCCGGCCTCGCGGCAGAGCCGGACCGCGACAGGATCCCAGAAGCTGCCGATGGCGCAGGCCGTCGCGCCGGCCGCGACCAGGGCGCGCAGCAGGAAGGTCGAATCGCTCGCCGAGCCGGCGCCGGCATTGTCGGAGACGTCGGCCAGCACCGTGACGCCCGCCGGCGGCGCGAGCGCCACCCGCACCGCCTCGTCGAGGGAGAGCAGCCGGTCGGTCGTGGCCTCCCGCATCTCCCACAGCTCGCGGGCCAGCGCCTCGGCCGTGGCCTTGGCCAGGCCTAGGTCGCCGTCGGTGACCGCCACCACCTTGGCGCCGACATCCGGGACGTCGGCCCAGGGAAAGCCGTGGGCGAGCGACAGCGACAGGATTCCGCCCCGCCCCTCCGCCGCGCTCATCCGGTCGACGAAGCCGCGTGTCGGCGGGTTGGGCGTGCGCCACACCGCCAGCATCCGGCAATCGGCGACCGCGATCACCGGGCGGGTGCGACCGGCATGGGCATCGTCGCAGAGGCGGAAGAGGTCGCGCGCCCGGTCGTCGACGTCGATATGGGGGTATTCCTTGTAGGTGAGCAGCACGTCGGCGGCCGCGACGATCCGGTCGGTCAGGTGGCAGTGCAGGTCGAGCTCGACCCCGATCGTTGCCCTGTCCCCCAGGATCTCCCGGGCCGCGGCGACGAGCGCGCCCTCGCAATCGTCTTCCCCCTCGGCGATCATCGCGCCGTGCAGGTTGAACAGGGCGACGTCGACCGGGCCGGCTGCCTTCAGGTCGGCGAGGATGCGGTCGCGCAACTCCTCCCAGACGTCCTGGCGCGTCGGCCCGCCGGGCGGCGCGAAGGCCGCCAGGCTCTCCGCCACCTCGTACCCGGCGGCCTCCGCCCTCTCGCGCCAGACCCGCAGCGGCCCGGCGAACCAGTGATCCGAGCGGCGCGAGGCGCCGGTCTCGACGTGGAGGTCGTCGAGGAAGGCGGCGCGCCCGGTCGGGATCGGCGAGAAGGTGTTGGTCTCGGTGCCGAGCGCGGCGATGAAGAGCTTCACGGGTGGTTCTCCTCCGGGAGACGCGTCGACCGGGAATCGTCCGTCGGTCCAGGGTATTCCAGATCCTCAGTGTCATCCCGCACGGTACGCGACATCGGAGGCTCCGGTGCCGAGAGGCCACCGCCTCATCGTAAGCCACCGCCCCTTTCCCGGACGACTGAAACGAAGTGGAAGGAGATCCGGGATCCAGCACAAGAACTCGCGAAGCGTCCTTATGGCTGCAACTGTGCAGGATTCAGAGCCGCTTCGCGGCACGTCCTTGCGCTGGATCCCGGATCTCCTTCCGCTGACGCTACAGTCGTCCGGGAAAGGGAGGTGGCTTACGATGGATCGTAGGCCCGTCGGTACCTATCTGACAGTGTCGTGGACCGTGATCATCCCGGGGCCGCGGGTGCGGAACCCGGGATGACATCGGGGGTGTCGAAGCCGTCCGGAACCGGACCGGCCTGTGTCCGCTCAGCTCGTCGCCGCCACGTGCACCCCCGGCCGCCGCCCGTCGTTCCATTTACCCCCGATCGCCCGCTCGACCTGCGCGGCGAGCTGGAGCAGGAGCCCGTCCTGGCCCTGGCGCGCCTGGGCCTGGATGCCGAGCGGCAGGCCGTGCTCGTTCCAGCCCAGCGGCATCGACAGGGCCGGGATGCCGCACAGGTTGGCGAGCGGCGTGTAGGCGAAGTTGCGCCACAGGTTCTCGAACCAGTCGTGGACCGACGGGGTGTCGCTGATCGTCAGGTACTCGGTCGTGCCGACACGCGGCGTCGGCAGGGCGGTGACCGGCGTCAGGATGACGTCCCAGTCCTCGAAGAAGGCGCCGAAGCCCCGGGCGGTGGTGTTGAACGTCGCCTGCATCGCCGTCCGCTCGGCGTAGGTGGCGTGGCGCCCGGCCTCCCAGATCCGGATGTTCATCGGCTCGACGAGGTCTTCCGGCGGGCGCTCCAGGCCCTTGGCGGCGATGAGCCCGTTGATGGTCTGGGCGAAGTTGGTGATGTAGCAGGTGGTCTGCGCCGCGAAGGCGGCCGGGATGTCGACCGCCGGCAGCGCCCACTCGACGTGGTGGCCCAACCCCTCGAGGAAGCGCCCGATCCGCTCCAGCTCGGCGACGTGCTGCGGCACGGCGCGGTACTCGCCCCATTCGTGCGACAGCGCGATGCGCAAGGGACCGGGATCGCGCCCGATCAGGGTCGCGTAGGGCTCGGGGGACGTCCAGTACGGCATGAACTCGCCCGGCGCACCGCCGCGGCACTGGTCGACGAAGGTCGCGGTGTCGCGCACGCTGCGCGACTGGCAGCCCTGGATCGACACGACGCTGGTGAGGTCCGAGCCGTAGGGCGCGATCGAGAACACGCCGCGCGAGGGCTTAAGCCCGAGATTGCCGTTCACCCCGGCGGGTATGCGGATCGAGCCGCCCCCGTCGGTGGCGTGCGCCATCGGCACTACCCCGGACGCGACCGCGGCGGCCGAGCCCGCCGAGGAGCCGCAGGTGGTGAAGTCGAGGTTCCACGGGTTGCGGGTGACGTAGACCGCCGGGTTCTCGGCCGAGCTGCACACGCCGAATTCCGGCGTGGTGGTGCGACCGACGAGGTTGAGGCCGGCCTTCCGCATCTTGGCGGTGAGGTGACTGTCGCCCGTCGCGCGGTTGCCGCGCATCAGGAGTGAGCCCATCTCCTGCAGCCGTCCCTTGAGGGTCGGCCCGAGATCCTTCATCAGGAACGGCACGCCCGCGAAGGCCCCATCGAGGTCGGTGCCGTCCCGGGCCGGGTCCGCGACGCAATCGTCGAACAGCTCGACCACGGCGCTCGTCGCCGGGTTCGTCAGCGCCACGCCGGCGGCGGCCTGCGCGGCGAGCTCGGCCGGCGTCACCTCCCCGGCGCGCACCCGCGCCGCGAGCGCGCAGGCATCGTGCTGCGCCCATTCCTCCCAGGTCATGGCGAGGGTCATCGGTGTGGTCCTGCTCTCGTTGTCAGTATCGTTTCAGGATAAGGCGCGTCCCCCTCTCCCACACCTTGCAGCCATGCCGGGCAAGCCCGGCATCGCCTGGAGAGGGGATCCCGCGCTTTATCCTTGCTCGGTTGCAACAGGCAGAGGCCGCCTCGACCGGTGCCCAGGTGCAGGGTGCGCTCGGCTACGCGACCTGACTACGACGAAATCGTGCGAGGCGTGCACCGCTTTCCGTGGCACTCCCCGGCCGGTCAGGCCCTCACCTGGAGCAGCGCGGCCTCCAGCTCGCGGCGCAGGCGCTCGGCGGCGAAGCTCGGCTGGCGGTCGGCCGGGACGCAGAGATCGAGGGAGGTCTCGACCGGCATCGTGTCGGGGAAGGGCACCGCCACCATCGTGCCGGCGGTAATCGCGTCGGCGACGGTGGCGCGCGGCAGCACCCCGAGGGCGCCGGCCTGCACGATGAGCGTGCGCTGGAGGTCGAGGGAGGCGGCCTCGAAGGTCGGCACGATCCGGCACCCGGCCTCCGCCGCCGCCCGGTCGATGTAGCTGCGCGCGCCGAAATCCGGGCCCGGCAGCACCCAGCGGTAGCCCGCGAGCGCGGCCGGCGCCGTGCCGCCGTCCCGCGTCACCGGATGATCCGGCGGCGCGATGATGAATTGCGGCAGCCGCACCCGCTTGACCACCGTGATCGCGTCGGAGGCCGGGGCGAAGAAGGTGAGGGCGAGGTCGCAGGAGGCGTCCTCGATCGCCCGTACCGCGTCCTTGGCGGTCCCGGTGCGCAGGCGGGCGCGGACGTTCGGATGCCGGGCCGCGAAGGCGGCGAGCACCGGCACCAGGATCGCCGAGGCGATACCCTCGGCGGCGTGGACGCCGACGAGGCCGCCGCGCAGACCCTTCAGGTCGTCGATCAGGCGCACGACGTGGTCGAGTTCATTGATCGTCCGGTCGAGCTTGGCGGCGAGCAATTCGCCCGCCGCCGTCAGCCGGATGCCGAGCGGGCTGCGCTCCAGGAGCGGCGCGTCCATGTAGTATTCGAGCTGCGAGATGTGCCGCGCCAGCACGTTGGGATGGATGTCGAGCTGGGTGGCGGCGTCGCGCAGCGACGAGCAGCGGGTGACGACCGCGAAGTAGTGGAGAGCGACGATCTTCGCCATGCCGGGAGCCCGTGACCGAGACCGGCTCGCTGCCCAGGAAGGTCAGGCGAGCCGGCACGCAGGGCCGTTATGTGTCACGAAACTCCCGCATCGTCATGGCGCGGCTCAGGCGCCGGGAGCCGCATTCAGGATCGTGCCGCGCAACGCGGCGTAGCTCGTCATCAGGTTGCGATAGTCCGGGATGTGGTCGCCGAGCAGCGTCGCCAGCCCCTCGACGTCCCGGCGCCAGTCGCGGTGCAATTCGCAGGCGACCGCGAACCAGTTCACCAGCTGCACGCCCGCCGCCGACATCCGGTTCCAGGCGCCGTCGCGCACCACCGGGTTGAAGGTGCCGGAGGCGTCGGTGACGGCGAACACCTCGTAGCCCTCCGCGATGGCCGACAGGGCGACGAAGGCGACGCAGACCTCGGTGACGACGCCGGCGATGACGAGCTGCTTGCGGCCGGTCGCCTTCACGGCGGCGACGAAGTCGGGGTTGTCCCAGGCGTTGATCTGGCCGGGCCGGGCGATGAACGGCGCGTCCGGGAACTTGGCCTTCAGCTCCGGCATGATCGGGCCGTTCGGCCCGTCCTCGAAGCTAGTGGTGAGGATGGTCGGCAACTTGAAGTAGGCAGCGAGGTCGGCCACCGCCAGAACGTTGTTCTTGAAGCGGTCGGGATCGAAGTCGCGCACCAGCGACATCAGGCCGGCCTGGTGATCGACGAGCAGGACGACGGCCTGGTCGAGGTCGAGGCGGGTGTAGGGCTTCGTCATCGTCGTCTCCATCGGGGTGGCCGGTGCGGCGCTGCTTCGATGGAGGGGAGTATGTCCGGGAGGTTTCTGGGCGAAAAGAGAAACGATGGAAAACGATCGTTTCCAAATAATGCCCAGTCGCGCCGCAAGGCGGAACTGCGAGAGCGGATGACCGAGGCCGAAAGACCGTGATCCTCGCGGATCACGGCTCCGTCCCGGTCACCGGTAGAACCCGAGGATCGCCTTGGTCTCCAGGTACTCCTCCAGGCCCTCGCGGCCGTACTCGCGGCCGTTGCCCGAGCGCTTGTAGCCGCCGAAGGGCGCGGCCGGGTCCCAGTCGGGCGAATTGAGGTGGACCTGGCCGGCGCGGATCTGCCCGGCCACCGCCCGCACCTGCTCCAGATCGGTGCCCTGCACGTGGGCGCCGAGCCCGTAGATCGTGTCGTTGGCGATCTCGACCGCCTCCTCGACGCCGTCATAGGGCAGGATCGCCAGGACGGGCCCGAAGATCTCCTCCTGGGCGATCGCCATGTCGCGGCGCACCTCGGAGAACACGGTCGGGCGGGCAAACAGGCCGGCCGCCAGGCCGCCGGGCCGCCCGGGGCCGCCGGTGACGAGCTTGGCGCCCTCCTCGATGCCGATCCGGATCATCTGCTGGACGCGGTCGTACTGCGCCCGGTTGGCGATGGCGCCGTGGGTCGTCTCCTCGCGCCGCGGATCGCCGACCACGAAGCCGGCGACCGCCTGCTTGGCCAGGGCCTCGACCTCGTCGAGGCGCGCGCGGGGCACCAGCATCCGGGTCGGCGCGCTGCACGACTGGCCGAGGTTGCGCATCGCCGCGGCGACGCCGAGCGGGATGCAGCGGGCGAGATCCGCGTCCGGCAGCACCACGTTGGGCGACTTGCCGCCGAGCTCCTGCGCCACCCGCTTGACGGTGGGGGCCGCGGCCTGCGCCACCAGCACGCCGGCCCGGGTCGAGCCGGTGATCGAGATCATATCGACCTCCGGATGCGTCGCCAGCGCCTCGCCGACGACCGGCCCGGTGCCGTTGACGAGGTTGAACACGCCCGCCGGGCAGCCGGCGTCGTGCATCACCTCGGCGAAGAGGAGCGCGCTCAAGGGCGACAGCTCGCTCGGCTTCAGCACCACCGTGCAGCCGGCCGCCAGCGCCGGGCCGACCTTCGCGGTGATCTGGTAGAGCGGCCAGTTCCACGGCGTGATGAGCCCGCACACGCCAATCGCCTCGCGGGCGATGGCGGTGGTGCCGCGCTGCGACAGGAACGGATAGGTCGCGAGCAGGTCGCGGGCGACCCGCAGGTGGGCGGCCGCGAGCGGCACCTGCGCCTGGCGCGCATACGTGATGGGGGCGCCCATCTCGGCGCTCAGCGCCCGGGCGAACAGCTCCAGCCGCTCCAGCACCAGCCCGTGGACGCGGTCGAGGAGCGCGGCGCGCTCGTGGGGCGCCGTGCGCGACCAGGCCGGGAAGGCCCGCCGCGCGGCGGCGACCGCCTGCTTGACGTCGCTGGCGTCGCACAGCGCGACTTCGGCGATCACCGTCTCGGTCGCCGGGTCGACGACGCCGGCGCGCTCCGTGCCGGCCGGCTCGCGCCACGCCCCGTCGCCGTAGTAGCGGCCGAGAATGCCGGCCTGCGCCAGGTACCGAAGGGGATCGGTCATTGGAAGCGGTCCTTGAGACGGTAATAGGCGCCGATCACCGGCAGGAACCAGGGCGGGCCGAAATGGCCGGGAATCGCCGGCCAGGCGAACCCGCCCCAGGGGTTCAGCTCGGCGCGCCCGTCCATCACCTCGGCCATGATGGTGCCCATCAGGGTCGACATCTGGGTGCCGTGGCCGCTGTAGCCCATCGAGTAGTAGATCCCGTCGCGCTCGCCGGCCCGGGGGAGGCGGTCGCGGGTCATGTCGACCATGCCGCCCCAGCAATAGTCGATGCGCACGTCCCGCAGCTCGGGGAAGACGTCGTGCAGGGCCGCGCGCAGGATCTCGCCGCTCTTCTCGTCCGAGGCCGGGTTCGACACCGCGAAGCGGGCGCGCCCGCCGAAGAGCAGCCGGTTGTCCGGCGTGGTGCGGAAGTAGTTGACGAGGTTCTTGGTGTCGGTGGCGTTGCGCCGCCGCGGGGTCAGCCGGTCGAGCATCGCGACGGGCAGAGGCTCCGTGGCGATCAGGAAAGCGCCGACCGGCACGATGCGCCGGCGCACCCAGCCGAGCGGCCCGGCCTGCGAGATGCCGCTGGCGAGCAGCACCTGACGCGCCCGCACCGTGCCCTTCGGCGTGCCGACGAGGTGGCCCCCGCCCGGCGCCGCCTTCAGGCTCGTCATCGGCGTGCGCTCGTGGACCGCGACGCCGCGCCGGGCGGCGGCCTCGGCGAGCCCCCGGACGAAGCGCCCGACATGCAGGGCCGCGCTCTTGCGGTAGATCAGGCCGCCGTAATAGCGCTCGGACCCGATCTCGGCGGCCAGGTCGGCGCGGCTCACCATCGCGGTGTCGGGATCGACGGTCGAGGCCAGCAGTTCCTGGCTGCGCGCCAGCTTGTCGTAGTGCTCGGGCTTGGCGGCCAGCTTGATCTTGCCGACGCGAGCGAAGCTGCAATCGATCGCCTCCTCCCGCACCAGCCGCTCGACCGTGTCGACCCCGGCATCGAAGGCGCGGTAGAGCGTGTCGGCGGCGTCCCGGCCGAGCCGTCCCGAGAGGGTGGCGTAATCCTGCGCGAATCCGTTGTTGCACATGCCGCCGTTGCGGCCGGACGCGGCCCCGCCGATGATGTCGGCCTCCAGCAGCACGACGCGGGCGCCCTTCCTGGCGAGCGCCAGGGCGGCGGAGGAGCCGGTCAGGCCGCCGCCGATCACCGCGACGTCGCAGGCGCCCTCGACCGGCCCCGTGGCGCCGCCCGCGAACGGGGCGGACGTGTCCAGCCAATAGGATGTGAGCTTCATAGCGGCACCGGGATCGTGTTTCGGAGAAGCGACGGCGTTTCGCGCGGCGCTAATGGAACGACTGGTTGGCGAGGGCGAAGAGGCGCGCCGGCCCGGTCGGCGGAGTTACCCCGCGCACCATGGTGAGGGCATCGCCGACCTGCGGCAGGCCGATCCCGGTGAGCCACGGCGAGAGGTCCGCCCCTTCGGGCAGGTCGATCCGCACGAAGCCGCCGTCGAGGCGGGCGAGCGCCGCGGCGATCAGGCGGCGCGCCTCGTCCGGGCTCCCGGCAACGACCGGGCCGATCACGTGGCCGCGGCCGAAGGGGCGGGCGATGGCGTAACCGGCGGGCGCGCCGTCGCGCAGGAGAACGCAGCCTTCGCCGGCGGCGATCAGGCGCGCCAGCAGCGGGCGCCGCGCGAAGCCGGTCGCCGCCCGGTCGAGCGCCGCGATCGCCCCGACGTCGCCCGGCCCCATCGCCCGCACGGCCGGGTCCGGCGCGGCCGCGCCGCGGTGCCGGTACGGGCCCTGGTGCTGCCGGACGGTGCCGACCGGCGTGAAGCCGTAGCGCGCGTAGAGCGCGCGGCCCTCGGCGGTCGAGTTGAGGAGCAGGGTCCGCGGGCCCGCCGCCCCGAGCAGCGCCTCGACCAGCCGCGTCCCGTGGCCCCGCCCCTGCGCCGCGCCGGCGACGATGATCATCCCGATCGTGGCGTGGTCGGCCTCGTCGGGGAACCAGGCGGCGGTGCCGATCACCGCGCCGTCGCGCTCCAGGGTGAAGCCGCGGCCGACGCGCAGGGCGAAGTCCCAGTCCTCGAGCCGGTAGGGCCAGGACATCTCCCGCGACAGCGCCAGCGCGCCGGGCAGGTGCGCTGGCGCAAACGGCACCAGGGCGACGGCGTCGGTGGCGATCCGGCGATCCGGGAGGGTTGCGATGTCCATGGAAGGGGCGTCTCAGGCGGTGGCGGGAGGCGCGCCGCGGCATCCGCCCGTGGGGGAGGGCGGTCCCGCGCGTCGCGCCGGAGTTCGAAGCGTGGAGCTAGCTCAGGGCGTGCGCCGCCAGGCCGTAGACGCCGGGGCGCCCGGGCTCGACGAGGGGAAGCGGGGCGCCGCGGGTCAGCGTCCGCACGGTGTCGAACTGGCGCAGGCCCGCCGCCTCCAGGTAGCCCCGCAACGGGCCGGCCTCCTGGCGGGTGTCGAGGCGCACGAACTGACCGTCGAGGCCGGCGAGCAGGCTGGCGACGAGGGCGACGGCCTCCTCCTCGCTCTCCGCCACGACCGGGCCGATGACCGTGCCGCGCCCGAACGCGCGGCGCATGCCGTAGCCGACCAGGCGCCCGTCGCGCCGCAGGCCGCGGATCTCGGCGGTCCGGGCGAGCTGCGCCATCAGCCGCGGGCGCCCGGCGCCGAAGCCGGCCGCGTCGAGCGCCGCGACCGCGTCGAGGTCGGCCGGCGCGAGCACCTCGACCGCGCCGGCGAGCCGGGGCGCGGGCGCCGGCGTCGCGTGGCCCTGGCACTGGTAGACCGTCGCCTGCGGCTCGAAGCCGAGCGAGACGTAGAGGCGGTAGGCGGCGCGGGTCGAGTTCAGGATCAGCCGGCGCTCGCCGCATTGCCGCAGGATGCGCTCCATCATCCAGCGCCCGCCGCCATGGGTCTGGAGGCGCGGCGAGGTGATGACCATACCGATCGTCGCGCAGTCCTCGCCGTGGGGAAACCACATCGCCGAGCCGAACACGCGGCCGATCTCGTCGATGGCGGCGACGCCGTGACCAAGGGCGCGCAGGGCCTCCCAGTCGCCCGGGCGGTGCGGCCACTCGACCCCGAGGGACAGACCGTGGAGCGCTTCCACCTCGACGGTGGCGATGTCCTGCGTCGCGAGCTCGAAGGACTTCAGCCGCATCGTGTTCGGGGGCGTCGTCACCGCATCCTCTCCTTGTCGGCCGGCGCCCTGCGGGCGCGTCACGGGATCCGAGGCCCGCGCCGCACCGTCATGGCGCCACCGCTCGCCGTAAAGATGGCCCGGACCGCGCCGACAATTCCGCTGGAGATCGGGCGGTTTTCGGAATTTTCGCCGCAAAGCCTGCCGGTTTACGGCAGGAGCCCCGGATTCGCGCCGTTACGGTCGAGCCGGTCCAGGGGGACGCCGGGCGCGGCGCGCCGCACGCCGCCCCGCCGGCGATCGGTGCGGCCCCCGACCCTTCAGAGCCCAGCTTTCAAAGTCCAGGAGACCGGCATGTCCCTTCTCGTCACCCTCGACATCGACCCGCGCTTTCCCCCCAAGGAAGCCCTGCCGCTGCCCGAGCGCCTGATCTCGGGCTCGCCCGAATTCAAGACCTGGGCGCAGGACGACACCCGCGACGGGATGATCAAGACCGGCATCTGGGAGGCGACCCCGGGCGAGACCCACTCGATCAAGGGCACCACCTTCGAGTTCTGCCACATCCTCTCCGGCCTGGTCGAGATCGAGGAGACGGGCGGCGAGACCAGGACCTACCGGGCGGGCGACAGCTTCGTGATGAAGCCCGGCTTCGTCGGCATCTGGCGCACGATCGACACGGTGCGCAAGATCTACGTCTGCGTCTACGAGTGAGCGCGGGCGGACCGCACGACATCGTCGGGGAAGGGGAGGCGGCCGGAAGGCCGCCTTTTTCGTGTCAGGCGGCGGGGGCGGCTTCGTTCGCGGTCTGCGGTGCGGCGCCGTCCGAACAAAATCGCTTAGAGAAATGACGCGTAGGGTCGCTCCCGCGCGCCAGCCAACGCTACACGGCACGGCAAGTCGCGTGCTGCGAGAGCAACCGTCGCCGCGCCGAACCCTCCCTCTTCTGCGCAGGGCTGTCCGAGGAAAATCCCCATCAGAATCGAGCGCGGGATCCCCTCTCCCGAATGGGCTACCGCATTCACACATCTCGGGTTCGGGAGCGTCTTCCTCTGGAAACGGCAGCCCTGCGCAGAAGGGGGAAGGGTTCTGGCGTGACGGCGTGAACCGAATGGACGCGACCGGCCCACGGCAAGGGTCCCGGCCGCAGCAGATTGTTGCGCATCGCACCTCCCCACCGGTATCGCCGGCGCGCTGCCGGGACCGGTGATCCGCCACCTCGACGACGCCATCCATCCCCGGCGCGGCGCGTTTCGCAAATTTCGTCATCCAGGATCCGTAGAGGAACGTTGCCGGTCGGACGCCGCCATCCCCGATCCGGCGCTCACGCCAGTCGATGCAGGCCCGCCCACCCGATCTCTTCTGCCGGAACCAGCCCGTGAACTCGCCTTCGACTGCACGACATTCCGCACCGCTCAAGCCGTAACAGAGCCGGACATGCCGCGTCGCCGCCGGAGCCCCGCGCGGCCGCCCGCCGCATAAATTTTGCCGGAACCGCAGATTCGGAATTTTGTGCCGTCCCCTTCCGCGGTTTCGGTGCAAATCGCGAGGCGGATCCGCCACACTGTTCCCATCGAAAACCCGGGCGCCGATCCCAGGGGGATGAGGGCGCCGGACGGGACCGGATGGTACGGGCCTTGCCCCATCCGCGGAATTTCACCCGCCGCCGCCCGGATCGCCGGCGGCGTCGGACGGCCCTCCCGCCCGCGGGCGCGGAGCGGTCCTTGGTACAGCGTCACGGCCCGCAGGACCGGATGTCGCGCAAAGCCCCCGGGCTCTCGACGACCGGTCCGTCCGCCCCTCGTCACGAATCGTCGTCGCGGGATGCGGCCCGCGTCGAGTGAGAGCTTCCCGAACCCCCGCCGACGACGGATCACCGTCGCCCCAGGAGACTTGCGATGAGCGACAGGACGGCCAACTGGACTCCCGGTGACGACGCGATGGTCGAGGCCGCCATCCGGCGCGGTGCCGACCGGCGCGAATTGCTCAGGATGATGCTGGCGGGCGGCGTCGCCCTGTCGGCCGGCACCGCGATCCTCGGCCGCGCAGGCTCCGCGCTCGCCGCCGAGCCGGTCAAGGGCGGCCACCTCAAGATCGCCGGCTTCTCGGCCTCGACCGCCGACACGCTCGACCCGGCCAAGGCCTCGAACGCCACCGACTACACCCGCTGCTGCGCCCTCTACAACCGGCTGACCTACATCAACGGGGCCGGCCAGCTGACGATGGAACTGGCCGACAGCGTCGAGAGCGCCGACGCCAAGACCTGGACCGTCCGCTTGCGCAAGGGCGTCACCTTCCACGACGGCAAGAGCCTGACCGCCAAGGACGTGGCGTTCTCGCTCAAGCGCCACCTCGACCCCGCCACCGGCTCGAAGGTCGCCACGATCGCCAAGCAGTTCGCCGACGTCACCGCCGCCGACGACCTCACCGCCACGATCACGCTGGTCGCCGCCAACGCCGACCTGCCGACGATCCTGGCGCTGCACCACTTCATGATCGTGGCCGACGGCACCACCGACTTCACCAAGGGCAACGGCACCGGGCCGTTCGTGCTGAAGGAGTTCAAGCCGGGCGTCCGCTCGATCGTCGCCCGCAACACCAATTACTGGAAGGCGTCGGGTCCGTACTTCGACACCTTCGAGTATTTTGCGATCTCGGACGAGTCGGCGCGCCTCAACGCGGTCCTGTCGGGCGACATCCATGTCGGCGCCAACCTCAACCCGCGCTCGCTGCGGATCATCGAGGGCAATCCGGCAATCGCCCCCTTCATCAGCAAGCTCGGCACCTACACCAACCTCAACATCCGCCTCGACCTCGCGCCGGGCGACAAGGCCGGGGTGGTCGAGGGCTTCAAGTATCTGGTCAACCGCCCGGTGATCCAGAAGTCGGTGCTGCGCGGCCTCGCCGAGATCGCCAACGACCAGCCGGTCCCGCCGTGGAGCCCCTACTTCAACGCCGAGCTCAAGCAGCGCGAGTTCGACCCTGAGCGGGCGAAGGCCCTGTTCCAGAAGGCCGGCGTGCTCGGCCAGGAGATCCGCATGGTCGCCTCGGACGCGGCCAGCAGCTCGGCCGACTACGCCGCGGTGCTCCAGCAGGCCGGCGGCAAGATCGGCCTGAACCTCGTCATCGACCGCGTCCCCTCGGACGGCTACTGGTCGAACCACTGGCTCAAGGACGCGGTCGGCTTCGGCAACATCAACGCCCGCCCGACCCCGGACATCATCTTCTCGCAGTTCTACCAGTCGGCAGCGCCCTGGAACGAGAGCCGCTACAAGTCGGAGAAGTTCGACGCGATGCTGCTCGAGGCGAGGGGCGCCCTCGACATGGCCAAGCGCAAGCAGATCTACGGCGAGATGCAGGCCATGGTGGCGAACGAGGCCGGCACCGTGATCCCGACCTTCCAGTCGAACCTCGACGGCGTGTCGCCCAAGCTGAAGGGGCTGGTGGCGAATCCGCTCGGCGGCATGATGGCCTACGGCCTCGCCGAGTACGCCTGGTTCGGGGCGTAGACTCCACCGGTTCCGGGGGCGGATGGCCGCCCCCGGGACGAACCTCGTCGACGTCGCCAGCGCGGGCTCGCCCATGAACTCCCTCATCCTCCGCATGGTCGCGGGCCGCGTGGTGGTCACCGTGGTGACGCTGCTGATCGTCGCCGTGGTCATCTTCTTCGCGACCGCGCTCCTGCCCGGGGACGTGGTGCAGATCCTGCTCGGCCAGGCGGCGACGCCCGAGGCGGTCAAGGGCCTGCGCACCGCGATGCATCTCGACCAGCCCGCCGCCCTGCGCTTCCTGATCTGGCTGAAGAACCTCGCGACGGGCGATCTCGGCGTCTCCTACGTCAACGGCATCCCGGTCGCCGAGCAGATCGCCGGCCGGCTGTCGAACTCGCTCAAGCTCGCGGGTGTGACCGCGGCGATCTCGGTGCCGGTCGCGCTGACCCTCGGGATCACGGCCGCGATCCTGCGCGGCACGCTCATCGATCGGATCGTCGCGGTCTTCACCATCGCGGTGATCTCGGTGCCCGAGTTCATGGTCGCGACGCTCTCGGTGATCGTCTTCGCGGTCTATCTCGGCTGGCTGCCGGCCCTGTCGATGACCGGCGACGTCACGACGCTCACGGGCCTCCTCAAGGCCTACGCGATGCCGGTGCTGACCCTGAGCTTCGTCGTCTCGGCGCAGATGATCCGCATGACGCGGGCCGCGGTGATCGAGACCCTGAACACGCCCTACGTCGAGATGGCGCTTCTGAAGGGCGCCTCGCGCCGCCGCATGGTGCTGCACCACGCCCTGCCGAACGCGCTCGGTCCGATCGTCAATGCGGTGGCGCTCTCCCTGTCGTACCTGCTCGGCGGCGTCATCATCGTCGAGACGATCTTCAACTACCCGGGCATCGCCAAGCTGATGCTCGACGCGGTGTCGACCCGCGACCTGCCGCTGATCCAGGGCTGCGCGATGGTGTTCTGCCTCGCCTACCTGCTGCTGATCACGGTCGCCGACATCGTCACCATCGTCTCCAACCCGAGGCTGCGCCACGCATGAGCGTCTCCCTGTCCGGCACGCGGCCGATGCGCCGCCGGCGCCTCGGCTACCGGATCAGCCCGGTCGGCGCGGTCGCCTTCCTGGTGATCCTCGCCTGGGCGATCGTCGCGGTGATCGCGCCCCTGATCGCGCCGCACCCGGTCGGCGAGATCGTCGATTTCGACTTCTTCCAGCCCGTCTCGGGCGCCTACCCGATGGGGACCGACTATCTCGGCCGCGACGTGCTCTCGCGCATCCTGTTCGGCGCCCGCTACACGGTGGGCATCTCGCTCGCCGCCGTCGCCATCGCGTGCATCTCGGGCGTGACCCTCGGCATGGCGGCGGCGGTGATCGGCGGGTTCTTCGACGCCGCGCTCAGCCGCTTCCTCGACGCGCTGATCTCGATCCCGAGCAAGATCCTGGCCCTCGTCCTGGTGGCGGCGGTCGGCTCGTCGATCCCGGTCCTGATCCTGACGCTCGCCGTCATCTACATCCCCGGCTCCTACCGCTTCGCCCGGGCGCTCGCCGTCAACGTCAACGCGATGGACTACGTCACCGTGGCGCGGGTGCGCGGCGAGCGGCTCGGCTACCTGATCCGCGCCGAGATCCTGCCGGGCATCGTCGGCCCGGTCCTGGCCGATCTCGGCCTGCGCTTCGTGTTCATCGTGCTGCTTCTCTCCAGCATGTCGTTCCTCGGCCTCGGCGTGCAGCCGCCGAACGCCGACTGGGGGGCTCTCGTGAAGGAGAATATCGGCGGCCTGTCGCTCGCGGCGCCGGCGGTGATCTTCCCGCTCCTCGCCATCGCCAGCCTGACGATCAGCGTGAACCTCCTCATCGACAACCTGCCCCAGAAGATCCGCGACCGGAGCGAAGACGCATGAGCCGCCTCGTCGAAGTCCGCGACCTGAGGATCGAGGCGCGCACCGATTCCGGCCGCAAGGTCGAGATCATCCGCGGCGTCTCGTTCGACATCGACGAGGGCGAGATCGTCGCCCTGATCGGCGAGAGCGGCTCGGGCAAGACCACGATCGCCCTCGACCTGATGGGCTACACCCGGCCCGGCTGCCGCGTCACCGGCGGTACCGTCACCCTCGACGGCGTCGCGATGAACGCCCTGCCCGAGAGCCGGCGGGCGCAGATGCGCGGCTCGCTCGTCTCCTACGTGCCCCAGAGCGCGGCCGCCGCCTTCAACCCCGCCCACACGATCATGGACCAGGTGGTCGAGGTCGTGCGCATCCACGGGACGATGCCGGTGCCGCAAGCCCGCGCCAAGGCGGTCGCGCTGTTTCGCGCGCTCGCGCTGCCGAACCCCGACACGATCGGCGAGCGCTATCCCCACCAGGTCTCCGGCGGCCAGCTCCAGCGCCTGTCGGCCGCGATGGCGCTGATCGGCGACCCCAAGCTCGTGATATTCGACGAGCCGACGACGGCTCTCGACGTCACCACCCAGGTCGAGGTCCTGCGCGCCTTCAAGTCGGTGATGCGAAAAGGCGGCATCGCCGGCGTCTACGTCTCGCACGACCTCGCGGTGGTGGCGCAGATCGCCGACCGGATCATCGTGCTGCGCCATGGCGAGATCCGGGAGGAGGGCCGCACCGCCGACATCCTCGAGCGCCCCCAGCACCCCTACACCCGCGAGTTGTTGGCGGCCTTCCGCCCGGCCGCCGCGCCGCGCGCGACCCCCCTCGACCAGGACGAGGCGCCGCTCCTCGTGGTGCGCGACGTGGTGGCGGGCTACGGCCGTCCCGACGCCGAGGGCCTGCCGGCGCTCCGCATCCTCAAGGGCGTCGACCTGACGCTGGCGCGCGGGCGCAACCTCGGCATCGTCGGCGAATCGGGCTGCGGCAAGTCCACGCTGGCCCGGGTCATCGCCGGCATCCTGCCGGCGGCCAGGGGCGAGATCCGGCTCGATGGCCGGACGCTCGCCCCCGACTTCCGCAAGCGCCGCCGCGAGGACCTGCGCGACCTCCAGATCGTGTTCCAGTCCGCCGACACCGCGCTCAACCCGCACCAGTCGGTCGGCGAGATCTTAGGCAGGCCGCTCGCCTTCTACCACGGCATGGGCGGGCGGGAGCGCGAGGCGCGGATCGAGCAGCTGCTCGACATGGTGCGGCTGCCCCGGCCCTTGCGCCATCGCCGCCCCGGCGAGTTGTCCGGCGGGCAGAAGCAGCGCGTCAACCTCGCCCGGGCACTCGCGGCGGATGCCCGGCTGATCCTGTGCGATGAGATCACCTCGGCCCTCGACACGGTGGTGGCCGCCGCGATCATCGATCTCCTGAAGGAATTGCAGCGCGAACTGTCGCTGTCCTACCTGTTCATCAGCCACGACATCGAGACCGTGCGGGCGGTCTGCGACGAGGTGGTGGTGATGTACAAGGGCGAGAAGGTCGAGCAGCTGCGCCCCGGCGTGAACGACGGGCAGCCGACCGAGCCCTATTCGCGGCTGCTTTTCTCCTCGGTGCCGCAGCTGCGCACCGGCTGGCTCGACGGCCTGACGCAGGATCCCGCGCTCACCCGGGCCTTCGCGCAGCGTTAGAGCATTGTCCGGCGAAGCGGATACCGGTTCGTCGATGGTATGCGGCAACAAGACCCAAGGCACCCTCCGATCGCGCCGCGATCGGAGGGTGCCTTCCGCGCCCGGGGCCCCCGGGCGCGGTCGTCAGAGCCGGAACATCGTGTCGAGCGGCAGGTACGACCGCACGATCGGCGACTTCAGCACGACGAAGCTGAAATACTGCTCGATGCCGATGTCGAGGTCGAGCAGCCGCTCCATCGTCGTCTGGTACTCGATGACGTCGACGGTGACGAACTTGAGCAGGTAGTCGTAGCCGCCCGAGATCAGGTGGCACTCCATCACCGAGTCGATCTTCTCGATCGCCGCCAGGAACCGGGCGAAGTCGGCCTGGCGGTGGTTCTTCAGCGTCACCTCGGTGAAGACGGTCAGGGCCTGGCCGAGCTTCGACAGGTTGATCTGCGCCGAGTAGTTCGCGATGTAGCCTTCGCTCTGCAGCTTCTTCACCCGCATCAGGCACGGGCTCGGGGACAGGTTCACCCGTTCGGCGAGCTCGACATTGGTGATGCGGCCGTTCTTCTGCAGTTCGGAGAGGATTTTCAGATCGATCCTGTCGAGCTTCATCGGGGTCTGTCTGGTTCGGCGGCGGCGCGGAGGCTTGAAGGAGGCTTGGCGGATTCTTGCCGCTTTTGCCACGCCCCGCAATCGAGCGAACGCGGCCGTGTCCGGCACATTCGCCTTCCGTTTCGTCTCCCGCGGCATGAAATGCCACCGGGCCGCGGCAGTGGCGTCCCGGCCCGACGCGGTTTCCGGCCCGGTGCTTCAGACGACACAGCGATGTCGTTCAATCTGAGGACGCGAGCGAGCGCGAATTGGCGGATAGAAGATGGCCGATCGGCCGCATAGACCATGCAGTCTCTCGGCTTGCAGACAATAATCGAGACCCCGGGAGGGATGAATGCGCGTGCTCGCTGCGCCGCTCGCGGCCTTGTTGATCGTCGGCTACATGGTTCCCGCGGCGGCGCGCTGCCCGCTTTACCTGCCGATGCGCGTCGGCGCGACCACCGGGAACCCGGAGAAGGACACGGTCGGGCTGTTCTGCGCCCAGCCCGAAGCCGCCCTGCCGGCCGCGCCGCGGACCGGCAGCCGCCCCCTGATGCATGTGGGCGCCTCGATGGGAGAGGCCGAGAAGGACACGATGGGCTTCGCCTCGTCGTCGGGGATGGAGCAGGCCGCGCGCTGACCCATCGACCGGGCCGGTCCCTGAATCGCCCATCCGCCGCTCAGGCCGGCCACCACCGAACACGCGCGACGGGTGTGGCAAGGGGGCTTGCCGGCGCCGCACTCCCCGGGTACCTACGGGC
This sequence comes from Methylobacterium sp. Gmos1, assembly GCF_053764715.1. Lineage (NCBI taxonomy): Bacteria > Pseudomonadati > Pseudomonadota > Alphaproteobacteria > Hyphomicrobiales > Methylobacteriaceae > Methylobacterium > Methylobacterium sp. Gmos1. The sequence goes on along the minus strand of NZ_JBSNCC010000027.1, from coordinate 7,187 downwards.
AGGTCTCGCGTCGCCGACTCTGTCGCCTGAGTGTGCGGAGACAGAAGACGAGGACCGAGGGCCTGTAGCTCAATGGTTAGAGCCGACCGCTCATAACGTCCGGCTCGCCAAAATTATCCAGCAAAATCAACGCGAAGCGCCTCCGATCACCCCGGAATGTTCGCGGTCGGTTCACGCCAATCTGTAGCGTTTCTGTCGCCGGCCCCTTCATCGCGAAGGCGCGGCCGGTTAGACCATGCTGCATGACCCTCACCATCCCACCCACCGTCCTCGAATGGTCCAAGGGCTTCGCCAGCCTCTCCCCCGGCGTCGTCCCGTGCCGCGGCCTCCGCCCCGACGAATGGCGCGAGACGCATGAGCGCTGCACGGCATTCATTGAGCGCTGGGGAATGCAGGCGCACGCGGCGGGGTGGGAGACGACCCACCTGTTTGGCGTGAGCCCGGACCTCGGCGCGATCCGCGGCGACTTCTGCGGGGTCCTGATCCCCTGCACCCGCGACGTGACCGAGGTCGCCGACGAGTGGATCCGGATCGGGAATGGGCGGGCCTGGCGGCTGGAGTCGGTGAAGATGCCGGGCATGGTGCCGGTATGGGAGAGCAGCGGAACAAGGGCTGTCTCACTTTGACGCGAAGGCGGAGCCTAGTAGGTTGCAACGCAGATCCGCAGGAGCAAACTGCCGATTGCCCTTGTAAGAAGTAGACCTATATGGCAACCATCGCCGAGCTGGTTAGGGGGGGAGGGCTGACGCCATGGGACGTGAAACTCGAGGGACGCCAGCAGCCCTGCAGACGGATATTCGTGACTGCGCAGTTCAAGCTGTGGGCGCAGGGTGATCTTCCAAAGATCCAAGCAACTCACTGGGGTGGGCTGGTTCGGGCAAGCGACCAGATAACGGTACTCATGCGCGCATATCGAGCGGGTGAATCTCTGGAATATGAGCGCCAATTCAAAATTCTTACTCCCTGGGGCGATGGAGTTTGGGAATTTAAAACTGGAGACGTTAGAATTTTTGGTTGGTTTGTGGAGCACGACACATTTGTTGCAAGCATTGGTGGTGATGCCAACTATTTGAAGCAAAACCTGAAGCCAAGGTACGGGGAACGTATCGATAAAGTGGTGACAGAACGAGATGCTTTGAATCTGGACGAGCCTAAGTTCATCAACTCAAAGGATGTTCGCGATGTCATTTCAACTTGATTCTGACGACAAGTCTTTAGCTGGCGCCAGCCTTATCGAACGTACTGTTCGGGAAATTCAGCGAGCTTTTTCAAAAGAAAAGAAGCAGCATGGTCTTACGCAGCAGGCGCTTGCGCAAAAACTTGGGCTCAAACATCGCTCTGTTGTCAATCGGTGGCTTCTTGGGAAAGAAAATCTTAGCTTAAAAACTATTGGTGAATTAGCTTGGGCTCTTAACAAAAGGGCAACCATCAAGTTTGAAGATATCGATGATGGTAATTTTTTTGAAGCAGCCCCTCCTCAACAGGCAGCTGGAAAACCATCGTCTATTATCGGCGCATCATCAAAATCTATTGGTAATTGGACTTCGACAAAATCAAAAGTGACGAAAGCTGAAACAGCGGTGCTCGAAAATGCCCAATAAAGCAAAATCTTTCATACCGTATGGCACTACTATTTTCTGTGAAGATATTCGCCAGGAAGTAGGCGGGTCATTAACTATTGTTGGCGCAATACAGAAAAATATTATTATTCCTGAATTTCCGGTTATTATACCTAAGTTTGGTATGATGACTGTCGTTGTGCTTCCGAGAGATAAGCCGAAAAATCTCGATATAAATTTGCAGATATTCATTCCTGGAGATGAAGATATTCCCACGATATCGCACCCTAGTCATGTTAGGACAGAAGACATAATGACCGAACGAGATCACAGTGACTTAGACGTGCCACCGCATTATAAACTACTCCAGCACATTGTTCTCTCGCCCTTTGAAATAAAGCAAGAAGGATTTGTAAAAGTAAGATTAAATATAAATGGAGAAACTATAAAAGCCGGAGCTATTAGAATTTTGAAGGCGCATTCTTAATAAATTAGATGGCAATTAGACATTTAATATGGCTTTGATAGTAATTATTAATTCCATCGTCTCTTTGTTCATTGTTGCATGACGACTGGTAAGATGGCTTGATAGGTGAACCGGCGGCGACACATCTACCAACCGACCTCGGCCTGTCCACCTCATCGCCTAGTGGCTGCACGAGCACTCGCGCGAGCGACACACATGGTGGCCTGCTTGGGCGGATCTAGACCCAGCCGACCCTCTCGACGAGGGGCTGATCCGGACGGCCTACGACCGAGCACGGGACTTCGTGGCGATGTACGTCAAGGACGAGGGGTGAGGCGCGACCGCAGCCCCCGCCGGGCCTACGACGAGGAGGGGCGCGAGATCGCGCCGCCGACCCTCAAGGACTGCCGGGCGCAGGGCGATACGACAGCCTGGGTCTGGTGCCACGACTGCCGGCACGATGCGACGATCAGCACCGACCGGTTCCCGGACGACCTTCCGTTCCCCGACATTGCGCTCCACCTGCGCTGTTCGGCCTGCAATGGTCGGCGCGTCGGCGTGATGATGGACATCGAGGCCTACTACGCCCGGCTCTCCGCAGAGACCGGATGGAAGATGGAGGTGAAGCCGTGGCCGGGCCGGGACAGCAAAAAGCCCGCCGCGGGATGACCCGGGCGGGCTGAGGCATCAATCCCCGCGCCTGCGGGGAACACCTCGGCAGGCGGATGTTGAGGGTGTTGCCGATCGGTTCATCCCCGCGCATGCGGGGAACACTCTTCTCACAAGATATTCATGGCACGATGCTTTTCAGGGCGCAACGGATATACCGGTGGAACGAGCGTCCTCGGCGGAACGGAGCACCGACGAAAAAGCCCCGCTCGACGGCTGCCGGCGGGGCTGGAGGCGGGGGCCTCGTTTCCGAGGAGACGCGTGGCCAACGGGCTGGCGGTGAGGCGGGTTCCAGCTATGGCGTCTCGGACCCGTAGCCCACGCCGTTGTCGAGCCAGGGCCGAACCGCGGCGGCCAGCCAATCGAGTTCTGGGCTGACGATCGTGAGGTAGAGCACGATGCCGATCGCCACCGCCCAAGCCAGGGCTAGGGTCCAGCGGCCCGCCGGCGTCACGCCGCGCCCGAACAGGTTGGGCCCCTGCACCAGCGCGCCGATCCCAACGATGATGCCGATCCGCCAACCGTCGTAGAGCGCGTTGTTCACGAGATAGGAAGGCTGCCCGGATAGCCGCCAGAACACCGACCACAGCGCGTTGACCGCGACCGAGAACATGATGAGCCACACCGCCAGAACGGCACGCTGGTCGCGCTCCGGCCAGTGGGGCGCGAGCAGCACCCGCATCGCCGCCGGCAGGTAGGAGATGCTGCCAACCGCGCAGAACCCGGTCGCGATGGCGATGATGAGCTCGTTGAGGGGCCGATAAGGGGTGGCCCAGGCGAGCGCCCAGTACGCCAGCCCAAGAGACACCATGGCCCACGCCGTGGGCCGCCATAGTACCCGCCTAACCGCGGTCCACATCCCGGTCGACCTCCTCCAGCACGCCGCGCAGCATCGCCTGGATGCGGCTCTCATTTTTCATGGCCTGGCCGGCCGTGGCGACGATGCCCATGGCAGCCCGGTCATTCGCATTGCTGGACCGGGCCAGCGCCCGCTCGAGCTCGGCGGATCTCTCGCGGATCTCAGCACGGGGCGGCGCCCAAGGGCACGCCCCGCACGGTGGCGGGGGTGGCGACTGCCGGATCCAAGTGAGCATGGCGCGGATCACTCCCATCAGGCGCCCCCGGGCGGCGGGGTGGGCGAGGGACGGGCAATGCCACCGTGCCAGACCAACCGCTCGATCGCGGTACCGTTCGCCGTCACGGTGCTCTGGAGGCCGCGCAGCGCATCGGAGTTGCCCCGAGCGATCAGGATCAGGTCGTGGATGCCCTGGCCGACCTCGCGCAAGGACGCGGTCCGGTCGGCCTGGGTCTGGCTGATGACGTTGAGCGCGCCGGTGTTCGAATTCAGGGCGTTGAGCACCTGCTGCATGTCGACGAACCGGCGCTCGTGCAGTGCCTCGGTCTGCCGCTGCCAGTCCTCGCGCTGCTCTTCGTGCGCCTTCTGCACGACCTCAAGGCGCGTGGCGGCCTGGGCGTCGCGCCGGCGCATCTCCCACCACAGGCCGAGGATCGCGGCGAGGGCGAGCACCAGGAGCGCGCCGGTGATTCCGCCGTCGGTGGCGAGACGCTTAGCAGCCTCCTCGACCCCGGGCGGCAGGCCAGGGGTGTCGGCCATGGCGACGGCGATCAGGTCCATCGTCTACCGCCGGCCCGCGCCGCACACCGCGGTCCACTTGGCATTGTGCGCCCGGACCTGCCGACGCGTCTCCGGCGTGTCCCGGCTCGAATAGGTGATTGGCCTGGCGACCACGCACCAGCGCGCCGCGTCCACCTGGATTTCGGGCGAGGTGCAGGTCATCTGTGCGAACAGGAACGCCACGCCGGTGCAGGTGAGCGTCATGGTCAGTCCCTTTTAAACGGGTCAGCCGGATCCTCGGGTGCGGCCGCGGTGGCATCGGCCGCAGCCCGGGCGGCGGCCTCCTGGCGCTCCGCTTCGGCGCGGGAGGAGGCGTGTTGCTGCGCCGCCCCCACCTCGCGCTGCGCCTCGGCCGCGCGCATCCCGTCCACCCACCGGATGAACGCGTTAACCGCGGCCTCGCCGGCTGTTCGGGCGATCAGCCCGGCGAGGTAGGTGCCGATGGCCGAAAGGCTGAACATCAGCCCGCCTTGACGGTCGGCGCCGTCGTGGTCGGCCCGGCCGCGGTCGGTGTGCTGGTGGCCAGGGAGGCGCCCTCCTCGACCGGCAGCAGGGCGATGATGTGGTCCCGGATCGCGTTGACGCCGCCGGTCCAGGAGATCAGCCAGCCGGGCGCGTGCTGCACGACGTAATTCAGCGCGTTGGCGAGTACGGCGTTGCCGACATCGAACGAGAGCGCCCGGTCCTTGGTCGCGCCCGCCACCGTGTTCATCCCGAACGCGATGGCCTTCTCGACGAGCTGCTGGGTGACGATGCCCTTGACCAGGGCGCCGATCGTGGTGGGCAATCGACGGCAGGCGTAGGTCACCACCGCCATGATGATCGCCACCACGGCTTCCTGGAACGCGGCCGCGTAGGAGGCGATCCAGGTGCCGAGCGGCACGGTGACCACCGCGGTGTCGGTCGCCGGCTGGGCGACGGTGGCGGTAGCCTGGGCGAAGGCCGGAGAGCAGACGCAGGCGAGCGCCAGCGCCGCGAGGAAGATGCGGGGCATGATGGTGTCCTGATTGTGGGGAGCTCGGCTGACCCGGCCGGCGCGGGAATGAATCCGGAATAATTTTTCCGGGATTAGACAGGGCGCGGGTCGTTCAGGCCGGCGCCTTGGCGCCGTCGATCGCCGCCCAGGTGCCGGGGCCGCAGATGCCATCGGCGACGATCCCGTGCGCCCGCTGGTAGGCACGCACGCTCGCCTCGGTCAGGGCGCCGAAGACGCCATCGACGGTGACGCCGATCGCCGCCTGCATGGTGCGAACGGCCTCGCCGCTGGCGCCGCGTCGAAGCGTCGGCCGACCGGTCGCATCCTTCGCCGGCACGAGCGGCCGCACCGGAGCGCCGTTCATGATGCCAGCGACCCTGGCGCGGAACGCCGTCATGTCGATCCCCGCGGGGTCGATCTTGCGGCCCTTCGGCAGCGCCCATTCCCGGTGTGCCACCGCCATGATCGGCTGCGCGCCGACATGGGACAGGACCGCGGCACAGAGCCGGGCGTAGGCGTCCAGCTGCACCTCGGGCCACGGCTCGCCGACGCCCGTGTTCTCGGCCTCGACGCCGATGCTCGAGGAGTTGCCGGCCTTAATCCCCTGCCAGGCGCCCGGGCCGGCATGGTAGGCGAGCCCGGCCGCCACGACGTAGCAGGTACCATCCCGGCCGAGTGCGACGTTGCAGAGCGGTCCGGCGAGATCGGGCCGCCCCTTGGTGACGGTGGTGAGCGACGGCATGTTGCCGGTCTTCGGGCCCGCCGTGTGGTGCAGCATCACCATCCGGATCGTGCCGAGCTCGGCATGGCCACGGGTCTGCCAGCCCGCGACCTCGGCGACTTTGAGGCCGGCGGCGCGCAGCACGTCTGCGAGCCAGGTTGCGTTCGGCATCACGCCTCTCCTGTGCTGGTGCGTGTTGCGCGCTGGCGCCGCTTGCGGGGCGCCTCCACGCCGCCCTCAGCTGCCGGCAAGTCGTGGTCCAGCGTCGCGTCGTGCTCGCCGTGGTCGAGGCCGCACAGGCAGCCGTCGGCGTGATCGTGATCGTCGGGCGCGCGGGCGCGCTCCGCGGGATGGCTCACGGTCATCGGGATCTCCGGATTGTGAGGGGTGGGACGCGGCGTCAGTTCGGCGCGTAGGTGCCGTTGAGCGTGCCCGACGGCTTCACGAAGCCCGCACCGTTGAAGGCGTTGGCAACGACGTAGTGGAACGGGCTGTCGTTCTGGATCTGGAGCAGCGTGACGGTGTTGCCCGCGATCCGGTTCCAGCGGGTTCCGACCATGTGGATGAGGCCGGCCGTCTGCTGGACGACAGGGTTCACGCGGGTGCCCTGGTTCGGGGTCGGGCTGGTGTTGAACATCACGCCGTTCAGCATCGTCGTGCCGCCGGCTGCGAGCACGGTCACCGCAGTCCCAATGTCCTGGATCGAACCGCCCGAGGCGTTGAACTGCCCGCCGTAGACCGCGAGCTGCGGCGCGTTGTTCGCACCCCAGAGCCGGATGTTGGCGACAAGCCCTTCGCCGCCGTCCCAACGCACCTTCGGGATGCCCAGCGTGCCGCCCGCCGTCGAGGACAGGATGCCGATGTGGAAGTCGCCCGCGAGATTGCGGAAATAGGCGGCGTCGCCGTCGAGCTGGAGGAGGCCGATCTGGCGCGCTGCGCCGTTCGTGCCGTTGGCGTTGCCGAGCAGGCTCGATCCGTAGAGGTTCGCGGTCTTGATGTCCAAGCCGTCGATCCGGCCCAGCTCGGCGCACACCGAATTGCCGTCCGTCGCAACGGTCAGCAGTGTGCCGTTCATAGCTACATCCCACGGCCAGCAGTGCAGCGTGGTGATGTGCGAGAAGTCGTAGAGGCCGTCCAGGACGATGCCCCGGTTGAAAGCC
>NZ_JBSNCC010000026.1:0-69514 GCF_053764715.1 Methylobacterium sp. Gmos1 | reverse complement strand
CTCGCGCCAATCGGCCACGTCCCTCCCGCCGAGGCCGAAGCGAGCTATCATGCCAACGTCGGCGACCACGCCCTGGCCGCCTGACCCAAGACAAACAGCCTCCGAAAAACCCGGAGCGGTTCAGCTGGCACTCACCCTAAGTGTCTCTCACAAAACTCCCGATCACCGACTTCGCTCGATGTGGCAGCGCCAGCGCAGCGGGAGTTTTGTGAGGTGCACTAAATTTCATTCAGCCTGAGCTGCCGCCGTTCTCCTTGAAAATAGCGGAGGCCGGATCGCCCAAGTGAGGTGTCGGGCTTCCGTTTAACGGAACGACGCCACATAGTTCCTTGGGATCACCAACGCCGTTCGCATTACTTGGTCTAGAACCCGCACCTTGGGCCAGGACCGACCGCTCAAGGTCCGCAAGGTGCTCCTGGCTCAAGGCCGTCGCTCGCTTGCCTTCGAATGAGCAAGGGCGCCTTGCGCCGGGAACCGGGCCGCAGGAGAACCAGAGGTCGTCGCTCCGCTCACCACGTTGGCATCGTGCGGGGCGCCGCCCCGTTGCCGAATAGGTCGCCGGGGGCCTCGTTCGGCACCTCGATCTGCGCTCCCCAAACGCCGATCGTTTACGTCTGCCGCACGAAGGCGCTGCCGCCGGTCTCGGCAACAATCGTCGTACCGAAAATTAAGCGATGCAACATCTGAATGTCCCCGACATCGCGCCGTATGCAAATATCGGCGCCTTTCTCGAAGATAATCTATGAAATAAATGCTGCTATCACTATCGTAGATACGTGGACTCATACACTGATCTGCATGAATCAGACGAAGGTATCGGGCGAGCAGATTCGACGCCGGGTGCCATGCGGATCGGGTGGCCTCATCTGCCCAGAACCGCTTCAGCCGAAGGAAGCGAGTTCCCTCCGCGCCGCATCGACGGTCACGCCGAAGATCGATCCCCGGCCGCAGCGGGACTGAACCACGACCGGGTGGCCGAGCGACTGAGCGGACTGGTGCACGATGTGGAACCCGAGGCCGAGCCGGGCCCCATCGCGGCGGCCGGTGCGGTCGAAAGTCTCGAAAACGAGCATGAGGGCAGGTGAAAGACCGCCTCCGCGGCACCGGAGACCGCTTTTGGGCGATGAACAGCTCTTATGACTGCCGCAGTCCGAGGTCAGGAAGTGGCGCAACGCTGAACAAGCGGCAAGCGAACCGCTGACCCCTTGCAGACCTTCAAGCACCACAGCCCAGATGTCCGCTTCGTAGGAAGAAGCAGCCCCTCGAGCGGCGGCCACGACATCAGCAGGTACGGGCACATTAGCGACGCCGTGGGGCTCATCCGAAGGACGTTCGAGCTTCCTGGGGGCCGCACGACCGATTCAAGTCGGACAAGCCAGTTCGGTCGTTCAACGGCGTGAAGTCCCTTCGGGCACCCATGGGCTTTCATCGCGCATGTACCGCTGTCGCCGAGGCATACTGCGATTTCGCGGCGGAGGTCGCCAGCGACTGATGCAACGCCTGGGGTCTAAACCCGTTTAAGGGATTGCAAACGTGGGATAATTGTGATTCGAAGCGCCTCCCAGATGGAGGAGGTTATGGCAGATCTGTTCTGGCTGTCGGACGAGCAATGGCAGGCGATCGCGCCGTTCATGCCCACAAACCAGCCCGGCGCTCGTCGCAAGGACGACCGCACGATTCTGTCGGGCATCCTGCACGTCATCAAGTCCGGCTGCCGCTGGAAGGACTGTCCTGACGAGTACGGTCCCTCCACCACCGTCTACAACCGCTTCAACAGGTGGTCGCGCCGCCGCTTCTGGACCAGCATGCTGGAGGCCCTGGCCAAGGCCGGATGGTCCGGCGAAGCGGCCGCCCTCGACTCAACCTACGTCAAAGCCCAGCGCGCCGCCCACGGCGGAAAAGGGGGGCCCGCAAGCAGGCGATCGGCCCTTCGCGGGCGGGTCCGACCACCAAGATCCACGTCCTCACCGATGTGATCGGCCGCCCGGGCGTCATCCACCTCACCCCCGGCAACGCCAGCGACGTGAAGACCGCGCCTGCCGTGCTGGAACAAGCGCCCGGCCGCGTGTGCCGGCTCATCGCCGACAAGGGCTACGATGCCGACTGGCTGCGCCAGAACCTGCGCGAGCAGGGCATCAGCATCATCATTCCCGGCACCCGCGCCCGCAAGCGCAAGATCCGGCTGGACAAGCGACGGTATCGGGATCGCTGGCGGGTCGAGGCGGTGTTCTGCCGCCTCAAGGACTTCCGCCGCATCGCCACTCGCTACGACAAGCTCGCCCGCAACTTCGCATCGGCTCTCGCCCTCGCTGCCGTCGTGGCGTTCTGGTGCTGATTGAGTCTCAGTCCTGGATGCCCGAAAGGCGGGGCGGCCTTACCGGGACACCTCGCCTTGCCAGCGAAGGGCCTCGATCAGGCTTCGCATCGCCGGGGTGACCTGCCGGTCCGGGTAATAGAGATGGCAGCCAGGGAACGGCGGGCACCAGGAATCGAGCACCTGAACCAGACGGCCGGCCGCGATGTCGTCGGCGACCTCGTCCTCCAGCATGTAGCCGAGCCCAGCCCCGGCCCTGACAGCGGCCACCGCCAGGTTCCCGTCGTTCGCGATCAATTGACCGCTCGCGCGGACCCGAACCTCTCGGCCGTCGCGGGCAAACTCCCACGGCAGCAGGCCACCTCCGCCGACCAAGCGGTAGTTCACGCAGCGATGCGCCTCCAGGTCGGCCGGCATGTCTGGTCGCGGGTGGCGCGCGAAGTAGTCCGGTGTCCCGACCACCACCGTGCGCAGGTCTGGCCCGACGCGCACCGCCACCATGTCCCGCTCGACCGACTCGCCGAACCGGATGCCAGCGTCGAACCCCGCCGCCACGATGTCGGTCAGCCGGTCGTCGACGATCACCTCCACCGAGACGGCCGGGTGGTCGATGAGGAACCGGGGCAGCCTCGGTTCGAGGATGGTCTGGGCGGCGTAGGGAAACGTCGTCAGGCGCAGGCTGCCCGAGGGCTCGCCCCGCCACTCGGCCAGCGCGTCGAGGCCCCGGGCGACCTCGTCGAGCGCGGGGGCGACTGAGCGCAGCAGCCGTTCGCCGGCGGGGGTTGGGGCGACGCTGCGCGTGGTGCGGGCGAGAAGCCGCACGCCGTAGCGCGCCTCCAGCGCCCGCATCGTGTGGCTGAGGGCGGAGGCCGAGAGCCCCAACTCGGCCCCCGCCCGGGTGAAGCTACGATGGCGCGCCACCGCCGCGAAGGCCGCCAGATCGTCGAGGGTGCCGCGTCGCATTCCTGAGCCATCCTCATAAGCCCTTGCCGAGTATAGCGGCTAATCGCGGCGCCGGTCGCGGATTACCTCTCGCGCTTCAACAGAGAGGCGCGACGATGGACCTGACGCAGTATCGGACCCTGGGACGCTCGGGCTTGGCGGTGAGTCCGCTCGCCCTCGGCACCATGACCTTCGGCGCGGGCCGGTGGGGCTGCGACGCGACCGCTGCGGGCGCGATCCTCGACCGCTACGTCGAGGCAGGCGGCAACTTCATCGACACGGCCGACGTCTATTCGGGCGGCACGAGCGAGACGATGCTCGGCGACATGGTCGCGGAGCGCGGGCTGCGCGACCGTCTCGTCATCGCGACGAAGTCCGGCTTCTCGCGCGCGCAGGGCACGCCGCTCGCCGGCGGCAACAGCGCCCGCAACGTTCGCGCAGGCCTGGAAGGCTCGCTGCGCCGTCTCAAGACCCACTGGATCGACCTATATTGGACGCATGTCTGGGACCGGACCACCCCGCCCGAGGAGGTGCTGCTCGCCCTGACCGATGCCGTCTCGCGCGGCGACATCCTCTACTACGGCTTCTCGAACGCCCCAGCCTGGTACGCGGCGCAGATCGCCACCCTGGCGCGCGCCCACGGCCTGCCGGAGCCGGTCGGCCTGCAATACGCCTACTCGCTGGTCGACCGCGGGGTGGAACTCGACGTACTGCCCGCCGGCCGGGCGCTAGGCATGGGACTGGTGCCGTGGAGCCCCCTGGCGGCAGGCTTGCTGACGGGCAAGTACGGGCGCGACAAGCTCGCCGAGATCGGGCCGGCGGGGTCGCTCCCGGACCGTGCGGGCGACGCGGTTGTCGGCGGCAGCGACGGGCGGCTGAACGGCGACAACCCATTCGGCGGCATGCTGTTCACGGAGGCCAACTTCGCGGTGGTGGACGTGCTGCGGGCCGTGGCGGAGGAGAACGGCCGGCCGATGGCACAGGTCGCGCTCGCCTGGGTCGCGCGTCGGCCCGGCGTCTCGTCGGTCCTCGTGGGCGCGAGCCGCCCGGAGCAGCTCGTTCAGAACATCGGCGCGCTCGACATCACGTTGTCCCCCGAGCAGCAGGGCCGCCTGGACGCGGCGGGGCGACCGCCGAGCCTCAACCCCTATTTCATCTTCGATCTGCCGATGCCGACCATCTTCGGGGGACAGGCAGTCGAGGCTTGGCGGGGCTCTCCGGCGTCCTGAGGTCCCCGGCATTCCGGAGGGAGCGGGTACTCCCGCCCCTTTGCAGAAGCTGGGAACTTCCACTTGCGGGCTGGCTGGCGAGGCGGTGAGCTACGGGCGGAACGGTTGGATTCGAGGCAATCCGCTTTCGGACCCCCAACAGGGGAAGCGGTCGCTGAGCCGACGCCCCAAGGACGCATATGGATATAGGCAGCTTCGACCTGAACTTGCTGAAGGCTTTCGATGCCCTCTACGCCGAGCGCCATGTGACGCGTGCCGGGCTGCGCATCGGTCTCAGCCAATCCGCCATGAGCGGCACCCTCACCCGCTTGCGGGAATTGCTCGGGGACGAGTTGTTCGTGCGGACCCCGTCAGGCATGCGGCCCACGGTCCGCGCCGACGACCTCGCCGGCCCCGTGGCGGATGCGCTGCGCCTCGTGCGCAACGCGTTGCAGGCCGACGGCTTCGAGCCCGCGACCGCCGAGCGTGCCTTCACGGTCGCGATGAGCGACTACGCCGCGTTCCTCTTGTTGCCGCTGCTGCTGGCGCGCCTCGGCGTCGAGGCGCCGGGCATCGACCTGCGCGTGCGCGGGATGTTTGGTCGGGGCGAGGCGGTAGAACAACTCGACAGCGGCGAGGCGAACCTCGCGGTCGGCGTTCCGGTCGAGGCATTGGCGCGCATCCTCACGCGGCCGCTGCTTCGGGAAGGCTTCGCCTGCATCGCCCGGCGCGGGCACCCCGCGTTCGCGGCCGGCGTCGATCTCGAAGCCTTCGTGGCCGTGCCGCACCTCCTGGTCTCTCCCGAGGGTGACGGCCCAGGACTGGTCGACCGCAAGCTCGCCGAGCTGGGGCTCAAACGTCGCGTGGTGCTGAGCCTGCCGCAATTCCTGGTCGCGCCCTTCATCGTCGCCGAGAGCGACCTCGTCGCAACGCTCGCCGCCCGCGTCGCCCGGCGGTGCGCCGACTTCGGGGTCGGCATCACCGTGCACGAGCCGCCTGTCGTACTGCCCGATTGGCCGCTCGCGCTGATGTGGCACCGGCGAGCTGACGCGCACCCGGCCACCACGTGGCTGCGCGACGTCATCGCCGAGATCGCCGCGGCGGTCTGAAGCCATCGGCGAGAGCGATCTCGTCACATCAGAACGTACGATTTCCATCCAGCCCACGATTCCGATTGAACGGCCATGTCGAAGTTAAGACGGTGGCGGGCATGCGAGTTTTGGTGACAGGGGCGACGGGGTTGATCGGAGGCGCCGTGGCACGGCGCCTGAAACAAGGCGGCCACGAGGTCGTCGGGCTCGCCCGCTCGGAGAGGAGTGCTGCCAAGCTGGGAGGCGAGGGCTTCACGGTCGTTCGCGGAGACCTCTCCGATGGGTCCAGCGTCGCCGACGCCGTCCATGGGGTCGATGCCGTCGTCCATGCCGCCTCGCCGGGCGACCTGAACACGGCGGCTCACGATGAGACGGCGGTGCGCGCGATCATCCGCGGCCTCCGCGGAACGTCCAAGCGGTTCGTCTATACGAGCGGCTGCCTAGTCTACGGGTCGACCGGCGACACGCCCGCGACCGAGGACAGTCCGCTGAGCGCGGTCGCACTCGTCCGCTTCCGCGAAGCCCTCGAACGGGAGATCCTCAATGCGGCAGACCACGGGATTCACCCGGTCGTGATCCGGCCGGGTTGGGTCTACGGCAACCGGGGCGGCACCGCGATGATGATGGTCGGCGCGGCTGCGGAGCACGGCGTGGCGCGCTACGTCGGCGACGGACGGACCCGCTGGACGACGGTGCACGCCGACGACCTCGCCGACCTCTATGCGCTCGCGCTCGAACGGGCACCGGCAGGTTCGGTCTTCAACGGCGTCCACGGAGCGGCGACCCCCCTCATCGAAATCGCGCGAGCGGCAAGCGAGGCGGCTGGTGCCGGGGGGCGGGTGGAAGCATGGGCGCTCGAAGACGCGCGTTCGGTGCTTTGGGCGTTCGCCGACGCCATAGCATGCGATCAGGTCATCTCCGGTGAGAAGGCGGAGCGCGAACTCGGTTGGCGTCCGTCTCGCTGCTCCATCATCGACGAACTGCGGTCCTACCGGCCGGCAACCGAGTGAGGCAGGCCGGTATCCGTCTCAAGCAACTGGCAGTCCTGCCTCGGCGCCCCTACAGCGCACCCTCGGCGAGCAACTCGCGGGTGCGCTTCAGGGTGGACAACAGCGCGGCCTTGTAGCCCTGGCCGCCGTCGAACTGCGCCTGCTCGGCCTGCTCCTCGGGACCGCCCGGTTCCTTTCCGCGCAGGCCGAGGTAGCAGTAGAACCGAAGCTGCAGCGCGCCCGCCTCGTCCTCGAACAGCTCGTTGACGATGGCCCCTTCCCGCGGGCCGGTGGCCTGGAAGAAGGTCACCTTGGCCTCGGGCTCGAAGGCGATGATCTCGCGCAGGTCGACACCCCCGATGGTGGCCTCGCGCACGAGGTGGGTGGCGCTTTCCTCCACGACGTCGCACCGACTGCAGAGCCCCGGCGGCAGGAACTGGCGGGCGTCGCGGGCCTTGAGGACGAGGCCCGCCCAGGCCTGCGTGCGGGTCAGGGGAGCCTCCCCGTCCGGGTTCACCGGGACGGTTGCGGTCGAGTAGATCATGACGATGGTCCTTCCGATGGAGGTTGAGTGACGCTTGGGCGTCAGGCGGTCGCGATCTCGGCGGCGAGCGCGCGGTAGGTGCGCAGCGGGCGGCCGAGGAGCGAGGTCAGGCGCTCGACGTCGACGGCCTCCGGGACCATGCCGTCGGTCAGGAAGCGCTCGGCCATCAGGCGCATGTCGTAGGCCATCCAGCCCGGCATGAACTGCCGGAGGTTCCGCTCGAACCCGGCGGTGTCATCGCCGCCATAGGCGACGGGGCGGCCCAGCACCTGCGACCAGATCGCGGCCACGCCCTCGCCCGTCAGCGTCTCGGGTCCGACGACGTTGATCCGGTCCAGGGGAAGCGGCCCGTCGGCCCGCTCCCGGCGGATGAGTTCGAGGGCGGCGACCTCGCCGAGGTCGCGCGCGTCGACCATGGCCAAACCCCTGGCGCCGATGGGCATGGGGTAGACGCCGTGCTGCAGGACGACGTCCTTGACCGTCATCTCGTTGCTCATGAAGTAGGCGGGGCGCAGGATCGTGGCCTCGAAGCCCATCGCCTCGATCATCCGCTCGACCCCGAATTTGCCCGCGAAGTGGGGCACGTTCACGTAGACGTCGCTGTGGATCACCGACAGGTAGACGACCCGCTTGATCCCGGCTTCCCGGGAAAAGTTGAGAGCAATCAGCGCCTGGGTGAATTCGTCGGGCACCACGGCGTTGAGCAGGAAGAGCGTGGAAACGCCCTGGAAGGCGCCGCGAAGGGCGTCGACGTCGAGCAGGTCGCCCTGCGCCAGGGCCACGCCAGCCGGAAGTCCCGCCTTGGCCGGATCGCGGACAAGGGCACGCACGTCGGCGCCGCGCTTCACGAGGTTGTCGACGACATGGCGGCCGATGGTGCCGGTGGCGCCGGTGACGAGGATGGTCATGGGGTTTCTCCGGGTTGCTGCTGTTGACAGGCCGGAAATTAGCGATCCACGTTCTTACCGATAGACGCTATATCTGGACGATCCGTCTCGCTGGTGGAACGCATGGACCTTCTCGCCCTCGCCGACTTCAACCTCGTTGCCCGCCATGGCGGGTTCGGGCGCGCCCCTCGGGCGGCCGGACGCCCGAAGGCGACGCTGTCGCGCCGGGTCTCGGAACTGGAGGGCGCGCTTGCACTCCGCCTGTTCGAACGCGGCGCCCGCACCCTGACGCTCACCGAGGAGGGGCGGGCCCTCCACGAACGGACGGGGATGCTGCTGGCCGAGCTCGACGAGACCGCGGCGGCCATCGCCTCGGGCGGCGCGAATCCGCGCGGCCGGTTGCGGGTGAGCGCGCCGCTCCTGTTCTCACAGGTGGCCATGGGAAAGCTCGCGGCCGAGTTCGCCGTGAAGCACCCGGAGGTCCGGCTGGAGGTCACGACGGATGACCGGGCCGTCGACATGGTCGAGGAGGGCTACGACGTCGTGATCCGGGTCAACCCGGAGACCGACGAAAGCCTGGTCGGCCGCGTCTTCCTGCGCGACAGGCTGGTTGTCGTGGCCAGTGCAGCCCTCGGGCAGCCTCAGGGCAACCGGCCGGTTCCGGCGGTGGTGCGCGGTCCGGGCGGTGGAGATGCCTGGAAGGTGAAGGTGCCGGACGGGAGAGTGCGCATCCCGTTCGAGCCCGTCCTAAGGCTGTCGTCGTTGATCATGGTGCGCGACGCGGTCCGGGCCGGCGTCGGGGCGGCCTGCCTGCCCGTCTCGCTCGTGAGCCACGACATCGCCGCGGGCAGGCTGGTCCAATGGGGCGAAGTCGAGGGGCCCGAGATCGCACTTTGGACGCTCTACCCGTCCCGCCGGCTCCTCAGCGCCCGCGTCTCGGCCTTCCTCGACCACCTGAAGCAGGCGTTCCCGCAGGGCACGCCGGACGAGTTGGCGTCTTACATCGGCACGTGAGTACGGGCCGGCGCCCCGAAGCCTGCGCGTCATCGAAGGTGCGGCGGGCGTCCGCGATCACCGGCTCGTGCTTCCTTTCCAGCGCGCGAAGCTTTCCGAGGTTGGTAGCCAAG
This sequence comes from Methylobacterium sp. Gmos1, assembly GCF_053764715.1. Classification (NCBI taxonomy): domain Bacteria; kingdom Pseudomonadati; phylum Pseudomonadota; class Alphaproteobacteria; order Hyphomicrobiales; family Methylobacteriaceae; genus Methylobacterium; species Methylobacterium sp. Gmos1. The sequence goes on along the minus strand of NZ_JBSNCC010000026.1, from coordinate 60,412 downwards.
TCGCACCAGCCGTCTCGCATGTGGAACGGTACGTCTATACCGTACGACTATTCGCCCATTCGCGGATCGCTAGCTTTGGCCACGTGAGAAGCAGCCAGCTTCCCGGAGGCAGCCATGCAGACCGTATCGAGCGAACCCCCACCGAAGATCCTGGTCCTCGGCGCCACCGGCGGGACAGGCAGGCTCATCGTCGCCCAAAGCCTGGCGCGCGGCTACGACGTGACGGCGCTGGTGCGCTCGCCCGGGAAGGCGAAAAGCCTTCCCGGCGCCAAACTGGTGGTGGGCGACGCCCGTGACCCGCAGGTGCTGCGCGAGGCGCTGAGGGGGCGGGACGCGGTGGTGAGCGCGCTCGGCACGCCGGCAAGCCCGTTCAGGGAGGTGACGCTCCTGTCCGAGGTCACCCGGACCCTCGTCGGCGCCATGAGGGACGAAGGCGTCGCGCGCCTGGTCGCGGTCACCGGGATCGGCGCCGGCGACAGCCGGGGGCATGGCGGCTTCGCCTTCGACATGCTGATCCTCCCGCTGCTCCTGCGCCATGTCTACGCCGACAAGGACCGCCAGGAGGACATCGTGAGGCAGAGCGGACTCGACTGGGTCCTCGTCCGTCCCACCGTCCTGAGCAACAAGCCCGGCCGCGGCGCGGTCCGCGCGCTCGTCGACCTCGCCGGCTTCCATGGCGGGTCCGTCGCCCGGGAGGATGTCGCACGCTTCGTTCTCGACCAAGTCGAGACCGACGCCTGGATCGGCCGGACGCCCCTGATCACGTGGTGAGCGCCGGCCCATCCCGGTGGGTCGGGGAGTGCCGGTCAGGCGCCCTGGCCGGCCAGCGCCACGGCGTCGGCTCCGGCGGGGAGGCGCATCGGGCAGGCCGGGTCGGTCGCCGCGCGCCAGACCGCCTCCGCCACGTCGACGGAACGCGTCACCTCGTCCGGGGGCTGCTGCTGCCAAGCCGCGAACACCTCCTGCACCAGGCCGGCGTAGGGTTCGGGGAAGCCCGCCGTCATGCGAGCCCGTGCGGTTTGGCCAAACGCGGTTTCAGGAGCCCGCCCGGGGATGACCAGGCGCACCCGCACGCCGAACGGCTCCAATTCCAGGGCTAGGGACTCCGTGAAGGCGTTCACCGCGGCCTTGCTCGCCGTGTAGACGGAGAGCAGGTGCAGCGGCTTCTGCGTGACGCTGGAGGTCACGTTCACGACGACGCCGGCCCGGCGCTCTCGGAACTGTGGCAGCACCGCCTGGGTCATGGCCATCGTCCCGAACGTGTTCGTCTCGAAGATCTCGCGAACGACGCCCATCGGCGTGCCTTCGAGCGCGTTCAGCCAGCCAATGCCGGCGTTGTTGACCAGGACGTCGATAGATCCCGCCGCCTCGATGGCCTGCCGGATGCTCGTCGCATCGGTGACGTCGAGGGCGAGGACGCGCAGGCGGTCGGAGGCGGGTAGGTCCACCGCGCGCGGCGTACGCATGGTGGCTACCACGTTCCAGCCCCGGTCGAGGAAAAGGCGGGCGATCTCAAGACCGAACCCGGACGAGCATCCAGTGATCAGGACGGTTTGCATGTCGGCTCCAACAGGTTGTGACGCTCGTTGGATAGATCCGCTCGCCGGGACGATCTACAATCGTGCGTCCTGATCTCATTAGCGACAGTCCGGAAATGTCCGATCCGCTCGCCGACGTCGTCACCCTGCTCCGTCCCAGCGCCGCGTTCTCCAAGTCCGTGAGCGCCTCGGGTCCCTGGCGCGTCCGCCGGGCGGAGCACGGTCGCCCATTCTACTGCGCCGCGCTGGAGGGCTCATGCCGTCTGGCAATCCGGGACCGCGATCCGGTGGTCCTGGAGCAGGGGGACTTCCTCCTTGTCCCGGCCGCGGACGCGTTCGAGATGTCGAGCCTCACGCCCCCGACCGAAGGCTCCGAGACGATGCCAGTCGAGGTGGGGCCCGGCGAGTTCCGGGTCGGGCGGCAGGACGGCCCGGCGGACGTCCGCATGCTCGTCGGCTACTGCACCTTCGGCTCGCCCGACGCAGGCCTGCTGGTGTCGCTACTGCCGAGCCTCGTCCACGTCCGAGGCGAGACCAGGCTGGCCTCCCTCATGTACCTCGTCGGCGAAGAGGCGCGTCGGCGTAGGCCCGCGCGGGACCTCATCTTGGAGCGGCTTCTGGAGGTCATGCTGATCGAGGCGCTGCGCTCCATGGGCGGCCCCGCGCTGTCACCGGGCCTCCTGCGGGGACTCGGCGACGAACGCTTGGGCGTGGCCTTGCGCAGGATGCACGAGATGCCGACCGCCGCGTGGACCGTTGCAGGGCTGGCGCAGGAGGCGGGGCTCTCGCGCTCCGTGTTCTTCGAGCGCTTCAGGCGCGCGGTCGGTGTCGCGCCGATGGAGTATCTCCTTGCTTGGCGAATGGCCCTGGCGAAGGACCTTCTCCGGCGCGAGGGCGGCGGCATCGCCGAGGTGGCCGTACGAGTGGGTTACGGCTCCGCGAGCGCGTTCAGCGTGGCGTTTTCCCGCCATGTGGGCTTGCCGCCGGCGGCGTATGCGCGGGAGCACAGTCAATCGGCTTGACCAGCGCACAACGGCAGGTGCTGGGGCCATCAACGAGGCCTAATGTGTATCAGCACCGAAGCGGATCCCAGTCCAGAGTTTTGCCTAGACCATTTATCGTAAACTAAGAAAATCGCTTCAGGCGGGGTCCCGATTGGCGCCGATCGAGACCCCGCCTCCAGTGACATTTCCAATGTAGCTCCAAAGCTTGTTTCTGATCCAGCCCGGGGTCCCACTTCGATGTCGAATCACAGTCAACCTCCGTGCTTTGCGAAAAACTGCCGAGCCTCGGGACGGGTCGCAGTCTATGCCAGATGGATGCGACAGTGAAGCTCTTTGAACAGCATCGGCGTCATGCCGAACCGGCGCACAAAAGATTTTGATAGTTGTGCTCCGGTAGAATAGCCGGTCAGCAATGCTATCTCCTTCAGCGGCATGTTCGTGGCGAGCAAGGTGCGGACTCGGTCCAGCCTCAATGTCTCGACGAAATACGCGGGCGTCTCGCCGGTGCTCTGAGTGAACTTCCTGAGGAACGTGCGCTCCGACATCACGACCCTTTCGGCCAGGTGTCCCACACCCAAATCCTGGGCGAGATTCTCGCGCATCCAGTCGATCAGCGAGGCGAACGGTGCGTCCGCGTGGGACTGCGCCTCAAGCACCGGGCTGAACTGCGATTGAAAGCCAGGACGGCGCGCATACAGCACGAGGCGCTTGGCGATGGCGTGAGCCACTGTGTTTCCGAGGTCGGCAGCCACCATCTCCAGGCTCATGTCGATTCCTGTCGTGACGCCCGCCGAGGTCCAGACTGCACCGTCGTTGACGAACAGTGCGTTCCTGTCGACCTCGACGTCGGGCCATTGCTCGGCGAGCCGAGTACAGGCCGACCAGTGCGTTGCGACGCGTTTCCCATGGAGGAGGCCGAACTGCGCCAGTACGAACGTCCCGCTGCAAACCGAACCGTAGCGGCGCGCCCGTCCGCTGACCGCTGTCGCCCAGCGTCTCACGGCCTCGTTCGCGACCAGCCCGTCCAGGCCGACCTCGTCGCCGCCGGCGATGAGCAGCGTATCGACGGTGTCTGACGGCACTTCATCCATCCGCTGAGTGACGAGGGATATCGCGCTGCTCGTCTGCACCGGACCGCCCATCGCGGACAGAATACGGACCTCGTAGTGCGCTTCCGCGACCGCATCGTTGCCGGCCTCGAAAACCATGGCCGGCCCAGTGACGTCGAGCACTTGGCAGCGCGGAAAAACCAGGATCGCGATGGTGAGAGGCGGCCTCATTGGCGGAAATTAGCCGGTTTTTGTCATTTACACCACGGGGTGGAGCCGCAAGGATTCCCGAAAGCGAGGATCCTCCATGACGGCGATCACTATTGGCTTCTTGATTTTCCCCAAGGTCACGCAACTTGATCTCACCGGCCCGGCACAAGTGTTGAGCCGCGTCCCCGGGGCCAAGGTGCATCTCGTTTGGCGGGCGATCGAGCCAATCGAGACCGATGTCGGCTTCACGATCAATCCGACGATCACGTTCGAGGACTGTCCGCAACTCGATGTCGTGTGCGCGCCGGGCGGGTTCGGTGTCGTGGACCAGCTGAATGACGGGACAACAATGGACTTCCTGCGCCGGCAGGCTGCCGGCGCCCGCTACGTCACCTCGGTCTGCAACGGCTCCCTCCTACTGGGCGCGGCGGGCCTGCTCACCGGGTACAAGTCGGCCTGCCACTGGATGTGGCGTCACTACCTGACGCAATTCGGTGCGGAGCCGGTCGCGGCGCGGGTCGTGCGGGACCGCAACCGCATCTCGGGCGGCGGCGTGACCTCCGGCATCGACTTCGCATTCTCACTGGCGAGCGAGCTGGCGGGCGAGGAGGCGGCCCGCATGATCCAGCTGGGTCTCGAATACGACCCGCAGCCGCCGCTCGACAGCGGTTCGTCCGACAAGGCCGGGCCCGAGCGCGTGGCGCGTGCCCGCGCCGCGCTCGAGCCCTCGCGCCAGCACATCGAGGGCCGCATCGCCGAGGCCGCCCGCCGCCTTTCGCTCGCGCCCTGATCCGAACGCCGGACCCGCCGGAGGCCCCATGAAATTCGTCATTCTCACCTGTCTCGCGGTCGCCGCGGCGCTGACCGCGCTGCCGGTCGCCGCCCAGATCTCGGACGGTGTCGTCAAGCTCGGCGTGATCAACGATCAGTCCGGTCCCTACTCGTCGTTGACGGGGCCCGGCGCGGTCCTGGCGGCTAAGATGGCGGTCGAAGATCTCAAGCCGCGGCTCGGCGACATCAAGGTCGAGATGCTGACCGCCGACCACCAGAACAAGCCGGATGTCGGCTCGGCGATTGTGAAGCGCTGGTTCGATGTCGAGAAGATCGACGCCGTCGTCGACGTCTCGAATTCGTCCGTGGCGCTGGCCGTCCAGTCGTTGATCAGGGAGAAGAACAAGGTCGCCCTCTACGGAATTGTCGGCACCACCGAGCTGACCGGCAGGCAATGCGCGGCCACCGGCTTCTCATGGGTGCACGACGCCTACGCCCTGGTCTCCGGTCCGACGAAGACACTCACCAAGGGAGCAAACGACACCTGGTACTTCATGGGTGCCGATTTCGAATTCGGAAAGAACATGGTGAAGGTCGCCAAGACCTTGGTCGCGGATCATGGAGGCAGGACCCTGGGGGAGATTTTCCACCCGATGAGCGAACTGGACTACAGCTCGTATCTGCTGCAGGCAAAAAGCTCGCAGGCGACATTCGTCGCGTTCGCCAATGCGGGCTCGCAGCTCGTCAACACGATGAAGCAATGGCAAGAGTTCGGCATGCAGGACGGCAGGCAGAAGCCGATCGCGACGCTGCTATCCATTGCCGACGTACACGCGGCAGGGCTCGACGTCATGCAGGGCCTGACGGCGACCACCGCCTGGTACTGGAACCTGGACGACGACACCCGCGCCTTCGCGCATCGGTTCTTCGAGCGCTTCAAGGCCATGCCCACCGAGTCGCAGGCTGGGATGTACTCGGCCGTCACGCACTATCTCAAGGCCGTGATCGCGACCCGGAGCGATGCCACGGACACGGTGGTCCGGTGGATGCGCGCGACGCCGGTCAACGACATGTTCGCCCGCAACGCGAGGCTGCGCGAGGACGGCAAGCTCGCCCACGACTTCCTGCTCGTGTCGGTGAAGTCCAAAGCGGAGTCGAAGGTGCCCTGGGACTACTACAGGATCGACGCGGTCGTCCCGGCGAGCGACGCGTTCCTCCCCCTCGATGCGAGCGATTGCCCATTGGTGGCCGGCGCAGCAAAGTCGCGGTGACGGGCCGGACGCGGCCGGGCCTCGGCGACGAGGCCGTCCGGGCTCCGATCCGACGATCCGGTTCCACCACCGGCGCGGAAGGCCGGGCCGACCTCATCCGCAATCGCGAGGTGCGAGCACATGCATGACCTTGTTCTGAGCGGCGGCCGGATCGTGGATCCGGAGAGCGGCTTCGATGGGATCGCGGACCTCGCCGTTGCCGGCGGCCGGATCGTCGCGATCGGGGACGCGCTCGGCACCGCCCGCCGGACGCTGCCAGTCGACGGGCTCGTGGTCGCACCTGGCTTCATCGACCTGCACGCCCACGGGCAATGCGTTCCGTCCGACAGGATGCAGGCCTTCGACGGCGTGACGACGGCCCTCGAACTCGAGCTCGGGGTCTGGCCCGTCGCGCGCTGGTACGACGAGCAGGCTCTGGCCGGGCGCGTGCTCAATTACGGCGCCTCGACCGGATGGGTCTTCGCCCGCATCGCCGCTAAAACGGCGCAGCAGACGGAATCGAGCATCGCCGGCATGGGCCGGGCGATGCAGGACAGGCGCTGGGCGGACGAGGTCGCGAGCCCGGCCGAGACCGACGACATCGTCGAGCGCGTCCGCGTCGGCCTCGAGCAGGGCGGTCTCGGGATCGGCTTCCCGAACGCCTACGCGCCCGGGGCCGGCGTGAAGGAGATCTCCGCGCTCTGCAGCCTCGCGGCGGCGGCGGGCACGCCCACCTTCACCCACATCGCTTACATGTCCAACGTCGACCCGCTGAGCTCGGTCGAGGCCTATACCCGGCTCATCGGCCTCGCGGGGTCGACCGGCGCCCACATGCATATCTGCCACTTCAACTCGACGAGCCTGCAGGACGTCGAGCGGGCTGCCGAACTCGTCCGCACCGCCCAGGGGCAGGGCCTCAAGGTCACGGTCGAAGCCTATCCCTACGGCACCGGATCGACGGTGGTCGGGGCGGTGTTCTTCGCCGATCCCGCATTCCCGGAGCGCACCGGCGGAGGCTACGACTCCATCCAGAGCCTCGCCTCGGGACGTAGGTTCACCGATCGCGAGGATGTCCTCGCCGCCCAGGCCGAGGATCCGGGTGGGCTGGTCCTCTGGCATTTCCTCGACGTCGCGGCCGATGAGCGGCACCGCGAACTCCTTGACGTCTCCGTGCTGTTTCCCGGCGGGGCGATCGCGTCGGACGCCGTCCCGTGGCTGCTGCCCGACGGATCGACCTATCTCGGGCAGGCCTGGCCGCTGCCGGAGGACGCCGTCTCGCATCCGCGGTCGAGCGGCACCTTCACGCGCTTCCTGCGCGAGTGGGTCCGGGAGCGGAACGCCGTGTCGCTGGCGGAAGGCCTGGCGAAATGCGCTCTCATCCCGGCCCGGATCATGGAGGCCAGCACGCCCGCGCTGCGCCGGAAGGGACGGCTCCAGGCCGGGTGTGACGCCGACATCGTCTGCTTCGATCTCGGCACCCTGACCGACCGGGCCGATTTCCGGCATTCCAATCGCGCGTCCGAAGGGGTGCGCCACCTCCTGGTCGGGGGCGAGCCCGTGATCGCGGACGGCGGCCTCGTGCTCGATGCAAGGCCGGGCCGGCCGGTTCGCAGAACCCCTTCCGCATGACCGTCCCCGTCCTGCTGGTGTCCGGGTTCCTCGGGGCCGGAAAGACCACGCTCGTCAGCCATCTCCTCGCGCATGCGGAGGGCCGGCGCATCGCGGCGGTGGTCAACGATTTCGGTGCGATCGACATCGACGCGGCCCTGATCGCCCAGTCGACCGGCACGGTCGTCAGCCTCAAGAACGGCTGCATCTGCTGCAACCTGCAGGGGGACCTGATGCGCACCCTCGTGCAACTGATCCGGCGCGACCCGGTGCCGGACGCCATCGTGATCGAGACCAGCGGCGCATCGGATCCGGCCGAGATCGTCAGAACCCTCCTCGATCCGGTCATCTACGCCGCCACGCCGCTCGACACCGTCGTCAGCGTGATCGATGCCCGCCACCTCGCCGACCGTCCTGCTCTCGCCGACGATGCCCTGTGGCGTGCGCAGCTCGCCGCGGCGGACTTCGTCATCGTCGCGAAGACCGACCTCGTCGACGCGGCGGAGCTCGCCGGCATCCGCGCGGCGGTGGCGCAGTGGAAGCCGCCGCGCTCGACCTTCGAGGCCGTTCGGGGCGCGGTGCCCCTCGATCTCCTGTTCCACCGCGGCGAGCCCGCGGCGGCGGCGCCGCGAGAAGGGCGACGGCTGCCGGCGGCGGAGCGCTTCGACTCGCTGAGCTGGACGGCCTCCCGTCCGCTGTCGCTCGCGCGCTTCCAGGCCGCCATCGGGCGCCTCACGCCTGGCCTGCTGCGCGCCAAGGGCTTCGTGACCTTCGACCACGCGCCGCACCGGCCGATGCTGTTCCAGCTGGTCGGCGCCCGCGCCACGATCATCGCGAGCCCTGTCGCGGCCCGCGAGGAGGTCTGCGCCCGCCTCGTCCTGATCTGGGAGGCGGGATGCCTCGACCGCGACGACGCGCTCCGCCTCCTCGGCGACGCGGTCGCTCCCGCGGGAGAGGCGGCGGGCCTCAGTACCGCCCGGGCCTGAGCGGGAGGGGCACCACGAAGGGCGGCGTCCCGGACATCATCTCGGCCAGCAGGCGCCCGGTGGTGGGCCCGAGGGTGAAGCCTTGATGCCCGTGGCCGAAATGCAGCCACAAGCCCCGATGACGGGGCGCCTCGCCCACGACCGGCAGCATGTCGGGCATGCACGGCCGCGTTCCGATCCAGGGCGTGTTCTCGCGCGGAGCGCCGAGATCGACGAGTTCCCTTGCCGCGGCTTCGGCGCGCAGGAGCTGGACCGGCGTCCCCTCCGCCTCCGGCGCGGCGAATTCCGCGCCGGTCGTGATCCGCGTACCCTGGACCATCGGGGCCATGACGTAGCCGTTCGCCGCATCCATCAGCGGCAGGTTGAGCCCGCGTCCGGAGCGCCAATGCCGATGGTAGCCACGCTTGCGGACCATCGGGAACGCGTAGCCGAAGCGGCGCAGCAGCTCGGGGGACCAGGGGCCGAGCGCGACGACCGCGGCCGATGCCTCGACCGGCCCGTCCGCACTACGCACGGCCCAGCCGGTGGCGGTCCGGGTCAGGGTCTCCGCTTCGCCCCGCACGAGGCTGCCCCCGCGCCGCCTGAACAGGTCGGTATAGGCGGCGACGAGGCGGCCCGGATCGCTGATGGACCAGGCGTCGAGCTGATGGATGGCGCCTTCGCCGGCGACTTTCAGCGCGGGCTCCAGCGCACTCAGGGTGGCTGCGGAGAGAGGCTGTGAGCGGACACCGTAGCGCGCACGCAGCCGTTCCGCCGCCGCCGCCGCCGCATCCATCGCGCGCGCCGTGCGGTACAGGATGCGAAACCCGCCGCGGTCGACCAGGTTCGCCGCGCCGGCCTCGCCGATCAGCGCGTCGTGCTCGGCGGTCGCGTGCGCGATGAGGCCCGCATAGACCTCCGACGCGCGCCGGTGACGCCGCGGCGAGGAATGCCACCAATAGCGCAGAAGAGGGCCGAGATGGTGCGGGAGCGCGCGGACATCGTAGTGCACGTCGTTGCTCCGGCCGAGCGCGATCGCGAACAGGGTCGCTAAGTCCCGCGGCATGGCGTAGGGCTCGACCGCCTCGCCCTGGATGATGCCGGCATTCCCGTAGCTCGTCTCCGAGCCCGGCGCCGACCTGTCGACGAGGGCGACGATCCAGCCGCGCGATTGGAGGTGGAGGGCCGCTCCCACGCCGGCCATCCCGGCCCCGAGAACAAGGACATCGCGCACAGGTCGCTCCGTTCGTGCCGCAAGTTGGTCGATCGCGTGATCGGCGCCGCCGGTCAGGGGCGGCCGTGTCACGCGAGATGGCACGCCGCCAGGTGATCGCGACCAATCGGATCGAGGCGCGGCTCCTCGATCTTGCAGCGCGCGACGACGTAAGGACAGCGGGTGTGGAAGCGGCATCCCCGCGGCGGATCGATCGGGCTCGGCACGTCGCCGCGCAGCACGATGCGGCTGCGTCCGGCCCCTGGATCGGGAACCGGGACGGCAGAGAGGAGCGCCCGGGTATAGGGATGCCGGGGATGGGCGAAGATGTCCCGCCGCGGGCCGATCTCGACGATCTTGCCGAGATACATCACCGCCACGCGATGCGTCATGTGCTCGACAATGGCTAGGTCGTGCGAGATGAACAGCAGGGCCAGGTCCAGCTCCTTCTGCAGGTCCTGCAGCAGGTTGACGATCTGCGCCTTGACCGAGACGTCGAGGGCCGAGACTGCCTCGTCGCAGATGATCAGGTCCGGCTCGGCGGCGAGGGCCCGGGCGATGCCGATGCGCTGGCGCTGGCCGCCGGAGAACTCGTGGGGGAAGCGCGACAGGGCCTCCCGTGGCAGGCCGACTCGCTCCATCAGGGCGGCGAGGCGCCTGTCGAGATCGGCGCGGTTCTTCGCGAGGCCGAAATTGCGGATCGGCTCGGCGAGGATGTCGCGCACCCGCATCCGCGGGTTGAGCGAGGAGAACGGGTCCTGGAAGACCATCTGGATGCGTCGGCGCAAGGGGCGGAGCGTCCCTGCCGGGAGGTCGTCGATGCGCCGGCCCGCGAGCGTCACCTGCCCCGAGGTCGGCGAGACGAGGCGCACGAGGGTCCTGGCCACGGTCGACTTGCCGCAGCCGGACTCGCCGACGAGGGAGAGCGTCTCCCCCGGCGCGACGGCGAAGGAGATGCCGTCGACCGCGCGCAGGGTGCGGGCCTTGCGCAGGACGCTTCCCCCGACGCGGAAGTGCTTCGTGAGGTCGCTGACCAGCAGCAGCGCGGGTGCCGGCGGACGAGGAGAGGGGCTCACGCGGCAAGGGCGTCCTTCGGCGCGTAGTGGCAGGCGGCGAGATGCCGGGGCGCTTTCGGCTCCAGGGCCGGAGCGAAGCGTCGGCAGAGATCGGTCGCCTCCCGGCAGCGCCCGGCGAAAATGCAGCCCTCGAGCCGCTGCTTCAGGCTCGGCACCATGCCGGGGATCTCGGCGAGCCGCCCGGGCTCATCCGCCCGCTCGGCTGCACCGAGCCGCGGCATCGCGCCGAGGAGACCCCGAGTGTAGGGATGCCGCGGCGTGCGGAAGAGGTCCGCGACGGCGGCCTCCTCCACCTTTCGCCCCGCATAGAGCACGATCACCCGGTCGGCGACCTCGGCGACGATACCGAGGTCGTGCGTGATCAGCAGGACGGCGGCGCCCGTGCGCTGCTTGAGGTCGCGCATAAGGTCGAGGATCTGGGCCTGGATCGTGACGTCGAGGGCGGTGGTCGGCTCGTCCGCGATCAGCAGCTTGGGCGAGCAGGCGAGCGCCATCGCGATCATGGCGCGCTGGCGCATGCCGCCCGAGAGCTGGTGCGGGTACTCGCGCACCCGCCGCCCAGGCTCGGCGATGCCCACGAGCCTCAACAACTCGACCGCGCGTTCCTTCGCCCCGTCGCGGGAGAGGCCCTGGTGCAGGCGCAGCGTCTCGCCGATCTGCCGCCCGATCGTGAGCACGGGATTCAGGCTCGTCATCGGTTCCTGGAAGATCATCCCGACCTTGTTGCCGCGGATCTCCCGCATCTCCGGCTCGGACAGCCGGAGCAGGTCGCGCCCTTCGAACCGGATCGCGCCGGCCGTCGCGGCCGGCGGGCGGTGCAGGAGACCCAGCACCGCCATGGCGGTGACGGATTTGCCGCAGCCGGACTCGCCGACCACCGCCAGCGTTTCGCCGGCGGCGACCGTGAACGAGAGGCCGTCCACCGCACGGTTCACCCCGTCCGGCGTGCGGAAATGGATCTGCAGGTTCTCGACGGACAGAAGCGGCATCGGGATCACACGTCCTTGGCAGTGCGGGCGTCGAGTGCGTCGCGTACGCCGTCGCCGACGAGGTTCACCGCGAGAACGGTGAGCGAGAGGAAGATCGCCGGGAACAGGATGATGGTGAACTTCACCTGCCAGAGCGCCCGACCCTCGGCCATGATGTTGCCCCAGGACGGGGTGGACGGCGGCACGCCCGCGCCGATGAAGGACAGGATTGCTTCCGCGATCATCGCGGAGGCGCAGATGTAGGTCGCCTGCACGGTCATCGGCGCCAGGCTGTTCGGCAGGATGTGGCGCCAGATGACGGTCGAGGGGTGCGTGCCCGAGACGATGGCCGCGTCCACGTAGGGCTGCTCGCGCAGGCTCAGCACCACCCCGCGCACGAGGCGCGTCACGCGGGGGATCTCGGCAATGGTGATCGCCACGATGACGTTCCCGATCGATCCGCGCGTGAGCGCCATGAGCGCGACGGCGAGGAGGATCGGCGGGATCGACATCACCCCGTCGACGATCCGCATGATGATCCCATCGGCCCGGCGCATCATGCCGGAGACGAGCCCGATCGCCAGGCCCGCCGTCGAGGCGAGGGCGGCGACGGAAAATCCGATGACGAGGGAGACGCGCGCCCCGTACACGACCCGCGAATAGATATCCCGGCCCAGGAGATCGGTGCCGAACCAGTGCAGCGCCGAGGGAGCGCGGGTGCGCTGCGTCGGCGAGAGCGCGGTCGGGTCGACGGTTCCGATCCAGGGGGCAAGGAGTGCCATGGCGAGGACGACGGCGAGGAGGACGCCGCCGATGACGGCACCGGGGTGGCGCGCCGCGAGGCGCCGGGCCCGTCCACGGGCCTTGCGCGGCGGGATGATGTCGGGCAGCGGCTCGGCGATGGCGAGGCCCGGAGGAGCGGACGCCCGGATGCCGTCGGCGGCACCGGGCGCGCGGGGCACGAACGTCGCGCTCAATAGCGGATCCTCGGGTCGATGAGGGTGTAGAGGAGGTCGATGGCGAGGTTCATCAGCACGTAGACGGCGCTGAAGAGCAGGACGACGCCCTGGATCACCGGATAGTCGCGCCGCAGGATCGCATCGACGGTGAGCCGGCCGAGGCCGGGGATCGCGAAGACGGTCTCGGTGACGACGGCGCCGCCGATCAGCAGCGCGATGCCCATGCCGATCACCGTGACGATCGGCACCGCGGCGTTCTTCAGCGCGTGGAGGAACAGCACGGCGCGCGGGGCGAGGCCCTTGGCCCGGGCGGTGCGGACGTAATCCTGGGCGAGGACGTCCAGCATGGCGGCGCGGGTCACCCGGGCGATCAGGGCGACGTAGACGAAGCCCAGCGTCGAGGCCGGAAGGATCAGGTTGGCGAACCAGGGCCCCAGGCCGAGCTCGATCGGTGTGTAGCCCTGGACCGGCAGCCAGCCGAGCTCGACGGCGAAGACGTGAGCCAGGACGTAGCCGACCACGAAGACCGGGACGGAGAAGCCGAGCACGGCGAGCGCCATGACGGACCGGTCGACGACGCTGCCGGCCGTCGCGGCGGCCGCCACGCCGAGAGGCACGGCGATGGCGATGGCGAAGGCCAGCGTGACCAGCATGAGCGAGAGCGTGGGCTGCACGCGCTGGGCGATCAGCTCGGTCACGGGAATGTTCGTGAAGATGGAGGTGCCGAGATCCCCATGCAGGATACGCCACGTCCAGTCGCCGAGGCGCACTAGGAACGGCCGGTCGAGACCGAGCGTCGCACGGATGCGCGCGACATCGGCGGGAGACGCCTGGTCGCCCGCGATGATCGTGACAGGATCGCCCGGTGCGAAATACAGGAGCGAGAAGACGCAGAGCGCGACGACTGCCATCACCGGGATCGTCGCGACGAGGCGCCGGACGATGATTCCTAGCATGTCCTTGATCCCTGTCGATTCAGCATGTCTTCGACCCCGGCGGAGGACGAGGAGGTGCGTTAGGGTGCGGGGCGGCCGCGAGGCGCCGAACGGTTGGCAGGCATCGTCGCCTCGGACGATCCCGAGGGCGTGAAGTGTTGGTGCGACACTTGTAAGCGCGACGACATGAAATGGTTTTTGTCGTCAGATCTGCCGCCGGACAGCCGACCGGACCGTTCACGCTGCGCGTGGAATGACGATCTACTTGTCTAAGTTCCAGAACAGCGGTGCGCTCGCCGGAACGATGCCGCGGACCACGTCGCGGTACACGGTCGGCTGACGGACCTGCCCGAGCGGAACGTAGGGCGCTTGTGCGAAGGCCTCGCGCTCCATCGCCGCGGCGATCCTCCGCTCGGCGGCATCGTCCTCGGCGGCGAACCAATCCGTGCGCAACGCCTCCATGGTCGGATCGGAGAACCATCCCGACCAGCCCGCGCGCCCGGTGCCGCGCAACCCCAGATGCGAGGCGGGGCTCATGAATTCGGGAGCGACCGCGAAGGTATGGAAGATGTTCCAGCCGCCTTCCGCGACGGGCTTCTGCGAGGCGCGCCGCGCCAGCAGCGTCCCCCAATCCGTCGTCACGAGATCGACCTGCATCCCGAGCTTGCGGAGCAGGTCGGCCGTGACCTCGCCGACGGGGGCGAGCAACGGTTGGTCGGCCGACGCGATGACGACGACCTTGCGCCCGTCATAGGAACTGGCTTTGAGCATCTCGCGCGCGGCGTCGAGCCGGGCATCCATGACCTCACCGCCGGCCCCGGTGGAGAGAGGTGTTCCGCAGGGGAAGAACGCCTTGCACTCGCGGTAATAGGCTGCATCGCCGGCCATCGCGGCGAGATAATCTTCCTGGTTCACCGCGCGCAGGACGGCGCGGCGCACCGCTACGTCGTCGAAGGGCGGCAACAGGGAGTTGAAGCGCAGCAGCATGTATGTGCCGAGCGGATCGAGCGTCGAGACCGTCACGCCCTTCTGGCCAGAGGCGAGGGGAAGGAGGTCGGGAGTGGTGGTCTCGAGCCAGTCCACCTCGCCCGTGCGCAGGGCCGACATCGCCGTCGAGGGATCGGCGATCGTGCGCCACTCGACGCGCGGGACGTTGACGTGCTTGCCGCCGGCCATGCCGTCCGGCTTCTCGTCGCGCGGCAGGTAGGCGTCAAAGCGCGCATAGGCCGCTGATGCGCCCTGGCGCCACTCGTCGGGCAGGAAGCGGAACGGGCCGGAGCCGACGGCCTCGCGGATCTGCTGGTTCACGTCGGTCGTCGCCAGCCGCTCGGGCATCATGAACGGGACGGGGCTGGACAGCTTGCCGAGCGCCTGCGTGAGGAGAGGGAAGGGCGCTTTCAGCATGAAACGGAGCTGACGGTCGTCCAGGGCGGACAACTCGTCGGTGTGCGCCATCAATGTCTGTCCGAAGCCGTCGCGGGCCGCCCAGCGCCGGATCGAGGCGACGCAGTCGCGAGCCAGAACCGGGGTCCCGTCGTGGAACCGGAGACCGGCGCGCAGCGTGATCGTGCACGTCCGGCCGTCATTCGTCACCTCATGGCCGTCGGCCATCTGCGGGCGAACGCGGAACGCGCTGTCGAGAGCGTACAGCGTGTCGAAGACCATGTAGCCGTGGTTTCTGACGACATAGCCCGTCGTCCAGATCGGATCGAGCGCCGCGAGGTCGCTCTGCGGGACGAAGCGCAGCGTCCGCGCTCGGGACTGCGCGAGGGCCGGCCGGCCGATCGGCATCGCGGCCGCGGCCGTCACGGCCAATGCTGTGCGTCGGGTGATCAGCGGCATGGGACGTTCCCGTCAGGGCTTCGCAATCCGGGTGCAGAGAGACTCCGGTCTCTGAGCCGCCCTTCGACGTTCGGGCGGCTTCGCCCTTCGCCGGCATCGAGAATGTGAGGGATCGGGCAGGCGGCGTTCGGAGCATGGGGCCCTCGGTTTTCTCGGCGAACTTGCGTCTCGGCGAGTTCGCTGCCGCATCGGTGACACGCCCTCGCCAGCACGCCCCCTTGCGAGCGCCCGGCCATCGGGTACGCATAAAGCCGACCCTCCACCCATTTTCGACTCAGAGCATTATTTAGCGCATGAGTCAATCTTTTTAGCGGAAACGCCAATGTCACAACTCCGTGCCGCCAACCCCGAAACGCCCGGTCTCGGCGACTGCCTGAGAAGCGCGAGGCGTGGGCGCGGCCTCACATTGAAGCAGGTATCGGAACGAACGGGAGTCGCAGTCTCGACGCTGTCCAAGGTCGAGAACCATCAGATGACGCTGACTTACGACAAACTGCTGCAAATCAGTCGTGGGCTCGAGATCGACATAAGCGAGCTGTTTCATTCTCCGGATTCTTATAATTCGCCCAAGCAATTCAACCGCCGCAGCGTGTCGCGGCGTGGCGAAGGGCAGGTCGTCCGGACGAAGTCATACAATTATCTCTACCAGCACACTGACCTTCTCGGCAAACAGATGTCGCCGATTATTGCCGAGATGAATGCCAGAACAATCGAAGAGTTCGGCCCTATGATGAGGCACGAGGGAGAGGAATATTTACTGGTCATCGAAGGGAAAATTATGGTTCACACTGAGGTTTATGCCCCGGTTGAGCTGAATGTCGGCGACTCGATATTTATCGACAGCACGATGGCGCACGCCTACCTCAACGTGGGCGATGGCGTCGCCCGCGCCGTGTGCGTTTGCAGCGCGAGTTCGTCCGCTCTGATGGAGGCCCTGCGGTTGATCGAAAATCGCGAAGCGGCGAGCGCGACCAAAGCCTCTCCGGAGCGCGGCACTCCAGGCAGGCCCGTCAAGGCTCGTCGCTGAGCACCAACATGGGCAGGATGATCCCGTCTCGCGACGCCGCCCGGACGCGTGGCAAGTCGTCGGTCTGGTGCGAGCCCAGATATGGCATGCGGATGCTCCGGAGAAGCATCGGAAATGCCGCAGGGCAGGCCTGCCTCCTTCGCGTTTGCATAAGTGAATATTTTCATAGGATGGTGTGTAATAATTAGATATTATCATGATAATATGATATTTCAGGCATAGCACCTAATGTCGATCTTCGCTTTGATGATGCATCTATCTAGGCAGGAAACCGCCAGGTGAGAAAATTATATTGTAATATCAATGATAAATTCTACTTAACTTACAATTCGCGCGTATGAGCGGGGATCTGGGCGGTCATAGTTGTTCGGTACGGCGCCCCTTTTTCTCTTAGTATGGCGATACTGCTAACTCCCACAGGCTGCGGCGGCCCGGATCCAAGGCGGCAGGGGAGGGGATCCGGGCAGATGACTACGCGAATGCTAACACCTGACCCCTTGCAGACCTTCAAGCACCACAGCCCCTATGTCCGCTTCGTAGGAAGAAGCGGCCCTTTGAGCGGCGGCCACGACATGCTGATGTCGTGGCCCATTACCCGGACCCGCGCCGGTCAACACCGCCCGGGGCGGCGAGCGGTCTCGGTCGCCCAACGCCCGTCTCACCTCGCGTGATACCATTCGTCGAGCACGGACCGGTGCCCACCTCGCGCGTCCTTTGCTGCTCGAAGCAACCGTGGGGGCCAGCCTGGGCTTGGGGATGAAGTGCGTAGTCGCCACGTCCGAGGCCATCGACCCTGCCAAGCTTCGCGGATCGGCTGACGGCCCTGGATCCGGACGCACACGCCGCCTGCCCGGGTGCACGGGGCTGCCTTCGTGGATCGCCAGCCATCGGGCCGCCAGGGTCGTGGTTCGCAAGCCGCGTCGAGTGCGTGTGCCAGGCTTCCGAGAAGCCGTGTCCGAGCTCCGCGGGCCCGTGTCTCAAGCGAGTTCGAGGGCGAGGTCGGTCAGGTAGAAGGCGATGCGGCGCCCCGCCTCGCGGTCGGCGCAATCGATGCTGAAGGCGACCGTGAGCGTCTCGCCTTCGTAGCGTCGCATGACGGACTCCGCCATGAGAGCGACCTCGCGCTCCGCCGGCGCGCTCAGCACGCGCCGACCGTCACGGGTTTCCAGCGTCACCTGGAAATGCGCCTGGTGCATCAAGGTACGCTTCCCTCGGTCAGGGCGGGTGGGACCCCGGACCCGCGAACGGCCCTCAACGCCCGTAACGGGAAACCGATCCAGCGCCGCCCAGCAAACTTCATACCAACGCTACGCCCTGCCGACACCGTCGTCCCGAATCTCACGAGGATCGACTCGGGACGCCACCGTCAGGGCCTTCTACGCGGCGTGCAAGCTTGCCTCGCCCGAATGACACGCAGGAGCGAGCGGAACCGCGAATGTCGCGATCCGGCACGGCTGTATCCCCGCATCCCGGTCTCTCTTCGGCCAGCGTTCACGGCGACCGCTCGGGGCGAGCATCCACTGCCGGAAGTTCGGGCGGAACCCCCTGCCCAGGTTCCCCGTTGCTGGCCGTCATCGCCCGCGGGCAGAAATGGAGACCCCCATGCGCAAGATCGTCGCCCTCTGCTTCGCTGCCGCCACCCTGGCCGGAATGGCCGCTCCCGCCTCGGCCGAGGAGACCACCGTCATCCGTCGCGACAGCGCCCCGGGCGTTTCGGTCGAGCGTCGCGAGGGCGTCGTCGAGCGTCGCGAGATCACCACCGGCAGCGTCGATTGCGGCTCGAAGACCGTCCACAAGGAGGACGGCCTCGGCAACTCTAAGACAGTTCACAAGGAAGGCTGCAACTGAAGCGTCCGCGACGCCTCCGACCTGAACCCCAGGGAGACGAGACCATGACCAACAAGCTTCTTCTCGCGTTGACGACCGCCGGCATGTTCGCCCTGCCGATGGCCGCCCAGGCACAGGGCACCCTGCGCGGCGCCGCGGAGGGCGCGGAAGCCGGGGCGAACGCGGCCGGGCCAGTCGGCGCCGTCGTCGGCGGGGCGGTCGGCGCGGCCACCGGCACGGTCGGAGGAATCCTCGGCGTCGACGACCGTCCGCGCTTCCGCTCCTACGTCCGCGAGCGCGGCGTGAGCTCCTACCGCTGGGGCGGCCCGGTGCAGGTCGGCACCGTCCTGCCGGAAGACGGGGTCACCTATTACGACGTGCCCACCGAGTACCGCGTGCGGCCAGGCTACCGCTACACCATCGTGAACGAGCAGCCCGTGCTGGTCGATCGCGGTCACCGCATCGTCGAAGTCATCGACTGACGCGACGCCCGCCGGCCCGGCCGGCGCGCCGAGCACGCGAAGCCCGCCCGGCGGAACCGCCGAGGCGGGCTTTCGCCATCGAAAACTGGGCGTGCGGCGAACTCAGGCGAACTGCCTTTCGTCCCCCAGCCCGAGGCGCTCGGCCAGGAGGGCGCGGGCGCGGCTGACCCGGCTCTTCACCGTGCCGACCTGGCACCCGATTAGAGCCGCCGCTTCCTCGTAGGTCCGGCCCTCCGCCCCAACCAGGAGCAGCGCCTGCCGCTGCGCGGCGGGCAGGCCGCTGATCCGCTCCCAGACGACCTTGAGCGTGCTGGCGTCCTCCTGGTCGGCCGGCGACAGAAGCTTCCCGGCCTGCACGCCCTCGGCGTCCTCGACCTCGCGCTTGCGCTTCCTCACCTCCGTGTAGAACTGGTTGCGCAGGATCGTGAACAGCCACGCCGTGAAGTTCGTGCCCGGGGTGAAGTGGTGCCACTTGGCCCACGCCCGGGCGAAGGTTTCTTGCACGAGGTCGTCGGCCCGGGTCACGTCGCCGGTGAGCGAGAGCGCGAACGTGCGCAGGGCCGGCAGCGCCTTCACGAGGTCGTCACGGAACTCGTTCGTGATGGCGTGCCCGTCACGGGCGGACGCCGCCTCGAACCGCGCAACGAGGTCGGCGAGGGCGGCCGGCAGCCGCTCGACCTCGATATGGCTGAAATACTCGCGCAGGGGAGCGGCAAGGTAGCTCGACAGGGCGCCCGTGGAGCTTGAGTGCTCGACCGAGGCCGAGCCTGTCTTAGTGTCCTCTTGCGATCCGTCGTGCATGATGAAATCGACCCTGGGCGGCGCGTGCGCCACACTTTTTAATCCCTCCAATTTCGATATCCATTGAAACATGAACCGATGCTAAATGAATACGATGCGTTAACGGTACTGTGGGCCCTGGCTCAGGAAGCTCGGCTGCGGGCCATGCGCGCCCTGTTGCGAAACCATCCGGCAGGCTTGGCCGCCGGACGCATCGCGACCGAGGTCGACGGCACCCCCTCGACGATGTCGTTCCACTTGGCGCAGCTGGAATGGGCGGGCCTGGTCCGCTCGCAACGACAAGCCAACCAAGTGATCTACACGGCCGTGCCGGAGGCGCTCGGCGGCCTGCTCGGTTACCTATTGGACGAATGTTGCGGCGGCCGGCCCGAACTGTGCGGGGATGTCGTCAAGGCAGCCTTGGGCGAGGACCCGGTCGCCCTCCCAATCTCGTGCTGCGGACCGGTGCGTCCGAAGGCCTAGGACTTCGGCCCTTGAGCTTGACAATGTAAAGGTCAGCCAAGAGCCGACAGAAATGCGAGCACTTCGCCCGTCACCATCGCGGGAACATCGTCGGAACGGAAACGCCGAGCTTCGAGTTGAGGGAGCCGCTGATCCGGGAGCCGTCCTTGAGACTGTCCTTTCTCGCCCTGCTGGTGTTGCTGCTCGCGGCCTGCCCGCATCCTGTCCTCGCCCAGGACGTCCACGAAGCGCCCGCCGCATCCGTCGAGGCGGACGCGCCGCGCCAGGGGCCGCCTCCGCCGCTCCCCGAGCTCTCCGATCCGAACGGGCGCGGCGGCGAGGCCCTGAACGAGCCCGGCGGGAAGTCGGGTATCCCGAAGGCCTTGCGCGCCTCCGGCTCCAAGGCGGGCGGGCCGGCCAACGACCTCAACCCGGGCGGCCGCGCCGAACCGCCGGCGCCGCCGAAGGGCGACCTCGGCCGCGTCGTGGCCGGCAAGGAGCTCTTTCACGGGAACTACTGCGGGAAGGGGCAGCGCGGGGAAGGGTTGCCCCCGACCGACGACCTCGACGCAGCCTGCATGCGCCATGACGCCTGCTACGACACGGCAGGGTATCATTCGTGCGCCTGCGACGCGACGCTTAAGCGCGAGGCGACCGTCGTCTCGGACAGTTCGAACACGTCGCTGGAGGTGCGCCGGAGGGCCTTGAGCGTGATCGAGGCCACGGCGGCGATGGATTGCCGGGCGCCGTAAG
Source organism: Methylobacterium sp. Gmos1 (assembly GCF_053764715.1). Lineage (NCBI taxonomy): Bacteria > Pseudomonadati > Pseudomonadota > Alphaproteobacteria > Hyphomicrobiales > Methylobacteriaceae > Methylobacterium > Methylobacterium sp. Gmos1. The sequence continues at coordinate 39,693 of NZ_JBSNCC010000026.1, read as the reverse complement.
GAGCCCTGCCCGCGAGCGGGGAGCCACGCCCGGGTGCCCGACAGGCCCGGGCGAACGGAGCCTGGACCGGCCCATAGGGCTCGGGCCAAGGGCCATGCGCCACCTTCCGCAACGTCGCGCGCAAGGCTTCGCTCCCGGTCCGGGAGCCGACAAGGGTCACACGATGCAGTCCGACACGCCTCGCCCGAGCGACGACCCGTCGCCGCCTATCGGCGACCCTCCTCCGGACCCGACGCCGCCAATGGGCGATCCACTGGCACCCCAGCCGCCCGGGCCTATTAACGCGACCTAAGGGCTGCCCGGGTCGTGTTCATGGGCGAGGAGCGTTGCGGGCTTCGACAGTACCCACAACGCTGCGCCGAACCTGTCGGGACCGGTGGCGGCCAGTGCCGTACGACGGGCCGAAACCGAATCGGCTCGCCGGCCATTCCTGGCCCCCGATCCGGGTCCAGGAGACCATCATGCGTTCGCTCGTCCTCACCGCCATCGCCGCCGCCACCCTCGCCGGTCCCGCGCTTGCCAAGGACGAGGCTCCGCCGCCCCCCGCGGCCGTGAAGTTCGCGCAGGTCCCGGGTGATGCCGTCCTCAGCTACAACCTCATCGGCCTCAACGTCGTCGACGGCTCGAACGCGAACGTCGGCGAGATCAAGGATCTCGTCATCGAGAAGGGCAGGTTGACGGGCTACGTCCTGTCGGTCGGCGGCTTCCTGGGCATGGGAGAGCACTACGTCTCGGTCGAGCCCTCCTCCGTGGCCCTGACCTACGACGAGGGCGCCAAGAAGTGGAAGGCGTCCATCAACGCCACCAAGGATCAGCTCAAGGCCGCGCCCCAGTTCAAGTACGAGGGCAAGTTCAAGCGCTGACCGCGCGCTAAGCCTTTTCGCAAGCTCCGCTTGACCCGGATACTTCCACGTGCCGCGAGATGTGGCGCGTGGATGAACCTCAAGTGAATGGATTGATTTGGGCTTGTTGCGAGGAGGCTGGAACCTAATACAGGTATAGCACGTTCATTCGACAATTGTCGGAACGGAGAAATACCTTGAAGAAACTTGCTTTGACCCTTGCAGTCGGCGCAGCCCTCATGGGAGCAGCTTCTGCCGCCCAGGCCCATGAGTGGGGCAGCGGCTATGGGTACGGCTACGGCCCGGGCTACGGCCATTCGCGCGTCATCGTTCACGAGGGCTACCGTGACGGGTATCGCGGCATCGGCTTCCGCCATCGCGACTGGGACCGCCCGGGAGTGCGCGTGATCGAGCGCCGGGGCTACGGTTACCGTCATCACCACGACTGGGACGACTGAACCGTCAGCACAACGAGGTTGGAGAGGGGCGTCCGCGACGGCACCCCTTTTCGTTGGACATAGCCTCGACCGAGACAGCGCCTTCCGCGGCGATGCCAACAGAACCGACCATCTGGTAGCCTACTGCTGTCAGGTGTTCTGCGTGGCGACGGTGGGTCCCGTGCGCACAGGACGGCGTAACGAGCCGGCGCTTGCGACCTGAGGACGTTGTGGCTGCCGGGATCTGCATTCCATGCCAATGGCAGCTTTCGGAGGCTAAGCGGCTATTCCCCGCAGCTCTGTTCGAAGGGCCGCTTATGGCGCATAGCTGACCTGGACGATTAGACCCCGTTTCATAACGGGTGCGTAGCTTGACGGTTTGGTGAGCGGCAGGCGTCGCGGTCGTTGAAAGAGTGTCTGACGCTCACCCGAAAGACCCGATGTGGAGCCTGGAACTTCTTCGCTGGCAGCCCAGGCCTCGTCACCTCCATCACAATCCGCGACTGGGCACAGGTCACGTTCCAGGGCCGTTGGTACTAGGCCTCGTGGAAGAGATCGTCCACCGCTGGGAGACGATGGTTCAGCTCCATCAACGATCCGGAGCGGATGGCGGCATAGAGGAGTGTCTGGTCGCCGGGATCGGCGCAGACGAGATCGCGCGGATCCTCCGACCTTCCGAAGCGCCCGAGTGCTGGGATGAGATCGGCCGGCGGATACTTCCAGAGATATTCGCAGTTCACCGTCTGGGTGCGGCCCTCGATCGCGAAGGCGACCCGAGCCGTTCCCGGATTACCCTCCGGCGGCAGCGTAACCGTGATGTCGTGCGGCTGCACGGCATGGCCGAGCGAGGCGAGCGTGCAGGCCGTGATCTCGGCGAGAAGGGGGGCGTCGTACTCAGTGTGAGCAGGAACGAAGATCAGGCGCCCGATGCGCGGATGTCCATTGTCGTGAAGCGCCGCGAACGAGCCGATGGCCTCATAGATGCCGATGGGCTGTCCGGGATCGAGCCGCCGGGCCGCTCTCCAGAGCGAGGTTGCATCGATCTCGCCGCGCTCCAGGCCACCGACGGCCTCGAGCGCGGCGATCGTGGTTTCGAGGATGCGCAGTTCGTCCTGCGACGGATCGCCGATCGGAATGTCCTCGAGCGGCGCGTCGCCGATCGTCCAAGGCAGCTCGGGTGTCGCGGGATCGTCGATTTCCTGTCGCCCGACTTGGATGCCCGGCTTCACGAGGCCGATATCCGGCTTCAAGAGGCCGCAGCAGGCGAGGACCACGAAGGCGACACAGCCGGCAAGGCTTGCCCAGCCGACGAAGTCGAACGGGCGCCGGAAGAAGACGAGTGCGCCCGCCGCAAGCGCGAAGAACGCCATGCCCGCCCAAAACTCACGGTTCGAGGGCATGAAGGCCTCCACGCTTTGGCGAGCCGATCAGGGCATGCGCGACCCGCGCTGAGCGTCCCGCAACGGATGGGCGATACCGCATCAAGGACGACACGCTCGAATTCGTCGGCGCCGACGGGGACGACTGAGCGCCGCTCGATCTTGGCGCCGGATACGGGATCGGACCGTCTTCTTGTGATCGACGGATCGAGCGACCTGAAGCGGGAATGATGGCCGGACTCAACGCTTGGCCGCGGCGCGCTTCTCCAGTGCCCGGATTGCGGCGGCCGTGCCCCATGGGTCGTCGTCCAGTCCGGGCAGTTCGTCCTCGCGAAGCGGTGTCGCCTCGATGAGGCTCACCGGCCCGAACGGCAGCCCCTCGATCGAGCGCAGGTCCATGCGGAGGGCCATCCGCGTCATCGGCCGGCAATCCTCGGCGAGGCGGCAGAACAGGATCGCGCCGTTGGTTTGGACATCCCGCAAGACGCGGTAGCCGTCGGCGACGAGGTCGCCGACGGCGATCAGCACGTCGGACCAGAGTGCCACCGAGGCCTCGTCCGCGACGACCGAATTGCCGGCCCCGCCGAGCCGCATGAAGACCTCGCATTCGACCCCGTTCTCCCGCGCCGTCACGCCCGCCCAGGGTGTCGAGAGGCCGTCGGTCGCCAGCAGCACCGCGTCGCCGTCCTCGATTTTCAGGATGCGGCGATGGGGCTGGAACCACTTCGTCTGTCCGTGGATGTTGGCCGCATCGCGTTCGGCGGCAAAGCCCGGGTCGACGGCTCCGATTGAGTTCCAGAAGCGGCGGCGCGCATCGGCCGCGATGGCGTAGACCGGATCGTCGGGACCACGCGGAACCAGCGCGGCATCGAAGGCCGTTTCGACGGTGACCCGACCCCGTTGCCAGGGCAGCGTCGCCCGGGTCCAGTGGACGCTCACGACGTTGAACGGCGTCGCGGCGTTCAGGCCGAGTCGCTCGACAACCTCTTCGAAAATGTCGAACTGTGGTGCGTTCGAGGCCACGACAGAGCCGTCGCGGCGGTGATAGCCGCCGCTACAGCTGGAATGGCCGGCTTGCATGGTCGTCACCGTCCAGTCTCCTCGGACGGCGCCCGCCGGCGCCTCATCCAGCGCAGCCCGGAGATCGCGTTCGGCATCGTCGAGGGAATAGCTCGCCATCGCATTCTCCGTTCTACGCCGGGCTTCGCCCGGCAGTCCGAGGGCGTCGTGCCCTCAATCGGGGTTCGTGAACACGCTGCCGCCGATGAAGGCCATCTCGCGGTCCGGCTGCGGCGGATCCTTCTGCGAGCCGTAGGCGAAGAACAGGCGGCGGCTGCGCCCGTCGGCGCCGGTCAGGGTGAGCGTGTGCCGGTCGAGGCCGTAGCGCCCGCCCTCCGGCGGTTGCCGGCGGCTCATCGCGGAACTCACGCCGCTGGTCGCGCCGGAATTCGTCGCCCCGGTCGAGCCGCCGCGGCCGTAGGTGCCGTCGGAGCGGAAGTCGTAGCGGTTCGAGACGGCGATCATCACGTCGCCACCCATCGCCGTGTTGCCGCCGCCCGACATGCGGCGGTAGGAGCGGGCAATAGTCCGCTCGCTGGCCTCCGCCGGGTAGGCCTTGAAGAACGAGCCGTCCTGGAGCCTGTAGTCCTGCGGCTTCCCGCCCGTACCGGTAAGGACGTACGAGTCGCCGGAGCGGGTCCAGCGGCCGAAGCGGCGCGGCTTGGCGGCGCGCTCTGTGGCGAGGTCGACGTCCTCGAGAGCGGCATCGTCGATCTCGTAGTAGCTGCCGTCGCGAAACAGGATCAGCGGCTCGAACTCGATCACGACCATGCCGCCGACCCCGACGCCGGTGGTCGAGCGGAAATACACGCCCTCGACCGCGGCCCAGTTCGCGGCGTGGCGCGGTTCCGCCGGCGGCTCGGCCGCCACGGGCGGAGCGTTGCCGGGGGCGACGGGCGCCTCGGGCAACGCGTCACCCGCCGTGGCCCGGGCCGCCGAAGCCTTCCGGCCGCCCTTGCCCACCAGACCGTCATCGGTGAGAGCAACCGCCCGCAGCTTCGCCGGGGGAATGAAGTCCTTCGACAGGCCGGCGACGAAGCTCGGCACCATCCCGAGGCGCTGCGCCGCCTGCCAGCCGGCGTGGTGCAGGACCGTGCGGAGTTTCACCTGCTCGGCGAAGGCGGCGCGGGTGTACGCCTGCAACAGGGGCGGCTTGTCGGCCATCGGCGCCACCATCTGGCGCCGCACCGCCCGGAGCGCGGCAGGGCTCGGCTCGGCCTTGGTGTCGTTGGCGACCATCCATTGCAGGACGATGAAGGCAGTGAGCACGTCGCCGGCATCGTCCGGCCGCAGGGCGGTGTCGGAGAGGAAGCTCCGGAAGATCGCGTCGTAATCGTGTCGGGCCATCTCCCGGGCGACCTCGGCCGCGGCGATCGGGTTGGTGGCACGCAGCTCCCGGACGTGGCGGGCGACCGTGGCGGCCCGCAGCTCCGCGTTCGAGGCGAAGGGCAGGGCGGGGCCGGCATCCCCGCTCTCCGACCCGGCAACCTCGCCGATGGGTCGGGCGTCGAGGGTCCGGAACCGCTGCATCCCCTGGAGGATGCCCGTGCCGACGTCCTGGGCTGGCGCTGTGGCGGCCAGCAGCGGGATCAGGGCGGCGGCGACGGGGACAACGGCGATCGTGCGGGTCATGGTGCGCTCCGCGGTCGAACGACGATGGGGGACGGCCCGTCGGCGGGCGGCGTCGGAGCCTGAGCCCGCCTCACGGCCAGCGGATCCCGAACAGCGCCAGCACGCCGGCGACGGCCGCGCCGATCAGCGTGAGCGCCATGAAGGGCAGGAGCGGGATCACCAGCCAGCCCATCATCATCAGGGTGTAGAGCAGGCCGCCGATGTCGAGGCCGGCAATCCGGCACGGCTGCGCGCGAGCCTCATTGACCGTGCACCCCGTCAGGCGGGCGACGATCAGGGAGAGGACGAGCAGCAGGAACGGGGTCCAGACGATCAGCACGCCGAGGAGGAGCATGGGCCGGTTCCTTCCGCGCCGGGTTCCGCTCGGCGGTACCGCACTCATCGCGAGATCCCGGCGCAGGGGCGCCAGACCCGCTGGTATCCGGCATCGCCGGGCCGGCCGTAGCACCATCCTGCCGCCTCGAGCCGCCGGTCGACGGCCTCGCGCCGGGTGCAGGCGTCGAGCGTGGCGGGATCGTCGCCGCGCCCGCCCCGGCAGGCGGTGTTGAGGGCGGCCCAGTCCCGCACCAACCGCGGGACGTCGGCGACCGGACCGGCCCGCGCGACGCTTGCCGCCGCGGCGAGGCCGAGGAGCGCGGCGGGAAGCAGGGTGACGCGACAGGCCACGCGCGACCTCCTTAGCGCATTGCGACCGAGGCGGCCACGCGCTCGGCGCGGGCGAGCGCCTCGGGCCGGTCCGCCGGTGCCAGGCCGAGGACGCGCAGGTAGGTCGATCCTTCGAACCGGATCACCTGCGTGACGGCGACCGGACGGCCGCTCCTCGCATCCGAGCCGGTGGCGCGCAGGCGCAGCACCACCGCGCCGTCGCGGGTCGCGCGGTCCTCGTCGGTGACTTTGACGTCCTTGATCTCGCGGAAGGTGGCGAGCGCCTTGCGGGCGAAGGTGCCTTCCTGGCCCTCCGGCACGGCGGCCCGCCCCATCGAGGGGGCGACGACGACCAACGGCTGCGCGCCATCGGGATCGACGTCCTTCGGACCGTCGGTGAGCATCAGGGCGTTGCCCATCAGCGCGCGCACCGGCCGGAAGCCCGCGAGGTCGCCGACGGTATAGGGCAGGACCGCGATCTGGTCAGCGAGGCTGCCGGGCGCCCGGAACGCGATCGTCGAGAGCGCCGCCTCGACCGCCTCGTCCGGCATCTGCCCCCGCGCCGCCTCGGGCACCTGCACGGTGACGAGGCCGGTACCGGAGGCACCGCGCACCACCGCGACCCACTTGGCGTAGGTGATCCCGTTGGCCGCCTGACTGCCGCGCAGAAGCCGGCCCTCGCCGCCGGCGACGCCGAGCGCGATGCCGGAACCCCGAGCCTCGAAGCAGGTCGCGCGCAGGGCCTCGGGGGTGAACCGCTCGACGAGCGGACCGTAGGCCTCGGCCGGCATCTCGGTGATGAGGATCGATGCGCCCGAGCGATGCTCGAACCCGGCAAAGCCTTTCGAGGGCGTCATGCCGGGCGGCGGCACCAGGCTGACCGATCCGGCGGCCGGGAACACCGCCTCGGCGGCGAGGGCGGGCGAGGCGAGGAGGCCGAGGACCGCCAGGAGCCGGCTGACGGCGAGAAGGGGCAGGCCGGCGGCGCGGGGCAGGAAGGATGCCATTGCGGAATCTCCGGGAGTTCAGTGCGAGGGGTTCAGCGCGTCGCGACGCGGCTGAGCACGAAGGTGTTGCCGGAGAACTGGACCTGGCCGGGCGCGCTCATGTGCTCGAGCATCAGGCGCAGGTTGCGGCCGAGGCGGGCGGAGTCGGAGCGGGTCTCGTACCAATACTCGGCGGCGGACGCCCCGGCCCGCACCGGGCGGTGGTGCTCGTAGCAGCGGAACGCTGCCATGTACTCCTCCGCCGCCTGGACCTCCTGGGCCGAGAACCCGTTGAGCCGCACGACATAGGCCGTCGGCAGCCCGCCGCAGGCCTCGACCGTCGGGCCGCCGGCGATCGGCGCCGCGACGGCGCCCGGGATGGAGGCCGCGCCGGGATCGGCCCCGCGGCGGGGCGCCACTACCCCGTCGAGCTTCGCGGTGAGCGCCGCGGCGACGTCGCCGGCAACGACTTTCGCCTCAGCGCCGACCCGCTCGAGCAGGCATTCGCGGTCGCACCCTTGCGGCAGCGGCGGCAGCTGCACGCCCGCGACCTCGAACGAGCCGAGGGACTGGCCGGTGCGCACGTTGAGGAGCCGGCCCGGGATGCGCACCTCCGGCCGCACGATGTCGGAATAGGTCGATTTCGACGCCGAGGCGTAGATCTGGAACACCGCGACCACGTCGAGGGGCGGGCTCGAGACCGCGCGGGCGACCTCGATCAGTTCGGCGTCGCGCCGGCGCACCCGGTTCGCTTGCGTGAAGCCCATCGCCACCGCGGTCTCGTCGTAGACGTTGTAGCCGCGCAGGTTCATCGTCTCGGAGAGTTCCGCGATCACCCGCTGGAAGATGCGGTTGCCGCGCGGCACCGAATCCTCGTCGGCATCCTCGCCCATCACCACCACGGTGGGTTTGGGCTGAGCGAGGGCCGGGCCTGCGAAGAGGAGGCCGAGGGAGAGCGCGGCGAGGGCGGCGCGGCGCGCGGCGGCACGGATGGGCGGCATCTTGTCCTCCTGTTGGTCGGATCGGTCGGTCACTCGGAGCAGGGCAGCGGCGTCGGCGCCGCGTCGAAATCGTCGAGGTCGAGGGCCACGCGCCGGCGCGGGTCGGCCAGGGTCGGGCCGGGCGAGGCCGGGGCCGCACAGGCCGCCTCCGCGGCCGGCCCGGGGAAGCGCAGCCCGCCGTGGCGGAAGGGCGCGATCAGGCTGACCTCGACCCGCCGGTTGACCCGCGACAGCGGGGCGGCCGGGTCCTTCGGGCGGGTCGGGCCCCAGCCATGCACGCGCAGCCGCTCCGGCGCGATGCCGTAGGTCTCGACGAGGTGGGCCCGCACCGCCTGGGCCCGGGCGAGGGACAGGCGCCGGTTGTGGGCGGGCGCACCCGCCGCGTCGGTGTGGCCGGCGATGAGGAAGCCGTGGCCGGCGAGGTCGCGCGAGGCGAGCGCCTGGCCCAGCGGCTTGAGCTGGATCCGCGCCTCCGGCGTCAGGCGGGAGCTGTCGTAGGCGAAGAACACCGTGAGATCGACCGTGCGGGCCGGGTCGACACGGACGGAGGGCCCGCCGTCGTCCGGGCTGAGCGCCCGCGCCGGCGCGCCGGGGGCAAGTCCCGGATTTCCATCGGCGAAGGGGGCGAGGGAGTGGATGATGGCGGTCGCCGACGGGTTGCGGGCCTCCGCCTCCGCCGGCCCGGCTTCGTCCGGCCTCTCCCGGGCGCCGGGCGCCTCGATCAGCGGGTTTGCCCGCGCCGCGCCGCCGAGGGCGACGACGAGGCTCAGGGCCATCGCGAGGCAGGAGCGGCCGAGGCGACGCCTGGCCGTGCGCTGCAGGGCGGCGTCCGCGATGATGGTCGGCCGCGCGGGCGCGTCGTCGATCCGCATGGTTCCGTTCTCCTCCGGGCCTTGCTTCTTGCCCGTCACACCCCGTGCCTGGACGAGCCAGAGCGGTTTTCGCCGCGCCGGCGCACAGATTGTCTCGAGAAAAGATCAGCGCCCGCGCAGGATCGTGTTCATCCGACCCGGATCGAGCGGGCCGTCGGGTGCGGCCGGGGCGGCTGCAGGTGAGGCGGAGGGCCTCGTCGCCGGCGCGGCCGGATGATGGGCCGGATCTGCGGCCGCCGCGGCGGCCGGACGGCCCTGGCGCGCCGCAATCTCGGACAGGATGCGGCTGCGGCCGAGGATCGCCGAGAGGCGGGTCGCGGCGTTGAAGCTCGACGGGTCCTTCGGGTCGAGGCCGCCCTCCTTGTGCAGCGCGATGCCGGCCACCGAGGCGTCGAACATCAGCGAGCCCGAGGAGCCGCCGAGCGTGTCGCAACGGTGGCGCAGGTCCGGTCCCTCGCCCTGCTCCTTGAGGGCAAAGCAGCGGAAGCGGCTCATCACCTTCGGCCGCCCGAGGGGATGGTGGATGACGAGCATCGAGCGGTTGCCGGGCACCGCCTCGCCCGAGAGCCGGGCCGCCCCGTAGGTCGCGGTCGGGTTGCCGGCGGCGCGGGCGAGGACGTAGTCGAGGCGTGCGTCGAACTCGACCGGCTTCGGGTCGATCTCGAACCGTCGCGAGCCCTGTCCATCGAGGGTCAGGTAATCCATCAGGATCGAGGCCTTGACCGGGGTCATATCGCCCGATTGCGGCAGGCAGTGGTGGTTGGTCAGCACGTAGTCGCCCGGCAAAAGCGCGCCGGTGCAGGAGGCGCCGACCGTCTGGCCGGTGCGGGCGTTCTTGAGCACGATGTCGACCCGGCCGATCGGGCGAGCGAGGGCCGCCAGGCCATCGCGCGGATCGAGTTCGGCGATCGGCTCGAACGCGCCCTTGTTGCGGTCGACATAAGTTGCCGCGTCGCCGGTGGTCTGCCGCGGCGGCAACTGCGCGCGACCGTAATCGGCAGGATCGAAGCCGACGCTCTGCGCCCGCGCAGGCTCAGTTGCGCCGAGCGCGAGGATCAGACTGAAAAATACCCAAGTTTCCCCCTTGGTCGAGCGGCATGTCCGGTGGCTTGTGGCCATCGCTGTCCTCCTCTCGGCGGCGGCTTTATGCCGTCTGCCGGTCCGCAAGTCAAAACAAGTCGATCCCGGTCCGGGAACAGTCCTTATGGGACGAGGCCGTGGACGAGCCGATCGGAGGTGCCCGACGGGTTTGCGGCGCCCGGGTCCGGTATGACCTGGACCGTGTAGACGAGGTTTCGCCGGGCGCCCTCACGCAGGAAATAGGCCAGCGCGCCGTCGGACAGCCGGGTCGGCGGCAGCGCCGCGGCGGCGAGCTCCGGACCCACGGCCACCCGCCCGCCGGGTACCGCGGCGCGGAAGGCGAGGCCGCACAGGTCCGGCGCGAGGCGGCTCGCCCGCAGCCGGCCGGGCGCGTCTGCCGGGACCGGGCGCCGCACCGGCAGATCCGCCCCGAACGCGACGCGCCGGCAGGACGAGCTCGCCGGAGCGGCCAGTTCCTCCACGACGGCGGCACCCGCCGTGGGCTCCGGCGCGGGGGCGACGGCCGGGCCGGGCTCGACCGGGGCGGGCGCCGCCACGGCGACGACCGGCCGGTCCGCCTCCGGGCGTGCGCGGAGCATCGCGAATCCGGCGGCAAGCGCCGTGGCGGCGAGAAGCGCGACGAGCGCGGCCGCGAAAGCGGGGTGCCGCCCGGCCGCCGGGGCGCGGGATGGCTCTGGCCGCGCCAGAGCCGCGAGGGCGGCCTGCACGCTCGCGGCCGGCAGGATCACCGGCGGGCGCGCCCGCGAGAGGGCGCGAAAAGCCAACGCGGCCTCCGCCGTCTCGGGCCCGTCGGGCAGGAGGACAGCGAGGTCGGCGCGCGCCGCCGCCGCGAGCAGGTCGCGGGAGCGCGCGAGCTTGTCGAGGAGCGCGTAGTCGCCGGGCAGCACCGCGAGGTCGAGGTCGACCGCACCCGTCGCCCACAGGACGAGGTCGGCCGCCTCCGGATCGGCGGTGAGGCTGTGACCTCGCGTCAGAAGGCCGTGGGCGAGGCAGACCGGCACCTCCCACGAGCGCCCGGCATCGAACGAGCCGGAGAGCCGCAACTCGTAGGGTTCGGAAGCCTCGCCCGCGAGGCGCGACAGCGGCCCGCCGGCCGCAGCAAGCCGCGCGTAGTCGCCCGACCAGGGCAAGGGCCGGTAATCGCCCGCCGCGAAGGCGGCGGAGGCCGGCAGGCCGGGGCGTTTCTTGAGGCTCCGCAGCACCACCGGGCCGCCGGTCGTCGGCACCACGACCAGGATCGAGGCCGGATCGATCGAGGCCGGCTTCATGCCGCCGTCACAGCAGGAACACCGCGCAGGCCCGGTCCCGCAGCATCTCGCCGAGCCGGGCCGCCTCCGGCACGCCCGGGTCGAGAGCGACGAGGACCGCGCCGTCGATCGCCGGCGGCAGCGCGAGCCGCACCGTCTCGTCGCCGAGCATCGCCTCGATGGCGCGCGGCGGTCGCGCCGCGCTGCCGCGCAGCACCAGGAGCGGCGGCGCGTCCTCGTCCGCGGGCAGGATCTCGAGGGTGAAGGGGCCGACGCGGCGCGATGCGACCGCACCGTCCGAGGCCGCCGCGGCGATCGGTGCGTGGGCGATCGCCCGGCCTGCGAGCAGCGCCCGGTAGCGCCGGGCGGTCGCCGGATCGGCGCGGATCGCCCGCACCACCGCGAAGTCGACCGGTCCGTCCGTCGCGCGAGTGGCGTGGGCCCACAGTTCCGCGGCGCCCGGGCGACGAGACGTGTCGCGCGCGGGTTCGCTCGCCCGCATCAGGGCGCGGGCGGCGTGGATCTCGGCGAGCAGGCGCGCCTCGTCGCTCACGCGGTCGCCTCCGCGGCGTAGGCCTCGGCGAACGTTCTGGCGAAGACATCCCGGTCCGTCGCGAAGGCAAGCTCCAGCGGCCGCTGCCGGGCGAGGCCGGCGACGGCGCGGGCGAGCCGGCCGGCCTCCTCGGCGAGCCGCAGCAGGGCGGCGTCCGCGGCGGCAAATCCCGCCGCGAGCCGGTCGGGGTCGTCGAAGCCGGCGCGCCGGATCCGGCGGATGTCGGCGCGTGCCGCCGCGAGGGCGTCGCGGGCCTCGGGGGGAAGGCCATCGGCCTCCACCGGGACCCGGAGCGCCGCCGCGATCCGCAGCATCCGGTCGAGATGCGCGGTCAGCGCCGATACCCGCTCGGCCAGCGCCGGGTAGGTCTCGGCCTCGGCGCAGGCCGTGCGCTCGGCGATGCTCAGGCCTCCGCCGCCGCGGCGCAGGCGGTTGGCGAGGCCGGACTGCACCCGCCCGAAGCTCGCGGCCCGCAGCGTCGTGAGCGGGCGGGTACGGTGGAACGGCTCGAGGCGCAGGAACTCGGCGAGGTCGTCGCGCTCCGCCCCCGTCAGGATCTTCGGCCCGTCGGGCAGGGTGGCGAGCAGGGCTGCCAGGGTCTCGGCCGGCTCGGCCGCCACGAGGTCCGCCAGCGAGGCGTCGAGCCGCTCCTCCCAGCCCTCGACCGCGTCGAGCGAGGCGGGAGAAGCCAGCTCCGCGAGGCCGCCGAGCAGGGCGGAGGCCGCCTCGAAGGTCACGAACTGCTCGGCGGCCGTTCGGAAGCCCGGCCGCTCGCCTTCGCTCATCTGCCCGCGCCAGAACCCCAGGATGTCGTCGTCCGTGAAGGTGCGGCGCCCGTCGAGGAAGCCGAGGATCGCCCGGAAGCGCCGCTCCAGCGGGGCGAGCGGCAGGTGGGCGTGGCGATAGGCGGCGAGGTGGCGCGCGAGGCGACGGCTGAAGGATGCGGCGCCCTCGGCGTCCGGCGCGGCGGCGAGGTCGTCGAGCCAGCCGGTAACGGCAGCGAACTGCGCCAGGTCCTCCGCCGTCAGCACGAACTCGGCCAGCGCGAGGAGCCGGGCGAGGCCGGACCAGGTCGTGCGCCAGCCCGCCTCTCCGTCCTGAAGGATCGGGCCGCGGGCATCGACGGCAGTGCCCGTACCAGCGAACCGGGCCTCGAGCCGGTCGACCCGGGCGAGCCCAGGATCGAGCGCGAGGGTGACGAGGTCGCGCCCGTCGCGGGCACCGGTGAGTCTCGCCAGGGAGGCGAGGGCGTGGGCGAGGTCCCAGAGCGGCTTGTCGCGGTTCGGCCGCACCGCGCCGGCGACGACCCGGGCGAGCCAGGCCCGGTCCTCGCGGGAGAGGTCGCGGCCCTCGGCCACGGCGGCGAGGTCGGCTGCGCAAGCTTCGTCGTATCCGCCGGTCATGCGCCCGCCCTCAGCCCCGCGCCCGTCCGTCGCCCACCGATATCGCCGGCCCGCCCGTCCGTCACCCCCAGGGCCACCGTCAGCGGCCGACGATGCGCGGCGCGACCCTGCGCGCCAGGACCTCGATCTGACGCGCCGCCACCTCGCGGCTGCCCGCAAGGGCCCGGATCGTGAGAAGGTCGCCGTCGCGCAGGATGACCGCGGTCGCGCCCGCGCTCGACCCGATGCCGTAGGTGGTGACCCACCCCACCGCCGGATCCACCGACAAGCCGGACAGCCGGCAATCCGGGCTGCGCGACCGGCAGATGTCCTCGAGCTGTGCCAACGAGGTCCGGCCCGCGCGCACCCGCTCCTCGGTCCCGTCGTTCTGGCGCCCGAGCAGAAGGTCGACCATCGGCGCGCCATCGCAGGTCGTGCACATCAGGGTGAGCCGCTCCGGCGCGGCCCGTGCCGCGTAGCCCCGGCCAAGGGCCGCCCCGGCTTCGTCCGCCACCGCCGTGAGGTCGCGCAGCGCAAAGCCCCCGGCGCAGGCCGGCGCGGCCGAGAGGCACAGGAGGGCGGCGAGAAGGCTTCGCACAGTCATTCTCCCTGGAAGTGAGGGCGGTAGTGCCCGTCCGCCTCGTCATCGCACCACGATCCTGGCGGTCGCCTCGGTCACGCCCGGCACCGCCCGGATCCGCTCGACGAGGTCGAGCACCTCGGGCGGCCGGAGCAGGCGGGCCTCGCCGTCGGCGCCCGGCGCGGCGGCGAGCCAGCGCTCGGCGAGCTCCGGCGGCAGGCCGCCGGCGACGCCGAAGCAGGAGAACAGGTTCTCGAACGGATCCCCGGCGACGATCTCGTCGAGGCCGTAGCCGCGCGGGTAGCGCCGGACGTCGCCGGCGGCGAGGGGCGTCAGCGAGGCGGCGTTGCCGCGCACCGGCAGCGCCACGAAGGCGGTCTCGTCGGGGGCCACCACCCAGCAGTACAGACTCTGGCGCGCCCGCGCGTCGATGCGCAGCTCGAGGCGCTGGCCGCGCGCGAACGGGGTGGCGGTGGCGGCGACCGCGAGCCGGCCGCCATCGATGCGCGCCGTCGCCGCCAAGTGATCGAGGAAGGGGCGCGGGGTCGGGTCGCACCCTAAGCCCTCGATGGCGATGCGCCGTCGCCCGGTCGGCGCCAGCACCGCGCCATCGCGCTGGAACTCCACCTCCATCCAGGAGCGGCGCTCACGGTCAGTGAGGAAGCGCCCGCGCGCCGTCACCGGACCGGTGCAGGTTGTGCCGGGCGGGCGGCGGCGCACCTCGAGGCGCGCGCCCTTGAGGAGGCGGTTGGCCGAGCGCGCCTCGGCGTCGAGGGCGATGAGCAGGCGTTCGGTGAGCGCGCCGGCGCAGGACGAATGGCCGCCCTCGGCCTCGAACGGGCAGACCTCGACCGCGGCGACGGTCGGTGCCGCCTGCCCGAAGGCCTTCACCGCCCGCTCCATCTCGGCATCGATATCGACGACGCCGGCGCCCACGCGGATCGGCACCGTCAGGGGCTCGCTTGTCGCCTTGCAGGAGGCGCTGCGGGTGATTGCCTGGAGCCGGAACGCCGCGGTCTCTCCGGCGCGGCGCGGCTCGACCAGGAACACGCTGGCCTCGCCCGCGAAGGCGGCGCCGATCTGCGCCTCGGCCTCCGGGCCGGACAGGCCCGTCGTCCCCTCGCGCAGGGCCTTGATCCGCACCACGTCTACGGCCGCGGCGAGGCGCACCCGGCCAGTGCCCAGCAGCCGGCTCTCGACCGCGAGGCGCACCTCCTCGGCCTGCTCGCGCGACCACGCGGTCTGGCCGGGCTCGGGCCCGATGACGGCGAGCGAGAGGTCCGGTCTCCCGGCGCAGGTCGCGACCGCGTCGAGGAAGGGCGCCAGCGCGTCGGTGCCGGGATCGGCGCGGGCCGGCAGGGCCGCGGCGAGGATCGCGGCGAGCGCCGCGGCAAGAGAGTGCCTCATTCCGCCTCGTTCGCCTTGGCGTACTGATCGAGGGCGCGCACGAAGACCGGGTTGAAGCGTCCGTCGAGGGCCCCCGGATAGTAGTCGGCCTGCTTGATCGCACGCTGCACGGTGCGGATCGTCTCGGGCTTCAGCTTCTGCGCCGCAGTATCGGTGGCCGAGACCGAGGCGGCGCCGAGCTCGCCGCGCTTGAGCGCCCGCAGCACCATGTCGGCGGCACTGACCCCCGGGAAGTAGCGGGCAAAGCCGTTGTCGATCAGGGTGGCCATCGTTGCCATCGCCACGGGATCGCCCTTCTCGGCCGCCTTGCGGAACAGGTCGAAGCCCTGGCGCAGGTCCCTCGGGAAGCCGTGGGCGCCGGTGGCATAGTGCGGCACGAGCTTGCTGATCGAGGGCACGTCGCCCCCGTCCGCGGCGCGTTTGTAGAGCGCCACCGCCTCGGCCTCGTTCTTCGGGACGCCGTTGCCGTATTCGAGCATGCGGGCCGCGTTGGCGAGCGCCACCACGTTGCCGGCCTCGCCGGCCTGGCGGTAGAGGCGCAAAGCCTCGCCTTGCGAGCGCTTCACGCCCTGGCCGTTCTCGTAAAGCGTGGCGAGGTTGTTCATCGCCGCGGTGCTGCCAGCTCTGGCCGCCCGGTCGTAGGCCGCGAAGGCCTCCTTCGCGCGGTCGGCCCGGTCGTAGGCGCGGCCGAGCTGGTAGGCGAGGCGGCGCAAGGACGGATAGGCGGCAGACGCCCCCCGGCAGGCCTCGATCGCCGACGCGGCCTCGATCCGGCCGTACTTCACGCCCGGGACAGCTTTTGGCCGGTCGGGATCGTCGGTGCCGGCGGCGAGCGCGTCGCAGGTCTTCACCCGCGGGTCGCCGCTCGGGTCGGAGCTGCCGAGATAGCCTTGCGCAAGGCCGCGATAGGCGCAGGTCTCGGTGCAGGAATCGAGATAGGCCTGGTACTGCCGCGCCGCGCCGAACCTCGCCCAGTTCTCCTGGTCGATCGCCGCCGCGTCGCGCTGCCGACCGGCCAGCAGCCGGTCCATCGCCTGGGGCCGGTAGGCGCAGACCTCGCCGCAGGTGCCGATATAGGCCTCGACGGCCTCGCGCGTGCCGGCGCCCTCCGCCCGGCTCCACGCCGCCTCATCGCGCACGGACGCGACGCCTCTCGCCACCGCGTCCACCGGCAGCGAGGCCTTCAGCACGATCGGCGCGTCGTCGACCTCCGGCACCTGCTCGCGGCCGGATGCGCGGCGCGCCGCCTCCTCGACCTCGCGCTTCAGGTAGCCCTTCAGCTCCGCCCAGGTGATCCGGCCGTCGCCGCCGCCTGGCTGGTCACCCGCATCGGCGAGACCCGAGACGCCCATCAGGAAGCGGCTGGTGAGGAGGCCCAGGCGGTTGACCTCGTCCCAGTTCGCCGGGGTCGCGCCCGACGTCGCCACCAGCCGCACGATCCCGCTCTCCGCCTTCGGCTGGGCCGGGGCGAAGCCGGGGGCCGAGACCGCGAGCAGGCTCTCCCCCTTCCGCCCGGTCTCGCCGGTGAAGCAGGCATCGACCATCACGACGAGCTGGCGCCCGGACCCGATCTTGCGCTTCACGAGGTCGAGGTTGCGATAGAGCGTCTCGAGGGCGTAGCCGCTTTCGCCCTGGTTCGGGTTGCCGTCCTCCGGCAGGAGGAAGGGCTGGCGGCTGGCGAGGTCAGGCACGCCGTGGCCCGAATAATAGACGAAGACGTTCGAGCGCCCCTCGCGCACGCTGCGCCACAGCCGGCCGGATTGCGGATTGCGCTCGGTGCCGAACACCTGGTTGAACTCGTTGAGCGTCGCATCCTTGAGGACGAAGACGTTGGCGTCGCGGTAGCCGAGGCGCTGGACGAGGTAGGCGCGCATCGCCTCGGCGTCGTTGTGGGCGTAATCGACCGGCACCGTCTGCTTGTAGCTCCGGTTGCCGATCACGACGGCGACCGAATCGCCGTTATCGGTAAAGGCGGAGGTTTCGGGAGCGTGCGCGTCGGGGACGGCCCGGGCCGTGACCGGGGCGAGGATCGCCGCCTGCACCAGGAGGGCGAGCGCGGCGCGGGCGAGGTGCGGCCGCAACACCGGAGCCTTCGTCATGCGCGTTCTCCTTTCTCGAGGGCGATGGGCTGCCGGCCGTTGATCCTCGGCGACCGGCGTTTCGGCCAGGGTGGCCGAACGGTGGAAACGAAAGCCGGCCGTTGCATGGCGTCGCGAGGGTCTAGCCGGCGATGAGAGCGAGGGCGAGGCTGAGAAGGGCGAGGTGGAGCGGCGAGAGGGTGGCCTGCATCGCGGGGCCTCCTCAGCGCAGGTAGAGGCCGCGCCCGCACCGGCGCACCCGCCGCGGCTCGATGTATCCGGTAGCCCGGTTGAACACCTCGACCGTGCGATAGAGGCAGTAACGCCCGGAATCGCGGCCGTTGTAGTAGACCCCGCCGGTATCGAGATCGACGCCGATGAATTCCTGGTTGCCGCGGCTCCCGTGAGTCTCGCCATCCTGGGCGATTCCCGGGACCGTGCAGCAGAGCAGGGCAATCGCGGCGAGGATCGTGGTCTTCGTCATGGCGCATCTCCGTTCGGGCGCTGTCCGCCCTCATCGAGGCCATGGGTCGGCCAGACCGGTTTTCGCGAGCGCTGAGCCGGCAGGAACGAAAAATTCCGATCCGGGCGGCGGCGGAAGCACGCCTCACAGGGTGAACACCGCGACCCAGACGCGTCGAAGGCCGGGTCCGGCGGGAGCAACTGCCAACTTGCGGGCGCGCCGGTCCGCTACCAGCGCCTCGCCGCCGGCCGCGCCCTCCGGCAGGGCCGTGAGCCATCCGTCGAACCTGCTGCCGAGGAGCGTGATCCCCGCACCGTCGCCGGGGGTGAGGCCGCCGGGCACGAGCCGGGCCGCGAACTCGGCGGCCTCGACCTCGATCGCGTCGAAGGTGAGCCGCATCAGCCGGTCGATCCCGGCCTCGTCGGCGCTCCGCAGGTCGCGATGGCCCGACGGCAACGGCACGCCGATGAACGCCTCGATCTCCGCGACGGGAACCGGACGCCCAGGCGTGCAGGCGGCGAGCAGGGCGGTCGGGAGCAAGGCCAGACGCAACGCCGATCGCACGCGCGCTCACCGGCCCGGCCCCCGCAGGTAGGCCCGGATCTGCCGGGCATAGTCGCGGGCACCCCGCGCCTCCGGCCCAGTTCCGCGGGCGATCCGGTCGAGGGCGGCGAGCGCCGCCCGGCCGTGGCGCCGGCTGGCGAAGAGGGCGAGACCCTGCTCGGCGACGAAGACGTCGAGCCCGGTGAGGCCGGCCACGCAGGCGAGGTAGGCGGCAGCGTTCTCGACCTGCCCCGGATCGAGGTCGAGCCGCTCGACCGAGGCCTCGCCGACGAGCGCCCTCGGATAGCGCGTTTCGAACGCCGCCACGAGCGCGGCGTCGAACAGGGCGTCGGCGCGCACCTCGGCGCAGCCCGGCAGCGGTAGGCCTGTGACCGGTGCGGGCACGGCCCGGGCGGGGCCGGGCAAGAAGAGGGCGAGTGCGAGGAGGGCGGCAGCGCGCATCTGCGTGCGTCGCCCGTTACTCGCAGGCCGCGCCCGGACCGCTCCCACGGGGAAGCGGCCGAGAGCGGCGAGGCATGGCTCCACGGTGTCGAGATCCTGCACCATCTCCCGGTCGGCGAGCCGGCGCAGATCCGCCTGCGTATGGATGCTCATCGCCGTCGCTCCTTCACGGCGTGCGCCGGTAGACGCCCCGGAACGTGACGTTCAGGCCGCCGCAGGCGAGGTTGTCGTCGACGACGAGCCAGGGGCCGAGCCGTCGCAGCCAAATCTTGCAGTCGGTCTCGGAGCCCTTCTGCACCGGCAGGGTACCCGTCTCGCCCACGGCGAAGCTGGCGGCGTCGCCGACGGGCACGACCGTGCCGGACATCTCGCCGGTATGGATCCCGCCGCGGCTGACCCGGTCGGGGTCGCCCGCGCCCCAGGTCGCGTCGCCCGCGACGGCGAGTGTGCCGGCCTTGTCCCCGAGCGTCACCCGGATCTGCGCCTCCGCCTGCTTCCACGTGCCGAGCCATCCCTCGACGGCGACCGACGCCGCCGGCTCGACCGCCACCGCCTCGGCCGGGATCCAGCCGGACCGAACAACATCCTCGTCCTTCGCGCTCCGGTAGGTCGCGCACAGGAAGGCGCCGCGGCGCTCGCCGAGGATCACGGCATCGCCGGTCACCAGGTAGGCCCGCTCGCGGCAGGCCGGGCCCGGATCAGGGCAGCCCGCGCGGGCAAGGCCGTCCTTGACGAAGGCGGTGCGGCCCGGGGCCGAGACCCGTCCCAGGGCGAGGACCGGGCCGGCGGAGAGGGTGGGCGCGCGCCGGCACTCGTTCTCCTCCGCCCGCCCGCCCGAAACGCCTGCCGCCGAGGTCAGAACCGCGAGCAGGACGGCGCGGCATGACCGGCGGGTGGTCCTGAGCGTAGGATGTGCGGGTCTCATGGCAAGGTATCCGGATGCGGGCGGCGGGCTGGCGGTGGACCGCGGCGGGCGCGGTCGCGATCCTTCGTGCGACGGCGATCTGGCGGCTGCGCGAGGTTGTCACCCAGGACGCCTGCCTCAATGCAGGCGGGGCATGGCACGGTGGAGCATGGCGAGACGGTGGCTGCCGGCACTGACGGCGGTCCACCGGGGGCGCTCCCGAGCCGGCTTCCGGGCGCGAGCAGCCGGTGGCGGACGAGACTGTCCGGCCGCGTGCGGGCAGCGTCGTTGTCCGGCAGGTCGGGTCGGCCGAGCACCGCGGCGGTACCTGCCTCGGACAGGTGCCCGTGCGGGGGTAGCACGCGCCGGGCGGGCTCCCGCACCGTGGGGGAATTCGGTCGAGGGATCACCGGCGCGTAGTCCTGGATGGTCACGATGCGCCGAGGCGTGTATTCGCGCTGCCTCCGGACCCGGTAGACGCCACGCGCGAGAGTGATCGTGCCGTGCTCGTCATGGACGATCCGCGCCTGCTCTCCGCACATCGAGGGAGAAGCAGCCGTCTCCGGCGAACAGGGAGGCGGGGGCGGCGACCCGGTGGCCGCGGCCGGTCGGCTCGCTCCGGGCGGGCACGGTATGCAGTAGCGGCCGCTCGTCGGCCTCCCGCGACAGGATCCGGATCACTGAATGAAGATGTCGCCCTGTCGCCACTTGGCAGGCTCCGCTGGTGGTCGAGATCAGCGATCGGCTCCACGCCGAGCGTCGATCCTCATTCGGCTAATGATCAGTGCGTAATCATTGGCAGCCGAGCCTCCATAAGCGAGGCCATCAGGATCGTCTTTCCCCAGTCACGCTAACCCGAGGATCGACTGGGGGTCAACCACAGTTGCGCAACCGCTGCGATTGAGAGGTCACACGCCCGACCAGGTCAGAGAACGGGATCGCAACGCTTGGCGTCCCGACGCCCGACGACGGGTCGCGAGTTGCCTCTTCGACGACCGCCGGAAACATTGGGTTGACCTGCACGCTCATACCGGTAGAAATCCTACCACCTTCCGAGACCTCGGACGTGCTGCGCCCGATCTCCCGCCGCTTTTCCGGCACTTCGACCGGCGTACCCTCGACGGTGGCGCCCGATCGTCTTGCGATCGTCTCGCGCACCCCATGCCGCATCGGCATCTGATCTCCCGCACCAAGGAGGCGACCATTCCCGAGGCAACGATTTCGCACGTGCCCTCGCGGCCGCGCGCCTTCGCCGGTCTGATCGCCGCCACCGTGCTTTTGCCGCTCGTCCTCCTGCTCCTCGGCCTGTGGGAGCGGCAGCGCGGCGCCGACGACTGGGCCGAATTCACGGCCGAGCACGATCGCCTCGCCCGGGTCGTGGCGGATCTCGAGGCGCGCACGCCGCGCGACGGGCGCCCCGATTTCAGCCTGCAGTTCCGCCGCGACGGCAAGAATTACGGCGGTCCCCTCGCCGTGGTGATGGCGCGCGAGGTCCGGGACCGGGCCGGAACGCTTGTCGCCGTAATGGACTGGCGCCGCTGGCTGCCGCCGGTCGCGATCGCGGGCGGTGGGATCGCGGCCGGGCTCTCGCTCCTCGTGCTGCTCAGCGGGGCCGCGCTCGCGCGGATCGGGCGCGGCTCGCGCGACGCGCTGGTGGGCGGCTTCTCGCTGGTGCGCCGCCTGCTGCCGGCGGTCCTCGCGGCCCAGATCCTGGCGGCGACTGCCGGCTTCGTCGCCGTCGTCGCCTTCGAGTCGGGGCTGCTGCTCCAGGGCGGCCTTTCCGGCGACGGGATGAAGCTCTTAGGGATCGCCGCCGTCGCGGTCGGCGCCACGCTCCTCGCGGCGGGCGGGGCCCTTCTCGGCCTACGCCGCGCGCTCGACGCCTTCGAGCCCGACCCGCTGACGATCCTCGGCCGGCCGATCGCGCCCGCCGAGGCGCCGGGACTGTGGCGACTCGTCGAGGGCCTGGCCGAGCGGATGGGAGCGCTGATGCCCGAGGCCTTGGTCGTCGGCCTGACCGAAGGCTTCTTCGTCACCGCCGGCCCGGCGGTACTGGAGCCTGGCGGCGCGCGGCTCTCGGGCCGCATCCTCCACTTGCCGCTGCCGCACCTCGCCCTGATGCGTGGCGACGAGACCGCGGCAATCATCGCCCACGAGCTCGCGCATTACGCCGGCGGCGACACCGCCTACAGCCAGCGCTTCCTGCCGATCTACGCCGGGGTCGCGCGCTCCCTCGACGTGGTCGCAGCGCGCGAGGGTCACGCCCTCGGCCTGCTCGGGCCGTCGGTGCGGCTCGGCGGGTTCGTGATGGAGCGCTTTCACCTCGCCGTGCGCCACTGGAGCCGGGTGCGCGAGTTCGCGGCCGATGCGGCCGGCGCCGGGGTGACCTCACCCGAGGCGGCGGCACGAGCGCTCCTGCGCAGCGGCGCCCTCACCCCACGCATCGCCGAGACCCTCGCCGCCGCGGCCGAGGCCCCCAAAGCCGCGAAACCCGACCTCGT
This sequence comes from Methylobacterium sp. Gmos1, assembly GCF_053764715.1. Lineage (NCBI taxonomy): Bacteria > Pseudomonadati > Pseudomonadota > Alphaproteobacteria > Hyphomicrobiales > Methylobacteriaceae > Methylobacterium > Methylobacterium sp. Gmos1. The sequence goes on along the minus strand of NZ_JBSNCC010000026.1, from coordinate 17,619 downwards.
GGCGGCGTTGCTTGACCGCGTCGTCGCCCTCGGCCTCGACGACCCGGCCCTCCACATCGAGGCCGAGCAGGCCCATCCGACCGATACCCACCCGCCGACCCGCGAGCGCATCGCCGCCCTCGGCCAGGCCATCGACGTCAGCCTGCTGAATGCCGCCGGTCTCACGCCGCCGCCGCACGCCCTCGGCCAGCTCGCCGCCTACTTCGCCGATCCGGCCGGGCTGTGCCGGGCAACGAGTGCGGATTTCCTCGACGCGGTGCGCGAGCGCGATGCGGCGTTCCGCGCCCGCCTGGAAGCGACCGCTGCCGAGGTTGGTACCGAGGAGCGAGTGCTGCGCGCGAACTACCGCCCCCGCGGCCTCGTGCTGGCTGTGGCCGGCAGCCTTTTCGGCCTGGTAGCTCTGGCCGTGGCCGTGTTCGGCATCCCCGGGCTCCTGCCCCGGGAGGCCACCGTCGTCCTCGCCGCGTCGCTTGCAATCGCCGTACTGATGGGCGGGGCCGGAGCGTTGGTCCTGTCGCGAGGCGAGCCTGTCATCCTGGTCCTGAGGCCCGAAGGCCTGACCGCGCCCGGGCTCGACCGGACAATCGCCTGGAGCGACATCGCCGATCTCGACCTGACCGGGAATCATGGCGGCCTCGTCATGCGCGTGCTGCTGCCGCCGGCCGTGCCCTGGCCCGAGCGGCGGCCGGGCCGCCCCGCCGCGAAGCTCGATCCGAGGCGCCGCATCGTCACGCTGCCGCTTCCCATGCCGCGCGGGATGAACCCGCAGGGTTTCGCCGACCTGATTGCCACCTACCAGTCGGCGGCGCAGGCCCGGTCGATTCTCGCCGGGACCGCGGCCGCTGCGCCCGTGACCGAGCCCGCCTGACACACCGTGAGAGGATTCATGACCAGAACGCCCGAGACCGCGTCGTCCTACCGCCCCGACGCCCTGCGGCTGCCGCCCCGGGGGCACGGGTGGATCAACACCTTTTGGGTCCTGTTCGGCGTGGTGGCGCTCGGAGGCATCCTGGTCGCCTGCGCGGTCTACACGGCGCCGGCGGTGATCTCGGACTGGCAAGTCCGCGCGGCGGCGAAAGCCGCCCCCGACGCCCGCGTGAGCGAGGGCAAGTGCAGCGCCAAGCTCGTCATCCACATCTGCGACGCGACCCTCGCCCTGCGAACGCCCACCGGAACGGTGACGCGGCGGGTGAACTACGTCTTCACCGGCCTACATGCCGGCGACTACCGCGTCGGGGTGATGGCCGACCCGGCCCGGCCGGACCTCGTCACCACCGATCTCGGCCTCGACCGGCTGTGGAACCGGACGATCACCCTTCTGGTGGGCATGGGTGCGATCACGGCCTGCATCTTCGGGGCGCTGCTCTCGCTCCTCCGCAATCGGCGCACGGCATAATCCCGGCAATGGCTGCTCGCGACGGCGAAAATCGGTCTGCACGGCGCACGCCCTGTTGAGCGCTGAAAGATGCGGCAGCTTGGCTCTCATCGGGCGCGTCCGATGAGACGTTCATCATGGGGAGTTCGAACACATGATCATCTGGTCAGGTTGGGGCATGCTCTCGGCCCTCATCGCGGCCGCGGGCCTTGTCGGCAGCGTGCTCCTCGATCCGGCGCTCGCGCGCATCGGGATCCCGACGCCGACCGGGGTCGTCCTCGTCTGGGTCGTCGCCGCAGCGTTCAACTGGTGGCTCGGTACCCGGCTCAACAATCGCCCAGGTCGCGAACTCGTCGATCCGCGCACGGGACAGATCGTAATCCTGCGTGGGCGCCACACCCTGTTCTGGATCCCGATGCAGTACTACTCCGTGCTCATGGTGCTGCTCGGCGCCCTTTCGGTGCTCGGCGCCATGCATGGCGGCTCTCCCGGGCGCAAAGCCGGCCAAGCCGCACGAGCCCATGCCCCCGCTGCTGGCGTTCCGCTCCGCGTCGCTTTGACGGACACGACGCCCCCCAAATGGCCCCGCGGGTGCCGTAAGGTCGCATGGACTTCGGCGAGCGTCTGAGGCTGGAAGCGTGCGATCCGCATCTCGCCTCCCCGAACGCTGGTTCAACCTCGTTCTCTGGCTCATCGCCCTCGCGTTCGCGATCTTCCTGATCGGCTTGGGCTCGCTCGTAGTCGGCGACCTGCCGCAAGTCGAGCAGCGCTACAGCCTGGAACAGTTCCTCGATCGTGATCCGGCTGCGGCATCGGCCGAGACTCTGAAGCGGCTTCAGCGCGAGCAGGAGGACGTTGGTCGCCGGGTCGAGCAAGCCCGCCTCGCCCTGGAGGCGGCGCAGTCAGCCTCCCGCGCCGCCCGCGAAACCTTCGGCAATTGGCTGCAGACCCGCGATGCAACCCAACGCGTCGATCATGATCCAGGCTTGCTCGCACGTACGGAGCAGCTGGACCGGCTCAAGGCGGGCGAGCGCGCGGTGGAAGAGCAGCTCGACGGGCTGAACAGGTCGATGCTTGCGCTCGCAGACCAGGAGACGGAGCAGCAGCGGGTCGAAAAGGCGCTTCGTGCCGCCGCCCAAAACAGGCTCGATGCCGCCGAGCGGGAACAGGAACTGCGGGTCTTCGCCTATCGCTTGGTGCTTACACTGCCGCCGCTCGCGCTCGCGGGCTGGCTCCTGATGAAGCGGCGGCACACGCGCAACTGGCCCTGGGATTGCCCCGGATCGGGTTCTTGCTCACTTTGCGTGGATGGCGGTGGATCGCCTCGGGCCGATGATGGTCTGATCCGCCCTCCCCATCGTGGGAGGCATGAACATTCCCTTCGCCATCCCCGAGTGCCGCGTTGCGCATCTCGTCGAACGACACGACGATCACCTCGTCGTCCCGGTGCGACTGGAGGCAGCCACAAGCTGCTGCCCAGAGTGCGGGCAGGCGAGCCGGTCCGTCCATAGCCGCTACCACCGCCATCCCGCCGATCTGCCGCTGTCAACATCGCAGACCAAGCTCCGCATCGAGGTGCGGCGGTTCTACTGCCTCAACCCGACCTGCCGACGCCGCACCTTCGCGGAGACGCCTACGGACCTCCTCGCACCGCACGCCCGGCGCACGCGGCGGCTTGGCGAGGCGCAGGCCAGGGTCGGCCTCGTCTGCGGCGGTGCAGGCGGCGCGCGTCTTCTCGCGCACCTCCACATGCCGGCAAGCCGCGCGACCGTGCTGCGGCTCGTCACCCGCATGCCGATGCCCGACACGCCGGCTCCCATTCGGGTCGGCATCGACGACTGGGCGATCAGGAAGGGCAGCCGTTACGGCACGATCGTCGTCGACCTCGACCGTCACCGCGTCATCGATCTCCTCCCGGATCGCACGGCACCCACGCTGGCCGGCTGGCTCGAACGGCACTCCGGCGTCGAACTCGTCGCCCGGGATCGCTCGACCGAGTATGCCCGAGGTGCAAGCCTCGGCGCTCCCCAGGCGCAACAGGTCGCCGATCGCTGGCACCTGCTCACCAACCTGCGGCAGGCCGTCGAACGCTGGCTCCACGGTGCCCATGCCCGGTTGCGCAGCCTGCCGCTCCTCCCTGGCTCGACCGCTCGTCCCGCCCGGCGCAACCGCGCCTTTGCCCGCTCTGCGACGGAGTTGGAAGCGGGGGCACAGAGCCGAATGCGATGGCAGGCTGTCTACGACGAGGTCCGTCGTCGGCACGCCGGCGGGGAGCCCCTGCTCGCGATCGCCCGTGCCCTGGGGCTGGCTCGTGCGACGGTGCGCAAATATGCGAGCGCCGAAGCGTTCCCGGCGCGGTTGCCTCACGGTGCCGGGCCGAGCCTGCTTGATCCGCACGTCGCATACTTGGCGGAGCGGATCGACGAGGGCTGCGAGAACGCGATGGCCCTGTGGCGCGAGATCCGGGAACGGGGCTACCCGGGGACGAGCCGGCAAGTGCATCGCTTCGTCGCCGAGCGCCGAACGAGGTCGGTTCGATCAGGCCGTAAGGCCCGCAGTGCCAAAGCTTCCGCTTCGGAGCCGCCTGGATCGGAAGCCCCGTTGCCGCCAGCACGGCATCTGGCGTGGCTGCTCGTGCAGCCGACCTCGGTGTTGGATGAGAGCGAAGCGGCTGTGGTGAGCCGCGTCGAGCAGGACGACACCGCGCAGGCCGTCACGGGACTGGCCCGCCGCTTCACCGCACTCGTGCGCGCCGCCGGGAAGGGCAAGCCTGTGGCCGATGATCAGGACGCCGCTGCAGACATCGAGGCTTGGATCACGAAGGCCCGGACCTGTGAGGCTTCTGCGATTGCGACGTTCGCCTTGGGATTAGAGGCGGACATCGCTGCCGTCCGGGCTGCTCTCATGGAGCCATGGAGTAGCGGCCAGGCTGAAGGCCAGATCAACCGGCTCAAGCTCATCAAGCGCCAGTGCTACGGACGGGCAGGCCTCGATCTCCTGAAGCGCCGCATGGTTCTTGCCGCCTGATCCACGCAAAGTGAGCAAGAACCACAGAAACGGGGCAATCCCAATCCCAGTTGTCAGCAGTGGCGGGGCCTTCATCTGGCCCCGCGCACGAACTCACGCATTCTCGTTGCCCAAGCAGACGTCGCCCTGGATCGGCACTCCTCAGGGCAAGCGCAGTGCAACCCTGTGAACATCTCGCTGCTGGTTCCATGCGCCAAGCTTACACGAATGAGCGCGGAGGCTTTAGCAAGGCTGGCGAAGCTTGAAGATCCGGTCTTGGGGTACGAGTTGCCGTTCGGACGACCCTGACGGCAAGTCTGCAATTGACGCATAACCGACACGGAGTATTGGAGAGTATTCCTCAACAACAATCTGAGGTGCTTCCGTTCATTCGAAAAATGTCTTTGCCTTGATGCTAGTGATAGATAAGCGTCTATGAAGCTCTTTGAGGTTATGGCGGTCCGTCGCTGTTCCTGGCGAGCCAGGACATCCTTCAGCTGCTGTGCTGATCGACCTGGGCGACAGCAGCAGAGCCTTCCAGGGCTATGCTGCTACCATGAGCCGCGAACGCACAGAGATGTCGAGGGCCCGCAGCGAGCAGCATCAAAGGGCGTCGGAGCGCCGGTATGACCCGCCGAGGGGAGGGCGCCCGGCACTGATGCGCCAGGAGCGCCGTACAGCGCGCTCAAGAAGACCCTGCTTCATGCATGCTGCTGTACTGCCTCGTCGGCCCTGGAGCATCCCAGGACCAGCACGACAATTTCAACTTCCGGTAGCAGCCTGCTGGCGGTCGAGCGGCGTCAAGAGTGTCGAGTGTGACTACGTATCTCGAATCTCGTCGGCAATAGAGATGGAATCGAGCCCGAAGAAGTCGCAGATCGCGCCGACTTGCGCGGCCAGCATATGGGATCCGGAATGCGTCGCGCAGCCGCGGGCAGCCGCGCGCGCCAGGAAGGGCGTCACTTCCGGCTTGAGCACGATATCGACGGCGACGGTCCGGCTGTCCATTCGATCTAGCTCGACCGGAAAAGCATCTCCGGACTTCATGCCGAGCGACGTACAGTTGACCACCATGTCCATGCCGGCCGGGTCGCGGTCATCGGCATGGATGGGCAGGTCTGGGTGACTCTCACCGATGCGTCGGGCCAGATCCGCTGCGCGGACGGGATCGACGTCGAAAAGGTGCAGGGCGCCAGGACGCTGCTCGGCGACGGCAAACGCGATGGCGGTGCCGGCGCCGCCGCACCCGACGATCAGGATGGAACGGCCGGCGATCGTGAAGCCGCGCCCGTGCAGCCCGCCGACGAAGCCGGCGCCATCGAAGTTCTCACCGAGAAGCCGGCCGTCGGGCAGGCGGCGGACGGCGTTGACGGCCCCCATGCGACGCGCCGTCGGCCCGAGTTCGTCGACGAACCGCAGAACATCGATCTTGTGCGGCACGGTGAGGACGAGCCCGTCGAGGTTGGCGACGGTCCACAACCCTTTGAACGCCGTCTCCAGGTCCGCAGGCGGTACCCGCATCGGAACGAGCACGCAGGGTACGCCGCGGCGGCGGAACTCGGCATTGAACAGCGCCGGCGATCCGGCCTGCGCGATCGGATCGCCCAGGATCGCGAAGAGGCGCGTCTCGCCCGTGAGGGGCAATGGCAGGCCGGGCGCCGCCGGCACGACGCGTTCAGGCGACACCGCGGACCGCCATGATCGCGCTCATCCGGGCTGCGGCCTGTGCCGGGTCGAGCAGCAGACCCGCCCGGTCGGCCAGGCGGAACGCCTCGGCGAGGTGGAGGGTCGAGCGCGCACCTTCCTGCGCCCCGAGCATGGTGAAATGGTCCTGGTGACCGTTTAGGTAGGCGAGGAAGACGATGCCGGTCTTGTAGTACTGGGTCGGGCTGCGGAAGATGTGCCGCGCGAGCGGCAGCGTCGGCGCGAGCTGCGCGAGGAACCGCGAGCGGTCCCCCTCGGCGAGCCGGACGAAGGCGGAGGACGCGACCGGCGCGATCGCCGCGAAGGCGCCGAGCAGCGCGTCCGAATGGCCCTCGGCGTCGCCCGCGATAAGTTCGGGGTAGTTGAAATCGTCGCCCGTATACATGCGGACCCCCGCCGGAAGCCGGCGGCGCATGGCGATTTCCTTGTCCTTGTCGAGCAGCGAGATCTTGATGCCGTCGACCTTGTCGGCATGCGTGCCGATGACGTCCAGCGCGACTTGCATCGCGTCGTCGACGGCGTCATGCCCCCAGTAGCCGGCCAGCGCCGGGTCGAACATCGGCCCGAGCCAATGCAGCACGACGGGTGCGCGGGCCTGCCGCAGCAGCCGCTCGTAGACCGCGGCGTAATCGTCGGGACCGCGGGCGACGCGGACCAGCGCGCGCGACGCCATGACGATCAGCTGGCTGCCGGCGCCCTCGATCGCCTCGGCCTGCTCCTCGTAGGCCCGCACGACGTCGTCGAGCGAGCGGACATCCTGCACCGCGAGCTGATCGGTGCCGCAGCCGGAGGCGAGGCGGGCGTCCGGGCGCGACCGGGCGAGCTCGGCGGAGCGCCGGATGAGCGCGAGCGCGTCCGGCCAGCCGAGCCCCATGCCGCGCTGCGCGGTATCCATCGCCTCCGCGACCCCGAGCCCGAGGTCCCACAGGGATGCGCGGAACGCGAGCGTGCGCTCCCAGTCGATCTGCGATCGGTTGAAGGGATCTGTCTCGGCGAGGGGATCAACTACCACGTGGGCCGCCGCGTACACGACGCGGTTGAACGCGCGGGGCGGCGGGACCGGCGCGACGGGGCGCCCCGAGAGTCGGTAGGCCTCGACGCTGCGATCCGGACGGGGCAGCAGAACCGTCGGCGCGTCCACGGCGTTGCTCACCATGCTCATCGGCCCGCTCCCGTTCCTGCCGGGACCCCGCCCTCCGGCGACAGCCGCGGATGCGGCGCGCGTGTGCGGCCCGCGAGCGTCGCGGCGAGTCCCATCGGTCCGGGCCTAAACAGCCGCGCGTCCATCGTCCGGAGATCGTCCGCGACATGAGGCCGGAAGTTCATCTGGCCGAGAACATCCCGTTCGAGATCCATGCCCGGTGCGATCTCGATGAGTTCCAGCCCACGTTCGCCCGTCTGGAACACCGCTCGTTCGGTCACGAACATCGTCGTCTGGCCGCGCTCGCGCGCATAGCGGCCGTTATAGGAGACCTGCTCCAGCTCAGGGACGAACTTGCGGTGCTTGCCCTCCTGGACGATCACGAGGCGCCCGTCGTCGGCCGCGACCTTCAGGCCGCCCGCCGTCAACGTGCCGCCGAACACCATCTTGCGGGCGTTCTGACTGATGTTGACGAAGCCGCCGATGCCGACGACCCGGCCCGCGAACCGGCTGATGTTCACGCTGCCCTGTGGATCGACCTCGACGGCGGAGAGGAACGCGATGTCGAGCCCGCCGCCGTCGTAGAAGTCGAACTGGTAGGGCTGGTCGATCATCGCCCAGTAGTTGCGCCCGGCGCCGGCGTCGAGCCCGCTCGCCGGGGCACCGCCGATCAGCCCCTGCTCGTTGGTGAGCACGATGGCGTCGAGGATTCCCTCCTCGGCCGCGACCAGGCCGATGCCGGTACAGATCCCGGAGCCGATGTTGCAGATCGCGCCGGGCGCGAGCTCCATCGCCGCGCGGCGAGCCACGATCTTGCGCTCGTCGAGCGGCAGGCTCGGAAACGAGTCGAGGGGGATGCGCACCTCCCCCGCGAAGCTCGGATCGTACGAGGTCTGGTAGGTCTGGGCCTGATCGGGCACGACGACGACGGCGTCGACGAGCATGCCTGGGACCTTGACGGCCTTGCCCGGCAGGGTGCCGCGGCGCGCGAGCCGCTTGACCTGGACGATCACGAGGCCGCCGCAAGCCCGCGTCGCCTGCGCCATCGACAGCATGTCGCCGAAGATGGCTTCGTGCTCCATCGAGATGTTGCCGTCCTCGTCCGCCGTCGTGCCGCGCAGGAACGCGACGTCGACGTGGAACGGCTTGTAGTAGAGCCACTCGCGGCCCTTCATTTCGACGAGCTCGACGAGGTCCTCCGTCGACCGGGCGCTCTGCCGGCCGCCGGCCTGCCGGGGATCGACGAAGGTGTGCAGCCCGACATGCGTGATGAGCCCCGGCCGTCCGGCCGCGATCTCGCGGGTGAGCTGGGACAGCGCGCCCTGCGGCAGCGTGTAGGCTTCGATCTCGTTGCGGGCGGCCATGGCGGCGACCGAGGGGGCGTCGACGATGGTGCCGCACACGATCCGCTTGAGGAGGCCCGGATGCGCGAAGCGCGAGGCGCCGCGCTCGCCGCGATCCCCGAGACCGACCGGATGGATCGAGGTGATGTCGCGCGGCGCGCGCTCCGCGAGGAAGCGCCGCTCGACCGCCTCGATCAGCCCTTCCGGGACGGCGTGACCCGAGCCCGAACCGCCGATGAGTACCGTGTCCCCGTCGCGAACGAGCGCGGCGGCCTGGCTTGCCGTGATGACCTTCACTGGAATTTCCGTCCGCAACCAATCCGCTCCAGTGGTACCCTTACTTACTAATAAGTCAAGCATGCCGGCGTCAGGTCGGCGCGGGGGCGCTCGCCTGGAACGATCGTGGGGCGGTCGGCGCCGTCGGCTTCACGAGGTAGAGGTCGAGCATCACGCGCTCGAAGGCCCCGAAGAACTGCTCCAGCCGCTCGAAGCTGCCGGCATCCTGGGTGAAGACGGACGAGCTGTTGACGAGGTTGACCACGAGCAGGGCAAGGTCCTCCCGCGGCGCGTCCTTCACGAGTTCGCCCGTGGCGGCCGCGTGAGCGAAAGCTTGGTCGATGGCCGCGTGGACGGTGATGGTGAACGACGCGAGGCTAGCCCGGGCGGCGGGGCTGAGCACGTCGCTGTCGAGGCGAAGGCGGCCGATCAGGCTCCAAGGGCGCCCGCTCACCTTTCCCCGGTTGAACCGGCGATAGCGCTCGTGATTGTACGCCACGACGCTGCGCAGCTTGTCCGGCAGCGACCGGTTCTCGTCGAGCCAGATGGCTCGGTGACGAGCCCCGGTCTCCTCGACGTAGTCGGCGACGATTTCCTCCACCAGCTGCTGCTTGCTGCCGAAATGATAGTGGATGTTGGTCGTCGTGATGTCGCAGCGCTCGGCAACGTCACGGAAACTCATCCCGTGGAATCCGTGCTTGATCAGCAGTTCCGTCGCGACCTTCTTGATCTTGTCGCGCATGCCGGTGCGGGCGAGCGGCGCTCGCACCTTGGGTGTGGACGGCATCGCTTCCCCCGGGTTGCCATCGATCCGACCGGAGACTTGCGGCGATGCCGAAGGGTGGTCAAGCGAGGGCGCGACGTGACATCAACAGCATCGACTCGCCCTCCTGCACGGTGTCGCCGTTCTGCTTGACGATCCGCATTGCCAGGGTGGCGATCCCGCGCTCCGGCCGCTTCGTGGCCCGCACGGCAGCCACGGCGATCCGGACGGACATCCGGTCGCCGATGAGGAGGGGGGCCCGGAACGACCAGTTCCAGCTCAGCGTGGCGACACCGAGGAGGCGGACGGGCGAGCGCGTCTTCAAGCCGTCCGCAAGCGACAGGCCGAGAAGGCCGTGCGCGATCCGCCCGGGAAAGCCTTCGCGCCGGGCGAACTCGTCGTCCATGTGCACGTCGAACAGGTCGCCCGAGAGGCCGGCGAAGCCGACCACGTGTGCCTCCGTGACCGTCACGCCGGCGGTCTCGTACCAATCGCCCTGCGCCAGGTCGTCGTAACCGTACTCGCCCGGTGCGAGCCGGCGTCCCGCGCCGCCCTCGAATGTCGCGTCCATGGCACCTCTCCCTTACTTGCCGATCAGTAATTAGAGCGTTGACGTTCGTGTGCGTCAACGCCTATTTAGGTGGCAACACCCCAAACGGGGCGACGAACAAACGGACGGCTTCGTCCGTCCATCAGGGAGGCGCGCTTGGCCACGGTCGGCATCGTTGGGGTCCGCAAATCGTACGGCGCGACGCCGATCATCCGCGGCGTCTCGATCGACATTCAGGATGGGGAGTTCGTGATCCTGGTCGGTCCGTCGGGCTGCGGGAAATCGACCCTGCTGCGCATGATCGCGGGGCTTGAGAACATCACGGCGGGCGAGATCCGGATCGGCTCGCGCGTCGTCAACGCGGTGCCGCCCAAGGAGCGCGACATCGCCATGGTGTTCCAGAACTACGCGCTCTACCCGCACATGACGGTGAAGGACAACATGGCCTTCTCTCTCAAGCTGAGGAAGGCCGCCAAGGAGGAGATCGAGAGCCGGGTCGGCCGCGCCGCCGCGATCCTCGGCCTCGAGAAGCTCCTCGACCGCTACCCGCGCCAGCTGTCGGGCGGCCAGCGCCAGCGCGTCGCGATGGGGCGGGCGATCGTGCGCGATCCCCAGGTATTCCTGTTCGACGAGCCGCTGTCGAACCTCGACGCCAAGCTGCGCGTGGCGATGCGGGCCGAGATCAAGGAGCTGCACCAGCGGCTGCGCACCACCACGGTCTACGTCACCCACGACCAGATCGAGGCCATGACCATGGCCGACAAGATCGTGGTGATGCATGACGGCGTGGTCGAGCAGGTCGGCGCGCCGCTCGAACTGTACGACCGGCCCGACAACATGTTCGTGGCCGGCTTCATCGGCTCGCCGGCGATGAACTTCCTGAAGGGCAAGGTGGCGGATGACACCTTCCGCACTGACAGCGGCCTGACCCTGCCGCTGCCGACCCGCGGGGCGCGCCCCGCCGACGGCATGCCGGCGGTGTACGGCCTGCGGCCGGAGCACGTGCGCCTGGCCGAGGGCGGCGTGCCGGTGGAAGTGGCGGTGGTGGAGCCGACCGGCTCCGAGACGATGGTGCTGGTGCGCCCGCCGGGCGGCGGCGCCAAGGACATCGCCAACGAGGTCGCGCGAGACATCGCCTGCGTGTTCCGCGAGCGAATCGGCGCCGGCCCGGGCGAGCGGATCGGCATCACCGCCGATCCCGCCCTCGTCCACCTGTTCGACGCCGAGAACGGACGGCGCCTCGGAGCGTTCCCGGGATAGGTCTGTTGACTTATCGACAAGTAAGTTTAGCGTTCGTGACAGAGGCAGGCGAGTGCTGGTCCGGAACCCGGTCCGTCCTCGCGCCGCAACCAAATCTCAGGGGATGGAACGATGACCGGCGAGTGGTTCGAGACACGGCGCGGTGCAGGCCGCCGGCTGTGCCGAGCGGCGGCAGCCCTCGCGCTGACCGCGGCCATCGGCCTGGTGGGCAGCCACTCCGCCTCGGCGCAGTCTCAGACGTTGACGATCAACACGGATCGCAGCGGCGCCGGCCAGAAGGCGGCAATGACGAAGATTGCGTCCGAGTTCGAGGCCAAGAATCCCGGCGTCAAGGTCGCAATCAATTTCAGCGACGTCGAATCCTACAAGACGTCGATCCGGAACTTCCTGGTCACGACGCCGCCGGATGTCGCCTTCTGGTTCACGGGCGCCCGCATGCGCACCTTCACCAAGCGCAATTTGTTCGAGGACCTGACCGGGTTCTTCGCCGAGCAGAAGCTCGACGAGCCGATGAAGCCGTTTCTCGCCGCCGTATCGGACGGCGACAAGCGCATGATGATGCCGACGAACTTCACGACCTGGGGGTTCTACTACAATAAGGAGCTCTTCAAAAAAGCCGGCGTCGAACCGCCCAAGACGTGGGCCGATCTTATGGCCGCTGCCGCCAAGCTGAAGGCGGCCGGCCTCATCCCGTTCACGATCGGCACGCGTGACCTGTGGGCGAACGATCTCTGGTTCGACTATCTCGACCTGCGCGAGAACGGGCTCGATTTCCACATGCGGCTCATGGACGGGAAGGAGTCCTACACCGATCCGCGCGTCAAGAAGGTCTTCTCGCTCTGGGCCGAGCCGGTGACGAAGGGCTATTTCCTGGAGAATGCAAGCTCCTACGGCTGGCAGGAGGCGATCCCGCTGCTGTCCCAGGGCCGGGCGGCGATGTACCTGCTCGGGCCCTACGTCCTGACCTCGCTTCCCGCCGAGCTGCACGACAAGATCGGCTTCTTCCCGTTCCCCACCGTCAATCCCGCGGTGCCGAACTACGAGGAACTGTCCGTCAACGGTGTTGCCATCCCGAGCGGAGCCAAGAACAAGGCGCTCGCCCGCCAGTTCCTCGCCTTCCTGGCGCAGCCTGACAACATCGCGGCCTTCGCCAAGGCTGGCGCCGTGCTGCCGGCCCGCACGGACGTTACGCTGGACGATCCGTTCTCGGCGTCGCAGGTCGAGCTAGCGAAGGCCGCGAAGGGCTCGTCGCAGTTCTACGATCGGGACACCGATCCGGAGATGGCGCAGATCGGCATGAAGGGCTTCCAGGAATTCCTCGCCAATCCCGATCGGTCCGACGCCATCCTGCAACGGCTCGAAGCGGCCCGGGCGCGGATCTTCAAATGAGCATCCGATCGAACGCCATTCAGTCGATCGCCCGCAAGGTTCGGCTGCCGGTCCAGGCCCGGCAACGGGAGGCCGCGGGCGGTGACTGGCTCACGCCCACCCTCCTGCTCGCCCTGCCGCTCGGCCTCTTCCTGCTGCTGATCATCGGGCCGATCGTGCAGAGCATCGCGATCAGCCTCTACGACTGGGACGGCACGGGTCCGGCGAAGTGGGTCGGCTTGGGCAATTACAGCGAGCTTTTCCACGACCCGCAATTCTACGTTTCCCTGAAGAACAACGTGATCTGGTTGGTTCTTTTCCTGCTCGCACCGGTGATCGGACTCGCCCTCGCGCTGTTCCTGAACCAGAACCTCGCCGAGATGCGGCTGATCAAGTCGCTCTTCTTCATGCCGTTGGTGCTCGCGCATGTCATCATCGGCGTCGTCTTCACATGGTTCTACGATCCGAGCTTCGGCATCCTGGCGATCGCCTTCAGGGCGATCGGCTTGCCGGCGCCGGCGATCCTGTCGAACGAGGCCTTCGTCACCTTCGGCATCATCGCGGCCGCACTGTGGGCGCAGGTGGCCTTCTGCCTGGTGCTGTTCCTCGCAGGGCTGTCGCAACTCGACGGCGAGATGATCGCCGCGGCCCGCCTGGACGGCGCCGAACGCTGGTCGCTGTTCCGGCACATCGTCCTTCCCCAGCTCCGGCCCGTCGCCTTCGTGGCGACGATCATCACGATCATCATGTCCCTGAGGAACTTCGACATGATCGCGGTCATGACGCAGGGAGGGCCTTACGGAAGCTCGACCGTGCTCGCCTACCAGATGTTCGACGCGACCATCTTCAGCTATCGCGCCGGCTACGGCGCGGCAATCGCCACGGTCCTGTTCGCCATCATGAGCGTCTACATCGCCGTCTTTCTCCGCCACTCCCTGAAGCAGGAGGCTCGGGAGCGCTGATGTATCCGACCCCGATCCAACTCGCCCCCGCGCCGACGCAGGCCGCCTACCGGGTGCTGCTCTACGCCGTGCTCGTTGTCTGGATGGCGCCGCTCATCGCCATCATGATGACGGCGATACGCTCGCAGAGCGACCTGCTCGCCGGCAACTACTGGGGCCTGCCGACGGCGTTCTCGCTCTCCGCGAACGTTCGCGAGGTGTTCACGACCTCGCCGATGGGAATCTTCTTCATCAACAGCCTGATCGTGACCTGTGTCACTGTCGCGTCGGTCCTAGTGCTCAGTACGATGGCGGCGGTCGCGCTAGCCAAGTACCGGTTCCCTGGTCGCACCGCGCTGTTCGCGATGTTCATCGCGGGCAATTTTGTGCCGTATCAGATCCTGATGATCCCGGTGCGCGATCTCGTCCTGCACCTCGGCGCCTACGACACGGTGTGGGGTCTGATCCTCTTCCATACGGCGTTCCAGACCGGCTTCGCGACGCTGTTCATGCGCAATTTCATCGTCGCCCTTCCCGACGAATTGTTCGAGTCCGCGCGGCTGGAGGGCGCGAACGAGTTCCAGATCATCACCAAGATCATCGTGCCGCTGCTGCGGCCGGCCCTCGCGGGCCTGTCAGTCCTGCTCTTCACCTTCGTCTGGAACGACTATTTCTGGGCATTGGTCCTCGTGCAGAGCGACGCGGCCAAGCCTTTGACGCTCGGTCTCGCCGGCTTGAAGGGAGAGTGGCTGACGGCATGGAACCTGATCTCAGCCGGTGCGATCCTGGCTGCGATACCGCCGGTTGCCTTGTTCTTCCTCATGCAGAAGCACTTCGTGGCCGGCTTGACCGTGGGAGCGGTGAAGTCGTGAGCATGACGCCAGCAACCCAGTCGGCGCAGCGGTCGCTCACGGCAGCCGACTGCTCCATCAATACTGCGACCCTCGGGCACGCGGAACCGATCGGCACCGTTATCGAGCGCGTCGCCAAGCACGGCTTTGGCGGCATCTCGCCCTGGCGACGCGATCTCGAGGGGCACGACGTTCGGACGGTCGCGCGGCAGATCCGCGATGCGGGCCTTTCCGTGAGCGGCTATTGCCGCAGCACCTACTTGACCGGAGCGAGCCGGGCCGAGAGGCAGCAAGCCCTTCGAGAGAACCGGCAGGCGATCGAGGATGCGGCCGCGCTCGGATCGGCGTGCTTCGTCCTCGTCGTCGGCGGTCTTCCGGCCGGCTCGCGCGACCTCGCCGATGCGCGACGACAGGTCGAGGGCGGAGTGGCCGATCTCTTGGAGCATGCACGATCGGTCGGTGTGCCTCTCGCGCTTGAACCTTTGCACCCGATGTACGCGGGTGATCGCTCCTGCCTCACGAGTCTTGCTGAGGCAATGGCCCTTTGTGAGAGGTTGGATAGGCACGGTATCGGCGGTCTTGGCGTCGCCGTGGATGCTTATCACGTTTGGTGGGACTGGCGGGTCTCACAGGAGATCCGGGCTGCCTCCGGTCGCCTGCTGGCATTCCACGTATGCGACTGGCTTGTCCCAACGCGCGATATGCTCCTGGATCGCGGCTTGATGGGGGACGGGGTTATCGACTTGAAAGCGTTGAGGTCGGCAGTTGAGGAAGCTGATTTCAACGGCATGATCGAAATTGAGATTTTCTCTGAAGAGATCTGGCGGTGGGACCCGGAAACCATACTGAGTCGATGCGTCGAACGTGTATCCACCGCTTGTTGAATCGGCGCTCCAGTCATAGAAATTGATTCATTAATGTACGTTGATGTTGCCACAGGATGAGCGGCGACCTTTGCGGCCAACGTTACAGGCGAGCAAGTCCGATGTCGCCCAGCGGGGAAGAAAATACTGCAGGGAGCCTTGTGAGAGGGTCGCACGAGCGGCGACACCAGTGTGACACCGCGTGCTGGGGTAGGGGAGGGCGACCAGTGCAAAGTCACGCCGGGAGCGTCGCACAGCCCCTTTCACGCATCCCCCTTTCCAGGGATGCATCTGAACCGTCGCGGCGGTCCTGGGGCATCCTGACCCCAGTCCGATGACGGCCCCGATGGCGCACGGCCAAACACCAGACAAGCGAACTGTTGACCCAATGCGGCCCCTCCTTGAGTCAACTTCAAATGTCCGGTTCTTCGAAATTTCCGGACATTTGATTTTCACGACATGCTGTCATGACACCAGCTGTCACGCTGTGGTCTCATGTCAAAGGCGTCACTCGAGGCTGGTTCGAGCGGCGTGAGGATGGTCGGCAGCGCTGCCATCCAGGACCGCCGTCTCGACAGGCCCCGCCAGCCACCCTCAATCGTCTATGGCCCCGGTCTCATATAGCCGCCATTTTCCCTTCGCCGTAATCACCAGCTAGATCACTATCAGCGTGGACGTCGACGGCGAGAGCACTCCCTTCGTGCATCGCCGAATAGGTCCTCCGGCCGGGGAGGCCGACGGTGGCTGAAGTCTTGCCGCTCTCGGCTCGATAGATTCCTGCGGCCCCAACGATCACCTCGGCATGTCGCCTTTACAGGCCGCGTAACATCCTCTCCTGCCTTGCTCGGACTTCCGGCGAAGGATCGACTCACGGCGTCGCATCGGTCGACAAGGCGATGGTCTTCTGCGCCCGCAGGGCGGCCAAGCGCTCGGTAAGCGCTTTCTCGATCATCGCGTAGGCATCGCCGCCAAGCGCGATTCGCCTCGGTGCCGGGTCGATGTCCACGCTGTCGACGATGACTTGAACCATCTTGGCCACGTCACCCCTCGCGGCGGCTGGAGTCGAGAGCATCGTGCGCAGCGCGCCGATCGGCGTGCTCCGGTACGCCTCCACGTCCGCGCCGAGCAGCGTTCCGGCCGCCGCCCGGAAGGCGGTGCGTGCGGCACCGGGTTCGACGATCGTCACTCCGATGCCGAGCGAGGCAACCTCGGCCGCGATCGAATCGAAGAACCCCTCCAACCCCCACTTGCTCGCGTGATAGAGGGAGGCGCCCGGGTGAGTGGCCTGGCCGCCATAGGTCGACATCGCTATCAGGCGTCCGCCGCCTTGTCGGCGCAGATGCGGCAAGGCCGTCCTGACGACGTGGATCGGCCCAACCAGATTGGTCTTGATCTGGCGCGCAATCTGCTCATCGCTCAGACCTTCGACCGCCCCGAACTGGCCGTAGCCGGCATTGTTCACGACTACGTCGATCCGACCGAGGTCGTGGAAGGCACGATTCACCACCTCGGCGATCGCGTCGGTGTCCGTCAGATCGAGCCGTGCGGTCCAGAAGCGCGTGCCGTATCGGGCCGTCAGGTCGGCGACCATGTCCGGGCGCCGCACGGTGCCCGCCACGCGCTCCCCACGTGCGAGCAGCCGCTCCGCCATCTCGCGACCAAAGCCACTGGTCACGCCTGTGATGAGCCATGTCCGAACCATTTTTCGCCTCCAGCGTGTGTCGGCACGAATTAGCCTTCCTCACTGCTGGCGATAAGCGGTGCATTGCGGTATGGTCTGGTGGTGTTTGGCCATGAATGATCTGCCGTCACTGACCGAGCTGAGGGCGCTCGCCGCGATTGCGACGCACAGGAGCTTCCGGAAGGCCGCCGACGAGCTGGAAGTGGCGCCGTCGACCCTGAGCCACATGATGAGCGGCCTGGAGGCGCGGCTTGGCACGCGCCTGCTCAATCGAACCACACGCAGTGTCTCGCCGACCCAGGCCGGCGAGCGCCTGGTCGAGCGCCTGCGGCCGATCCTGCACGATCTCCACAGCGCGCTGGCCGAGATCGATGTGAACCGCTCCGGGTTTTTCGGAGGCTGTTTGTCTTGGGTTCAGGCGGCCAGGGCTTGGTCGCCGACGTGGGTATGATAGCGCGCTTCGGCCTCGGCGGGAGGGACGTTGCCGATCGGCGCGA
>NZ_JBSNCC010000025.1:0-69893 GCF_053764715.1 Methylobacterium sp. Gmos1 | reverse complement strand
GACCTGCCAAGCACGTCACATTGCCTCCTCACGACAACACCCTGGCGCGGGGTGGAGCAGCCCGGTAGCTCGTCAGGCTCATAACCTGAAGGTCACAGGTTCAAATCCTGTCCCCGCAACCAACGATCGAAAAACCCCACGAGGCTCACGCCTCGCGGGGTTTTTCGTTGTCATGGCTCGGTGCCGTTCTCAGGCTGCCGTCTGACCAAGTCCCGGAAGGGGAGGGCGCGTCATGCTCCGCCCGCCTCGGCCGGCTCGTGCTCGGCGAAGACCGCCTTGGCCGCGAACAGGCCGTTCAGCGCTGCCGGGAAGCCGGCATAGACGGCCATCTGCATCATGATTTCGATGATCTCCTGGCGCGAGAGGCCGACATTCAGGCCTGCGGCGATGTGGACCTTTAGCTGTGGCGCCGCGTTGCCCATCGCCGTCAGCGCCGCGATGGTGGCGATCTCCCGGGCGCGCAGGTCGAGGCCGGGGCGGGTGTAGATGTCGCCGAAGGGAAACTCGATCAGGTAGGTGGCGAAATCGGGCGCGATGTCCACGAGCGAGGCCACGACCGCCTCTCCGGCGTGGCCGTCGATCTCAGCGAGCGCCCGCCGCCCGCGCTCCAGCCGGCTTTCGCCGGCGCGGTGGTGCTGTGTCATGCGTCTGTGTCCTCTCGTCGGAGCCGGCATAGCCGGCGATCTTGGTGTCGAGGACGAGGAGACAGGCCTGCAACTCGGCGATGTGAGCGCGGACGCGCTCGCGATGCTGCTCCAGCACGTCGCGGCGCTCGGCCTCAGTGGCGACGCCTCTTTCCCGCATGGCCGCGTAGCGCAGCATCTCGCGGATCGGCATCCCGGTCGTCTTGAGACGGTCCAGGAATGCGATCCAGGTGAGGATCGACGCGTCGTAGTCACGGTGGCTCGACCGGTCCCGGTCGGCGTAGGGGATGAGCCCGATCCGCTCGTAGTAGCGGATGGTATGGGCGGACAGGCCCGAACGCTTCGCGAGTTCACCGATCTTCATGAGCGCCTTTCCCGCCTCGACGCATTCGAAGCTAGGGGTTCGAGTGCGCTCTCAGTCAAGCGGCGAGGACAGCGCGGCGCGATCGCCCTCGAGGAGGAGGGCGTCGCCCCGGAAATCGACCTGTCTCGGCGCGCCGGACTTTGCTGGTGGCTCCGCTCACGCCTCCGCCGGGGCGTGGGGGACGCCGTCCCGGGGCTCGCCCTTCTTCTGCGGCCGGATCCGGTACCAGCCGACATAGAGGGCCGGCAGGAAGAACAGGGTCAGGAAGGTGGCCGCGATGATGCCGCCGATCATCGCATAGGCCATCGGCCCCCAGAAGACCTCGCGGGCGATCGGCACCATGCCGAGGCTCGCGGCGGCCGCCGTGAGCAGGATCGGGCGCATGCGGTGGCAGGTCGCCTCCACCACCGCGTCCCACGGGCTCATCCCCTCGGCCGCGAACTCGTCGATCTGGGTGACGAGGATCACCGCGTTGCGGATGATGATGCCGATCAGCGCCAGGATGCCGAGGATCGCCACGAACCCCATCGGCGCGCCCGACGGCAGCAGCGCCGCGACGACGCCGATCAACCCGAGGGGGGCCACGCTCGACACCAGGAACAGCTTCTGGATGCTCTGGAGCTGCACCATCAGGAAGAACGCCATCACGAGCAGCATCACCGGCACCACCGCGGCGATCGGGCCCTGGCCCTTGGCGCTCTCCTCGACCGCGCCGCCCGTCGCGAGGTCGTAGCCGGCGGGAAGCTCCTGGCGGAACTGCGCCATGGCGGGTTCGAGGGCGGAGACGATCGTCGGCGGCTGGGTCGCGTCGGTGATGGCGGCGCGCACCGTGATGGTCGGCATCCGGTCGCGGCGCCAGACGATCGGCTGCTCGAGGTCGTAGTGGATCTTCGCGAAGGCGAGCAGCGGCACCGTCGCGCCGCCGGCGGTCGGCACCTGCAGGCTCTGGAGCGTGTCGACGGAGCGGCGCTCCGGCCCCTGCGCCCGGCCGACCACGTCGACGAGGTAGATCGCGTCGCGGACCTGGGTGATCGTGGTGCCGCCGACGACCCCGTTGAGGATGCCGGCGATGTCCTGCGAGGTCACGCCGAGCTGGCGCGCCTTGTCCTGAAGGATCTCGACCCGCAAGACCTTGCCGGGCTCGTTCCAGTCGAAGGTCGGCAGGCCGACATGCGGGTTCTGCGCCACCACGTTGGCGAGCTTGAGGGCGTGGGCGCGCACCACCTGGAGGTCGGGGCCGCTGATCCGGTACTGGATCGGCCGGCCGACCGGGGGACCGAGATCGAGGGGATGGATGAACGCGTCGGTGCCGACGAACTCGCGTCGCGCCAGCTCGTTCAGCCGCGCCATGGTGCGGTCGCGGGCCTCCAGCGACACGGTCTCGATCACGATCTGGCCGAAGAACGCGTTCTGCAATTGCTGGTCGAGGGGCAGGTAGAACCGGATCGCGCCCTGGCCGACGTAGGAGCTCCAGCGCTTGATCTCGGGGTCGCCCTTTAGCGCCGCCTCGAACCTGTCCATCTGCGCCTTGGTCTCACTGATGCTGGCATTCTGCGGCAGGGTCAGGTCGACCAGGACCTCGGGCCGGTCGGAGGAGGGGAAGAACTGCTGCTGCACGTGGCCCATGCCGACGACCGCGAGCGCCAGCATCCCGATGCAGACCGCGACCGTGACCCAGCGGTAGCGCATCGCCGGCAGCAGCAGCGCCCGGAAGGCGCCGAGCAGGCGGCTCGGTTTCTCGTGATGGCCCTTCATGGTCTTCGGCAGGATCTTGACGCCGATGAGCGGCGCGAACAGCACCGCCACCACCCAGGAGACGAGGAGCGAGGCGGCGATCACCACGAACAGCGAGTACGTGTACTCGCCGGCCGCCGAGCCGTTGAAGCCGATCGGCAGGAAGCCCGCGACGGTGACGAGCGTGCCGGTCAGCATCGGGAAGGCGGTCGAGGTGTAGGCGAAGGTCGCGGCCTTGTGCAGGCTGTCGCCGGCCTCCAGCCGCGCCACCATCATCTCGACGGTGATCATCGCGTCGTCGACGAGGAGGCCGAGCGCGATGATGAGCGCGCCGAGCGAGATGCGCTGGAGCGTGACCCCCATCACCTCCATGACGACGAAGACGATGGCGAGCACCAGCGGGATCGAGAACGACACGACGAGGCCGGCGCGCACGCCGAGGCTCAGGAACGACACGACGAGCACGATCACCACCGCCTCGACCAGCGCCTTGGTGAAGCCGCCGACCGCCTCCTCGACGATGCGCGGTTGGTCCGAGACGAGGTGGATGCCCACCCCCACCGGCAACTCGGCCTCGACCTGGCGCATCCGGGTCTTCAGCGCCTCGCCGAACTGGAGCAGGTTGCCGCTCTGCTGCATGGCGATGGCGAGCCCGATCGCCGGCCGGCCGTTGTAGCGGAACAGCGATTGCGGCGGGTCGGCGTAGCCGCGCTCGATCTCGGCCACGTCCGAGAGGCGGAAGAAGCGGTCGTTGACCCGCAGGTTGATCGCCTTCAGGCTGTTCTCGTCGGTGAACTGGCCGCCGACGCGGACCGAGACCCGCTCCGGCCCGGCCTGGATCACGCCCGACGGCGCCACCGCGTTCTGCGCCTGCAGGCTCTTGATCAGCGATTGCACGTCGACGCCGAGGCCGGCGAGCTTGCGGGTCGAGAAGTCGAGGGAGATCACCTCGTCCTGGGCGCCGATGATCTGGGTCTTGCCGATGCTCGGCACCTTGATGATGCGGGTGCGCACCGTCTCGACGTAGTCGCGGAGTTGCCGCATCGACAGGCCGTCGGCGGTGAAGGCGTAGACGTTGCCGAACACGTCGCCGAACTCGTCGTTGAAGAACGGGCCCTGCATCCCTTGCGGGAAGGTGCCCTTGATGTCGCCGAGCCGCTTGCGCACCTGGTAGAACAGCCACGGGATCGTCTGCGGCGGGGTCGTGTCGCGCAGGTTGACGAACACCGTCGCCTGGCCGGGCGTGGTGTAGCTCTTGGTGTAGTCGACCGCGCTGATCTGCTGCAATTCCTTCTCGATCCGGTCGGTGACCTGGTCGAGGGTGTCCGCGATGGTGGCGCCGGGCCAGGTCGCCTGCACCACCATGGTCTTGATCGCGAAGGCCGGATCCTCCTCGCGGCCGAGCTTGCGGTAGGACATCGCACCGGCGACGATCGCCACCACCATCAGGAACCAGACGAAGGAGCGGTGCGACAGCGCCCATTCGGAGAGGTTGAACGACTTCATCGGGCGCGGCCTCGCGCTGGAACGGGATGGAGCTGCGGGCCGCACCGGGCCGCGCGCGAAGGATTCAGAGCAGACCGGAGGCGGCGAGGCGCACCGCCTGGCCGTCCTTGAGGCTGTGGACGCCGGCCGTCACCACGGTCTCGCCGGCCTTGAGGCCCTCGGTGAGCGTCACCGCGTCGTCGTCGCGGGCGACCACCGCGACGTCGCGGCGCGAGACCGTCTTGCCGTCGGGCGCCACCACCCAGACGCTGGTGCGGTTCTCGGCCTCGAGCAGCGCCGTCGCCGGCAGGGTGATGCGCGGCGGGGTGGGGCGTTCGAGCGCGACCGTGATGGTGGTGCCGAGCCGGAACGCCTCTGGCGGATCGATCAGCGTCATGCGCACCCGGCGGGTGCGGGTCGCCGGGTCGGCGAGCGGCCCGATCTCGCGGACCCGGCCCTTCGCGGTGATCTTCGGGGCGGCCTGGAGCGTCACGGTGAACTCGGTGCCGGCCCTGATGCCGGCCATCAGCCCGTCCGGGATGTCGACCACCGCCTCGCGGATGTCGGGCCGGGCGAGGGTGACGACCGCCTGGCCGGCGCTCACCACCTGGCCGATCTCGGCGTTCCAGGCCGTCACCACCCCGTCGACGTCGGCCTTCAGGGTGGCGTAGCCGAGTTCGTCGGTCGCCTTCTGGAGGGCGGCCTTGGCTTGCGCGAGGCGCGCCGCCGCGGTGTCGCGGCTCGCCACCGCGCTGTCCAGCGCCGCCTGGGTGACGTTGCCGCCCTCGAACAGGGTGCGCTGGCGCGCCTCGACGGCGCTCGCATTGGCGAGCTGCGCCTCGGCGTCGGCGACGTCGGCCCGCGCCCGGGTGACGGCGAATTGCTGCACGGTGGGGTCGAGGGCGGCGAGCCGCGCCCCCTTCGGCACGAGGTCGCCGACATAGACGTCGCGGGCGACCATCCGGCCCGGCACCCGAAATCCGGCTTGCGTCTGGTAGCGCGGCTCGACCGTGCCGGCGAAGGGGCCGAAGGTCTCGGCGGTGCGGATCTCGACCCTGGTGGTGAGGACCGGGCGCACCGGGGGCGGCGCCTCGGCCTCCTTCGCCTGGCAGGCCGCCAGGGCGAGGAGGACGGCGAGAGCGGGGACGTGCCTCATGGCGCGACCTCGCCGACCACCGCGACCTTCTGGCCGGGGCGCAGGAGCTGGATGCCGGCCACCACGACGCGCTCGCCCGGCGCGATGCCGTCTGCCAGCACGATGGCCGAGCCGGCGTAGCGCTCGATCGCGACGGTCTTCGGGGCGACGGTGCCGCTTCCCGGATCGAGCACCCAGACCGCCGGCTTGTCCTGCCAGCGAAACAGCGCGCTCCAGGGCAGGCTCACCGAGGGCTTGGCGCGGAAGCGCCCGAGGCCCGCCACCGTGGCGCCGAGCGACATCTCCGGCGGCACCTGGGTAAGGCCGATCTTCACCCGCACCCCGCCGGAGGACGGATCGACCGCCGGCGAGATCTCCCGCACCGTGCCGGTGGTGCGCACCCTTGGATCCGACAGGAGGATGATCTCGACGGTCTTGCCCTCCGGCGGCTCGGCGAGCAGCGTCTCGGAGACGATGAACACCGCGTCGCGCGGCCCGTCCTGGGCCAGGGTGAACACGGTCTGGCCCGACTGCACCACCTGGCCGGCCTCGGCGTTGCGCGCCGTGATCATGCCGGCGACGCCGGTCTTCAGCTCGGTGTAGGAGAATTGCTCGCGGGCATTGCCGAGCGCCGCCTTGGCCGATTCGACCGAGGCTTGCGTGGTGCGCAGGGTCTGCTCGGCCTGGTCGTAGGCGGTGCGGGTGGTGTAGCCGCTGCGCATCAGCGATTGCTGGCGCTCGAAGCTCACCTTGGCCTGGGTCAGCAGCGCCTCGGCCGAGGCGAGCGCGGCCTGCGCGGTGTCGACGTTGACCTGCTGCTCCTGCGGCTCGAGCCGGGCCAGCACCTGGTCGGCGGTGACGTGCTCGCCGACCTCGACCAGGCGCTCCTGGATCTTGCCGCTGACCCGGAACGCGATGTTGCTCAGGAACTTGGCCTGGATGTCGCCGGTCAGCACGACCTGCTCGGCGACCGGCACCAGCGCGGCGGTCACCACCCGGACCTGGGCCAGGGCGGGATCCGTCCTCGGTACCTCGTCCTTGGCCGGGAAGGACGCCTCGGCGAGCGCCGGGCTCGCGAGGAGCAGGGCGGCCAGGCAGGCGGCGCCCCGCGGGATCGGGGTGGGTCTCATGAGGGTCGCGCGCACCGGTCAGGTCTCGAAGCAGCGGGAACGTACAGGATGGACGAGCGGAAACAACGTGAAACGAAACGACGTGAAGGAGCGGCCGCGAGGGGGCGGATGCGGCCGCTCCTTCCAGATGCGGGGCGTGTCTCTCGGGGAGAGCGCGCCCCGCATCTGTGGGTGACGCCCCAGCGGCAGGCCGGGGCGATCCGGGGAAACGGGTGATGCGTCAGAGCTGGCCCGGCTCGGAGAGGCAGGCGGCGCAGGGTGGTGCCGGGCGGGTCCAGGCCAGCAGGCCGGCCCAGCCGGCGAGCGCGAAGATCATGAGCGCGATCGCCGAGAGCGGCAGCCGCCGCGGCAGCAGCGGGCGGGCGGTCTCCACCGGCGGGGCGTGCAGGGCAAGGCCGTTCGGCAGCCGGGTGAACCCGGGCCGGCACGGCGCGGTTTCGTGAGACGGAAACATCACCGTGCGGGCCATGGCGCGCTCCTTGAAGGCGACGCCCGCTTCGTACTAATAACTGACCGGGTAGTCAATAAGGTGCGCGATGGCAGTGGCAGGACAGCGCCGGCGGCGCAAGGAGGAGCGGCCCGGCGAGATCGTGGAGGCGGCGTTCGAGGAGTTCGCCCGCGCGGGCTTCGCCGCGACCAAGCTCGACGACGTCGCGGCCCGCGCCGGGATCACCAAGGGCACGATCTACCTGTACTTCCCGAGCAAGGAGGACCTGTTCCTCGCCACCGTCCGGGAGATGAACCGGCCGTCGGCGGAGAACCTGGCGGCGCTCGCCGCCGCCCCGCAGGGCTCGGCGATGGCGATCCTGCGCACTCACTTCGCCTTCGTGTACGAGCAGATGGTCGAGGACCGGCGCGCCCGCGAGATCTTGCGGATGCTGCTCGCCGAGGTCAGCCGCTTCCCCGACCTCGCCGACCGCTGGCGTGCCGAGGTGCTCGGCCCGGCGGTGGACAACCTGCGGCGCGTGGTGCGCTACGGGATCGACCGCGGCGAGTTCCGCCCGACGGCGGCCGAGGAGTTTCCCCACCTGCTCTTCGCCCCCGTCATCATGGCCTGTACCTGGCGGCTGATGTTCGGCGACGACCACGCGCTTGACGGCCCGGCGTACCTGGCGGGGCACCTCGACCTGATGGAGCGGGGTCTGGTGCGGGGGGAGGGGAGTGGGGGGTGACCCTGGTTCCTTGCGGGTCGCGGGATCTCTCCTCTCCCCGCGGGCGCAGGGCTGTCCAGGGAAAGACATGGCGCGTGCTTTCCCCTCCCCCCTCTGCGGGGGAGGATGGCGAACGGAGTGAGCGCAGCGGGACGAAGTCCCGCCGAGAGGGGCAGCGCGACGGTGCTGAGCATGGCGCCCGTCACCGTGGGCGCGACCCTTCGGAAGCGGCGACCCCTCTCCCGGCCGCCTTCGGGGGCCACCCTCCCCCGCGGAGGGGGAGGGGAAAGCCCGCGCTCTCTCGTGTCCGGATCGCCCTTACGTGGGAGAGGTGATACCGGCGAGACCACCGCCTCATCGTGAGCCGCCGCCCCTTTCCCGGACGACTGAAACGAAGTGGAAGGAGATCCGGGATCCAGCACGAGGACTCGCGAAGCGTCCTTATGGCTGCAACGGTGCAACATAGAGAGCCGCTTCGCGGCAAGTCTTACGTCTGGATCCCGGATCTCCTTCCGCTGGCGCTCCAGTCGTCCGGGAAAGGGGGTTGGCTTACGACGGATCGTAGTCTCGTCGGTACCTATCTGACAGTGTCGTGTACTGTGCCCCTCACTCCGCGGCCGTCGCCATCGCCACCTCCGGGTTGCGGAACCGCGCCAGCAGCGCCGCCTCCTCCGCCTGCACCGCCGCGAGGTTCTTCGCCTTCACCGGGCCGTAGCCGCGGATGCGCTGGGGCAGTCCGGCGAGGCCGACCGCGGCGGCGTGGTTGACGGGTGTCAGGTCGCGGGCGATCTCGGCCATCAGAGCCTCGAAGTCCCGCCCGAGGCGCCGCTCCTCGCGCCGCTCCCGCGTGTAGCCGAACGGGTCGAGGGCGGTGCCGCGCAAACCCTTCATCCGGGCGAGAATCCCGAACGCCTTCATCATCCAGGGCCCGAAGCTTGTCTTGCGCGGCCGGCCGGTGGCCGGGTCGCGGCGGGCGAGCAGCGGCGGCGCGAGGTGGAACTCGTAGCGGAGATTTTCGCCCTCGAAGGTGCGCTCGACCTGCGCCTGGAAGCTGCCGTCGGTGTAGAGCCGCGCGACCTCGTACTCGTCCTTGTAGGCCATCAGCCGGAAGAGCGAGCGGGCGGCGGCCTCCGCCAGGGCCGACTGGCCGGGGACGATCGCCGCCTCCCGGGCCCGCAAAGCCGCCACGGCCTTGGCGTAGCGATCGGCGTAGGCCGCGTCCTGGTAGGCGGTCAGGAACGCGACGCGCTTCCCGATCACGCCGTCGAGGTCGGGCGCCAGATCCGGGGCCGGCGCCTCGACCGCCCGCATCGTCTCAGGGTGGGCCGCGGCGCGCCGCCCCCAGGCGAAGGCCGCGAGGTTCATCGCCACCGCCTCGCGGTTGAGCTCGATCGCCTTCACGAGCGCCGCCCGCGAGAGCGGGACGCGCCCGCGCTGCCAGGCATAGCCCAGCATGAACATGTTGGCGGCGAGCGCATTGCCGAGCACCGAGACCGCGAGGCTTGTGGCGTCGGTGAAGTCGGCGCGCTCCGTCCCGGCGGCCTCCCGGATCGCCCGCTTGATCCGCTCGGCCGGCAGGGAGAAGTCGGGCCGGCGGGTGAACTCGCCCGGCATCACCTCGGCGGTGTTGACGACGAGGTGGGTGCGGCCCTTCGCGATCGCCGACAGCACCTTGCGGTTGCCGCTGACCACGAGGTCGCAGCCGAGCACGAGGTCGGCCGCACCCGCCCCGACCCGGATCGCGTGGATGTCCTCCTGGCGATTGGCCAGCCGCACGTGGCTGAACACCGCGCCGCCCTTCTGGGCGAGGCCGGCCATGTCGATCATCCCGAGTCCCTTGCCCTCGAGATGCGCCGCCATGCCGAGGATCGCCCCGATCGTCACCACGCCGGTGCCGCCGACGCCGGTGACGATCAGGTTGTAGGTGCCGGCGATCTCCGGGATCGCCGGTTCGGGCAGGCCGGCATCCGGTGCCGCGTCGGTCGCCACCGGGACCCCGACCGGTTTCGTGCGGGGTTTCGCGCCGTGCACCGTCACGAAGGACGGGCAGAACCCCTTCACGCAGGAAAAGTCCTTGTTGCAGCCCGACTGGTCGATGCGGCGCTTGCGGCCGAATTCGGTCTCGACCGGCTGCACCGCGACGCAGTTCGACTGCACCGAGCAGTCGCCGCAGCCCTCGCAGACCAGCTCGTTGATGATCACCCGCTTGTCGGGATCGGGGAAGGCGTTGCGCTTGCGCCGGCGGCGCTTCTCGGAGGCGCAGGTCTGGTCGTAGATCATCACCGAGACGCCCGGCACCGTCGCGAGGTCGCGCTGCACCGCGTCGAGTTCGTCGCGGTGGTGGATGGTGAGGCCGTCCGGCCAGACGATCGTCTCGGGGTACTTGTGCGGCTCGTCGGTGACGAGCGCGATGCGCGCGACGCCCTCCGCCCGCACCTGCGCGGCGATGCGGTCGACGGTCAGGCCGCCCTCGTGCGGCTGGCCGCCGGTCATCGCGACGGCGTCGTTGAACAGGATCTTGTAGGTGATGGTGGTGCCGGTATCGACCGCCCAGCGGAGCGCCAGCGAGCCCGAGTGGTTGTAGGTGCCGTCGCCGAGGTTCTGGAACACGTGGCCGCGCTTCGAGAAGGCGTTCTCGCCGATCCAGTTCGCGCCCTCGCCGCCCATCTGGGTGAAGCCGTCGGTGCCGCGGTCCATCCACTGCGCCATGTAGTGGCAGCCGATGCCCGCATAGGCCCGCATGCCCTCGGGCACCTTGGTGGAGGAATTGTGCGGGCAGCCGGCGCAGAAATGCGGGATCCGCGCCGCGATGTCGGCGGTGGCCGCCAGCCGCTCCTGCGCGCCCTTGAGGCGTGCGACGCGCCCCGCGAGGTCGTCGTTGCGGTGGTAGCGCAGCAGGCGCTCGCCGAGCGCCACCGCGATGTCGTTGGGATCGAGCGCGCCCTTCACGGGAAAGAGCCAGTTGCCCTGCTCGTCCCGCTTGCCGATGCAGACCGGCTGATGGCGCGATCCGTACAGCTCCTCGCGCAGCTGCACCTCGATCAGGGAGCGCTTCTCCTCCACCACCATCACGAGGTCGAGGCCCTCGGTGAACTCCGCCAGTTCGCGCCGCGACAGCGGCCAGGGGCAGGCGACCTTGTAGAGCCGCAGGCCCATGTCGTTGGCCTTGACCTCGTCGAGGCCGAGGTCGTCCATCGCCTGGCGCACGTCGAGATAGGACTTGCCGACCGTGATGATGCCGATCTTCGGCTGGCGTCCCCCCGAGAGCACGATGCGGTTGAGGTTGTTGGCGCGCACGAAGGCCATCATCGCGTCGCGTTTGAAGTCCTGGAGGCGGGCCTCCTGCTCCAGGATGCCGTCGGGCGTGCGGATGTTGAGCCCGCCCGGCGGCATCAGGAAGTCGTCGGGGAGGACGATCTTCACCCGGTCGAGGCGCGCGTCGACGCTCGCGGTCGACTCGATGTTCTCCTTCACGCACTTGAAGGCGACCCAGGTGCCGCAATAGCGGCTCATCGCGTAGCCGTAGAGGCCGTAATCCAGGATCTCCTGAACGCCGGCCGGGTTCAGGATCGGGCTCATCACGTCGACGAAGTGGAACTCCGACTGGTGCGCGACGGTGGAGGATTCCGCCGTGTGGTCGTCGCCCATCAGCGCCAGCACGCCGCCGTGGCGCGAGGTGCCGGCCATGTTGGCGTGGCGAAACACGTCGCCGGAGCGGTCGACGCCGGGGCCCTTGCCGTACCAGAGGCCGAACACGCCGTCGTAGCGGCCCTCGCCCCGCATCTCGGCCTGCTGCGCGCCCCAGATCGCGGTGGCGGCCAGCTCCTCGTTGAGGCCGGGCTGGAACACGATTCCGGCCTGATCCAGGACCTTCTTGGCACGCACCAGGTTCTGGTCGAGCCCGCCGATCGGCGAGCCGCGATAGCCCGAGACGAAGCCCGCGGTGTTGAGTCCCGCCGCCCGGTCGCGGGCCTGCTGCATCAGCAGCATCCGGATCACGGCTTGCGTGCCGGTGACGAAGACCTGGTCGCGGGAGAGGTCGTACTTGTCGTCGAGGCTGACCGGCCGAAGGGACGGGGAGATGTTCTCTGGGCCCATCGCGTGCTCCTCCTCCTCGCGCGGTGGGAGCCGGTTCTCCGGCCTCTCGGGACCACGCCGATTAAGTCAGGAAGGCTGACATTTCCGGTCGGCTCCGTCAACGCGGCCTGGAGGCATTCCAGGAAGGCGCGTTTCGCTCGCGCCCGGGGGGCGGCCTTGAGCCTCCGTCGTATCGCGGTCACCCGCGAACGCCCGATCCTCGGCGGCACGGCGGCGTCTGCCGTGACTGGCCCGTGCGCCTTGCCGCCCAACACGTTTCGCGGCATCACCGCTGCCCCTGCGGGTCTCTGCGCCCGCCCGTACCGGATGGCCCCCGCGATGATCCGCTCCGACATCCTCGCCGCGATCGGCGGCACGCCCTTGATCCGCCTCAAGCGCGCCTCGGAGGAGACCGGCTGCACCATCCTGGGCAAGGCCGAGTTCCTGAATCCGGGCCAGTCGGTGAAGGACCGCGCCGCCCTGTCCATGGTCGAGGCCGCGGAGCGCGCCGGGACCTTGCGGCCGGGCGGCACCATCGTCGAGGGCACGGCGGGCAATACCGGCATCGGGCTCGCGCTCGTGGGCGCGGCGCGCGGCTACCGCACCGTGATCGTGATTCCGGAGACCCAGTCGGCGGAGAAGAAGCAGGCCCTGCGGCTGGCCGGGGCCGACCTCGTCGAGGTACCGGCCGTCCCGTTTGCCAATCCCAACAACTACGTGAAGGTGGCCGGGCGGCTGGCCGCGCGCCTCGCCGGGACCGAGCCCGGCGGCGCCTTCTTCGCCGACCAGTTCGACAACCTCGCCAACCGCGAGGCCCACATCGCCACGACCGGGCCGGAGATCTGGGAGGCGACCGGCGGACGGGTCGACGGCTTCATCTGCGCCGCCGGCACCGGCGGCACGCTCGCCGGCACCGCCGAGGCGCTGCGCGCCCGCAACCCCGGGGTGACGATCGGGCTCGCCGATCCGGACGGCTCGGCGCTCCATCCCTACTACGCCACCGGCGAGCTCAAGGCCTCAGGGACTTCGATCACCGAAGGCATCGGCCAGGGTCGCATCACCCGCAACCTCGAAGGGTTCCGGCCGGACATCTCCTTCGGCATCCCCGATGCGGAAGCGCTGCCGCTGGTCTTCGGCCTCCTGGAGGAGGAGGGGCTGTGCCTCGGCGGCTCGTCGGGCATCAACGTCGCGGGGGCGATCCGGCTTGCCCGCCATCTCGGGCCCGGCCACACCATCGTGACGATCCTGTGCGACTACGGCACCCGCTACGCCTCGAAGCTGTTCGATCCCGGCTTCCTGCGCGCCCGCGACCTGCCGGTGCCGCACTGGCTCGACAACCCGCGGGCGATCGATCCGGGCTTGGTCGCGTAGGCGCCGCGTCGGCGCCATCGCGCGGTTTCGGGAAATTTTTCACGCCCGTTCGCGACACAAGATCCCGGACGGCCGTGACCGAGATGAGACGGTGCGGGGCGGGCGCCGTCATCGTCCCGCCAGGCCGTGCCGACGCCCGCAGCCGACCCGCGGACCGGTCTCGCGGGCCCGAGCAGGCGACGACACCGGGACGTCGACCCGGCTGATCCTGGCAGCTCGGACCGACGGAGTTCCATGATCCCGGCCGAAAGCCGCCGAATGCCTCGGCCGGGCGTTGCTCCTCTGCCGACGACTCCGGTTCGTCCATGCCGTCGCGACTGTATTGCCCGTGGGTTTTCGGCTCGTGTCGCAAGCACAGGACCACATAGACGCCTGTCGGCGGCGTCATTAACGATCCGTTAACCCTGATTGCCCAGCATTTCCCTGTCGCAACAACAAATACGCCCGGGGGCCCTCGTCACCAGGAGGACAAGCAGCATGGCGCCAGCGACCACCCTCGCGGAGGCCGAGCGCAAGCTCGTCATCGAGACGCTCATCCGTTGCCGCGGCAACCGCACCCACGCCGCCAAAATGCTCGGCATCTCGGTCCGCACGGTGCGCAACCGGATCGCGGAGTACAGGAGGATCGGTGTCTGCCTGCCGATCTACCGCGACGTCGTCTGGTCCGACTGGCCGGAGGGGGAATTGTCGGAGGAGGCCGGGATGAGGAGCGCGCCGGCGGAGGCGGAGGCGTGAGGGCGCGACCCTAGCGCCCGACCGGAGGCCCGGAGCCAAAGTCGGCCCCCACGCGATCTCATCCCCCCATGGTCACCCTCCAGGGTCATTCCGGGCTCCGCCATCGCGGCCCCGGAATGGCCAGGAGGGGGTGACTGGTCATCGAGGAACGACATCGCTCAGATCTCGCTGCGCCGCAGCAGGTAATCCAGCCCCCCCACGCGGTACCACCGGTAGCCGTAGCCCTCCAGCAGCACGCAGTGGCAGCCGTCGTCGTTGGCGAGGCTCCGCTGGCCGGTGAGGAGGTCGATCAGGTTGCGGCCGTCGCCGTCGAGGCCGGTGGCGAAGGTGACCTCCTTCGGCTCGGCCGCGAGGTTGTGCAGGCACAAGACCGAGTTCTGGCGCCAGTCATAGCGCAGGGCGAGGATGCTGGGGTCGCGGGTCTCCAGGGCGGTGAAGTCGCCCCAGCCGATCTCCGGCACCTCCTTGCGCATCCGGATCACCCGCTCCATCCAGTTGAGGAGTGATTCCGGCGCGCAGCGCTGCGCCGCCGCGTTGACGTGCGCGTAGGCGTAGGGGCCCTCGTGGATCGGCGGCGATTCGGGATGGTCGCTGAGCGTGAAGCCGCCGTGGGGCTCGTGCGACCACTGCATCGGCGTGCGGGCGCAGTCGCGCTCGGGCAGCGAGAGGTCGTCGCCCATGCCGATCTCGTCGCCGTAGCGCAAGACCGGCGTGCCCGGCAGGGTGAACATAAGGCTGTAGGCGAGCTCGATCCGGCGCCGGTCGCCGCCGAGCATCGGCGCGAGGCGCCGGCGGATGCCGCGGTCGTAGAGCTGCATGTCGGGGTCGGGCCCGAAGGCGTCGAACACGGTCTGGCGCTGCTTCTCGGTCAGGCGGCCGAGATCCAGCTCGTCGTGGTTGCGCAGGAAGATCGCCCATTGGGCCGAGGGCGGCCGGTTCCAGGTCTTCTGCAGCGCCTTCACCAGCGGGCGTGAATCGGCCGAGGCGAGCGCGTAGAACAGCGCCTGGTTGACCTGGAAGTTGAACATCATGTGCATGCGGTCGGCGTCGTCGCCGAAATAGTCGAGGTCCTGGCGCGGCAGGATGTTGGCCTCGGCCAGGATGATCGCGTCGCCCTGGCGCCATTGCAGGAACTCGCGGAACAGGCGCAGGAGCTCGAACTGCTCGCGCGGTTCCCCTGAGACCTCCGGCCCCTTCTCGGCGATCACGAACGGCACCGCGTCCATCCGGAAGCCCGAGACGCCGAGCTGGATCCAGAACCCCATGATCTTCAGGATCTCGGCCTGGACGTGGGGGTTGGCGGTGTTGAGGTCGGGCTGGAAGTCGTAGAAGCGGTGGAAGTACCAGGCCTTGGCCTCCTTGTCGTAGGTCCAGGTGCTCTTCTGCACGCCCGGGAAGACCATGCCCTCGTTGGCGTTCGCCGGCTTCGTCTTCGACCACACGTACCAGTCGCGGGTACGGGCATCGGGGTCGCGCCGGGCGGCCTGGAACCACGGATGCTGGTCGGAGGTGTGGTTGACCACGAGGTCGATCAGAACCCGCATGCCGCGCTGCTTGGCCGCGTGGGTGAAGGCGACGAAGTCGCCGAGCGTGCCGTAGCGCGGGTCGACGCCGTAATAGTCGGCCACGTCGTAGCCGTGGTCGCGGCCCGGCGAGGGCTGGAACGGGTGCAGCCAGATCGCCGTGACGCCGAGCCCGAGGAGATAGTCGAGGCGCCGCTCCAGCCCCTCGAAGTCGCCGATGCCGTCACCGTTGGCATCCATGAAGGAGCCGACCGAGAGGCAGTAGATCACCGCGTTCTTGTACCAGAGGTCCTCGATCACCCCGGTTCTCCTCGGCCGGCGACGATGCCGGCTGGGCGATTCATCTAGGGCAGACGTCGTTCAAGCGTAGCCTTGCCGTGGGCTTGAGCAGAATGGCGCGCGCGCAGGCAGCAGTGGCGGCGAAAATCGGGCAAGCGGCGCCGGGATTGGCGGATGCCCAGAATTTGAGCCCGAATCCACCGGAACCTTTTTGAAAATCCCGCTGGCACGGCCTTTGCGGAACGGGTCTCGGCCGCAACGGCCC
Organism: Methylobacterium sp. Gmos1; assembly: GCF_053764715.1. Classification (NCBI taxonomy): domain Bacteria; kingdom Pseudomonadati; phylum Pseudomonadota; class Alphaproteobacteria; order Hyphomicrobiales; family Methylobacteriaceae; genus Methylobacterium; species Methylobacterium sp. Gmos1. Next base: position 54,000 of record NZ_JBSNCC010000025.1, on the reverse strand, counting down.
AGGGAGAAGAACACCATGACGTGGAAGGGTTGGCTCTCGCGCGCCGCGGTCGCGGGCGGGTTGGCGCTCGGCACGATGGCGAGCACGGTCGCCTCGGCGCAGGAGACCATCAAGGTCGGCATCCTGCACTCGCTCTCGGGCACGATGGCGATCTCCGAGACGACGCTCAAAGACGTCATGCTGATGCTCATCGACGAGCAGAACAAGAAGGGCGGCGTGCTCGGCAAGAAGCTCGAGGCGGTCGTGGTCGATCCGGCCTCGAACTGGCCGCTCTTCGCCGAGAAGGCGCGCGAGCTGATCGCCAAGGACAAGGTCTCGGCGGTGTTCGGCTGCTGGACCAGCGTGTCGCGCAAGTCCGTGCTGCCGGTGTTCAAGGAGCTGAACTCGATCCTGTTCTACCCCGTCCAGTACGAGGGCGAGGAGAGCGAGCGCAACGTGTTCTACACCGGCGCCGCCCCGAACCAGCAGGCGATCCCGGCCGTCGACTACCTGATGAAGGAAGAGAAGGTCGAGCGCTGGGTGCTGGAGGGCACGGACTACGTCTATCCCCGCACCACCAACAAGATCCTCGAGGCCTACCTGCTCTCGAAGGGCGTGAAGCCCGCCGACATCTCGATCAACTACACCCCGTTCGGCCAGTCCGACTGGCAGACCCGCGTCGCCGCGATCAAGAGCTTCGGCTCGACCGGCAAGAAGACCGCGGTGGTCTCGACCGTCAACGGCGACGCCAACGTGCCGTTCTACAAGGAGCTGGCGAACCAGGGCATCAAGGCGACCGACATCCCGGTCGTCGCCTTCTCGGTCGGCGAGGAGGAGCTGGCGGGCATCGACACCAAGCCCCTCGTCGGCCACCTGGCCGCCTGGAACTACTTCATGTCGATCGACACGCCGGCCAACAAGGCGTTCATCGACCAGTGGCACGCCTACACCAAGAACCCGAAGCGCGTCACCAACGACCCGATGGAGGCCCACTACATCGGCTTCAACATGTGGGTGAAGGCGGTCGAGAAGGCCGGCACCGTCGATCCCGACAAGGTGATCGCCGCGCTCCCGGGCATCAAGCAGGACAACCTGACCGGCGGCACCTCGGAGATGCTGGCCAACCACCACATCACGAAGCCCGTCTTCATCGGCGAGATCAAGGACAACGGTCAGTTCGACGTGGTGTGGAAGACCGACGGCCTGATCCCCGGCGAGGCCTGGTCGAAGCAGCTCGAGGGCTCGAAGGACCTCGAGGCCGACTGGGTCAAGCTGAATTGCGGCAACTACAACACCAAGACGAAGAAGTGCGGCGGCGCGTGAGCGCGTGACAAAGGGGCTCTCTCTCGGGAGAGAGCCCTACAGGGGATGCCGATCCTGGCTCCCCTTTCCCGGACGACTGGAACGTAGTGGAACGAGATCCGGGATCCAGCAGAGGACGTGCCGCGAAGCGGCTCTGCAGACCGCAGCGTTGCAGACAAGCGGACGCTTCGCGAGTTCTTGTGCTGGATCCCGGATCTCCTTCCGCTGACGCTTCAGTCGTCCGGGAAAGGGGCGGGTGCCTGACATAACGGTGCCGCCACCTTCACGACTTCTCCCGGCAGGGAGGAGACAACCTTCTCCGGACGGAACTGAATGCGCCGCTGCCTCGTCCTTCTCCTCGCCGCCTGGTGCGCTGCTTGTGCCTTCGCGGCCGCCGCGCAGACCGGGCCCGACGCCGCCTACGCGCGGCTCGCCAGCGACAGCTATTCCGACATCGAGGCCGCCATCGCGGGCCTCGCGACCAGCGGCGACCCGAAGGCAGGGCCGGTTCTGCGCGCGCTCGCCGACAACCGCCTGCTCTACCGCCCGGACGACAAGGCGCTCGCCATCAAGGACGGCGCCAAGGTCACCGACGCCCGCACCGGCGCCGCGATGGCGCCCGACGGCCTCAAGCCTGTCCGGGTCAACAACCGGGTGCGGCGCGCGATCGACGCGGCGCTCGGCACCCTCAACCTCCTCGCCCCCGACGCTGCCACCCGCCGCACCGCCGCCGACGCGGTGCTCAAGGCCCGCGACGTGGCCGCGCTCCCGGCCCTCGACGCGGCGCTCGCCCGCGAGTCGGATGCCGGCGTGAAGCGCAGCCTCCAGGACGCCCGCGCCACGGCCTTGCTGGCAAAGCCCGGTACACCCGAGATCGAGCGCCTGGCCGCCGTCGACACGATCCAGAACCGCGGCGACAGCGAGGCGCTGGCGATCCTGCGCGGCCTCTCGGGCGACGCCGCCCAGAGCGTGCGCGATGCCGCCGCCCGCGGCGTGTCGGCGATCGAGACCCGCCAGGCGCTGATGGCGAACGTGCAGAACGCCTGGTACGGCCTGTCCCTCGGCTCGGTCCTGCTGCTCGCCGCCATCGGTCTTGCCATCACCTTCGGGGTGATGGGCATCATCAACATGGCCCACGGCGAGATGGTGATGCTCGGCGCCTACACCACCTACCTGGTGCAGGAGCTGATCCGCCAGAAGGCCCCCGGCCTGTTCGACTGGTCGCTGCCGATCGCGATCCCGCTCGCCTTCCTCGCCGCCGGCGCCGTCGGCATCCTGATCGAGCGGACGGTCATCCGCCACCTCTACGGCCGGCCGCTCGAGACGCTGCTCGCCACCTGGGGCATCAGCCTGATCCTCCAGCAGGCGGTGCGCTCGGTCTTCGGCCCGACCAACCGCGAGGTCGGCGCCCCGTCCTACATGTCGGGCGCCTTCGACCTGTTCGGCCTCTCGATCACCTGGGGCCGGCTGTGGATCGTGGTGTTCGCGCTCGGCGTCTTCGTCGCCCTCAACCTGATCCTGAAGGCGACCTCGTTCGGCCTGAAGACCCGCGCCGTCACCCAGAACCGCCGCATGGCCGCCGCCATGGGCATCCGCACGCCGTGGATCGACGCCTTCACCTTCGGCCTCGGCTCCGGCATCGCTGGCGTCGCCGGGGTCGCGCTGTCGCAGATCGACAACGTCTCGCCCAATCTCGGCCAGGGCTACATCATCGATTCGTTCCTGGTCGTGGTGTTCGGCGGCGTCGGCAACCTGTGGGGCACGCTGGTGGCGGCCCTCACCCTCGGCGTCGCCAACAAGTTCCTCGAGCCCTACGCGGGCGCGGTGCTGGGCAAGATCCTGCTCCTCGTCTTCATCATCCTGTTCATCCAGAAGCGGCCGCGCGGCCTGTTCGCGCTCAAGGGCCGGGCGGTGGAGGCCTGACATGCTGCTCTCCCGCATCGACAAGCCCGGCTGGATCTTCCTCGGCGTGCTGGCGCTCGCCTGCCTCGTGGTGCCGGCCCTCAACCTGCTCACCGCGCCGGGCTTCGCCTTCCACGTGCCGACCTACGCCGTCTCGCTGATGGGCAAGTACCTCGCCTACGCGATCCTGGCGCTCAGCCTCGACCTCGTCTGGGGCTATTGCGGCATCCTCTCGCTCGGCCACGGCGCGTTCTTCGCGCTCGGCGGCTACGCGATGGGCATGTACCTGATGCGCCAGATCGGGCCGCGCGGCGTCTACGGCAATCCGATCCTGCCCGACTTCATGGTGTTCCTGAACTACAAGTCGCTGCCCTGGTACTGGCACGGCTTCGACTGGTTTCCGTTCGCCGCCGTGATGGTGCTCCTGGTGCCGGGCCTCCTCGCCTTCGTGTTCGGCTGGCTCGCCTTCCGCTCGCGGGTGACCGGCGTCTACCTGTCGATCATCACCCAGGCGATGACCTTCGCGCTGATGCTCGCCTTCTTCCGCAACGACATGGGCCTCGGGGGCAACAACGGGCTCACCGACTTCAAGGACATCCTCGGCTTCAACGTGCAGGCGCAAGGGACCCGCGTCGTCCTGTTCGTCCTCACCGCCGTGGCGTTAGGCCTCGCCTACCTCGTCGCCCGGTTCATGACGACCTCGGCCTTCGGCAAGGTGCTGATCGCGATCCGCGACGCGGAATCGCGCACGCGCTTCCTCGGCTACCGCACGGCGCACTACAAGGCGCTCGCCTTCACCGTCTCGGCGATGATGGCGGGGGTGGCCGGCGCCCTCTACGTGCCGCAGGTCGGCATCATCAACCCGTTCGAGTTCGCCCCCGCCAACTCGATCGAGGCGGTGATCTGGGTCGCGGTCGGCGGCCGCGGCACGCTGGTCGGCGCGGCGCTCGGCGCGGTGCTGGTCAACTACGCCAAGACCCTGCTCACCGGGGCGATGCCGGATGCCTGGCTGTTCGCGCTCGGCGCGCTGTTCGTCGTCGTCACCCTGTTCCTGCCCAAGGGCATCCTCGGCACCCTGACCGAGCGGCTCGGCTCGCGCCGCGCGAAAGCCCGATTGCCCGGCCCGAAGCCGGGCGACATTCCCCCCGCACTCGCCGAGGAGGGCCGCGGATCATGAGCGCGGCGATCGCCCTGCCTACCGCCGACCCGGTGCACGAGAAGCGCCTCACCCAGGCCCTGCTCTACGTCGACGACATCAAGGTCACGTTCGACGGCTATCGGGCGCTACGTGGCCTGTCCCTGACCCTGATGCCCGGCGAGATGCGGGCGATCATCGGGCCGAACGGCGCCGGCAAGACCACGATGATGGACTGCATCACCGGCAAGACCCGGCCCGATACCGGCCAGGTGATCTATGACGGCGTGCACGATCTGACCCGGATGGACGAGGCGGCGATCGCCGAGCTCGGCATCGGCCGCAAGTTCCAGAAGCCGACGGTGTTCGAGAGCCAGTCGGTGGCCGACAACATCCTGCTCGCGCTCAAGGGCCCCCGCGCTGCCACCGCCTCGCTGTTCGGCTGGCGCAACCGGGTCGAGCGGGCGCAGATCGACGCGATCCTGGAGACGGTCGGGCTCATCGCCCATCGCGGGCGCCCGGCGGCCGACCTGTCGCACGGCCAGAAGCAGTGGCTCGAGATCGGCATGCTGCTGGCGCAGGACCCCAAGCTCCTCCTCGTCGACGAGCCGGTCGCCGGCATGACCGACGCCGAGACCGAGGCGACCGCGACGCTCCTGCGCCGCATCGCCCGCGACCACGCCGTCATCGTGGTCGAGCACGACATGCACTTCGTCCGCGCGCTCCAGTGCCGCGTCACCTGCCTGCACGAGGGCGCGGTGCTGGCCGAGGGCTCGATCGATTCCGTCTCGGCCGACCCGCGGGTGGTCGAGGTCTATCTCGGCCGCTGAGGATCCTGTCATGCTCTCCGTCGAGACCATCGATCTCCATTACGGCGCGGCGCAGGCCCTGCGCGGCGTCTCGCTGAGCGCCGAACTCGGCAAGGTCACGGCGGTGCTCGGCCGCAACGGCGTCGGCAAGACCTCGCTGATGCGCGCCATCGTCGGCCAGCAGCCGGTGTCGAAGGGCGCGGTCAAGCTCGACGGGCGCGACATCAGCCGGCTCGCCCCCTACGACCGCGCCCGCCAGGGCATCGCCTTCGTGCCGCAGGGCCGCGAGATCTTCCCGCTGCTCACCGTCAAGGAGAACCTCGAGACGGGCTTCGCGCCCTGCAAGCGCGCCGACCGCTACGTGCCGGCCGAGATCTACGACCTCTTCCCGGTCCTCAAGGACATGCTCGGCCGGCGCGGCGGCGACCTCTCGGGCGGCCAGCAGCAGCAGCTCGCCATCGGCCGCGCCCTCGTCACCCGCCCCCGCGTCCTCGTCCTCGACGAGCCGACGGAAGGTATCCAGCCCTCGATCATCAAGGATATTGGCCGGGCGATCGATTACCTGCGGGGCAAGGGCGACATGGCGATCGTGCTGGTCGAGCAGTACTTCGAGTGGGCCCGCGACCTGTGCGATTCCTATGCCGTGATGGACCGCGGCCAAGTGGTCGAGGCGGGCCCGCGCTCGGGGATGGTCGAGGCGCAGGTGCGGCGATGGCTGTCGGTGTGAGGGCGACGGCTTTGAGGATGCCCGCGGCGGGATGACCGGGGTCGGAGGTTGGCCCTCCACTCGCGATCGTGGTTCTAAGATCCAAGATCGCCTTCAGGTACTGCTCTTGCGTCGCATAGGGTCCACGTTCTTCGCAGGGATATCGTCACCCGCGTCCAGATCGACCTGGAAGTGCTCGGCGCTGGTATCGATCAGGCGGCGGAGAACGCTCGAAGCCAGATCGAACTTGCTGTCGGGAATCGTCGCCGGCAGCCGCCCGCCGGTCTTGGGATACCGGAATGCTGTGGCATAGGTCTTGAGATAGCCAAGACCCTGCATCGCAGTCCGGAGAGGGTGTTCCTCGGGAAGTCTGTCGGCCAGGCGGTCGAGAATGTGGACATCCTTGATTTGGACGTGATCGCTGTCCGAGGTGAGCAGGGCGAGGAGCAGCTTCTCTGCCGCCTGCTCCAGATGGTAGGCGTCGTTTCGGCTCCTGCATTTGTGCAAAATGATCGCGTCCTTCAGGTCGCGATCCGCGAGCCTGAGATGGTTGGCGATATGTAGACTAGCGGGAGAAGACACGAACAGCGTGCCCGACGATGTCCCGCGTCCGCGAATTCGCCACGCTCAAGTCCGATAAGAATTCGGTCTTGAGGGAACACAGCACATCCGCGTAGACCCCCGACCCCCGTTGCGTCTCGTAGCCGAGCAGCGGATCGAGCAGGTGCTCATCGGCGTCGTCGGGCAGCACCACGAGGAGGTCCCAGTCGCTATCCGGTCCCGCCGTGCCCTTCGCCCGGCTGCCGAACAGCAGGACGTCTTCCGGGGCGTAGACAGCGTCGATCCGCTCCAGAAGCGTCTTCAGCGCGGGATACTCGGCCGTGGCGGGCACGAGTTCCGCCACGGAAGCCGGTGTGGTCATCGTTCGATCCTCCGGTTTCTCAACTTAGCAAGTGACCGGCCTGCCGTCATCGAGCGTCGGCGAGGGCGGGAGGTCGGGCCGCGAAGGCCGAGCTGCGCGCTGGGGCCGTGCTCCGATGAAGGTCCTGTCAAGCTTTCATATTCCGAACCTGCCGTCCGGCTCCGACCTCCGACCACCTTGCATTCCGCCCGCACTCGGACTATCTCCGCGACTAACAGTTCTGTTCGTGGCCGATGAGGCTGCGGTGCGGGAGTGGGTCCCCCCGGGGCCCGCTCTTTTTTATTGCCGCAAAGCCTCCCCGGGCGCGAGCCGAACGCCAGATTGCCTCCCCTCAAGGGCGCCCCTCGGGGGAGCCGCGGCACAGACACCCATGACCGACGCCCCAGACCAGAACCCGGCCGAGAAGCGCCTCATCACCGAGACCGGAATCGCCGCTCGCGTCGCGCAGATCATCGAGCCCGCGATCGAGGGCCTCGGCTTCCGCCTCGTGCGGGTGAAGGTCTCGAGCCAGAACGGCTGCACGGTGCAGATCATGGCCGAGCGGCCGGACGGCACCATGTCGGTTGACGAGTGCGAGACCGTCAGCCGCACGATCTCGCCGATCCTCGACGTCGACGATCCGATCGGCGGCGCCTACTACCTCGAGATCTCCTCGCCGGGCATCGATCGGCCCTTGGTGCGGGCGGGCGACTTCACCCGCTGGGCCGGCTACGAGGCCAAGGTCGAGCTGGCGATGCCGCTCGACGGCCGCAAGCGCTTCCGCGGCATCATCCGGGCGCCGCAGGGCGACACGGTCCGCATCGACCTGCCCGACGTCAAGGAGGGCCTGCCGTCCTCCTACGACATCCCCTTGCGCGATATCGGCGAGGCCCACCTCGTCCTCACCGACGCCCTGGTGCGCGAATCCCTGCGGCGCGGCTCGGCCCCGCCGCAGGACGACGAGGGGGATGACGAGGACGAAGGCTCCTCCGCCGTCCACTGAAATCGCCCCAGCCCGTAACGAACCATAAAACCAGGAAGGACTGATCCGATGGCCGTCGTCAGCGCCAACAGGCTCGAACTCCTCCAGATCGCCGAGGCGGTCGCCCGCGAGAAGGTCATCGACCGCTCGATCGTGATCGGCGCGATGGAGGAGGCGATCGCCAAGGCCGCCCGCTCGCGCTACGGCGCCGAGACCGACGTGCATGCCGAGATCGACCCCCGCACGGGCGCCTTACGCCTGTCGCGCCACCTCCTGGTGGTCGACGAGGTCGAGAACGACGCCCGCGAGATCGACCTGCCGTCGGCGCGGCGCCACAACCCGGCCGCCCAGGTCGGCGACGTGATCTCCGACACCCTGCCGCCGTTCGATTTCGGCCGCGTCGCCGCTCAGTCGGCCAAGCAGGTGATCGTCCAGAAGGTCCGCGACGCCGAGCGCGACCGCCAGTACGACGAGTACAAGGACCGTATCGGCGAGGTCGTCAACGGCCTCGTCAAGCGGGTCGAGTACGGCAACGTCATCGTCGATCTCGGCCGCGGCGAGGGCATCGTGCGCCGCGACGAGTCGATCCCGCGCGAGACCTTCCGCCCCGGCGACCGCATCCGCGCCTACCTGTTCGACGTCCGCCGCGAGGTGCGGGGTCCGCAGATCTTCCTCTCGCGCTCGCACCCGCAATTCATGGCCAAGCTCTTCGGCCAGGAAGTGCCGGAGATCTACGACGGCATCGTCGAGGTGAAGGCGGTCGCCCGCGATCCGGGCTCGCGCGCCAAGATCGCGGTGATCTCGCGCGATTCCTCGATCGACCCGGTCGGCGCCTGCGTCGGCATGCGCGGCTCGCGCGTCCAGGCCGTCGTCGGCGAATTGCAGGGCGAGAAGATCGACATCATCCCGTGGTCGCAGGACCAGGCGACCTTCATCGTCAACGCGCTCCAGCCGGCCGAGGTGGTCAAGGTGGTGCTCGACGAGGAGGCCGACCGCATCGAAGTGGTGGTGCCCGACGACCAGCTGTCGCTCGCCATCGGCCGGCGCGGCCAGAACGTGCGGCTCGCCTCCCAGCTCACCGGCTGGGACATCGACATCCTGACCGAGGCCGAGGAATCGGAGCGCCGGCAGAAGGAGTTCGTCGAGCGCACCAACACCTTCATGCAGGCCCTCGACGTCGACGAGACGGTGGGCCAGCTGCTGGCCGCGGAAGGCTTCCGCTCGGTCGAGGAGATCGCCTACGTCGAGCCGACGGAGCTCGCCAACATCCAGGGCCTCGACGAGGAGACCGGCGCCGAGATCCAGGCCCGGGCGCTGGACTACCTCAACCGCATCGAGGCCGAGAACGACGCCCGCCGCATCGAGCTCGGCGTCGCCGACGACCTGCGCGAGATCGACGGCATCACCACCCCGATGATGGTCGCGCTCGGCGAGAACGACGTGAAGAACGTCGAGGACCTCGCCGGCTGCGCCACCGACGACCTCGTCGGCTACACCGAAGGCCGCGGCCCCGAGGCGGTGCGCCATGCCGGCTACCTCGACGGGTTCGAGCTCTCCCGCACGGAGGCCGAGGCGATGATCATGGCCGCCCGCGTCCATGCCGGCTGGGTCGAGGCGCCCCCGCCGGAGGAGGCGCAGGAGGGTGACGAGGCCGAGGACGGCGAGCAGGCCGAGGGCGAGGAATCCGAGACCGTGCCAGTCGAGGAGGAGGCCGCCGCGACCGCCGAGCGGCAGCCGACCTGAGACCCGACGCGACGATGGACGCGACCATGCAGGACGACACCCAGGATGCGGATGCGCTGCCGCCGGACGTCCTCGACGCCGGCGCCGGGCGCGGCCGCGCCAACGCGGAGCGCACCTGCCTGGTCACGCGCGAGGCGGGCCACCCCGACGGGATGATCCGCTTCGCGCTCGGCCCCGACAACCAGGTCGTGGCCGACCTGCGCGCCCGGCTTCCCGGCCGCGGCGCCTGGGTCACGGCGACCCGGGCCGCGGTGCAGGAGGCGGTGAAGCGGCGGCTGTTCCAGCGCGCCTTCCGCCAGAAGGACGCCCGCGTCGCCCCCGATCTCGCGGACGTGATCGAGGCGGGGTTGCGCGAGGACCTGCGCCAGGGTTTCTCCCTGGCCAACAAGGCGGGCTGCGTCGTCACCGGCTTCACCAAGGTCGAGAGCGCCGTGGAGAGCGAGACCGGGATCAAGGCCCTGGTGCATGCCAGCGATGCCGCCCCGGACGGGCGGCGCAAGCTCGCCCAGGCATTGCGAAGGCGCTACGGCGATGCCATATCGAGGATCCCGGTGCTCGACGACCTGTCCGGTGAAGAATTGGACATGGCCTTGGGCCGGGATCATGTGATACACGCTGCCCTCGTCGCGGGAGCCGGCACTGCCGGCTTGCTCGCGCGTTGGCGTCGGCTCCACGTCTTCCGCGGCGGGGCGGCGACGTCGGGAGGTGCCGGAACGGAGCCGCAAGGCTCCGACGCGGCGCCCCCGGACGCTGTCCAGGATGGTGACGCATCGCTGCGGACCGGCCCCCCGGAGGCCGGTGGTTGAGTGAATCGAATGGGATCGGCCCGGTTGGCGGGTGCGCTCCCGGGAACACGATGGGAGGCGGCCACCGGGAGGCCGGGTCCCGGGACGGACGAGAACCCCCAGGGTCTGAACTGAATGAGTGAGACGAAGAATCCGGGCGACAAGACGTTGCATACCGGTCCCGCGAAGACGCTGTCGATGAAGCGTCCGATCGAGCAGGGGACGGTGCGCCAGAGCTTCTCCCATGGCCGCTCGAAGTCGGTCGTGGTCGAGACGGTGAAACGTCGCCCCGGCGGCGCGCCGGCTCCGGCTGCGCCGAAGGACGCCGCGCCCAGCCAGGCGCGCTCCGCCCCTCAGGGGCAGGGCCGTCCGGGCGGGCCGCGCCAGGACCGTCCGGCCGCCGCGCGGTCCGGCGTCGTGCTGCGCACCCTGAGCGATCAGGAGCAGAGCGCCCGCATGGCCGCCCTCGTCGACGCCAAGCGTCGCGAGGAGGAGGAGCGCCGCCGCGCCGCCGAGGAGGCCCAGCGCCGCATCGAGCGCGAGGCCGCCGAGGCCCGTGAGCGCGAGGCCGCCGAGGCCCGCAAGCACGAGGAGGAGGAGCGCCGCCGCCAGGAGGACGCGCGCAAGCGCCGCGCCGCCGAGGATGCCGAGCGCCGCGCCCAGGAGGATGCTGCCCGCGCGGCCGCCGCTCCCGCCGAGGCCCCCGCCGCGCCTGCGCCCGCCGCCGCTGCCCCGCGTCCCGCGGCTCCGGCCGCCGCCCGTCCGGCGGCTGCCGCGGGTGCGGCCCGCCCGGCCGCTCCGGCCGGTGCCCGCCCTGCCGCCGCAGGTGCGCGTCCCGCCGTCGGTGCCCGTCCGGGTGCCCCGGCCGGCGCTCCCGCGCGTCCGGCGGCCCCCGCCGGCACCCGCCCGGCGACCCCGAGCACCGGGATCACCCGTCCGAGCGCCCCGGCCGAGCCGCGCCGCACGCTGACGGCCGATGCCCGCAAGCCGCGCGACCTGAACTTCATGGCCCGCCCGGCGCCGAAGCCGGAGCCCGAGCCGGCGAAGCCCGAGCCGACGGCGGCCAAGCCCGCGACCGCGGCGAAGACCGCGACCGGCGCCGCCGCCACGGCGCGCCCCGCCACCGGCCGTCCGGCCGCGGCGGAGGAGGAGGCCGAGACCAAGCGGGTCATCCGCCGTCCCGGCATGCCGCTCAAGGTCATCACCCCGCCCAAGACCCCGAAGTCGCCGGGCGGCGACCGCAATCGCGGCCGCCTGACCATCGCGACCGCGACCTCGGGCGAGGACGAGCGCACCCGTTCGCTCGCCTCGTTCCGCCGCCGCAACCAGCGCCTGACCGGCCACCGCCAGGTGGAGCAGAAGGAGAAGCTGGCCCGCGAGGTGGTCATCCCCGAGACGATCACCATCCAGGAGCTCGCCAACCGGATGAGCGAGCGGGCGGTCGACGTCATCCGCATGCTGATGAAGCAGGGCCAGATCCACAAGATCACCGACGTGATCGACTCGGATTCGGCGCAGCTGATCGCGGAGGAGCTCGGCCACACCGTGCGCCGCGTCGCGGAGTCGGACGTCGAGGAGGGCCTGTTCGACGAGCCCGATACCGACGACGACACCCAGCCGCGTCCGCCGGTCGTGACCATCATGGGCCACGTCGACCACGGCAAGACCTCGCTGCTCGACGCGATCCGCAACGCCAACGTCGTCTCCGGCGAGGCGGGCGGCATCACGCAGCACATCGGCGCCTACCAGGTGACCTCGCCGTCCGGCGGCAAGATCACCTTCATCGACACCCCCGGCCACGCGGCCTTCACCTCGATGCGCGCCCGCGGCGCCCGGGTGACGGACATCGTCGTGCTGGTGGTGGCGGCCGATGACGGCGTCATGCCCCAGACGATCGAGGCGATCTCCCACGCCAAGGCGGCCGAGGTGCCGCTGATCGTGGCGATCAACAAGATCGACAAGCCCGATGCGAACCCGCAGCGGGTGCGCACCGAGCTCTTGCAGCACGACATCCAGGTCGAGTCGATGGGCGGCGAAACCCTCGAGTTCGAGGTCTCGGCCAAGACCAAGGACGGTCTCGACGACCTCCTGGAGGGTCTCGCCCTCCAGGCCGAGATCCTGGACCTGCGCGCCAACCCCGACCGCTCGGCGGAAGGCACGGTGATCGAGGCCAAGCTCGATCGCGGCCGCGGCCCGGTGGCGACGGTGCTCGTCGAGCGCGGCACCCTGCACACCGGCGACATCGTGGTGGCGGGCGCCGAGTGGGGCCGCGTGCGGGCGCTGGTCGACGATACCGGCCGCAACGTCAAGGAAGCGGCGCCGTCGGTCCCGGTCGAGGTGCTGGGCTTCAACGGCACGCCGGAGGCGGGCGACCGCGTCGCGGTGGTCGAGAACGAAGCCCGGGCCCGCGAGGTCACCGAGTACCGTGCCCGCGTGAAGCGCGAGCGCGCGGCGGCCACTGGCACCGGTGCCGGCCGCTCGCTGATGGACATGATGCGCGACCTCAAGGAGGGCGCCGGCCGCAAGGAGTTCCCGCTCGTCGTCAAGGGCGACGTGCAGGGCTCGGTCGAGGCCATCGCCGGGTCGCTCGAGAAGCTCGGCAACGACGAGGTGGCGGCGCGCATCCTGCACACGGGTGTCGGCGGCATCACCGAGTCGGACATCACGCTCGCCCAGGCCTCCGGTGCGGTCGTGGTCGGCTTCAACGTCCGCGCCCACAAGGAGGCCCGCGAGGCCGCCGAGCGGGCGGGCGTCGAGATCCGCTACTACAACATCATCTACGACCTCGTGGATGACGTGAAGGCGGCGATGTCGGGCCTGCTGCCGCCGACGCTCCGCGAGGAGCGCCTGGGCGAGGCGCGCATCCTCGAGATCTTCAACGTCTCGAAGGTGGGCAAGATCGCCGGTTGCCGGGTCGAGGACGGTCGCGTCGAGCGCGGCGCCCATGTCCGCCTCATCCGCGACAACGTGGTGGTGCACGAGGGCAAGCTCTCGCAGCTCAAGCGCTTCAAGGACGACGCCAAGGAAGTGGCGGCGGGCCAGGAATGCGGCATGGCCTTCGAGAACTACCAGGACATGCGCCCGCGCGACGTGATCGAGTGCTACATCGTGCACGAGGAGCGTCGCACGCTCTGACCGAGCAAACCGCTGCCATCGGCCGTCCGCCGTCATGGCGGCGGCCACCAAAGATACCGCGAGCCCGGGACGCCAGCGTCCCGGGCTCGTCGGTTCAGACGATGACAGCCGCGTGGGCCGGATGGCCGAGAAGGCCAGGGACGACCGCCCCGCGGCCCGGTCCGAGCCCGGAGAGACGATGGTGCGCAAACCCCAGGAAAACGCAGGCCCCTCGCAGCGCCAGCAGCGCGTGGCCGAACTCGTGCGGCACGCCCTCGCCGAGGTGCTGAGCCGCGGCGACATCCAGGACCCGGTGCTGAGCCAGCACGTGATCACCGTGCCGGAGGTGCGGATGTCCCCCGACCTCAAGCTCGCCACCGCCTACGTCATGCCGCTCGGCGGCGCGGACGAGCGACCGGTGATCGAGGCGCTGGAGCGCAACAAGAAGGTGCTGCGCCAGGAGGTGGCCCGCCGGGTGTCGCTGAAGTTCGCCCCCGACCTGCGCTTCCGCCGCGACGAGACCTTCGACGAGGCGGCGCGGATCGACGCGCTCCTGCGCAGCGACAAGGTCCAGCGCGACCTCGGGTCCGAATCGGACACCGACGAGTAGGCGATCGCCCGGCGCGCGAACCCGCGCCTGGCTGACGACTTGACCCATCAGGATCGGCACGGACGGGCGCGGGCGCGAGTCCCGCGGCGACCGCCGTTCGACAACGGACACAGGATGACGATGCACGAGGATCAGCCCGCAGAGCCCGCGCCGCCGGCGGCCCGCCCCGCCCGCGAAGGCCGCGACGGAGCCCCCCGTCAGGACGGTCCGCGATCCGACCGGCCCCGCGGCCGCGGCCGCCCGCCGGGCGACCGGCCCAAGCGCCGCGAGATCAGCGGCTGGGTGATCCTCGACAAGGGCGTCGGCATGACCTCGACCCACGCGGTCGCGGCGGTCAAGCGCGCGCTCAACGCCAAGAAGGCCGGCCATGCCGGCACCCTCGATCCGCTCGCCTCCGGCATCCTGCCGATCGCCCTCGGCGAGGCGACGAAGACTGTTCCCTTCGTGATGGACGGCCGCAAGGCCTACGTCTTTTCCGTGAGCTGGGGCGTCGAGACCGACACCGACGATGCGGAAGGCCGCCCGGTCGCGACCTCCGACGACCGCCCGACGCAAGAGCAGGTCGAGGCGATGCTGCCGCGCTTCGTCGGCGCGATCGAGCAGGTGCCGCCGCGCTACTCGGCGATCAAGATCCAGGGCGAGCGCGCCTACGACCTCGCCCGCGACGGCGAGGTGGTGGAGCTGGTCGCCCGGCCGGTGCAGATCGACCGGCTGGCGATCGTCGCCCATAGCCCCGAGCGCACGGTGATCGAGGCCGAGTGCGGCAAGGGGACCTACGTGCGGGCCATCGCCCGCGACCTCGGCCGGGCGCTCGGCTGCTACGGCCACGTCTCGGCCCTGCGGCGCACCCGCGTCGGGCCCTTCGCCGAAGACCAGTCCTGCACCGTCGCCGCGCTCGAGGCCGCCGAGGCCGAGGCCAATGCCGCTCTGCTGCGCCCGGTCGAGACGGCGCTCGACGCCGTGCCGCACGTGCCGGTCTCCCGCGACATGGCGATGCGGCTGATGCGCGGCCAGCCGGTGATCCTGCGCGGCCGCGACGCGCCGACCGAGGGCAAGGCCTACGCGACCTGCGGCGGCGTGCTCGTGGCGGTCGGCGACGTCGAGCGGGGCGAGCTCGTCCCACACCGGGTGTTCCACTTAGGCGGCACCGCTCCGAAGAACAACTGAGAGAGGTAAGGGGCGATGACCGACGGGCTCGAGGGCGATCCGCGGGTGCTGTGGAGCGAGGACGTGCTGCGCTACCGCGACACGGACGCCAACGGCCACGTCAACAACGCGGTCTTCGCCGCCTTCTGCGAGAGCGGGCGGGTGCAGTTCTTCGGAACCCACCTGACCCCGCTGCTCACCCCCGACACCTTCTTCGTCATCGCCCGCTTCGTCATCGATTACCGGGCCGAGCTGCACTATCCGGGCCGGGTCCGCACCGCGACCTGGCTCGCCCGGGCGGGGCGCACCTCGCTCGGTTTCCGCCATCGCATCCTCACCGGCGACACGGTGGCGGGCGAGGCGGAATCGGTCTGCGTGCTCTTGTCGAAGGACACCCGGCGCCCGGCGCCGCTGGGCGCGGCCGGCGAGGCGGCGGCGCGGCTGGTGGTCGAGGGGCTTTGAGGACCCAAGGTGCACCGGGAGGCGTGGACGCCGTCCGCGCCGCACCGTAATCCGAAGTGGCAGGCCGCTGCGACGGCCTCTCGACCGCCAGGATGGTGCGTGCCGTGCAATTGCGGGCCCTGATCTACTTCAACGAGCTCGCCCGGCACGGCTCGATGCGGCGGGCGGCGGAGAAGCTCGGCATCGCCCCGACCGCGATCAGCCGGCAGATCGAGAACCTGGAATACCATTTCGGCGCGCCGCTGGTGGAGCGCGACCCGACCGGGATCCGGCTCACCGCCGCCGGCGAGCTGCTCGCCGCCCGCTCGGCCCGCTCCTTGCGCGAGCTCGACCACGTCCGCACCCTGATCGACGACCTCAAGGGCCTGCGGGCGGGCCGCGTCACGGTCTATGCCAGCGGGGCGGCGGCCTCCGGCCTGCTGGTGCCGGCCCTCGCCGACTTTTCCGCGAGCCACCCGGACGTGCGCTTCGAGGTGGTGGTGGCGAGCGTCGGGCGCACCATGCAGGCGCTCGCCGACGGCGAGGCGGACCTCGCCGTCACCCTGTTCACGCCGCCGCAGGCCGAGGTCGTCGTGCGCTGCCGCGTACCGGTCGACCACGCCGCCGTGATGGCGCCCGACCATCCCCTCGCCGACCGCCTCCAGGTCGGCCCGCGCGACCTCCTCGCCCATCCGGTCGCGGTGCCGGACGCGGCCTTCGGGGTGCGCCAGGCCCTCGACGCGCAGATGTGCGAGGCCGGCCTGCCGGCGCTCGATCCGGTCTTCACCACCAGCGCCCTCGAGATCCAGCTCGAGCTCGCGCGCCGCGGCCGGGCGGTGCTGGTCCTGCCGCCCCTCACCGTGCGCCGCGACGAGGCGGCGGGCACGCTGGCGACGCGGCCGTTTCGCGACCTGCGGGTGCGCACCCATCTCGACCTGTCGCATCTCAGGGAGCGGCCGCTCTCCTTCGCTGCCGCCCGGCTGGTGGCGGTCCTGGAGCAGCACATGCCCGGTTTCCGCGCAGACGGCGAGGTGTAGCGGTTTCGGCTACGGGGTGCGCAACAGATCGCTGTTGCGGCCACACCCAAAAGTCTGATCTCCTGGCGTCACCGAGGGAGCCGCACGGCAGAGGCGGCCGGTTTCAACGCCAATCGAGGGGTTCCATGGTCTCACGCACGCGCCTCCCCCGTCGCCGCCTGCTGGCGGGCGCGCTTCTCGCCGCGCTCGCGCTGCCGGGGCTCGCCGGCGCCGCCCTGGCCGCTCCCCGCACCGACCTCGTGCTCGGCATGCCGGTCGAGCCGCCGGGCCTCGATCCGACCAGCGCCGCCCCGACCGTGATCGGCCAGGTGGTGTGGCAGAACGTGTTCGAGGGCCTGACCCGGGTCGACCGCGACGGCAAGGTGCAGCCGCAGCTGGCGAAGAGCTGGACGATCTCGCCCGACGGCCTGACCTACACCTTCGCGCTCCAGCAGGACGTCAAGTTCCACAACGGCGAGCCCTTCAATGCCGAGACGGCGAAGTTCGCCCTCGACGCGATCCGGGCGCCGGGCTCGGTCAACCCGCAGAAGGCGCTCTACGCGGTCATCGCCGACGTCAAGGCGCCGGACCCCGCCACCCTGGTCCTGACCCTCGCGAAGCCCTCCGGCAACCTCTTGTTCTGGCTCGGCCAGCCGGCGGCGGTGATGGTCGAGCCGAAGTCGCGCGACGGGCTCAAGGCCAATCCGGTCGGCACCGGGCCGTTCCGCTTCGCCGCCTGGCGCAAGGGCGACCGGGTCGAGCTGACGCGCAGCCCCGACCACTGGAACGCCGCCCGCAAGGTCCATCTCGACAAGGTCACGTTCCGCTTCATCGGCGACCCCCAGGCCGCCGCCGCGGCGCTCCGCGCCGGCGACGTCGACGCCTTCCCGCTGCTGCCGGCGCCCGAGCTCTACGCCGCGTTCCAGAAGGACAAGGCCTTCACGGCCGAGCCGGGCCTGACCGAGATGAAGGTCGTGGCCGGCATGAACAATACGGCCAAGCCCTTCGCCGACAAGCGCGTGCGCCAGGCGCTGATGATGGCGGTCGACCGCAAGCTCCTGATCGAGGGAGCCTATTCGGGCTACGGCGCACCGATCGGCAGCCACTACACCCCCAACGATCCGGGCTACAAGGACCTGACGGGCGTCTATCCGTACGACCCGGCGAAGGCGAAGGCCTTGCTGGCGGAGGCCGGCTACGCCAAGGGCCTGACCTTCAGCTTCAAGTCGCCGCAGATGGCCTACGCCACCCGCACCGCCGAGATCCTCCAGGCGATGTTCGCCGAGGTCGGCGTCACGATGAACATCGTGCCGACCGAGTTCCCGGCGAAGTGGGTGCAGGAGGTGATGCGCGACCGCAGCTTCGACATGACGGTGATCGCCCATGCCGAGCCGATGGACATCGCGATCTACGCCAACGACCCGTACTATTTCGGCTACAAGAACCCGGCCTTCAACGAGGTGGTGACGAAGGCCGCGCAGGCGACCGACGAGGCGACGCGGCTCAAGCTCTACGGCGACGCGCAACAGATCCTCGCCGACGACGTGCCGGCCCTGTTCCTGTTCGTGCTGCCGAAGCTCAGCGTGTGGCGGGCCAAGCTCACGGGGTTCTGGAAGAACGAGCCGGTGCCCTCGAACGACCTCACGGAAGTGCGCTGGACGGAGTAGCGGCGTCTCCCCCTCTCCAGGCGATGCCGGGCTTGCCCGGTATCGCTGCAAGGTGTGGGAGAGGGGATCCCGCGGCAGTTCCGTGCGGCGTACAGAACAGTAAAAGACCGGTTTTTCCCAATGCCCGAGCCCACCCCATGCTGAGGCACCTCGCCCGCCGTGCCGCCGGCTTCGCCGTCACCTTCCTGCTGATCTCGGTCCTGGTCTTCTGCATGATGGAGATCGTGCCGGGAGACCCGGCCTCGGCGATGCTCGGCACCTCGGCGACCCCTGAGACGCTCGCGGCGCTCCGCGCCCAGATGGGCCTCGATGCCCCGGCGATCGTCCGCTACCTGCGCTGGCTCGGCGGGCTCGCGAGCGGCGACATGGGGGTGTCCTACACCTACGGCGTGCCGGTCGGCGCGCTGATCCGCGAGCGGCTGGCGGTGACGCTGCCGCTCACCGGGCTCGCGGTGCTGCTCGCCGTCGGCATCGCCCTGCCGCTCGGGGTCACCGCGGCCTCGCGGCCCGGGGGCGTCGCCGACGGCCTCGCGACCCTTTACGCGCAGGCCGGAATCGCGGTGCCGAACTTCTGGATCGGGCTTCTGCTCATCATGGTGGTGGCGCTCGGCCTCGGCTGGCTGCCGGCCGGGGGCTTCCCGGGCTGGGGCGAGCCCGGATCGGCGGTCCGCGCCCTGCTCCTGCCGGCCCTGGCGCTCGCCATCCCGCAATCGGCGGTGCTGACCCGGGTGACGCGGGCCTCGGTGATCGAGGTGATGAACGAGGATTTTGTGCGCACCGCCCGGGCCAAGGGCGCCTCGGTCTCCCGCGCCCTGTGGCGCCACGCGGTGCCGAACGCGCTCGTGCCGGTCATCACCATGCTGGGCTTGCAGATCTCATTCCTGATCGGCGGCGCGGTGCTGGTCGAGAACGTGTTCACCCTGCCCGGCATGGGGCGGCTCGCCTGGCAGGCCCTGGCGCAGCGCGACCTGATCGTGATCCAGAACGTCGTGATGATGTTCGCCACCATCGTCATCGTGGTCAATCTCGGGGTCGACCTGCTCTACACGATCGTCGATCCCCGCTTGAGGAAGCGCGCATGACCGCCCTCGCGTTGAAACTCCGGCAGGGCTGGCGCCCCGGCAGCGCGACGCTCCTCGTCGGCGGCGTCCTGACGGCGCTTCTCGTCGCAATCGCCCTCACCTCCCTGGTCTGGACCCCCGAGGACCCGGCCCGGATGCGCATCCTCCAGAAGCTGAAGGGCCCGCTGGTCTCAGGGCTCCTCGGCACCGACCATCTCGGGCGCGACGTCGCCTCGATGCTGATGCGCGGCGCCTTCAACTCGCTCACCACCGCCTTCGCGGCGGTCGCGGTGGGCGCGGTGCTCGGCACGCTCGCCGGCGTCGCGGCGGCGGCGAGCCACACCTGCGACGCGGTGCTCATGCGCATCTGCGACGCGCTGTTCGCCCTGCCGCCGATCCTCTCGGCGATCATGCTCGGCGCGCTGCTCGGGCCGGGCGCGCTCACGGCCATCGTGGCGATCGGGGTGTTCATGATCCCGGTCTTCGCCCGGGTCACCCGGGGGGCCGCGATGCAGATCTGGGCGCGGGACTACATCATGGCCGCCCGCATGGCCGGCAAGGGCACGGCGCGGATCACCCTGGAGCACGTCCTGCCCAACATCGCCGGCCAGGTCACCGTCCAGGTCACGATCCAGCTCGCCATGGCGATCCTGACGGAGGCCGGCTTGAGCTTCCTCGGGCTCGGCCTGCCGCCGCCGGCCCCGACCTGGGGGCGGATGCTGGCGGAGTCGCAGACCTACCTCACCCAGGCCCCCCACCTGGCGCTCGCCCCCGGTCTGACCATCGCGGCGGCGGTGCTCGGCCTCAACCTCCTGGGCGACGGGCTCGCCGCCCGCCTCGACCCGCGCCGCCGGCAGGCCTCTTGATGCTCGCGATCCGCAACCTCTCCATCGCCTTTCCCGGCCGTGACGGCCCGGTCCGGGTCGTCGACGACGTCTCGGTCTCGGTCGGCCGCGGCGAGAGCCTGGGCATCGTCGGCGAATCGGGCTCGGGCAAGTCGATGCTGTCGCTCGCCACCATCGGGCTCCTGCCGAGGAGCGCCCGCGCTTCCGGCGAGATCCTGCTCGAGGGCCGCAACATCTTGGGGATGCGCGAGCGCGAGCTGTGCTCCCTGCGCGGCCGGCGCATCGGCATGATCTTCCAGGAGCCGATGACGGCCCTCAACCCGGCGATGACCGCAGGCCAGCAGATCGCCGAGGGCATCCGCCTGCACCGCGATGTCGGCGGCGCGGAGGCCCGGGCGGAGGCGCTGCGCCTGCTGGAGCGGGTGCGGATCCCCGATCCGGCCCGGCGCATCGACAGCTATCCGCACGAGATGTCCGGCGGCCAGCGCCAGCGCGTCGGCATCGCCATCGCGCTCGCGCTCGCGCCCGACCTCCTGATCGCCGACGAGCCGACCACGGCCCTCGACGTGACGGTGCAGAAGGAGATCCTCGACATCCTCGACGAGCTGGTGGCCGATCTCGGCCTGTCCCTGATCCTCATCAGCCACGACCTCGGGGTGATCGCCCGCAGCACCGACCGGACCCTCGTGATGTGCCGCGGCCGGGCGGTGGAGGAGGGGACGACCGAGCAGGTGCTGCGCTCCCCCGCCGCGCAGTACACGCGCGACCTCATCGCGGCCCTGCCGCGCCGCGCCCGGGCGGGCTTCGGCGCGGAACCGCGCCTCGCCGCGGGAGCCGCCCGATGACCGCGCTCCTCTCGGTCGAGAACCTCACCCGCGACTACGCCCTCCGGGGCAAGGGCGGCGTCACCCGGTCCTTGCGGGCGGTCGACGGCGTGAGCCTCGACGTCGAGGCCGGCAGCATCTTCGCGGTGGTGGGCGAATCGGGCTGCGGCAAGTCCACGCTCGCGCGCATCGTCATGGCCCTCGACCGGCCGAGCGGCGGCACGGTGCGGCTCGGCGGCGACGACCTGTTCGCGCTGTCAGGCAGGGCGCTGGCGCGCAAGCGCCGCGACTTCCAGATGGTGTTCCAGGATCCCTACGGCTCGCTCAATCCGCGTCACTCGGTCGGGCGCATCGTGGCCGAGCCGCTCCACCTCCTCGACGACGCGCCGCGGGGCCGCGACCGCGCCGCCCTGGTCGCCCGGGCGCTGGAGGATGTCGGGCTGCCGGCACAAGCCGCCGAGCGCTATCCGCACGAGTTCTCCGGCGGCCAGCGCCAGCGCATCGCCATCGCCCGGGCGCTCATCACCAACCCGAAGCTCGTCGTCGCCGACGAGGCGGTCTCGGCCCTCGACCTGTCGATCCAGGCCCAGATCCTGCGCCTGATCCTGTCCCTGCGCGACCGCCACGGCCTGACCGTGCTGTTCATCACCCACAATATCGGCGTCGTCGACGAGATCGCCGACCGGGTCGGGGTGATGCAGGCCGGGCGCCTGGTCGAGGAGGGGCCGGTGCGCGAGGTGCTGGACCACCCGCGCCAGGACTACACCCGCACCCTGCTCGCCGCCGAGCCGACGCTCTCGGTGCTCGGTCAGAGGCGGCGGCGGGCGTGAGGGGAGGGGGCAAGCCTGCGTCATGTGGTTGACGCATGGCGGCCCCTCCATTCCGGCGCTTGCTATGCGCGCCGCGATGTGTGAAATCGATTTCACGCACCGCGGCGATGGCGTCGCGGCGGTGCTGCCCTTCTTGGGCGTTTCCTCCCTAGACTTCGGGCCGCCTCGCAAGGGCGGCCTTTTTTCTGCTCGCGGTCACGCCGCGAGGATCACGCGGTCCCGGCCGTCGCGCTTGGCGGCGTAGAGCGCGGCGTCGGCGCGGCGGAACAGCGACTCGCCGCATTCCTCCGGCTGGCGCGTGGCGAAGCCGAGGCTGACCGTGGCGGCGATGGTGCGGTCGTCGCCCACCGGCACCGCCATCGCGCCGACCGCACCGCGCAAGGCATCCGCCATCTCCGCCGCCTGGACGGGGTCGATCCGCGGCATGATGACCACGATCTCCTCGCCGCCGATCCGGCAGACCGTGTCGGCGTTGCGCATCCCGGCCATCACCACGTCGGCGACGTGCTTGAGCACCCGGTCGCCGATCGCGTGCCCGTAGGTGTCGTTGACCCGCTTGAAGTGGTCGATGTCGAGCACGATCAGCGACAGGGGCGTGCCGGTCTCCCGGGCGCGGGCGGTCTCCTCGTTCAGGCGCTCCGTGAAAAGGCGGCGGTTGCCGAGCCCGGTCAGTCCGTCGGTCAGGGCCTGCGCCTCGAACCGCGCCAGCCGGACGACCTCCAGGGCGGTCCGCCGCGCCAGCCGGGCGAAGGTCGTCATGATCGAGGCGCCGACGAGGTGCACGACGCGCTGCAGCGCGGCACCGGCATCGAGAGGCTGATCCAGCTCGCCGAGCGCCCCGACGGCCACGAGCAGCATGCAGAGCGCCACCGCCGCGATCAGGCCCCACCAGCGCCGCTTCACCACCGGATCCCGCGCCAGGCGCGAGACGTCCCGCAGCGGTGCGACCGCGAGCGACGCGATGCCGACAGCCAGGAAATCTAGAACCGGGCCGAGGGAGACCATGAGGCGGGAATTCCGACTTGGGGCGCACGGCGGACAGGTCCCACGCAAGGATCCGCCCGGGACATCAGCCGCTGTGCCCGGCTTACCCTGGGATATAGCGCGATTCGACTTTTCGCACAAGTCTAGACGGATCGATCGAGGCGGTAATCCAAAAGTTAACAGGAAAACCAGTCTGATACGTCTATCGATTAAAAATCGGGATCCTCTGTCTACGGCGACACCCGGTGTTTGTGCTTGAAAGCAATCGCACGATCGCGATGCGGGTCGATCGATCGAGGACATGGTGGCGACATGTCGAGAATGGCTCGTTCGCGCCGTCATCCACGAAGGGAGCGCCCGGCGGTCGCCAGGAGATCCTACATCCCCCGGGGTTGTTCCCGGGCCGCGAAAGCGGTGTCCGGGACGACGGGTGAGATGTCGGGCCAGGTGATCGGATCGAGTACGCGACCGAGCAGGCAGGATCTCGCAGCCGGTTCGACCGACCGATAGATCATTCTCCGACGAAGCGGACAGGGTACGCGACACTGGAGGCCCCGGCGCCGAGAGGCCACCGCCTCGTCGCAAGCCGCCCCTTTCCCGGCCCGGAACGGGCCTGCGCGACTGGAGCGTCGGCGGACGGGGATCCGGGATCTCCCTCCACGTCGTTTCTCTCGTCCGGGAAAGGGTGGCTTGCGACGGATCGTAGGCCCGTCGGTCCCTATCTGACAGTGCCGTGTGACGTCGCCCATGGCTTGCATGCGGGAGGCGGCGAACGAGGGCCTGGCCCGTCGCCGCCTCTCCCGTCACTTCATCGTCGGCATCACGAACTCGGCGCCGGCGCGGATGCCGGTGGGCCAGCGGGTCGTGATGGTCTTGAGCCGGGTGTAGAAGCGCACGCCCTCCGGCCCGTGCATGTGGTGGTCGCCGAACAGCGACGCCTTCCAGCCACCGAAGGAGTGGAACGCCATCGGCACCGGGATCGGGACGTTGATCCCCACCATCCCGACCTGGATCTGGTGTGCGAATTCCCGTGCCGCGTCGCCGTCGCGCGTGAAGATCGCCGTCCCGTTGCCGAACTCGTGCTCGTTGATCATCCGCGCCGCCGTCGCGTAGTCCGGCGCGCGGGCCACGGCCAGCACCGGCCCGAAGATCTCCTCCTTGTAGATCGTCATCTCCGGCGTCACCCGGTCGAACAGCGTGCCGCCGACGAAGTAGCCGTTCTCGTAGCCCTGCAAGCTCAAGGTCCGCCCGTCGACCACCAGCTCGGCGCCTTCCTCGACGCCGCGGTCGATGTAGCCCTTCACCTTGTCGCGGTGCTGCGCGGTCACGAGCGGGCCCATCTCGGCCTCCGGATCGGTGCCGGGCCCGACCTTGAGCGCGCGCACCTTCGGCACCAGCTTCGCGATCAACCGGTCGGCGGTCTCCTCGCCGATCGGCACCGCCACCGAGATCGCCATGCAGCGCTCGCCGGCCGAGCCGTAGGCCGCGCCCATCAGCGCGTCGACCGCCTGGTCCATGTCGGCGTCGGGCATCACCACCATGTGGTTCTTGGCCCCGCCGAGGCATTGCGCGCGCTTGCCGGTGCGCGCCGCGGTCTCGTAGATATACTTGGCGATCGGGGTCGAGCCGACGAAGCTCACGGCGGAGATGTCGGGGTGGTGGAGGAGGGCGTCGACCGCCTCCTTGTCGCCCTGGATCACCTGGAACACGCCGTCGGGGAGCCCGGCCTCCGTCAGCCACTCGGCCATGACGAGGGCGGCGGAGGGATCGCGCTCGGAGGGCTTCAGGACGAAGCAGTTGCCGCAGGCGAGCGCGACGGGGAACATCCACATCGGCACCATGGCGGGGAAGTTGAACGGGGTGATGCCGGCCACCACCCCGAGCGGCTGACGGATCGCGCTGCTGTCGACGCGGGTGCCGACATTCTCGGTGATCTCGCCCTTGAGGAGCTGGGGGGCTCCGGTTGCGAACTCGACCACCTCCATGCCGCGCTGGATCTCGCCCTTGGCGTCGGAGAGCACCTTGCCGTGCTCGGCGGTGATGACCGCGGCGAGCTCGTCGATGCGGTCTTCGAGGATTCGCAGGAAACGGTTGAGGATGCGGGCGCGGCGCAGCGGCGGGGTCGCGGCCCAGGCCGGGAAGGCGGCGCGGGCGCTCGCGACGGCGGCCCCGACCTCGTCGGTGCTGGCGAGGGCGACCGTGCCCGATTGCTCGCCGGTCGCCGGGTTGAAGACCGGCGCGGTGCGGCCCGAGCGGCCGGCCACTTGAGCGCCGCCGACGAAGTGTCCGATGGTGGTCATGGTTCTGATCAGGTCCAATAGCAAAGTACGTCGAACTCGCGTGGCTTCGCGAGCCGAACATCGATCGTCGATCTCCGGGTCATCCCTGGTTCTGCTCTCGCGGCCCCGGGGTGATGTGGAGGGTATGAGGCCCTGTTTGACTTGCAGCGATTGCACCAGGCAAAACCGGATTTCTCCCATTGGCGACCTCATCCTGAGGTGCGGCCAACGGGAGACTCGAAGGAGACCTCCAGCTGCCTCGGCGAGATCTGGAGGCCTCCTTCGAGGTCAGTCGATGGTCAATCGGCTGACACTTCAGGATGAGGGTGTGGGCGGGACAGATCCTGCCCGTCAGTCAAACAGGCTTTGAGAGGGTTACGCCGCCCGCCGCAGCGCCTCGCCCAGCATCGAGGCCATCGTGTCGATGTGCTCCGCTTCCGCGATCAGCGGCGGCGAGAGGGCGATGATGTCGCCGGTGACGCGGATGAGCAGGCCCTTCTCGAAGCAGTCGGTGAAGACGTCGTAGGCCCGCGCGCCCGGGGCGCCGTCGCGGGGCCTCAGCTCGATGCCGGCGATGAGGCCGATGGTGCGGATGTCGATCACGTGCGGGCAGTCCCGCAGGGCGTGCATCGCCGCGTGCCAGTGCGCCTGGACCTGCGTGGTGCGGGTGAGGAGATCTTCTTCGGCGTAGATCTCCAGGGTGGCGAGGCCGGCCGCGCAGGCGACCGGGTGGCCCGAATAGGTGTAGCCGTGGAAGAGCTCGATCGCGCCCTCCGGCCCGTGCATCAGCGCATCGTGCACCGCCCGGGTGGCGAAGACCGCGCCCATCGGGATCGTGCCGTTGGTGAGGCCCTTCGCCGTGGTGACGAGGTCGGGCGTCACGCCGAAATAGTCGGTGGCGAAGGGCGCGCCGAGGCGGCCGAAGCCGGTGATGACCTCGTCGAAGATCAGGAGGATGCCGTGGCGGGTCGCGATCTCGCGCAGACGCTCGAGGTAGCCCTTGGGCGGCACCAGCACGCCGGTCGAGCCCGCCACCGGCTCGACGATCACCGCGGCGATCGTCTCGGCGCCATGGAGCGCCACCAGCCGCTCGAGGTCGTCGGCGAGATCCGCGCCGTGCTCGGGCTGGCCCTGGACGAAGGCGTTGCGCGACAGGTCGTGGGTGTGGCGCAGGTGGTCGACGCCCGGGAGCAGCGGGAACATCCGGCGGTTGTTGACGAGGCCGCCGACCGAGATGCCGCCGAAGCCGACGCCGTGATAGCCGCGCTCGCGGCCGATCACCCGGGTCCGGGTGCCCTGGCCGATCGCGCGCTGGTAGGCGAGCGCGATCTTGAGCGCGGTGTCGACCGATTCCGAGCCCGAGCCGGTGAAGAACACCCGGTCGAGGGCGCCGCCGGGCGCGATGGCCGCCAGGCGCTCGGCGAACTCGAACGCGATCGGGTGGCCCATCTGGAACGAGGGCGCGTAGTCGAGGGTCGAGAGCTGGCGCTCGACCGCCTCGGCGATGCGCCGGCGGCCGTGGCCGGCATTGACGCACCACAGGCCGGCGGTGCCGTCGAGGACCTGGCGGCCGTCATCGGCGGTGTAGTGCATGCCCTCGGCCGCGACGAGCAGGCGGGGTGCTGCCTTGAACTGCCGGTTGGCCGTGAACGGCATCCAGTAGGCGTCGAGGCTCGGGCGGTTCAGGCGCGGCGGATGGGCGTTCATGGCGGGGTCCTCGGCGAGCGCGATGGCGCTCAGACAAGCCCGTTCCAGCAAGCGCAACAAGTCCTTTTCTGCTCCGCCATAACCCATTGACGAGGCAGGCGGGCAGGATAGGGTGTTGCCGGATCCGCAACAGCCTCAACAGGGACAGCCGGCGTGACCAACGACGAGGTGGGCGCGCGCCTGCGCCACGTGCGCATCCTGCACGGCCTGTCGCAGCGCGCGCTGGCCAAGCGCGCGGGCGTGGTCAACTCCACCATCTCGCTGATCGAATCGGGCCAGACCAACCCGTCGGTCGGCGCCCTCAAGCGCATCCTCGACGCGGTGCCGATCGGGCTCGCCGAGTTCTTCTCGCTCACCCCGGAGCGGTCCGAGAAGGCGTTCTACGCCAGCGAGGAGCTGGTCGAGATCGGCAAGGGCCGGATCTCCTACCGCCAGGTCGGCGACGCCCTGTTCGGCCGCGCCCTGCAACTGCTCAAGGAGCGCTACGAGCCGGGCTCCGACACCGGCCGGGTGCCGCTGGTCCATGACGGCGAGGAGGGCGGCATCGTGCTCTCGGGCAGGCTCGAGGTGACGGTGGACGACGAGCGTCGGGTGCTGGGGCCCGGCGACGCCTACTACTTCTCCAGCCGCCGGCCGCACCGCTTCCGCTGCGTCGGGCCGAATCCGTGCGAGGTGGTGAGCGCCTGCACGCCGCCGACCTTCTGACGGGTTGCCAACCCTAGATCGTATACAATATGCGTTCGAGAGAAGCGGTGGAGTCGAGAGCATGGCCGTGACGGCGCGCGCGGGGGGGAGCCGATCCGTCGCCGGGGGCCTGGGCCACCGGACGGTCTCGGCGGCAGTCGCCGAGGCCCTGCGCCAGCGTATCCTCTCGGGCGCCCTGGCACCGGGATTCCAGCTGCGTCAGGACGCGCTGGCCGAGGAATTCGGCATCAGCCGGATCCCGATCCGCGAGGCGCTGCTCCAGCTCGAAGCCGCCGGCCTGGTGCGGATCGCCCCGCATCGCGGCGCGGTGGTCACCGGGCTCTCGGTCGAGGAGATCGAGGACGTGTTTCAGCTCCGCGTCTCCCTGGAGCCGCAACTGCTGATCCTCTCGGCCCGCCACCTGACGCCCGACGATTTCTCGGAGTTGCGCGCCCTGCGGGACGAGTACAGCGCGGCGCTCAAGGCCGGCACGGTCGAGACCTGGGGCGAGCTGAACCGGCGCTTCCACCTCAGCCTCCTGCGCCATGCCGGCCGGCCGCGCTCCCTCGCCATCGTCGCCGGCCTGCTCCAGGATTGCGACCGCCCGACCCGGCTCCAGCTCTCCGTCACCGGCGACGTCGCCCGCGCCGACATGGAGCACACCTCGATCCTCGATTTGTGCGAGGCCGGCGAGGTGGTCGCGGCGGCCAACCTCCTGCGGATCCACGTCGAGCATGCTGGGCGCTCGCTGGTGGAGATCTATCGCAGGTCGGCAGCGGTGGAGTGATAGTTATTAGCTAGTAATATCGGTCGGTAGCTTCGAATAAATTTCCGATTATTAAATAATATCTAGTATATTACTGTCAGATATGAGATCACGAGATCGCGTTATCCTTTAACGCAGCGTCCATTTGACTGATTCGAAAAGATATAGCGCGGGATCCCCTCTCCCGTGTGGGAGAGGGGTAGGGGCGAGGGTGACACGCTTCCGCATGAAACGCTGAGGCTGGTGCCGGCAGCGGAACGGTCTGAGCCTTCTGCGGAACCGTAGCACCCTCACCCCCGACCCCTTTCCCACACGGGAGAGGGGAGACGCGCTCCATCCTGAATGCGGACCGATTGAGCGGAGCCCGTATGACAGTCGCATCCCGACGAGCGGATTACCGTCAGGCTGCTTGACCCGGTCGCATATTTTATACAATCTACGAAGCGAGACGACGCCGAGGACCACACCGTGCCCGACACCGCACTCGAGACCAGGGGGCTGACCAAGGCGTTCGGCGGCTTCCGGGCGGTGCGGGGGCTCGACCTCAAGATCCGCCGCCACGCGATCCACGCGCTGATCGGCCCGAACGGCGCCGGCAAGACCACGGTGTTCAACCTGCTCACCAAGGTCCACGTGCCGACCGAGGGGCAGATCCTCTACGAGGGCGCCGACATCACCCGCGAGACCTCGGCGGCCATCGCCCGGCGCGGGCTGGTGCGCTCGTTCCAGATCTCGGCGATCTTCCCGAACCTCTCGGTGCGCGACAACGTCCGGGTGGCGCTCCAGCGCCGGCTCGGCACGCAGTTCCAGTTCTGGCGCTCCGGTCGCACGCTGCGGGTGCTCGACGAGGAGGCGATGCGGCTCCTCGCCGAGGTCGGCCTGGCGCAGGCCGCCGAGGCGCGCGCCGCCGACCTCTCCTACGGCCGCAAGCGCACGCTCGAGATCGCCACGACGCTCGCCCTCGACCCGCCCTTCCTGCTCCTCGACGAGCCGACGCAAGGGATGGCGATCGAGGACGTCGACCGCATCAAGCGGCTGATCCGGCGGATCGCTTCAGGACGCACCATCCTGATGGTCGAGCACAACATGTCGGTGGTGGCCGACCTCTGCGACACGATCACGGTGCTCCAGCGCGGCGAGATCCTGGCGGAGGGGCCGTACGCCGCCGTCTCGACCGATCCGGCGGTGCGCGCCGCCTATCTCGGGGGCGGGCATGCCTGAGACCGTGCTTGAGACCCGCGGCCTTGAGGCCTGGTACGGCGAGAGCCACGTGCTGCACGGCATCGACCTCACGGTGCGCGAGGGCGAGTGCGTGACCCTGATCGGCCGCAACGGCGCCGGGCGCACCACGACGTTGCGCGCCATCCTCGGCCTGACCGACCGTCGCGCCGGCTCGGTGCGGGTGCGGGGCCAGGAGGCGATCCGGCTGCCGACCCACCGCATCGCGCGGCTGGGCCTCGGCTACTGCCCGGAGGAGCGCGGCGTCTACCGCACGCTCACCACCCGCGAGAACCTGACCCTGCTGCCGCGCCTCGGCGAGGGCGGCCTGCCGCTCGACGAGGTCTTGGCGCTCTTTCCCAACCTCGCCGAGCGCGCCGACAGCTACGGCGGCCGGCTCTCGGGCGGCGAGCAGCAGATGCTGGCGCTCGGGCGCATTCTCACCACCGGCGCGCGCATCCTGCTCCTCGACGAGATCACCGAGGGGCTGGCGCCGGTCATCGTCGAGGCCCTGGGGCGCGCCGTGGCGCTGCTCAAGAGCCGCGGCT
Organism: Methylobacterium sp. Gmos1; assembly: GCF_053764715.1. Classification (NCBI taxonomy): domain Bacteria; kingdom Pseudomonadati; phylum Pseudomonadota; class Alphaproteobacteria; order Hyphomicrobiales; family Methylobacteriaceae; genus Methylobacterium; species Methylobacterium sp. Gmos1. The sequence continues at coordinate 24,016 of NZ_JBSNCC010000025.1, read as the reverse complement.
TCACCATCGTGCTGGTCGAGCAGAACTTCCACTTCGCCCGCCACCTCGCCGACCGCCACTACGTCGTCGAGCACGGCCGCATCGCCGCGGAGATCGCCGCGCACGAGGTCGCGGCGCGGGAGGAGGAGGTCGGGCGGTTGCTCGGGGTGTAGGCCGCCCGGCGCCCTCCTGCTCATGAGGAATGACACCTTGTAGTCCACTCTATCCCGTCCACGACCTCATCCTGAGGTGCGACTGAAAGGAGCCTCGAAGGAGGGCTCCAGAGATCTCCGAGGTTACTGGAGGTCTCCTTCGAGGCTGCGCGATCTTCGATCGCCCAGCACCTCAGGATGAGATCGCGGGTAGGACGGGATTGTCGATCACGTCAGACGGGCCCTGGGACGGTGGGGCGTCATCCAGATATATTCACAAGGAGGCGGGAATCATGCGGTCGCGTGTCATCGGAGTTGCCCTCGGGCTGTCGCTCGCCGCCCTGGCGCCGGGGGCCATGGCCGCCGACAAGATCAGCGACGGGGTGGTGAAGGTCGGCATCCTCAACGACCTGTCGGGGATCTATTCCGACTTCACCGGCCGCGGCTCGGCGGTGGCGGCGCAGATCGCCATCGACGAGATGGGAGGCAAGGTGCTGGGCGCGCCCGTCGAGCTCGTCGCCGCCGACCACCAGAACAAGCCCGACATCGCCGCGAACCTCGCCCGCGAGTGGTTCGACCAGGGCAAGGTCGACATGATCGCCGACTTCCCGACCTCCTCGACGGCGCTCGCCGTGATGGAGATCGCGCGGCAGAAGAACCGGGTGACGATGCTCTCGGCCGGCGTCGCCATGGCGGCGATCACCGACAAGTGCTCGCCCCTGAGCGCGCAGTGGATGGTCAACACCTACGCGCTCGCCGCCGGCACCGCCAAGGCGTTGCTCAAGGCCGGCAAGAAGAGCTGGTACTTCGTCACCGCCGACTACACCTTCGGCCACTCGCTCGAGAAGGACGCCGCCGCGGTGGTCGAGGCCGAGGGCGGCAAGGTGCTGGGCGTCTCGCGCCATCCGTTCCCGGGCGGCGACTTCTCGTCCTACATGCTCAAGGCGCAGGCCACCGGCGCCCAGGTGATCGCGCTGGCCAACGCCGGCAGCGACACCGTCAACGCGGTCAAGCAGGCCGCCGAGTACGGCATCGGCCGCAGCGACAAGCAGGTGATCGCGCCGCTCCTCACCTACATCACCGACGTGAAGAGCCTCGGCCTCGCCAAGGCCCAGGACATGTACCTGACGGAAGCGTTCTACTGGGACTACGACGACCGCTCGCGCGCCTTCGCCGAAAAGTATTTTTCCAAGATGAAGCGGATGCCGAGCGCCTCGCAGGCCGCGATCTACTCGGCGGTGCTGAGCTACCTGAAGGCGATCCAGGCGGCCGGCACCGACGAGGCCGGGGCGGTGATGAGCCAGCTGCGCGCCATGCCGATCGATGACGCGGTGATCCGCAACGGCCGCTTGCGGGCCGACGGGGCGCTGGTGCACGACCTGCTGCTGCTCCAGGTCAAGAAACCGGCCGAGTCGAGGCGCGACTGGGACTTCTACCACGTCAAGGCAGTGCTCAAGGGCGACGAGGTCTACCCGAAGCCGAGCGACGCCTGCCCGCTGAACGCGCGGGGGTGAGCCACCACCCTGAACCCTCCCCCCTCTGCGGGGGAGGGTGGTCCCTGCGTCAGCAGGGGCCGGGAGAGGGGACCGCGACGCTGATCCAGGGTCCGCCCTTCATCGAGCGCGCGCCCTCTCCGGAAGCGGCGTCCCCTCTCCCGGCCTACTCCGTAGGCCACCCTCCCCCGCAGAGCGGGGAGGGGACGAACCGAACCGTCCCGCCAAAATCTTTTCCGGTCCCCCCATGTCGGACATCACCATCCAGGCCTTCATGGCCCAGCTCACCATCGGGCTCATCGGCGGCTGCTTCTACGCTCTGCTGAGCATGGGGCTGGCGATCATCTTCGGGCTTCTCAACATCATCAACTTCACCCACGGGGCGCAGTTCATGATGGCCGCCTTCCTGGCCTGGATCGGGCTGACGCAAGTCGGGCCCTGGCTCGGCCAGCCCGATCTCCAGGTGAACTTCTGGCTCGCCCTGGTGCTGGCGCCCGCCCTAGTCGCGGTCTTCGGCATGGCGATCGAGCGGACCCTGCTGCGCCGGCTCTACCACCTCGACCACCTCTACGGCCTGCTCCTCACCTTCGGGGTGGCGCTGGTGATGGAGGGGGGATTTCGCTACGTCTTCGGCGTGTCCGGCCAGGGCTACGAGCCGCCGGAGATCCTGCAAGGCCCGGTCGATGTCGGCTTCATGCTGCTGCCGAAGTACCGGGTGTTCGTGGTCGCCGCCTCGCTGCTGGTCTGCCTCGCCACCTGGTACCTGTTCGAGCGCACCAAGCTCGGCGCCTACCTGCGCGCCGGCACCGAGAACCCGCGCCTGCTCCAGGCCTTCGGCATCAACGTCCCGGTCATGATCACCCTGACCTACGGCTTCGGCGTCGCGCTTGCCGGCATCGCCGGGGTGCTGGCCGCCCCGATCATGCAGGTCACGCCCCTGATGGGCGGCAGCCTCCTCAACATCGTCTTCGCCGTGGTGGTGATCGGTGGGCTCGGCTCGATCCTCGGCGCGATGCTCACCGGCCTCGGCCTCGGGCTGATCGAGGGGCTGACCAAGGTGGTCTATCCGGAGGCCTCGACCGTGGTGGTCTTCGTCATCATGGCCCTGGCGCTGCTGCTGCGCCCGGCCGGCCTGTTCGGGCGCGAGGCGTGAGATGACCACGAAAACCCTCTTTGCCGCCCTCCTCGCGCTGCTCGTCCTGGTGCCGCTGGTGCCGGGGCTGATCTACCCGATCTTCGTCATGAAGGTGATGGCCTACGGGCTGTTCGCCTGCGCCTTCAACCTGCTGCTCGGCTTCACCGGCCTCGTCTCCTTTGCCCACGCCGCCTTCCTCGGCACCGCCGGCTACGTCACCGGTGCGCTGATGATCCGGCTCGGCGCCCACCCGCTCGGGGTGCCGCTGGCCTTCGCGGCCGGCGTCGCGGCATCGGCGCTGGTCGGCTTCGCCATCGGGGGCCTGGCGATCCGGCGGCGCGGCATCTACTTCGCGATGATCACGCTGGCGCTGTCGCAGATCGTCTATTTCCTGGCGGTGCAGTTCCGCTGGACCGGCGGCGAGGACGGGCTCCAGGGCATCCCGCGCGGCACGCTGCTGGGTCTCGTCGACCTGTCGTCCGACACCGCGATGTACTACCTCGCCCTCGCCCTGTTCGCCGCCGGCTTCCTGTTCGTCGACCGGGTGGTGCACTCGCCCTTCGGCCAGATCCTCCAGGCGGTGCGCGACAACGAGGCGCGGGCGGTCTCGCTCGGCTACGACGCGTCGCGCTTCCAGCTCCTCGCCTTCGTGCTCTCGGCGGCGCTCGCCGGGTACGCCGGCGCCCTCAAGGCCCTGGTCTTCGGCCTCGTCTCGCTCAACGACGTGTCGCTGCACACCTCGACCGAGGTGGTGCTGATGACGCTGCTCGGCGGCGTCGGCACCCTGTTCGGCCCGCTCGTCGGCGCCGCCCTGGTGGTCGGCCTCCAGAACTACCTCGCGACGATCGGCGACCTCGTCACGGTAGTGATCGGCCTGATCTTCATCCTCTGCGTCTCGTTCTTCCGCCGCGGCGTCGTCGGCGAGTGGCTGCACTGGCGCCACCGCCGCGCCGCCCGGGCGGCGCGGCCGCTGCCCGAAGCGGAGCATCCCCCGGTCGCCGAGGCGGCCTGACTCGTCCCACCTCAAGAAAACCCCAAGGAGACAGACCCATGTGGACAGGCGTCATTCCCGCCGTCACCACCAAGTTCACCGCCGACGGCGCGCTCGACCACGCCGAGATGGAGCGCTGCTTTGCCCTCCAGATGCAGGCCGGCTGCGACGGCCTCATCGTCTGCGGCTCGCTCGGCGAGGGCCCGATGCTGTCGCCCGACGAGCGCCTGGAGGTGCTTAAGACCGCCCGGTCGGTGGCCGGGGGCAAGCCGGTGCTGCTCACGGTATCGGAGGCCGGCACCCGCGAGGCCTGCGCGCTCGCAGCCCGTGCCGCCAAGGCGGGGGCCGCCGGCCTGATGGTGGTGCCGAGCCCGATCTACCACACCGACGAGGACGAGACCGTCGCGACCCTGAGCGCGGTCGCCGCCGCCGGCGACCTGCCGGTGATGATCTACTCGAACCGCGTCGCCTACCGGGTCGACGTGACGCCGCGGATCATGGAGCGGCTGGCCTCGGATTCCCGCTTCGTCGCGATCAAGGAATCCTCCGACGACATCCGCCGCACCACCGAGATCATCAACCATTTCGGCGACCGCTTCGCGGTGCTGACCGGCGTCGACAACCTCGCCTTCGAGGCGCTGAGCGTCGGCGCCGTCGGCTGGGTCGCGGGCCTGGTGGTGGCCTTCCCCAACGAGACCGTGGCGATCTACCGGCTGATGAAGCAGGGCCGGACCGCGGAAGCACTCGAGATCTACCGCTGGTTCCGCCCGCTCCTCGACCTCGACGTCTCGACCTTCCTCGTGCAGAACATCAAGCTCGCCGAGGCGCTGGCGATCGGCTCGACCGAGCACGTCCGCATGCCGAGGAAGCCCCTCTCGGGCGAGCGCCGCGCGGCGGTCGAGGCGATCGTCCGCACGGCGCTGGAGCGCCGCCCGTCCCTGAAACGCGCCGCGTGACGGGCTCGCCTTGACCCGCGAGGTCGCCATCGTCGGGGCCGGCATCGTCGGCCTCGCCACCGCCCACCACTGCCTCGCCGAGGGCTGGCGGGTGCGGCTGATCGAGCGCGGCGGCGTCGCGCAAGGAGCGAGCTTCGGCAATGCCGGGGCGCTCGCCTTCACCGACGTGCTGCCGCTCGCCTCGCCGGGCATCCTGCGGCGTGCCCCTGCCTGGATGCTCGATCCCCTCGGGCCGCTGGCGCTGCCGCCGTCCTACCTGCCGCGGATCGCCCCCTGGCTGCTGCGGTTCTGGCGCGCCAGCCTGCCCGACCGCCACCGCCACGCGACGGAAGTCCAGTCCGGCCTGATGCGGCTCGCCGCGCAGGCGATGGAGGCGATGGTGGAATCAGTCGGCCTCGCCGGAAGCTTGCGCCGCGACGGCAACCTCGAACTCTACGAGAGCGAGGCGGAGCTCGCCGCCTCAGAGCCCGGCTGGGCCGCCCGGGCGCGGGAGGGCATCGCCTTCGAGCACGTCCGCGGCGTCCGCCTCGCCGAGCTGCAACCCGGCCTGTCGCCGCGCTTCATCGCCGGCACCTTCACGCCGAACTGGATGACGGTCGACGACCCCTACCGTTTCGCCCTGGCGCTCCACGCCGACGTGACGGCGAGGGGCGCCGTGCTCACGAAGGCTGAGGTGCGGGACATCGCGCCCGAGGGCGGCGCCGTGCGCCTGACCCTCGCCGACGGTACGGTGCTCCGGACCGATGCCTGCGTGCTCGCCGCCGGCGCCTGGTCCCGCGATCTCGCCCGCCGCCTCGGCGACCGGGTGCCGCTCGACACCGAGCGCGGCTACAACACCACGCTGCCGCCCGGCGCCTTCGATCTGCGCCGCCAGCTCACCTTCGGCGGCCACGGCTTCGTGGTGACGCCGCTCTCGACCGGCCTGCGGGTCGGCGGCGCCGTCGAGTTCGGCGGCCTCCACCGCCCGCCGAACTTCGCCCGCGCCGACGCGATGCTGCGCAAGGCCGCCGCCTTCCTGCCGGGCCTGCGGACCGAGGGCGGGCGGCAATGGATGGGATTCCGGCCCTCGCTCCCCGACAGCCTGCCGGTGATCGGCCCGTCGCGGGCGAGCCCGAAGATCCTCTACGCCTTCGGCCACGGCCATCTCGGGCTGACCCAGAGCGCCGGGACGGGGCGGATCGTGGCGGATCTCATGGCAGGGCGGGCGCCGGCGGTGGATGTGCGGGCGCTGCGGGCGGGGCGGTTCGGGTAGTCACGAACTCGCGCTCTCAACCCTCCCCCCTCTGTGGGGGAGGGTGGTCCCTGCGTCAGCAGGGGCCGGGAGAGGGGACCGCGACGCTGCTCCAGGGGTCTGCTTTCATGAAGGGCGCGACCTCTCCGGAGGCGTCGTCCCCTCTCCCGCCCGGCTCCGCCGGGCACCCTCCCCCGCAGAGGGGGGAGGGTTCAGAGGCGCCCGTCGCGGCCGCCCCTCACGCCCCCCGCATCGCGTTCATCGTCAGCAGCTCGTAGGTCGCCGCCGTCTCGCCCGCCGCCGTCTGGATCTCCACGTCCCAGCGCACCTCGCCGTACTGCGCGTTGCGCGGCGACTTCTCCTTGGCGGTGAGCCGCACCCGGATCGCCTCGCCGGGCTGGATCGGCTTGAGGAAGCGCAAGCTGTCGAGCCCGTAATTGGCGAGGACCGGACCCGGATCCGGATCGACGAACAGGCCGGCGGCGAAGGACAAAAGAAGGTAGCCGTGCGCCACCCGGCCGGGGAAGAACGGGTGGCCCCGCGTCGCCTCCTCGCTCATGTGGGCGTAGAAGGTGTCGCCGGTGAAGTGCGCGAAGTGCTCGATGTCGTCGAGCGTGATCGTCCGCTCGGCCGAGTGGAAGCTGCGGCCGATCTCCAGGTCCTCGAAGTGGGCGCGGAACGGATGCTCGGGGAGAACCAACTCCGGCGCGCCCTTGATCCAGCTTCCCGTGATCCGGCTCAGCATCGCCGGCGAGCCCTGGAGGGCCGTGCGCTGCATGTAGTGGTGGAGCGCCCGCACGCCGCCCAGCTCCTCGCCGCCGCCGGCCCGGCCGGGGCCGCCATGCATCATGTGCGGCATCGGCGAGCCGTGGCCGGTCTGCTCACCTGCGCAGTCGCGGTCGATGACGACGAGGCGGCCGTGATAGGCCCCGACCCCGAAGACCAGATCCGCCGCCGCGGCCGGATCGTGGGTGTAGAGCGAGGCGACGAGGCTGCCCTCGCCGCGATTGGCGAGGCCGGCCGCCTCCTCGATCCCGTCGTAGCCCATCACCGTGCAGACCGGGCCGAAGGCCTCGAGCGCGTGCACCTGCCGGGCCCGGAGGGGATCGGCGCAGTGGAGCAGCAGCGGCGGCAGGAAGGCGCCGGTCTCCGCGTCCGCCCCCTCGACGACGAGGCGCGCCGGATCGCCGAAGACGAGTTCCGCCTCCGCCTTCAGGGCGTCGACCCGGGCGAGCACGTCGCGGCGCTGCGCCAGGCCGACCACCGGCCCCATCCGCACGTCCTCGCGGGCGGGATCGCCGATCCGCACCGATGCGAGGCGCCGGCTCAGGGCCTCGATCACCGCCGGCACGTGGGCGCGGGGCGCCAGTGCCCGGCGGATCGCCGTGCATTTCTGCCCGGCCTTGACCGTCATCTCCTTGGCGACCTCCCGGATGTAGAGGTCGAATTCCGGCGTGCCCGGCCCGGCATCGGGCGCCAGGATCGCGGCGTTGAGCGAGTCGCGCTCGGCGACGAAGTGCACCGCCTCGCGGGCGATGACGGGATGGCTCTGGAGCAGCTGCGCCGTCTCGACCGAGCCGGTGAACGACACCACGTCCTGGCCGGTGAGGTGGTCGAACAGGTCGCCCGTCGGCCCGACCACGCATTGCAGCGCATCCGCGGGCAGGATGCCGGATTCGGCGATGAGCCGCACGAGCGCGTGAGCGACGTAGGCCGTGATCGTGGCGGGCTTCGTCACCACCGGCACACCGGCGAGGATCGCGGGCGCGAGCTTTTCGAGGAGGCCCCAGCACGGGAAGTTGAACGCGTTGATATGGACGGCGCAGCCGGCCTTCGCGGTGAGCACGTGACGCCCGACGAAGCTGCCGCCGCGCGACAAGGGCTCCACCGCGCCGTCGATCAGGAAGGTGGCGTTCGGCAATTCGCGCCGGCCCTTCGAGGCGTAGACGAACAGCGTGCCGATCCCGCCGTCGATGTCGATCAGGTTGTCGGTGCGGGTCGCGCCGGTCTGGTGCGAGAGGGCGTAGAGCCCGTCGCGGCGCTCGTTGAGGTAGGCGGCCAGCCGCTTCAGCATCTCGGCGCGCTGGTGGAAGGTGAGGCGGCGTAAGCCCGGACCGCCGACCCGGCGGGCATGGTCCAGCACCTCGGCCATGGCGAGCCCGCTATGGCCCACCTCCGCCACCACCGCGCCGGTGACGGCGCTGCGGATGCCGGTCCAGTCTCCTTCCGGCGCGATCCAGCGTCCCTGGACGTAGCTCTCCAGCCGCATGGCGTTCCTCCCGTTCTTATCCTCCCATTATTGACCGACCGGCCGGTTGGTCAAGCGCGGCTCGACAGGGCCGGCCGACTTCCGGGCGGGTGACGGTGGATCTCATCAGGTGCGCGGGTTACCCCCGCGCCGTCACCCGCATCCGCAAGCCGTCCTGCGGCCGCAGCGTCACCCGGTGCAGCGGCACCACGGGACCTGCCTCCGGCGCCCGGTCGAGGCGCACGGCGCGGAGCACGTGGGCGAGCACCAGGGTCGCCTCCATCACGGAAAAACTCGCGCCGATGCAGACCCGCGGGCCGGCCCCGAACGGCAGGTAGGCGTAGCGGTCGATGCGGGCGCGGTTCTCCGGCAGGAAGCGCTCGGGGATGAAGGCGTCGGGCTCGTCCCACAGCCGGCGGTGGCGGTGGAGCACGTAGGGCGCCACCGTCACCAGCGAGCCGCGCGGGATCTTGATCCGCCCGATCCGGTCCTCGGCGAGCGCCTGCCGGCTCATGAACGGCACCGGCGGAAAAAGCCGCATCGCCTCCTCCAGGGCCGCCTTGGCGCGCGGCAGGGCGTCCAGGCCGGGCGCGGGATTCTCCGCGAAGGCGGCGTCGATCTCGGCCTCGACCGCCTCGCGCGCCGCGTCGTCCTGCGACAGGCAGTAGAGCGTCCAGGTGAGCGCGTTGGCGGTGGTCTCGTGGCCGGCGCCGATGAAGGTGACGATGTTGGCGCGTACCTCCAGGTCGGAGAGGCCGAGGCCGGTCTCCGGGTCCTGCGCCTTGAGGAGCAGGGTGAGGAGGTCGTGCGGCGCCTCCTCGCCGGCGGTGACGAGCGCCCGGCGGCGCTCGATCAGCTCGTCCACCACCTCGGCGAAGAAGCGCAAGGCCGGGCGCGCCTTGATCCGGCCGATCCGCGGCAGCCAGTCCGGCATCCCGAACACGTCGAGGGGATCGATCGGCCCGAGCGCCTCGAAGTAGCGGGTGATCGCGCGCCCGAGCGCGTCGGGCTCGCGCGCCAGCCCGTGGGTGAAGATGGTGCGCTCGAGCACGTCGAGGGTGACGCGGGTCATCTCGAGGGCCGCGTCGACGCTCTGGCCGTCGCGCTTCCTCAGCCGGCGCGCGAGGCGGGCGGCGGCCTCCGACATCGGGGCCTCGAAGCGGGCGACGTGGCGGGGCGAGAAGATCGGCGCCAGCGTGCGGCGCTGGAGGCGCCACTCGTCGCCCTCGGCGGTGAGCAGCCCGTTGCCGAGGCCCGGCGCCAGCACCCGGCGCTGCAGGTCGTCCTTGCGGTAGTTGGCGGCGTTGTCGACCAGCACGTGGCGGATCGCCGTCGGCTCGCTCACCACCGTGACGCGGCCGAGCGCGCCCTCGCCGGTGACGATCGGCTGCTCGAAATGCTCCTCGTACCAGGTGGTCAGCGGGTTGGCGCGGGCGGCCCGCAGGAAGCTGAACAGCCCCATCGGCTCGGTGCGCGGCCGGGGCACGGCGGGACGGAAGGGGGCGGCCACGGCCGCCGCACGCGAAGGCATCCGGACTCCTCGAAGGACGGGCGCGATTCGAAGCACGTCGGGGCATCGCGCTTGGCCCGCTCTTGGCTTAAGTAGGCGCCGTTTCGCACCGCCAAAGAGGCCAAGATGTCGCCGACCGAGAAAGCCACCCGCACGGAATCCGACACGTTCGGGCCGATCGAAGTCCCGGCGGACCGCTACTGGGGCGCCCAGACCCAGCGCTCGATCCAGAACTTCCGCATCGGCACCGAGCGGATGCCGGCGCCCCTCGTCCACGCGCTCGGCCTCGTCAAGCAGGCCGCCGCACTCGTCAACCGCGACCTCGGCGTGCTGGATCCGAAGGTCGCGGACGCCATCGCGGCGTCGGCCGCCGAGGTGGTCGAGGGCAAGCACGACGGCGAGTTCCCGCTGGTGGTCTGGCAGACCGGCTCGGGCACCCAGTCGAACATGAACGCCAACGAGGTCATCGGCAGCCTCGCCAACGAGCGCCTGGGCGGACAGCGCGGCGGCAAGTCGCCGGTGCACCCGAACGACCACGTCAACCGCGGCCAGTCCTCGAACGACGTCTTCCCGACCGCGATGCACATCGCGGTGGCGCGCGAGATCAGCGGCCGGCTGATGCCGGCGCTCCAGCACCTGCACGCCGCCCTCGACGCGAAGGCCAAGGAATTCGCCGAGATCGTCAAGATCGGGCGCACCCACCTCCAGGACGCGACCCCGGTCACGCTGGGCCAGGAATTCTCCGGCTACGTCGCCCAGGTGGCGCTCGGCGGCGCCCGCGTCGGCGCGACGCTGCCGGGCGTGCTGGCGCTCGCCCAGGGCGGCACGGCGGTGGGCACCGGCCTCAACGCGCATCCGGAATTCGCGGAAAAATTCGCCGCGAAGGTGGCGGAGCTGACCGGGCTGCCCTTCACCTCGGCCGAGAACAAGTTCGAGGCGCTGGCGACCCACGACGCGCTGGTGTTCACGCAGGGCGCCCTCAACGCGCTGGCGAGCGGCCTGTTCAAGATCGCCAACGACATCCGGCTGATGGGTTCCGGCCCGCGCTCGGGCCTCGGCGAGATCTCGCTGCCCGAGAACGAGCCCGGCTCCTCGATCATGCCCGGCAAGGTCAACCCAACCCAGGCCGAGGCGATGACGATGGTATGCTGCCAGGTGGTCGGCAACGGCACCACCGTGTCGATGGCCGGCAGCCAGGGCCACCTCGAGCTCAACGTCTACAAGCCGGTGATCGCCAACGCGGTGCTGCAATCGGTGCGGCTCTTGGCCGACGCCGCGGTGAGCTTTGCCGACAACTGCGTCGTCGGCATCAAGCCGAACCACGACCGCATCGCCGACCTGATGAGCCGCTCGCTGATGCTCGTCACCGCGCTCGCGCCCACCATCGGCTACGACAAGGCCGCCGAGATCGCCAAGACCGCGCACAAGAACGGCACCACGCTGAAGCAGGAGGCCCTGCGCCTCGGCTACGTCACCGAGGAGCAGTTCGACGCGGTGGTCCGCCCGGAGGACATGCTGGCGCCGAGCGCGGAATAAGCCGAAGCTGACGCGTCCCGCGCAGCTTTCGGCGGCGCGGGGCGTTTCCCCGATTGCGGGGGCGCGGAGGATCGGGTCATGGCCGAGATCATCAACCTGAAGCAGGTCCGCAAGGCCCGCGAGCGGGCCGCCAAGGAGGCCCAGGCGAGCGAGAACCGGGTCGTCTTCGGCCGTCCGAAGGCGGCCAAGACCCGGGAGGAGGCCCGCAAGAGCCTGGAGACCGCCCGGCACGAGGGCCACCGCCTCAAGACCCCCGATCCCGAGGCGTGAGCCTGCAGGACGGTCCGCCGCCGGGCCCGCTGCCCGAGGGCGGATTGCTCAAGCGCTCGCTCGTCATCGCCGGCCACCGCACCAGCGTCTCCCTCGAGGCGGCGTTCTGGGAGGCGTTGCGCCAGCTCGCCCTGGCGCGCGGCCTGTCGGTGCAGGCGCTGGTGGGCCAGATCGATGCCGGGCGGGGCGGGCAGAATCTGTCGTCGGCGATCCGGGTGTTCGTGCTCAGGGCGGTGTGGCCGGGGGGAGGGGGCTGATCGTCAACAGCTCCTGGAGAATGGGTGAGGCTAGCGGCTCTTGTCGCTGCTCTGGGGCGGCGATTGGAGCCTGTCCTTTGTCCCTGCGATTGACGGAACGAACGCCTCGCTGCGCAGGGCAGCGACGACGATCAGGCCGATGATGACGGGCGCCATGATGGCCGTTACCATCGCGATGAACAACTGCCGCCAGAAGTTGCCGGCCGCCTTGACCTCTCTCACGACGGCACTTTTAAGCGTATCCTGTCGGGCTTGCTCGATCTCGTCGGCCATGTAGGCCCGAGCGGCAACGTCGAAGAACGAGGCGGCCCTGATACGCATCTGGTCGAACTGGTAATCGGTGATGTTCCCGATCCAGGTCTCGACCTCGCCGGCCGTCGGCGGCTGGCCATGCGTCGCGGTGTGGTGCGTCACCCATTCGCGTCGCTCATGCGCGAAGAGGGCATAGGTGATGAAGTCCTCGGCTCCGGCAGTAGCGCTGTCACCAGTGAGTTTGTCGAAGACCTCGCGATCGTTGCTCGGCGTCGCTCAGACTTCGACTACTTGGATTTCGTCGGAAGGTTCCGGGATCCGTAGCGTCCACTCGAGGAGGATTTGAACTCGCCGGTCTGCTCGGCGGCCTTGGACAAGGCTTCGTGGACGCGATTGACGCCGTCCCTGGTCATGGGCGTCATCGATCCGCGTGGCGTGATCGTCACGAAACGGCCGGTCCCCGCACTCCGCTGTCCCCAGCCCTTCTTCGTGTCCATCCATCGACCCCCGGCGCCATGCTCATCGTCTCAGGCTCACGGACGGTCCGCAAGCGGCATCATACTGACTTGGGGTCAGGGGGCCGCTCCTCCAAACCCTGGATCGCTTCCCAGGCCGGCTGTCCTCACACCGGCCACGCGAAACTCGCAAAACTCGGCTTCTCGACCTCCACCGCCCGCCCGCCGGCCGTCACCGTCTCCCCCGCCGCCAATGCCTCGCCGAGGCGATCGATACGCAGCATCGCCAGCCCGCGCGATCCCGCGCCGCTCCCCGTCTGGCCGAGGCTGCGCTCGCCGGCGACGACCGGCTCGCCCGCCGGGGCCGCCGCACCGTCGCGGTACACGAGGGGCACGATCCGGGTGCGGGCGGTGCCGCGGTGCTGCATCCGCGACACCACCTCCTGGCCGACGTAGCAGCCCTTCTTGAAGTCGACGCCGCCGATCTGGTCCATCAGCGCCTCGTGCGGGAAGGCGTCGCCGAAGGGGAAGTCCACCCCGCCCTCCGGCACGCCGAGGCCGATGCGGTGGGCCGCGTAGGTCTCCGCATCCGCGTCCGCCGCCGGGGCCTCGTGGGCGTAAAGGCGCCAGCCGAGATCGGGCAGGCGACCGTCGCGCAGGGCGGCGGCGGGGGCCCCACCGTCCCAGCCCGCCGCCACCGCGAGCGGCAGCGCCTGAACCGTCACCTGGGCGCGCAACTTGTAGAGCGTCAGGCGCTTGACGAGATCGGCCGCCCGGTCGCGGGCGGTGTCGAGGTGGAAGCCGTTGGGGATCCGGCTCACCAGGAAGTCGAACAGGATCTTGCCCTGCGGGCTCAGGAGCGCGCTGAGGCGGGCCTCGCCCTCGGGCAGCGTCTCGACGTTGCAGGTCAGGAGACCCTGAAGGAAGCTCGTCGCGTCGGGACCGGTGACCGCCACGACGGCACGGTCCGGCAGGAGGGCAAGCGGCATCGGGGGTCCTTTGCTTGAACCGCGGGCGGGGCTGACATAAGCCGCCTGCGCCCGGCCCTCAATCGGGGCCTTGCATGAACGCGGATGAGCGGACGAGGGGATCCCGACCATGAGCCAGAGCTTCGACCTCCTCCTGCGCGGCGGCACCGTGGTCAACCACGACGGCGAGGGGCTGGCCGATATCGGCGTGACGGCCGGGCGCGTCGCGGCGATCGGCGACCTGTCGCGGGCGTCGGCCGGCCGCACCCTCGATTGCCGCGGCCTGCACCTGCTGCCCGGCGTGATCGACAGCCAGGTCCATTTCCGCGAGCCGGGCCTCGACCACAAGGAGGACCTGGAGACGGGCTCGCGCGCCGCCGTGATGGGCGGGGTTACGACGGTGTTCGAGATGCCGAACACCGTGCCGCAGACGACGAGCCCCGACGCGCTCGACGACAAGCTGAAGCGCGCCCATCACCGCATGCATTGCGACTTCGCGTTCTGGGTCGGCGGCACGCACGAGAATGCGAAGGACGTGGCCGATCTGGAGCGCCTGCCGGGCGCGGCCGGGATCAAGGTGTTCATCGGCTCCTCCACCGGCTCGCTCCTCGTCGAGGACGATGCCGGCATCACCGAGATCCTGAAGCGCACCCGCCGCCGCTCGGCCTTCCACGCCGAGGACGAGGCGATGCTGCGCGAGCGCAAGGGCCTGCGGGTGCCGGGCGATCCGTCCTCGCACCCGGTCTGGCGCTCGCCGGAAGCGGCGCTGAAGGCGACCGAGCGCCTGGTGCGCATCGCCCGCGAGACGGGAGCCCGCATCCACATCCTGCACATCTCGACCAAGGAGGAGATGCGCTACCTCAGCCAGCACAAGGACGTCGCGACCTGCGAGCTGACGCCCCACCACCTCACCCTCGATGGCGACGAGGCCTATGCCCGCCTCGGCACGCTGGTCCAGATGAACCCGCCGGTGCGCGATGCCGCCCACCGCGACGGGCTGTGGTGGGGCCTGTCGCAGGGGGTCGCCGACGTGCTCGGCTCCGACCACGCGCCACACACGCTGGAGGAGAAGCAGAAAGCCTATCCCGACTCGCCCTCCGGCATGACCGGCGTGCAGACCCTGGTGCCGGTGATGCTCGACCACGTCGCGGCCGGCCGGCTCTCGCTCCAGCGCTTCGTCGATCTCACCAGCGCCGGCCCGAAGCGCATCTTCGGCATCGCCCGGAAAGGGCGCCTGGCTGTCGGCTACGACGCCGACGTGACGGTGGTCGACCTCAAGCGCCGCGAGACCATCACCAACGCGTGGATCGCCTCGAAATGCGGCTGGACGCCCCATGACGGCCGCGAGGTCACCGGCTGGCCGGTCGGCACGGTGGTGCGGGGCCAGGCGGTGATGTGGGAAGGCAGCCTCACCGAGCCGTCGCGCGGCGAGGCGGTGCGGTTCGAGGAGGGGTTCCCGGCGCGGGGGTGAGGCGCCACGGCCAACCCTCCCCCCTCTGCGGGGGAGGGTGGACACTGCGTCAGCAGGGGCCGGGAGAGGGGCAGCGCGACGCTGATCCAGTCGGCGCCCGTCAGAACGCTTCAGCTTTATCCGGAAGCGTGGTTCCCCTCTCCCGCCCCAGCACGAGTGCTTCGCACTCGCCGTGGGGCACCCTCCCCCGCAGAGGGGGGAGGGCTCATCCCGCGCCTCCCGCGGAGCCCCGATTCATCTCCCACCCTTGGCTCCGGCGCATATCTCGTATAGGAGCGCCCGGAATTGGAGGTCCGGACGCGTCCCGCGTGCCGGCCGTTGCCACGTTGGCGGCCGATCCAGGCCCGCCCGGAAGCCCGATGCAGACCGTCCTGATCGTCGTCCACCTGATCATCGTCCTCGCCCTGATCGGCGTGGTGCTGCTGCAGCGCTCCGAGGGCGGCCTCGGCCTCGGCGGCGGGGGCGGCACGCAGGGCTTCATGACCGGCCGCGGCCAGGCCAACGCGCTCACCCGCGCCACCGCGATCCTGGCGGCCCTGTTCTTCACCACCAGCATGATCCTGGCGATCATGTCGCACCGGGGCGCGGGCCCGCGCTCGATCTTCGACGGCGCCGGCACCCGGGCCCCGGCGGGGCAGACCGCGCCGGCCGGCAACGTCCTCGACCAGCTGCGCCAGCAGCAGGGCGACGCGCCCGCGACGCAAGGCGCTGCGCCGGCCACCCCGGCGGCGCCCGCCGCCCCGGCAGCCCCGGCGGCGCCGCAATCTCGCTGATCCGGCGCGCAAGATCGGCGGCGCGCCCGCGCCGCCCCTCATCGTCCGAAGAATCCTGTGAATCCGGCCGGCCCTGCCGCCCGGACATGACCCCGTTGAGCTGGCGGCGTTTGGCAACCCGGCCACGCCTGTGTATGGAGCAAGTCCCATGACGCGGTATGTTTTCATCACCGGCGGCGTGGTCTCCTCGCTCGGCAAGGGTCTCGCTTCCGCCGCCCTCGCGGCCCTGCTCCAGGCCCGCGGCTACAAGGTCCGCCTGCGCAAGCTGGACCCCTATCTCAACGTCGATCCGGGCACGATGAGCCCGACGCAGCACGGCGAGGTCTTCGTCACCGACGACGGCGCCGAGACCGATCTCGATCTCGGCCACTACGAGCGCTTCACCGGCGTGCCGGCGACGCGGGCGGACAACATCACGACGGGTCGGATCTACCTCGACATCATCACCAAGGAGCGCCGGGGCGACTATCTCGGCGCGACGATCCAGGTGATCCCGCACGTCACCAACGCCATCAAGGAATTCGTCCTCGACGGCAATGACGCCTACGACTTCGTGCTGGTCGAGATCGGCGGCACCGTCGGCGACATCGAGGGCCTGCCGTTCTTCGAGGCGATCCGCCAGCTCGGCCAGGAGCTGCCGCGGGGCACCTGCGCCTACGTCCACCTGACGCTCCTGCCCTACATCCCGTCGGCGGGCGAGCTGAAGACCAAGCCGACCCAGCATTCGGTGGCGGAGCTGCGCTCGATCGGCATCCAGCCCGACATCCTGCTCTGCCGCTGCGACCGGCCGATCCCGCGCGAGGAGCGCCGCAAGCTCGCCCAGTTCTGCAACGTGCGCGAGACGGCGGTGATCGAGGCGCGCGACGTCGGCACGATCTACGAGGTGCCGCTCTCCTACAAGGAGGAGGGTCTGGACCGCGAGGTGCTGGCGCATTTCGGCCTCGAGACCGGCCCCGAGCCCAAGCTCGACCGCTGGCGCGACATCGTCGGCCGGATCAAGAGCCCCGAGGGCGAGGTTTCGATCGCCATCGTCGGCAAGTACACGGGCCTCAAGGACGCCTACAAGTCGCTGATCGAGGCGCTGAGCCACGGTGGCATCGCCAACCGGGTCAAGGTCAACCTGGAGTGGATCGAGTCCGAGGTGTTCGAGCGCGAGGATCCGGGCCCGTTCCTGGAGGGCCTCAACGGCATCCTGGTGCCGGGCGGCTTCGGCCAGCGCGGGGCGGAAGGAAAGATCCGCGCTGCCCGCTACGCCCGCGAGCGCAAGATCCCCTATTTCGGCATCTGCTTCGGCATGCAGATGGCGGTGGTCGAGGCGGCGCGATCCCTCGCCGGCATCCAGGATGCCAACTCGACCGAGTTCGGCCCGACGCCGGAGCCGGTGGTGGGCCTCCTCACCGAGTGGATGCGCGGCAACGAGCTCGAGCGCCGCATCGCCGAGGGTGACCTCGGCGGCACGATGCGGCTTGGCTCCTACACGGCGGCCCTGGAGCCCGATTCGCAGATCGCGAAGATCTACGGCGGCACCCGCATCGCCGAGCGCCACCGCCACCGCTACGAGGTCAACATGGCCTATCGCGAGCGGCTGGAGGCCAAGGGCATGCGCTTTGCCGGCCTGTCGCCGGATGGCTTGCTGCCGGAGACCGTCGAGGTGGTCGGCCACCCCTGGTTCATCGGCGTGCAGTTCCACCCGGAGCTGAAGTCGCGGCCGTTCGAGCCGCACCCGCTGTTCCAGAGCTTCGTCGCCGCGGCGATCGAGCAGAGCCGGCTGGTCTGACAACGGGCGTCCGGAGACGACGGCCGGACCAACATAGGTCATCTCCGGGGCGCGACGACGCGCCCCGGACCGCCGATCCCCTGGGACATTCATACCGACCCACGGTATAGGAGCCCCATCGAGGCGGCCCGCCGGCACGAAGCGGGTCCTCTGCGCGGGAGAGGTGGACCGGTGATGCGTGAAATACCCCTGGCGGCGATCCGGGCCCGCGCCTACGACATCTGGGAGCGCAACCACCGCCCGGACGGGTACGAGATCCAGTTCTGGCTGCTCGCCGAGCGCGAGTTGCGGGCCGAGCTGGAGAGCCGGCGCGACGCGGCGGAGGCCGATCCGGCCGAGGCGCCGCCCGCCCGGGCGCGAGCGGCCGCGCCATCCGAGACGGTCGGCAGCTGACTCCTTCGACCCGCTCAGCGCGCCGCCAGCCGGGCCCCCGCCCGCAGGAAGCGCTGCGGATCGACCGGCTCGCCGTCGATCCGGGTCTCGTAATGCAGGTGCGTGCCGGTCGAGCGGCCGGTCGAGCCGACCCGGCCGACCATCTGGCCCGCCACCACCGCCTGGCCGGGCACCACCGTGATCGCCGAGAGATGGGCGTAGCGGGTGACGAGGCCGTGGCCGTGATCGACCTCGACCATGTTGCCGTAGCCGCCGGAGTAATCCGCCTGCGTCACCGTGCCGGCGGCGGTGGCCCGCGCCGGGGCGCCGTACTCGCCGCGCAGGTCGATGCCGGTATGGACGGCAAGCCCGCGGGTGAACGGGTCGGCCCGGTAGCCGAAGGTGCTCGAGAGGCCGTTGTCGCTCGCCATCGGCCGCCGCAGCGGCAGCGCGCCGACGATCTTGCGCAGGCTGTCGCGCTCGCCGAGGTCGCGCTGCGCCAGGAGCACCGCGCTCTCGAACGGCCCGGAGCCTGCCGGCACCAGCGGGCCGCCGATGCCGCCGCCGCGCGCGGCGGCGAAGCGCCGCGCGTCGAGCCCCGTCTCCGCCACGACCTCGCGCAGGCGCGCCGCCTCGCTGCGGCTGCCGGCGGCGAGGCGGCCGACCGCCAGGCTCTGGCGCGCCTCCAGCCCGTCGAGGGCGTGGTCGAGCGTCGCGATTCTCAATGCGACCCCGGGGGAGGGGACGGGGGCGGGGGAGAGGGGATCCGCCTCCGTGCGCAGGCCCAGGGCCTCGGGTGTCGGGGCGGGCAGCGGGGCGTAGGGCAGCGGGGCGTAGGGCAGCGCGGAGGGCGCGGGCCTGGCGTCGCGGGCCGGCCAGGCGCCGCCCCATCCCGCAGACTCGTCGCCCACGCCGCCGGCCTGCTCGGCAAGCCCCATCAGCATCGCCTGCCGGCTCTCCAGCGCGACCTGCCGTCCGGCGAGGTCGGCGAGCCGCGTCTCGACCCCGTCCTGCTCCAGGAGCTTCTGCGTCGCCACCCGGTCGAGCCGGGCGCGCAGGGCGCTGATCCGCTCCTCGTAGGCGTATTGCATCGAGCCCTGGCGCTCCATGAACCGGGCCAGCGCCTCGTCGCGAAACACGATGAACCACGTCGCCGCGCTCGCCCACAGGCACAGGGCGGCGAAGGCCAGCCCTGCGAGCACCAGGGTCCTGCGCCGCACCACCCACACCCGGTCCGGGCCGCCGTGCGAACGAACGGGCGACGGGAAGGCGACGAGGGACGAGGGGCGGGGAGACTGCATGGGACGGTCCGTAACCTGAGCGGGACCGTGGCGGGTTAAGGTTAAGGATGTTTCAAGGACGGGGACGACGACGGCGTCTCGCGGCAGTGTCGCGGCGGCGCTCGCGCAGCGTCCGCCTCGTCGGACCGAGTCAATCTCGGGCGACGCACAGATCGCGGGATCCCCTGCCCCGTGTGGGAGAGGGGTAGGGGTGAGGGTGCTACGGTTCCGCAAAAGTCCGAACCGTTCCGCTGCCAGCACCATGCTCAGCGATTCATACGGAAGCGCGCCACCCTCACCCCTGACCCCTCTCCCACACCTTGCAGCGATACCGGGCAAGGATCACTCGGCAAGCCCGGCATCGCCTGGAGAGGGGAACATCGCTCTACTTGTGAATGTTCGTGTGACTTGATTGTCGATGGATCGTGGCAGGCCTCACAACCCTTGCGCCGCCGCCAGCACCGCGTCGGCATGGCCCGGCACCTTCACCTTCTGCCACACCTTAGCGATGTTTCCGTCGCGGTCGATCAGGAAGGTCGTGCGCTCGACGCCCATGTACTTGCGGCCGTACATGCTCTTCTCGACCCAGACGCCGTAGGCCTCGAGCATCGCCTTCGTCTCGTCCGAGGCGAGGGGGAATTCCAGGCCGTACTTCTCCCGGAACTTGTCGTGGCTCTTCATCGGGTCGGGCGAGACGCCGATCACCGCGGTGTCGGCCGCCGCGAAGGCCTCGCGCAGCCCGTTGAAGGCCTGGGCCTCCAGGGTGCAGCCGCTGGTGTCGTCCTTGGGGTAGAAGTACAGCACGGCCTTGCGCCCTTTCAGGCCGGCGAGGCTCAGGGTCGCGCCGCCGGTCGCCGGCAGGGAGAAGTCGGGGGCGGGATCGCCCGGGTTCAGCGCCATCGTGCCTTCCTTTCGGCCGATTGATGGTGTGCCTCTGCGAGAGGCGGGCAGGGCGTCGGCCGCCGGCAAGCGCCCGGCGCGCCGCCCGACGGAATATGCGGCAGAACATTACCCTTCGGTCACCGAAGCGGGCAATCATCGGCGGCGGCCTCGCGGCCCGGAAGCGTGGCCCGCGCGCTCCAGGGGCGGAGGCCTACAAGTGGCGGCGTCCCGTCGGGGCGCCCGGAGTTGGCGACGCACGCGTGACGACAGGCCGAGCGACACCAGGACCAGACCCCGTGACGCAGCCGGGTTCCGACGGCCCGGCCGCGTGCGCCGCGCGGATCAAGGCGGCGCCGCGATCGCTGCTGCGGACCTGCGTGCGCGGCGTGCTGGTCCTCAAGCTCGCCGCCGTCGTCCTGCTGAGCCTCGGCCTCGGCCTCGCCTACCTGCGCCTGTCGAGCGGCCCGGTGAGCTTCGCCTGGCTCGAGCCGCGCGTCGCGGCGGGCATCGCCGAGCGGCTCGGGCCCGGCTGGAACGTCGAGCTGCACGACAGCGCCATCGAGATCGACCGCGACGGGGCGCTGGCGCTCCGCACCACCGGCCTCGACATCCGCAACCCGGAGGGCGACCTCGTGGTGCGGGCGCCGCTCGCCGTCGTCGCCATCGACCTGTGGTCGCTCCTCGGCCTCTCGGTCCAGGCCCGTTCGGTCGAGTTCCGCGACCTGCAATTGCGGGCGCTCCTGCACCACGACGGCTCGATCGCCTTCGCGGCCTCGGGCGATCCCGCCGAGGCCAAGCCCCACACCCCGCCGGCGGTGGTGGCGGCCCGCGGCACCGTGTCGCCGGTCTCGGCCACCGTGGCGTCGATCCTGAGCCTGGTGCTCGACCCGGCCGGCGTGATCGGCAGCCTCGACCGGGCCCGCCTGACCAATGCCCGCCTGACCCTGCTCGACGAATCCGGCGCCGAGCGCGTGGTCTTCCCGAAGGTCGACGGGCTGTTCAACCGCGACGCGGCGCGGCCGGCCCGGGTGTTCGAGATGCGCATCCTCGGCCCGCACGGGCCCTGGCGCTTCGGCGGCGACGTCGAGCAGGCGCCCGACGGCGGCCGCCACGGCGTGCTCACCCTCGACGACCTGCCGGTGCCCGACCTTTTGCTGCTGTCGGGCCAGTCGCGCCTGCCGCTGACCACCGACCTGAAGCTCTCCGGCCGCGCCCAGGTGGCGATGCACGGCGCGCGTCTCGACGGCATGAATCTCCGGCTCACGACCAGCGAGGGCAACCTCCTGATCGAGGAGAAGGACTTCAACCCGGTGACGATCGAGGCGGTGACGGTCGACGCCGCCTGGGACGAGGCGCGCCGCGCCCTCAGGGTCGATTCCCTCGACTACCGCGGCGCCGGCAACCGGGTGCGGCTTGCCGGCGAGTGGGTTGCGGGGCCGGACGGCGCCGGGCCGGGCTGGACGGCTTTCCTCACGGGCACCGACGCGACCTTGCGCGGTGCCGCCCCCGGCGACGCCCCGGTCAGGATCGCCAAGGTCGATGCCAGGCTCTCGGGCCGCGACGACGGCGTGCAGATCGACGGCCTCACCCTCTCGGGCGACGCCGTGCACGGCACGGTGAGCGGCACGCTCGGCACCCGGGCCGACGAGGGCGGCCTGACCCTGCGCATCACCGCCGACCGCACCGACGGGCGCGCCGCCCTGCGGCTGTGGCCCGAGAACGTCGCGCCGCCGATCCGCACCTACCTCGTCGACAACATGCGCACGGGACGGCTCGACAGCCTCGACATCCTGGTCGACATGACCATGGCCGAGTTCGCCGCCGCCACCCGCGGCGAGCCGATGCCCGATTCCTCGGTGCGGATCGCCTTCGCGGTGAGCGAGGGCGGGCTCGTCATCTCGCCGGACGCGCCGCCGCTCTCCCGCGCCCGGGTCTCCGGGCTCGTCACCGGGCGCAACACCACCATCCGCGGGGCCAGCGCCGAGATCCGGATGCCGGACGGCCGCGCGCTCGGCCTCCAGGACGGCTCCTTCGTCATCAAGGACGCGGTGCCGCACGACGTGAACGCCCAGATCGGGCTTCGCCTCGCCGGCGGGACCGACGCCCTGGCGTCGCTCCTCCAGACCAGGCTCTTCCGCTCGCTCTCGGGCACCGAGCTCGACCCCAACACCCTGCGCGGCCAGGCCGACCTGCGCATCGACTTCCCCCTCTCGCTGGAGGCGGTGCCCGACATCGCCGACCTGCCGGTGACCGTGAGCGGCACCCTCAGCGACGTCGTGGCCGACCGCATCGTCGGCAAGGAGAAGCTCGAGAACGGCCGCTTCGCGATCGCCTACGACCGCAACGGCTTCAGCCTCAAGGGCGACGGGCGGCTCGCCGGCGCGCCGCTGACCGTCGATCTGCACCAGCCGAAGGCCGGGGCGCCGGGCGAGGCGGTGGTGACGATGGCCCTCGACGACGCGGCGCGCGCCCGGAAAGGCCTGCCGACGGCGCCCCAGCTCGCCGGCCCGGTCAATGCCCGCTTCACCGTCCCGGTCGGCCGGCCGGGCAAGAACCCGATCCGGGTCGAGGCGGACCTCGCCCGCGCGAGCGTCGACGGGCTCCTGCCGGGCTGGACCAAGCCCGCCGGCAAGCCGGGCCGCCTGACGCTCGCCCTCACCGAGACCGGCCAGGGCAGCGACCTGCGCGACATCGCGCTGGATTCCGGCACGGTGCAGCTGCGCGGCAGCGCCGTGCTCAACGCCGACGGGGGCTTCGAGCGGGCCGACCTCACCAGCCTCAAGCTCTCGCCGGGCGACGACATCCGCGCCCAGGTCGAGCGCGCCGGCAACGGCTACCGGATCAGCGCCAAGGGCGCCAACGCCGACGCCCGGCCGTTCCTGCGCGCGCTCACCGCGCCGCCGCGCAAAGGGGGCAAGGACGGGCCGGCCCGCGACGTCGAGGCGGATCTCAGCTTCGCGATCCTGACCGGCTTCAACGAGGAGGCGCTGACGAATGCCAGCCTCAAGCTGTCCCTGCGCGGCGACGACCTGCGCCAGGCCCGGATCCAGGGCCGCCTGCGCTCCGCCGGGGTGAGCCTGGAGGTGGCGAAGGCCGAGCGCGGCAGCCCGCCGGTGCTCAACGCCGAGACCAGCGACGCCGGCGCGGCCCTGCGCTTCCTCGACATCTACAAGCGCATGCAGGGCGGGTTCCTGTCGCTGCAGATGACGCTCAACGACGGGCCGCAGACGGGCCTGGTGCAGGTCCGCTCCTTCGCCTTGCGCAACGAGCCGGCGCTCGGCCGGATCATGGCCCAGGGCGAGACCGAGGACCGGCGCAGCGACGCCAACGACGTCGGGTTCGACCGCCTGCGCGCCGCCTTCCAGCGCACCGGCACCCGCGTCGCCTTCGCGGAGGCCGCGATCTCCGGCCCGGCGATGGGCTTCACGCTCGGCGGCTGGATCGACACGGCCAAGGATCGCACCGACGTCTCGGGCACCTTCGTGCCGCTCTACGGCCTCAACAACGTGGTCTCGCAGGTGCCGATCTTCGGTCCGCTCTTGGGTGGCGGCCACAACGAGGGCCTGTTCGGCATCAACTTCCGGGTCGCCGGCGCGATGAGCGCGCCGAGCATCAGCGTCAACCCGCTCTCGGCGATCGCCCCGGGCTTCCTGCGCAAGCTCTTCGGCGCCGGCGGCGGCGACCCCAACGCCCCGTCCTCCGGGCGCACCGAACGCTGACCCGGACCGCCCTCGCGGCGCTCCGGCAAAGGTCGCCTCTGCGCGGCATTTCGGGGTGGACAGCGCCGGGGCGACCCCGTATGACGATGGCCACCGCGGGCGTAGTTCAGTGGTAGAACGTCAGCTTCCCAAGCTGAATGTCGTCGGTTCGATCCCGATCGCCCGCTCCAATCCCTGCAAGCACTAAGAGCGCCTAACAGAACGGCACGATTGGGTCGGTTGGGCGTTGGGGTGGTATGGCTCGCCCGCTTCTCCCTGACGATCTCTGGGCTGCGATCGCCCCCCTTCTGCCGCCGCACCCGCCTCGCC
>NZ_JBSNCC010000024.1:0-79412 GCF_053764715.1 Methylobacterium sp. Gmos1 | reverse complement strand
TGACGCGTCCGATGTCGGTCCGTCCACATCTGCTCTTGCCTCCGCCCGGCCAGGCGGAGCCCAGGTTGTTCTCAGCAAGACAGATGGGGACGGACGGCAGAGGGCCTCAAACAGGCTCTCAGGATGAGGAGGTGGGTGGGAGAGTCCATCACGGCGAGGCTTTGCGTCGCCGGCGTGGACCGTGGCGCTGCGATCGGACACCGATCGAACAATCCGCGTCCGGTCTCCCCCCGACCGGACGGAGAGAGCCCAGGAGCGTATCAACCGCGATAGCGCGCGGCCGCGTGCTCCTGGGGAAAGTTCGGCATCATCGCCTGCCGCGCCGCCTCGAACGCCTGCCACTGGCCTTCGTCCGGCAGGGAGGGGATCGTCACCGCCTCGCGCCGGTCGAACCCCGTCAGGGCGGCGTCGACCATCTCGCCGACCTCCATCACGCCCTGCATGCTCTCCACCGCGCGTCCCGAGCGCGCCCAGATCTCGGTGCGGGTCGCGGCCGGCAGCACCGCCTGCACGTAGATCCCGCGCGGCCCGACCTCGGCCTGGAGCGCCTGCGAGAGGGTCAGCACGTAGGCCTTGGTCGCCCCGTAGACGCCGGGCAGCCACTCGGGCGCGAGCGCCACCACAGAGCCGATGTTGACGATGGCGCCGCCGCCGCGAGCCAGGAACCCCTGCACGGCGGCGCCGGCGAGCCGGGTGAGCGCCACCACGTTGAGGTCGACGAGGCGGTATTGCGGCGCGAGGTCGTCGGCGGTGAAGCCCGCCGGGGCCGCGGCACCCGCATTGTTCACCAGGAGGCCGATGCGGGCGTCCTCGCGCAGCCGCGCCTCGACCGCCGCGAGCCCGGCCGGATCGGTGAGGTCGGCCGCCAGCACGTCGACGGCGACGCCGGTCTCCCGGCGCAGGCGCGCTGCCAGCGTGTCGAGGCGGGCGGCGTCGCGGGCCACCAGTACCAGGGGATGGCCGCGCCGGGCGAGGCGGTCGGCATAAGTCGCGCCGATGCCCGACGAGGCGCCGGTGACGAGGGCGGCGGGGAACTGGTCGCTTGTCTGGGTGCTCATGGGGACGCTCCGGATCGGCGGCGTTTTCATGATCGCCGTCATGTCTGTATTGATGATGGCTATCAGCAAAAGCGTCAACCGGCCCGTCGGCCGCCGGGTGCGCCGGCGCACCCGGGCCCGCAACCTCCGCACAAGGCTGGGGCGTCAAGAGAGCCATGAGGCAGTGTCGCCTGGGCTGGGACGGGATTGGCGAGAGAGATGTCCGGTCGCGAGCAAGCCGAGAGGCTGTGGAGCAACATCGTCGAGCTCGGGCCCCGGCGCCTCGCCGCCCTCGGGCTGATCGGCCTCGTGGTGTTCCTGGCAGTGGGCCTCGGCGCCTACTACCTGAGCCGCCCGGCGCAGGAGACGCTCTATACCGGCCTGTCGCGCGAGGACGTCGCGCGCATCGGCGGCGTGCTGAAGGATGCGGGCATCCGCTTCGACGTCAGCGCCGACGGCGCCGCGGTGCTGGTGCCCTACGGCAATACCGCCCAGGCCCGGATGCTGCTGGCCGAGAAGGGCCTGCCGCAGAGCTCGAAGTCGGGCTACGAGCTGTTCAACGACCTCGGCTCGCTCGGCATGACCTCGTTCATGCAGGAGGTGACCCGGGTTCGGGCGCTCGAGGGCGAGATCGCCCGCACGATCCAGGGCATGAAAGGCGTGCGCGCCGCTCGCGTCCACATCGTGCTGCCGGAGCGCGGCTCGTTCCGGCGCGACCAGCAGCCGCCCTCCGCGTCCGTCGTGGTGCGCACCGAGCCCGCCGACGACCGCAGCGGCGCCCAGGCGATCCGCCAGCTCGTCGCCTCGGCGATCCCCGGCATGAAGCCCGACCGGGTCACGGTGATCGGCGCCGACGGCACGCTCCTCCTGTCGGGCGACGATGCCGGCCAGGCGCCGACCGGCCGGATGGCGAGCCTGGAGAAGGATGTCGGCCGCGAGGTCCAGGACCGGATCCGCCGGGCGCTCACCCCGTATCTCGGGCTCGGCAACTTCGAGGTCAGCGTCGCGGCCCAGCTCAACACCGACAAGACCTCGACCAACGAGACGATCTACAACCCCGACCAGCAGGTCGCCCGCTCGGTCCGCTCGGTGCGCGAGAACGAGAACAGCCAGAACCGCAGCGCCCAGCGCCCGACCAGCGCGCAGCAGAACCTGCCCGACCAGCGCACCCGCTCGGACGGCAACGACACCGCCAGCAACGAGACCTCCAAGAAGGAGGACCTCACCAACTACGAGATCTCCCAGAAGGTGATCCAGACGGTGAGCGACGGCTACGCGATGAAGCAGCTCTCGGTGGCGGTGCTGGTCAACCGCTCGCGGCTCACGGCCGGGCAGCAGGGTCAGGAGGGCAATGCCGCCAGCGCGGCCAACATCGAGAAGCAGATCGCCGAGATCGAGCAGATCGTCGCCTCGGCGGCCGGCACCAGCAAGGAGCGCGGCGACACGGTCAAGGTCGCGGCGGTGAGCTTCATCAACGACGGCCAGGCCCTCGAGCCGGTGCCGCCGCTCAGCATCGCCGACGTGATGGTGCGCCAGTCCGCGACCCTCATCAACGCGGCGACCATCCTGGTGGTGGCCGGCCTGCTGATCTGGTTCGGCCTGCGCCCGGCGCTGCGCGCCATCCTGGCGGTGCCGGAGGCGGCCCAGACCGAGGTCGCGGCGCTGGAGGCCGCGGGGGCGGCCGGTGCCCTGCCGGGCGCGGCGATGGCCGAGGGCGGCGCCCTGCCGGCACCGGGCCAGACGATGCCGGGCCAGCCGGCGCTCGCCGGCCCCGAGGGGATGCCCGCCATGGCGAGCCTCATCGAGGACATGGCCGAGAAGGCGAAGCACTCGCCGCAGAAGCGCCTGGAGCAGATGATCGACGTCGACGAGGAGCAGGTCGCCGCCATCCTCAAGCGCTGGCTGCTGCGTGAGGAGCCGGCGTGATGGATGCGGTGATTGCCCGCTACCTGCCGGAAATCGCCTCCGGCCCCGTGCCCTCCCAGGCCCCTGCTGCCCCCGACAATCGGTCGTTCGACAATCGGTCGTTTGATAATCCTTGGGCCGGCCTCGCCCGCGCCCCGCGCGCGCCGCTGCCGCTCCCCGAGACGCCGGACGCGATCCGGGTCGAGCCCGCCCGGGCCGAAATCCCGCCGGGCGGCGCGCCCGACGCCGCGCGCGCGGAGTGGCTCGAAGGGCTGCTGCCGCGGGCCGCGACCCCGCCGGTGCCCGCGCCGCCCGTCGCCGAGGCGGCCGCCTCGCCCCTGGTGAAGCCCGCCGCCGTGAAGCGCGAGACGCCGGAGGAGCGCGCCGCTTTGCTCGCCGCCGCCGAGGAGCGCGGCCGGCAGCAGGGCCTGGCCGAGGCGCGGGAGGAGGCGGCGATCGCCCGCCACCACGCGGCCGAGGCCGCGGAGGCCCGCCTCGCCGAGGCGCGCCGGCACTGGAACGAGGCCGAGGCCGAGGCCCTGGCCGACGGCTTCGCGGCCTCGCTTCGCGCCCTCGATGCAGCTCTCTCCGACCGCATCGCCCGCCTGCTGGTGCCGGTGCTGACCGACGCCCTGCGCCGCCAGGCGGTGGCCGAGCTGAGCGGCGCCCTGGCGCGGCTGCTCGCCGAGCCGCAGGCCGCGAACGTGCGGGTGAGCGGCCCGGAGGATCTTCTGGCCGCGCTCGCCGGCCGCCTCGGGCCGCTCGCGGCCTCCGTGTCCTTCACGGCGTCCGAGACGCCGGAGGTGCAGGTGAGCGCCGACCAGACCGTGATCGATACCCAGCTCGGCGCCTGGACGCGCCTCATCGCGGCAGCGGTGGCGGAGACCTGAGATGTCCGAGGGCCATCAGGAAATCATCATCATCAAGCGCCACGGCGACCACGAGGACGGTCACCACGGCGGCGCCTGGAAGATCGCGCTCGCCGACTTCATGACCGCCATGATGGCGCTGTTCCTCGTGATGTGGCTGATCAACTCCACCAGCAAGGAGCAGAAGCAGACCATCGCCGAGTACTTCAACCCGGTGAAGCTCGCCGAGGTCACCCACGACAAGAAGGGCCTGCGCGATCCCCACGACACCCCCTCCGAGCCCGGCGCCGAGGGCGGCAAGGCCGAGGGCAAGGGCGGCGAGGGGAAGGGCGAGGGGAAGGGCGACGGCAAGGCCGGCAGCGAGGCCGCCCCGGGCAGCCGGGCGCGGGAATCGGCCCTGTTCCAGGACCCCTACGCGGTGCTGGCGCGGCTCGCCGCCGAGTCCGAGCGCGCCGACACGGCGAGCGCCGACGCGGCCGCGGTCGAATCCGGCCAGCCCGGGATCAGCGGCGGCGACGCGGCGCGCGATCCCTTCGACCCGCTCTACTGGCAGGTCGAGCCGCTGCCGCGCCAGCGCACCGAGCGGCCGGGCAAGGTCGGGACGGCCGTGACCGCGCCGTCCGAGAACCGCCTCGACGCCGCCGGCCAAGTCGCCTCTGCGGGTCAGGTCGCCTCCGCGGGCAGGCCCCGCGACTCGAAGGACGCCCCCGTCCGCGTCGCCTCGGCCGAGGACGGGCTGCCGCTCACGCCGCGGGACCCGGCCAAGGATCCTGCGCCGAAGGACGCCGCGTCCAAGGAGGCCGTGAAGTCGGCCGCCCTCAAGGAGCCGGCGCCGAAGGACGCCGCGAAGGAGCAAGCCAGGGACTCGGCCAAGGATCCGGCCAAGGACAAGGCCGCCGAGACCGCGGCGGTCGCCGCCATGAAGGCCGAGATCGCCAAGGCGGTGGCGCCGCTCTCCACCGGCGCGCCGATGCCGAAGGTCACGGTGCGCCGCTCCGGCGAAGGCATCCTCATCAGCATCACCGACGAGATCGACTTCAGCATGTTCGGCATCGGCTCGGCCGAGCCGACCCCGAAGGTGGTGCGGGCGATCGAGAGGATCGCCAAGGTGATCAACTCCCGCCCCGGCCGGATCGTGGTCCGCGGCCACACCGACGGGCGGCCGTTCCGCTCCGAGTCCTACGACAACTGGCGCCTCTCGACCGCCCGGGCGCAGATGGCCTCCTACATGCTGGTGCGCGGCGGCGTCGACGACGCCCGGATCGAGCGCATCGAGGGCTACGCCGACCGCCAGCCGCGCAACCCCGCCGACCCGAAGGCCGCGGAGAACCGGCGCATCGAGATCCTGCTGCGGGGGCTGCCCGAATGAGCCGCCGCGCCACCCGCCTCGTGCTCGCCGGTCTCCTCCTCGCGGCCGGGCTCCTCCCGCTGCCGGTTCGCGCCGGCGGGGACGGTCACGCCGCGCCGGCAGCCGATTCCCATGGCGGGGGCCATGGCGGGGGAGGGGACGGCCATGGCGGGCACGGCGAGCCGCCAAAGCCGATCGAGCCGCTGCCGGTGGCGCCCCGCGGCCTGCCGGTCGAGCTCGTGCGCACGCTCCAGCTGCTCCAGGACCGGATCGCTCGCGGCTCGACCCAGGCTCACCTCGCCCAGCGCCAGCTCCTCGGCCACATCGAGCAGCGCCTCGTCGGCCTCGATCCCGAGGCCTGGACGGCGCCGGAGAACGTGCGGGCGGCGGTGGCCTTCGCGCTGGCCGGCGGCGGTCCCGGGGTGCTGCGGCGGATGCGCGAGAGCGCCAAGGTCCCGGAGGACCTGACCGGCCTGGTCCAGGGCGCGTTCGCCTACCTGGAGGGGCGCGAGCGCGAGGCCCGGACCCTGCTCGGCCGCTACGATCCCCGCACGCAACCCCCCGGCCTTGCCGGGCAGCTCGCCCTGACGCAGGCCGCGGTCACCGTGCGCGAGGCACCGCGGCGGGCGATCGAGCTCCT
Source organism: Methylobacterium sp. Gmos1 (assembly GCF_053764715.1). Classification (NCBI taxonomy): domain Bacteria; kingdom Pseudomonadati; phylum Pseudomonadota; class Alphaproteobacteria; order Hyphomicrobiales; family Methylobacteriaceae; genus Methylobacterium; species Methylobacterium sp. Gmos1. The sequence continues at coordinate 73,613 of NZ_JBSNCC010000024.1, read as the reverse complement.
CGACCTCGCGCGGCTTCTCGCCCCCGGCACCCTGGTGGAGGAAGGGGCGCTCCGCCGCGAGATCTTCATCCACGCCCAGGGCGGCGACGCGACGCGCTTCGAGGCGCTGTCGATCCAGTACCTGCGGCGCTTCCGGCGCTCGGTCTATGCCGGCAACTTCCGCCAGCGCTTCGCCACGGCGCTGACCCGGCTCGACTTCGACAGCGACCGCACCCGCGTCGCCCGCCTCGAGCGGATGCTCGACGAGATCGAGCCGGGCGAGCGGCGCGACCTCTACCTGCTGGTCGCCCGGGCCGGGCTGGAGCAGGGCCGGCGCGAGACCGCGACCTTCGCGGCCGAGCGCGCCTTGAGCCTCGCCGGCCCCGACAGCGAGGCCGCCGCGCGGGCCCGGCTCTACCGCGCCGCCGCCCTGATCGTGGTGGACGGGCGCTACGAGGAGGGGCTCGAGTCCCTGCGCGCCGTCGACCGGGCCGGGCTCGACGCGGGCGACCGCGGCCTCCTCGACGCCGCGCTCTCCACCGCCGGCCAGATCCGCGGCGGCGCGCCGCCGGCGCCCGCCGCTCCCCCCGCGCCGGCGACCGCCGAGGCGGCCGCGCCGGCCGGCCGTCACCAGATTCCCGAGGCCGCGTCGATCGCCCGGGCGCGCGAAGCGCTCGCGCAGGTCGACCGGATGATCGACAGGACCGACCCGTGACCCCCCTCGACGCGATGCCGGCGGGCCCGCGCCCGCGCCTCGACGGCGCCCGCAACCCCGGCGACCAGGCCCGCCCCGATCCCGGATCCGGCTTTGACGCCGTGCTCGGCCAGTTCGAGAGCCGCGAGCGCCCCGAGCCCGCGACCCCGCCCGACACCGAAGCGGAGCCGGAGACCGGCACGGCCCCGCGCGAGGTGCCAATGCGCGCCGCGACCCTTGGTGCCGCGACCCTTGGCAACGCAAGCTTTGGCGCCGGGACCCTGGGCACGCTCCTCGCCGGTGCGCTCCCGCGCGGCGCCGCCCGCCCGGGCGACGCGGACCTCGCCGCCCTGATGGAGCGCGCCGCGGGCCGGGCGCCCGCACCGGGCCCCGCCGGGACGATGCCGGCCGCGGGCGCTCCGGGATCGGGCACCCTCCCGGGACAGCAGGCCGCCGCCGGATCGCCCGGCACCCCGCCGGGACCCGGGAGCGCCGCCGCGCCCGCTCGCCCGGCCGCGGCTTCGACCACCGGAGCGCCGACCGCGTCCGCGCTTCCCCTCGCCGCTGCGAGCGAGATCCCGGTGGTCCAGGCCGCCGTGGACGAGGCGTCCGCGACCAAGGTCGCCCCGACAACGTCCGCCGTCCCGCAGCCTGCCGGCCCCGCACCGGGGGAGACGCCGCCGGCCGCGCCGCAGCGAGGCGCGGTGCCGCATCACCCGGCGCGGCCGCGCGCGATCCCCGCCGCGCCGGCTCCGGCCTCGGGCGCCGCCGTGTCGCCCACCGCGCCCGACGGGGAGGACGAGACGTCCGAGGCCCCGCCCGAGCCGGCGCCCGCGCCTGCCGACACTGCCTCGATCGCGGCCGCGCCGTTGCCCATGCGCGCCGATCCGGCGCTCCCGCTTCCGCCTATGTCGCCAGCTCTCGGCCCGATGACCGCCGCGCCGCCGCAGAGCTCCGGGCCCGCGGCCGATCCGGCGACCGGGCCGGCGCCCGCCGCTTTGCCGAGGCCCGCCGTGGTCGTGATCGCGCAGGAGACCCATTTCGCCCCGGTTGCGGCCCGTCCGGCGCCGTCCGGCGCGGTGCCTTCCGCCGCCGCGCCGGCGATGGTTGCGGCACCGGCGGATGGATTCGCGGCGCAACGCGCCGCGGCCGATCCGGGGGCGGCCCTGGCCGGGGCGCAACCGTCCGCTCCGCCCGTCCCTCCGGCGGCCATGACGACGTCGCCGCAATCCGCGCCGGTGCCCGGTGCCGCGGACCGCACAGCCGCCGCCGCGCCGGACGTGGCGCCGACCGCGCGGCCTCCCGCCGGGACGGCCGGCGGCATACCCGTGCCGCCACGCGAATCCGCGACGCCCACCGCATCGCGCGGTGATTCGGACCGGACTGAGACCCTCCCGGCTCCGGCGCCGCAGGCATCCTCCGCCGGCCCGGCCCGGACCGCCATGCCGGCACCGGCTGCCCCATTGAGCGGTGATTCGAACCGGACTGAGACCCTCCCGGCTCCGGCGCCGCAGGTATCCCCGGCCGGCCCGGACCGGCCTGCCATGCCGTCACCGGCTGCCCCCCAGCCGGTGACGACTACGCCGGTGACCACTCCCCAGTCGGGGACAGGCGCGTCGGAAGCCGACCGCGCCGCCTCGATCTCCGCTGCGGCGGGGGCCGCGACCAACGGGATCCCGGATCGCCCCGGATCCCAGCCGCGAACCGGCGATGCCCCTCCGGCAGGTCCGGCCGAGGCCCCGCGCGCGCCTGCACCGGCGGCCGGCTCCCCGGCGCAGGCGAGCCAGGCCTCCGCCGAGCCTCGGGGCGAGGCCGCACCGTCGACCGCCAGCAGGTCTTCGACCGGGACGAATCCCGCGACCGGAACCGGGCCTTCTCCCGAGACCGCATCGCTCCAGGACGGCAAATCCCTTCCGGACGGCAAATCCCTTCCGGACGGCAAGCCTCCGCGAGAGGCCGGATCGTCCCATGAGGCCGGTCCCTCGCGCGACGCCAAACCCGTCTCCGAGGCCAGGCTCCTGCCCGAGGCCAGAGCGTCGCAGGATTCCGCGTCCGTCGCCCCGGCCACGCCCGCGGAGCGCCGGGCCGGAGAGACGGCGGCAGGCCTGACCGCCCCGGTCGTCACCCCCGAGCCGGCGCCGATCCCGGCGGCGCTTCCCGCCGCCACCCTGCGCCAGATCGCCGACGCGGTCGCGACCGGGGCCGCCTCCCTGCCCGACCCCGCCTCGGTCCGGGCCGGTGCGGTCGCGGCGGCCTGGAGCGCCGCCGCCCAGACGGAGGGGCCGCTGCGGCTCCTGACGCTGCAGCTGCGCCCGGCCGAGCTCGGCCAGGTCCAGGTCCGGATGCGGCTCCAGGACGGGCGACTCGAGATGAGCCTGCGCGCCGAGCGCGAGGAGACCGCGGAACTGCTGCGGCGCGACGGCGGGCTCCTCACCGCCCTGGTGCGCGAGGCCGGCTACCAGCCGGACGTCGTCACGGTGCAGTCCGGCCGCCTCCCGGGCCAGCCCGACGCCGCGCCGCAAGGCGGCCAGTCCCTCCCGTCCTTCGCCGGCGGGCAGCCGCAGCATGGCGGCGCGAGCCCGGACCAGCCGGCCCGCCGCACCCCCGACGCGCCCGAGGAAGGCGGGCGCCGGAGCATGGAGCAGAGAGATGACGTGCATTCGGGCGATCGCGACCGCGGCGGCCTTTACCTTTAGCGCCGTCGCGGGGGCGCAGGCCGCCGCCACGGTCTCCGGCTCCGCCCGGGCGCCGCTGCCGCCGACCGGCAACGTCTGCGAGCAGCAGATGGCGCAGGCCGCCGCCCGCCACGGCGTGCCGCTCGGCATGCTCTACGCCGTCGGGCTGACCGAGAGCGGCAACCGCGGCTCGCTCCAGCCCTACGCCATGAATATCGGCGGCAAGGCCTATTTCGGGTCGAACGCCGCCGACGTGATCCGGCGCCTCGGGGAGGCGCAGGCCAGCGGCGTGCGCCTGGTCGATCTCGGCTGCATGCAGATCAACCACCATTACCACCGGGCGAAGTTCTCCTCGCTCGAGGCGATGATCGACCCGCGCCAGAACGTCGAGTACGCGACGGTCTTCCTCAAGGAGCTCAAGGCGCGGGAGGGCAGCTGGACCCTGGCGGTGGCGCGCTACCACGCCGGCCCGAACAACAACCCGGCCCAGAAGCAGTATGTCTGCCGGGTGATCGCCAACATGGTGGCCTCCGGCTTCGGCCAGTGGACGCCGGGGGCCAAGACGTTCTGCCAGTAGGGCATTCGCACGTCGTCGCGCCGGCAGGAGCCCTAAAGCGTTTTCCGACGAAGTGGATACCGGTTCGCCGCAGAAAATGCGGCAAAATCAATGATCTGGAGAGCTTCGCGATCGCAGCGCGATCGTGAAGTGCTCCAGTCTCCTGCCGGCCTCTTACCCAACGTAAGTATAGCCGATGTAGCGCTTGGCCTCGATCGGGTCGTGGCCGAGGACCTGCGCCAGCTTCTTGCGCAGCTTGCTGACATGGCCCTCGACCACGCTCTCCTCGACGCCGTCGCTGTAGACGCCGTAGACGCCGTTGAAGAGCTGGGTCTTGGTCACCCGCCGGCCGCGGTTGCGCACCAGGAATTCCAGGATGTGGCGCTCGCGCCGGGGCAGCGACACGGGCACGCCGTCGATCTCGGGGTCGCGCCCGTCGAAGAACACCCGCAGCCGCTCGGGCCCCCGGGCCGGGATTTGCCCGTCGCAGGGTGAGGCGGCGTCGGGCGCCTGCGCCTGCTCGCCGTTGACCCGGCGCCAGATCGCCTCGGCCCGGGCCAGGATCTCGCGGACGTGGACGGGCTTGGGCAGCACGTCGTCGATGCCGGCGTCGAACAGCACCAGGGTCTGCTCCAGCGAGCGCGAATCGGCCAGCGCGATGATCGGCGCGCGGGATTGCCGGCGGATCGCGCTCGCGCAGCGGGCGCGCTCGTCGAAATCGCCCAGGAGGAAGCCCTGCACCGCATCGAGGTCGCTGCGGGACGCGGATTCGATCCAGCTCGTGAATTCTTCCGGCGAGAGCGAGAAGGAAGAAATTCCTTCCCGATCGAACCCGGCCTTGAAGCCCGCATTCACCGATTTCCTGGCATCAACCAAGAAATACATTGCTTGCACCCTCATCGAGCAGGGCCGGATAGCGCCGTGTTGCGGCGCCCCCACCTCTGCTCCGTCTTGCGCCCCCGGCACGGAACCTTCGGCCGTCGGGCGCGCGGGAGGCGCGCGCCGTTCGATAGCTTTCGGTGTCCGATTTGCGCCGAATGAAGTCATGTCCGGGCCGTCGCCGCCGGTCAATGACTGCTGCGCCGCAGCAAGCCCGCTTCGCAGGGCTTTTTTGAGGATCGATCGCGGGTGTGTGCGCGAAACCGCGTTAAGCGAGGTTAACTGGCTTGGCCGGGCCTCGCGCAGGCCCCTCGCAAGGCCCCCCGGCCGCCGTCGCCGGGCCCGCGCCGGCTCTCAGGAGAGCCGGGCCTCCGACAGGGCGCGGGCGAAGGCGTCGAGGCGCAAGGGGGGGCCGTCCTCGGCCAGGATGCGCTGGATCGCCACCCCGACGAAGCAGCCGTCGAGGACGAGCTTGAAGAACACCGTGACGGGCTTTGCTGCGAACTCCATGTCGAGCACCACCTGCATCGAGCGGCCCCAGTCGAGGCAGACGTCGGCGGCGTCGGCGTAGGTCAGCGTCGCGTTCTTGAAGAACGGCTCGGCGGAGGAGGCGACGAGGTCGGCGATGTTGCCGTGGCGCTCGCCCCGCACCCAGCCGACCAGCACGCTGCCGTCGAGCAGGCAGAACTCGGTGATGAAGTCGCGGATCGCCGTCGCGAAGACCTCCTCGGCCGCCGCGATCACGTCCCGGGAGGGGATCCGGGCCTGCGCGAGATCGTGGTCGTGAGGGATCATCGTTGTCTCGCGAACAGGAAGAACAGGATCTGCGCGACCGCGCGGTAGAACTCCGCGGGGATCATCTGGTCGACTTGGACAGCATCGTACAGCGACCTTGCGAGAGGCTTGTCCTCGATCACCGGGATGCCCTTCTGCTCGGCGATCTCGCGGATGCGCAGGGCGATGAGGTCCTGGCCCTTGGCGAGCACGATCGGCGCCGGCCCCTCGGAGGGCTCGTAGCGGAGCGCGATCGCGAAGTGGGTCGGGTTGGCGATGACCACGGTGGCGCGGTCGACCTGGCCGAGCATGCGCTTGCGGACGCGGTCCTGCGCCAGCGAGCGCAGGCGCGCCTTGACGGTCGGATCGCCCTCGATCTGCTTGTGCTCGTCCTTGATCTCCTGGCGCGACATCTTGAGCGAGCGCTGCCAGCGCAGGCGCGCCCAGACGAGGTCGCCCGCCACGATCACGATGGTGGCGATGCTGACGGCCGAGACCAGGCGGATCGCGGTCGTCAGGATCAGCTCGGGCAGCTGGCTCGGGTCGACGAACATGGCACTCACGGCTTTGCCCTGTTCCGAGCGCAGGAGCAGGAGGACGACGAGACTGACCGATGAGACTTTAAGGACGGCTTTCAGGAACTCGACCTGGCCGGAGCGGCCGAAGATCCGGCTCCAGCCCGAGGCCGGGGAGATGCGGTTCCATTTCGGGGCGATCCGGTCGGAGACGAGGCTCGGGACGTTCTGGGCGAGGGACGCGACGAGCCCGAACGCGATCAGCACCAGCAGGATCGGGGTCAGGAAGCGGGCGAGCGCGCCGCCGGTGGCGTGCATCAGGGTCAGGGCGTCCTCGGCGCTGCCGAGGGCGAACCCGCCCGGATGGTCGAGGAACGACGACAGGTCGCGGGCGAGCGCCGCCGCCCGGTCCCGCACCACCAGGCTCAGGGACACCAGCAGCCCGAGGATCGAGGCGAAGACCGGCGCCTCGCGGGAGAACGGCACGTCGCCCTTCTCGATCGCGTCGCGCACCTTCCGCTCGGTGGCGGCCTCGGTCTTGCTCTCGTGGTCGGTCTCCTCAGACATGCGTCGGACCGCGCAGCGCGAGCCTCGCCGTCCGGGTCACCCTACGCCGCTCAGCGGATGAGGGCCTCATCCTCGCCTCCCGGGTTGATCTCGATCTCGCCGCGGCCCGCCATGTCCATGGCGAGGTCGGTGATGCTGCGGCGCGCCTCCATCACGTCGCGCTGGGCGGCCGGCTCGCCGCCGTTGAGCTCGTGCTCGACCATGCGGCGCACCCGGGCCGAGAGCGCGCTCAGCACCACCGTGCGGAACTCCGCCTCGGTGCCCTTGAGCGCCAGCACCAGCCGGTCGTTGGGCACCGCGTCGAACAGCGTGGTGCGCGCGCGTGGCGCCAGCTTGACGATGTCGTCGAAGGTGAAGAGCAGGCCCTTGAGGATCTCGACCGATTTCGGCCGCGAATCGGCCAGGCTGTGGAGCGCCTCGTCCATCTGCTGGCGGTCCATCTTGTTGATGATGTCGGCCATCTTGGCGTGGGTGTCGGCGCCGGAATTGCGCGAGCCGTTGATGAGGAAGTCCTCGTGCAGGGCGCGCTCGACCGCCTGCATCACGTCGTCGGTCACCGGCTTGAAGCTCAGCATCCGCCGCATCACGGTGTTGCGCACCGGCAGCGGCAGGTGGCCCATCACCTTGGCGGCGATGGCGGGCTTGACCTTCGACAGGATGAGCGCGGCGGTCTGGGGGTGCTCCTTGACGAGGTAGCTCGCCAGCATGCTCTCCGACACCGTCGCCATGCGCTCCCAGACCGAGCGGTTGGCGTTGCCGCGCACCTCGGCCAGGATGTCGGCGACCTGGTCGGCCGGGAGCAGGCCGGTGAGGAGCTTCTCGACCTCCTGCACCGTGCCGACGAGGCTCGCGCCGCCGGCGAACTCCTCGGCGAAGGTCTCGACCACGGTGTCGACCTGGTCGGGGCTCACCGCGCCGAGCCGCGAGGCCGAGTGGGTGATCCGCTTGATCTCGTCCGGCTCGAAGTACTTCAGCAGGCGCCCCGCCGCGGGCTTGCCCATGGCCAGGAGCAGGGTCGCGACCTGGTCGACGGGTGCGAGCTGCCGGGAGGCGCTGCGCAGGGCCGGAGGGGACACCGAGACGTTCACGCGGGATCAGCCGTTCTGCGCGGCGTCGGCCGGGCCGACCACCTCGGTCAGCGAGACGCCGAAGCGGGAATTGTCCTCCTCGACGATGACGATCTCGCCGCGGGCGATCACCCGGCCGTTGACCATCACGTCAACCGGCTCGCCGACCCGGTGATCGAGGGGCACGACGGCGCCGCGGCCGAGCTTCATCAGGTTGGCGACCGGCATGGTGGCCGAGCCGAGCACCACCTGCACCAGGACCGGGATGCGCAGGATCGAATCGAGGTTGCGCCCGTCCTCGGCTCCTGGCGAGCCTTGGTTCGGGAAGGCGGCGCTGGCGCCGGCATCGGGGAAGGGGCTCGTGCTCATCGCGGGCTCGCGTGGAAGTCTCGTGTCCCCGACAGGTCTAGGCGCTCAAGCTGATCCGAGGCTTGCGGCGCCGGCTTGCGGCCGGGAGGGCGTGGCTTGATCCGTCGTGCCGTCTCCACGCACCGGGGCCGGAGCCCTGGCCGTGGGGTGCAGCGTTCCGCAGTGGCGATACCGGATCGTGCAAGAGAGGCGGACAGGTCGACGCTGAGGCCCGCCATCGTTTGTAAGCCTCGTCCCGACGCCGCCAGGACTGTCCGAGACAGGAGGTGGCGTAAGGTTCTCCTCTCCCCGCGGGCGGGGAGAGGGCCGTGTCGCCGTCCAGGCGACGCGGCGAGCGGCGAACCGCAGGTTCGCCGCGAGGGCGAGGGGGTGTTTCCGGAGGAGGCTCATGCGTCGAGACCCCCTCGACCCTCGGCCGCGCCTCGCTGCGTCCCCTGAACGGGGACGCAGCCCTCTCCCCGCCCGCGGGGAGAGGGGGAGACCTTGCGCCGACGACCGGAGAAGGTCCTAGCGCCGCCCCTCGGCCAGTCCGGCCTCGCGCCGGCCGGCCTCGAGGGCGTCGAGGGTCGCCCGCGCCTCGTCGATCTTGGCGCTCAGGGCTTCCAGCACCGCCCGGCCCTCGCCGGTGAAGCTGCGCACCGCCTCGCCGGCGCTCGCCAGCGCGTGGCCGGAGGCCGCGACGGCGCGGCCGTACTCGGCCTGGGCGCGGTCGAGGCGCTTGAGCTTCAGGTAGAGCGGCAGCACGCAGGCATTGGTGCCGACGAGGGCGGCGAGCAGCACTCCGTCAACCAGCGACACCATGCTCCGCCCCCTCCTTGTCCTGGTTGATGGCCTCGTCGATCCGCAGGACGTAGGCCCCTTGAGACTGTCCGGCCTGGCACCAGAACAGCGGCTTGTCGTTGCCCTCGAGCTTGATCCGCGTCGCCGGGGTGGCGTCGAGGGCGATCACCTGGCCGACCTTCAGCCCGGCGATCTCGCCGAGGGTCAGGTGGCGCTCCTCCAGCACGGCGCGCAGGTGCACCGTGGTCTTCTGCACCTCGGCGGCGATCTGGGTCGCCCAGCGCGGGTCGCGGCGGGCGCTGGTCTCGCCGGTCAGCACCTTGGACAGGCTCGGCCGCAGCGGGTTGAGCACCGATTGCGGGATGATGATGAACATCTCGCCGCCGCGGCTGAGCGCCTGGATCAGGAACTTGGCCTGGATCGCCTTGTTGCTGCGCCGGCCGATCACCGCGAACTCCATCCGGGTCTCGGTGCGCTCCAGGTGGAACGCCGTCTTCGAGACGAGGCCGAACGAGGATTCGAGCGCCCGGCCGACCTGCTCCAGGATCATGTGGGCGATGCGCAATTCGATCGCCGAGAAGGGGCGCTCGTCGTCGACCGGCTGCTCGGTGCCGTCGGCGCCGAACAGCACCTCGACCATGGTGAACACGAAGTCGCGGTCGAGGCCGACCAGGATGTGGCCGTCCCAGGCCGGGGCGCTGAAGATGCCCACCACCGCCTTGGCGTCGTAGACGTCGAGGAACCCGCCGAACCGCCCGCTCTCGACGCCGTGCAGCGAGTACAGGACCGACGAGGCGGCGAGGTGCTTGAGGCTGTCGCCGCAGGCGGTGGCCAGGCGGTCGAAGATGAGCTGGAGCATCGGCAGCCGGTCCAGCGAGAGGCCGGCGGCCTCCTGGATGCGGGCGCGGATGTCGGCGGGGCTCCGGAGGATCGCCGGGTCGGAGGGACCGGGCGTGGAACCGGTCGCGGGTTCGGTCATCGGTCGGGTGTCCCGGCTCTCGTCAGGCCGCGGCGCTGGCTTGCGCGCCCGGCACGGTGGCGGCCTCGACCTCGTCGATGGTCGGGCGGTCGGCGGCGGCGATGCCCTTGCGGCCGTGCTCGATCGCCACCTGCGGCAGGGCGCCATTCATGTAGGCGATCAGGCTCTGCTTCACGATGGTGTAGACCGAGCACTGCTTCTCGCGCACGCCCTTCACCTTGAGCGCCAGCGGCGCCAGCACGCCGTAGGAGGCGAACACCCCGAAGAAAGTGCCGACGAGCGCCGCGCCGATCAGGCCGCCGAGGATCTGCGGCGACTGGTCGAGCGCGCCCATCGCCTTGACGATGCCGAGCACCGCCGCGACGATCCCGAGCGCCGGCAGCGCCTCGGCCACCGTGTTGATCGCCCCGTAGGGCTTCAGCGCGTACTTCTTGTGCGTGCCGATCTCCTCCTCCATCAGCGCCTCGATCTCGTGCGAGCGGGCGCCGCCGATCAGGATCAGCCGGCAATAGTCGCAGATGAACAGGACCAGGCCCTGGTCCTTGGTCACGTCGGGATAGTTCTTGAAGATCTCGGAATTCGCGGGATCGTCGAAGTGGGTCTCGACCTCGTTGCGCGGCTTGGTCTTGATCTCGCGCAGGAGGGCGTGGATCAGGCCGAGCAGCGACAGGAAGTCCTTGCGCTTCGGGCCCTTGCCGGTGAACGCCTCCATGGTCGCCTTGCCGGAATCGACCACCGTCTTCATCGGGTTGGCGATCACGAAGGTGCCGGCCGCCATGCCGCCGATGATGACGAACTCCCAAGGCTGCCAGATCACGATGAGGTGGCCGCCCATGGCCACGAAGCCGCCGAGCATGCAGCCGATGGCGATGACCAGGCCGACGAGGATTCCCATGTCCCGCAACGCTCCGTCTTGATGCTTCAAGGCTCTAAGGCCGGTGGCTTGCGCGGGGCTTTTTCGCCCCCGCTGCCCGGTTTCAGGTCGTCGGCCCGGCCTTGATCATCCGGCGCAGGGCCGCCAGCGCCTCGATCAGGCGCCCGGCCTCGACGAGGGCCGCGACCCGCTCCAGGCTGTCGCGCTGCACCGGCCCCAGGGCGGAATGCGCCTCGAGCAGGGGCGCCAGCCCCGCCGAGAAAGCCGCCCGCCAGGACTGCGCCGCCGCCGGTTCGATCAGGGCCTGCTGCACGCAGTAATAGAGCCGCTGCAACGGCGTGCGCGCCGTCTCGGCCGACAGGATCTGGCTCGGCAGCAGCAGCGAATCCGCGAGGTGGATCTCGGCGCCGAAGGCGTCGAGCGCGCGGATCAGGGCGCCGTTGAGGAAGAACGTACCGCCTCTCTTGAGGACGATGCGCGTCGGCGCCGTCTCGGCTGAGCCGCCGCGCGTGGTGGGCTCGGAATGTTCGCTCATGTCCCTGGGATAGCCGCGCAGCCTTGCCCGGGCCTGTCCGGATGGACGTTCCTGCCTACTCGCCTGGGTCGTTCTTGCCGAGCGGCGGGGTGTGGATAGCGGGTATTACCGAGAGCTTAATCGCTTGATAAGGGGCGCCCCCCGATAGTGCATCTGTCGCCGGCGCCCCCAGCAGGGCTGCCCGGCAGGCGCCGCGGATGAGCTCTGCACGGGCTCAGAGACATGATGTCGAGCCGCAGCCCCCGGTGAGAATCCGGATGTGTTGAAGCGCAGTCGGTCGGACCTGGCGTCCGAGGGCATGAAGCCGTCCCGCTGCACCGGTGTGAGCCCGGAACCTTGCACATTCCTGCCACGCGCTAAAAACCGGAAGCACTCGCCGTGACCAGCCTGCTGACCAACAACGCCGCGATGACGGCGCTGACCACCCTCAAGAGCATCAACCAGAACCTCGACACGACCAGCAACCGCGTCTCGACCGGCCAGCGCGTCTCGGCCGCCTCCGACAACGCCGCCTACTGGTCGATCGCCACCACGGTCCGCACCGACAACGCCTCCCTCGGCGCCGTCAAGGACTCCCTCGGCCTCGGCTCCTCGTCGGTCGACACCGCCTACAACGGCCTGAACTCGATCCTGTCCGACCTGCAGAACATGCGCGCCAAGCTGCAGACCGCGCTGACACCGGGCGTCGACCGCGCCAAGGTGCAGGTCGAGATCGCCGCGATCCAGTCGAAGATGCAGGCCACCGCCGACTCCTCGAACTCCAGTGGCCAGAACTGGCTCTCCGTCAACTCGGCGACCTCCAACAAAGCCTATCAGGCCAACCAGAACGTCGTCGGCGGCTTCTCCCGTGCGGCGAACGGCACGATCTCGTTCTCGATGATCCAGGTGGCCGTGGGCAGCATCAAGCTCTACGACAGCAACGCCACTCCTACCACCAGCGCCGCGACCGGCGCCCAGTTCACGGCTTCGACCGCGCTGACCGGCACGGCGGCGTTCCGTGGTGGCACGGCGAATGCCGGTACCGCCGACTTCAGCGGCGCCCCCGGCAACGAGGTCTCTTTCACCCTCGCGGTGAACGATGGCACGTCCTCGAGCGCCTCGATCCTGATCAACAAGAGCACCATGACCTCGGCGGCCAAGGACCTGGCCAACGTCACGACCGACGAGTTCCTCGCCGCGATCAACAACCAGATCACGGCGTCGTCCATCGGCGCCAACCGGGTGACGGCCGGGCTCGACAGCGCCGGCCGCCTCACGTTCCAGACGATTGGCACGGGTTCGAGCACGACGCTGTCGCTGACCAACGTGGCGGCTTCAGGCACCAACACCCTGGTGAATGCCGGCTTCGGCACGACGGCGGGTCCCGCCGCCAGCGGCAACGGGACGGCGGGGGGGACCTCGAACGTGAAGGGCATCCTCGACACGCAGAACAACACCTACACCCGCTCGGGCAACGCCGCCTACTCCATCTCCACCATCAACATCTCGTCGCTGGTAGGCAGCAACGGCGACCTGGACCTTCAGGACGTCATCACGGCGGTCGACAAGGCGATCGGCAAGGTGACGGATGCGGGCACGAAGCTGGGCGCCAACAAGACGCAGATCGACGGTCAGAAGACGTTCGTCGACACGCTGATGAAGGCGAACGACCGGACGATCGGCATCCTGGTGGACGCGGACGTGGAGGAGGAGTCGACGAAGCTGAAGGCGCTGCAGACGCAGCAGCAGCTGGCGGTGCAGGCGCTCTCGATCGCCAACTCGGCAAGCCAGAACGTCCTCTCGCTCTTCCGCTAGGCGGGGAGGGTGGCGGACCGCCGAGCGGTCCGCCGACCGGCGCGACGAGACAAGGCCACGTCCCCGGGGACGTGGCCTTTTTCTTTGGTCTTTCGTTGCGTCATGGTTAATGAAAATTGATGGTTAACGAAATCCTGACGCTCGGCTGCCGCGGGATCCGGTCAAGGCCGAGGTTTTTCGGGGTGCGCTCTTAAGCTTAATCGTCGAATAACCTTCTGGGTGCAGATTGCCTCCATCGACGGGGGCGGCGACACCGCTGTCAGGTCGAAGCAGGTGCAGCGGATGGGCTCCGACCGGCCCAGAGACATGATGTCGAACCGCTGACCCCGGTGAGAGTCCGGATGTCTAACGCGCAGCGAGTCGGGCTTGAGCGAGCCTGGACGGCGATCCGCCGGACCGGGAGCGATCACGACAGACCGACCGGATCGGCCGCGGGCTGGGATATCCAGCGCGCCTCCGCTCGGTCGCCCCGACGGCATGAGGCCGTTCAGCTGTACCGGTGCGAGCCCGGATCACGATCGCCCTAGCCAGTAACGTGTAGATCAGGACGACAGCCGTGACCAGCCTGCTGACCAACAACGCCGCGATGACGGCGCTGACCACCCTCAAGAACATCAACCAGAACCTCGACACGACCAGCAACCGCGTCTCGACCGGCCAGCGCGTCTCGGCCGCCTCCGACAACGCCGCCTACTGGTCGATCGCCACCACGGTCCGCACCGACAACGCCTCGCTCGGCGCCGTCAAGGACTCCCTCGGCCTCGGCGCCTCGTCGGTCGACACCGCCTATAACGGCCTGAACTCGATCCTGTCCGACCTGCAGAACATGCGCGCCAAGCTGCAGACCGCGCTGACACCGGGCGTCGACCGCGCCAAGGTGCAGGTCGAGATCGCCGCGATCCAGTCGAAGATGCAGGCCACCGCCGACTCCTCGAACTCCAGTGGCCAGAACTGGCTCTCCGTCAACTCGGCGACCTCCAACAAAGCCTATCAGGCCAACCAGAACGTCGTCGGCGGCTTCTCCCGTGCGGCGAACGGCACGATCTCGTTCTCGATGATCCAGGTGGCCGTGGGCAGCATCAAGCTCTACGACAGCAACGCCACTCCCACCACCAGCGCCGCGACCGGCGCCCAGTTCACCGGCTCGACCGCGCTGACCGGCACGTCGGCGTTCCGTGGTGGCACGGCGAATGCCGGTACCGCCGACTTCAGCGGCGCCCCCGGCAACGAGGTCTCTTTCACCCTCGCGGTGAACGATGGCACCTCTTCGAGCGCCTCGATCCTGATCAACAAGAGCACCATGACCTCGGCGGCCAAGGACCTGGCCAACGTCACGACCGACGAGTTCCTCGCCGCGATCAACAACCAGATCACGGCGTCCATCGGTGCCAACCGGGTGACGGCCGGGCTCGACAGCGCCGGCCGCCTCACGTTCCAGACGATTGGCACGGGTTCGAGCACGACGCTGTCGCTGACCAACGTGGCGGCTTCAGGCACCAACACCCTGGTGAATGCCGGCTTCGGCACGACGGCGGGTCCCGCCGCCAGCGGCAACGGCAGCGCGGGAGGGACCTCGAACGTGAAGGGCATCCTCGACACGCAGAACAACACCTACACCCGCTCGGGCAACGCCGCCTACTCCATCTCCACCATCAACATCTCGTCGCTGGTAGGCAGCAACGGCGACCTGGACCTTCAGGACGTCATCACGGCGGTCGACAAGGCGATTGCCAAGGTGACGGATGCGGGCACGAAGCTGGGCGCCAACAAGACGCAGATCGACGGTCAGAAGACGTTCGTCGACACGCTGATGAAGGCGAACGACCGGACGATCGGCATCCTGGTGGACGCGGACGTGGAGGAGGAGTCGACGAAGCTGAAGGCGCTGCAGACGCAGCAGCAGCTGGCGGTGCAGGCGCTCTCGATCGCCAACTCGGCGAGCCAGAACGTCCTCTCGCTCTTCCGCTAAGACGACCGGCCGCCGCCTTAACCGGCGGCGGTCTCCCAGACGACGAAGCCCCGGGCGGTCGGCCGCCCGGGGCTTTCGCGTGATACAGGGGAGGGGGATCAGCCGACGAAGGTGTAGCCGGCCAGGCGCTTGGCCTCGATCGGGTCGTAGCCCAGCCGCATCCGCAGCTTCTTGCGCAGCTTGCTGATATGGCCCTCGACCACGCTCTCGTCGACCGCCGCGTCGAGGTCGCCGTAGACCGCCTTGAAGATCTGGCCCTTGGTCACCGGCCGGCCGCGGTTGCGGGCGAGGTAGTCCAGGATGTCGCGCTCGCGCCGCGGCAGCAGCAGGCTCTGGCCGTCGATCTCGGGATCGCGCCCGTCGGTATGCACCGTCAGGCGACCGCTCTTGTCCGGCGTGCTCGCGGGCTTGACCTCGCTGCGGTTGGTCCGGCGGCGGATGGCGCCGGCCCGGGCGATGATCTCGCGCACGTGGACCGGCTTGCGCACCACGTCGTCGATGCCGGCGGTGAACAGCGCCAGGGTCTGCTCGAGGGAGCGGGTCTCGTTGAGGGCGATGATCGGCGCGCCGGACAGGCTGCGCAGGACGGCGGTGAAGGCGGTGCGGTCGGCGCAGTCGCCGATGACGAAGCCTTCCACCCCGGCGAGGTCCTGGGCGAGGTCCCCGGGCGACGTGGCGTCGATCCAGGTTCGGACGTCCCGCACGTCCAGGCCCCGAGCCGCCACACCCTCCACGCTGAAGCCCGCGACAACCTGCGCGGCAACGCTTTCCCGCTCGTCGACCACGATGTACACGCCAGCCCCCAAGATTTATTCGAGATTTTTTGACGAGTGTTCTCGTCCCGGCGCCGTGATCGGCGGCGGGTTTGCTTGTTCTTGTATTTTCGAAATCATGCCCGACCTTCGCGGTGGACGCGCGATGCTGTCAGACTTGAGCGCCGAGGCGCGATTTGGTGAACGATTTGTTAAGGGGAGTTTCGTCCCGAAATGGTTAATTTTCCGTTAAGTACTGGTATCGACCGTTCGATCGCGGCCACACCCTGTGGCAGCGCGGCAACGCACCATTCCTGAAATCGAGCAAATACAGGGGTTTAGGAAAATCCATGCTGCGCCGCCGGCCTGTGGCGTCCGGGCGACAGCACCGGGTGTCGTTGGGGGAAGTCGCGACGCCTTTACGGCCGCTCTCAGCCGTCGAGCTCCGGGTAGCGCCGGAAAATCCCCTCCTGGTTGAAGGGGACGCGCCGGTCGCTCGCCAGGTAGGCGGCGATGCGCGGCCGGGCAGCCACGAGCCGGTGCAGGGCGACGACCTTCGGCGTGGCGGCAAGGGCCCGCTCGGTCGCGCGCGGAAAGGCGTAGGCGAGGCCCTCGACGAGCTGGAACAGCGACAGGTCGGCGTAGCTCAGGCGGTCGCCGACGACGTGGCGCGGGCCGGCGGGGTTGGTGGCGAGCACCCGCTCGAGCCAGTCGAGGAATTTCGGGATCCGGTTCTCGCGAAAATCCTCGGCCCGGCGGGCGGCCTCTTTCCGCTGCTGCTCGTAGTACAGGGCGGCGGCGATCGGGTGGTGGCTGTCATGGGCCTCGGCCACCGCGTCGGCGATGGTGAGCTGGATCTGGTGGGTCCAGATCCGGTCGGCCTCGCTGTCGCCGACGAGGCCGAGGCGCGGCCCGAGATGGAGCAGGATCGCGGCGGTCTGGCCGATCACCAGGTCGCCGTCGCGCAGGTAGGGCGGCGCGAAGGGCGGGCGGGGCGGGGCGTCGAGGCCCGCGATCATGCCGTCGATGCCGTCCTCGCGGGCGACGTCGACGTACTCGGCGCCGGTCTCCTCCAGGGCGAGGCGGACGAACTCGCCCCGGCCCTGGATCAGCGGCCAGTAATGCAGCTCGTAGGCCATCGACGCTTCCTTCGTCCGGGGCGCCCGGCCGATGCCGGCGCCGGTGCGGGCTCACCAGCCGCGCATCTCGTCGTGGTTCGGGCGCCGCCCCTGCGGCGTCAGCCCGTCGACCACGCCCGGCAGCACCTGGGCGAGCTGCGCCAGCAGGTCGTTCCGCTCCAGGCCGGTCTGCCGGCTCAGGGTCTCGACCGTGTCGGGGCCGAGCGCCTGGGCGAGCTGCTGCGGCTGGATCGGCCGGTTGTGGCCGGGCCCGATCCACGACTCGATCATCTCGCCGAGGCCACCCTGACGGAACCGGTCGATGAGCTGGTCGAGGCCGCCGCCGGCGGCATCCTCCGGCTGCTCCCGGTCGAGGCGGGAATACGGGCCGGCGCCCTGGTCGAACGGGTTCTGCATGCTTCCGCCCCCGGGGGAGGGGGATGCGGTGCCGCCGCCCGGGCCGTCGAGCATCCCGGAAAGGTCGGAATAGGGGTTGTTCGGGTCCTCGCCGCGCCGGGAGCGGGGCTCGTCCCGCGGGTCGGGCGCGCCGTAGCCGTGCGGGTCCGGGGCGTAGCCGTCGTCGGGCCCGGATTGCGGCGCCGGCCGGCGGCCGCCGCCGAAGATGTCGCCGAAGCCGCCGTGCATCGCCTTGGCGGCGAGCAGCATCAGCAGCGCCTTGACCAGCGGCGACATCGCCCCCGCGCCGCCCCCGCCTCTCTCCTCCTGCCGGCCGCCGCCGAGGACGTTGCCGAGCACCGAACCGATGACCTGATCGAGCAGACCCATGGGTGCCTCCCCCCGCGCCCTTGTCGCGTATGGTAACGTGTCGCGCGATGGTAAACGGGGTTGGCCGGAAGCGGTTGCCTTCGGTCAGCGCCTATCCGGGCAGCGGCTACAGGATGCGGTCGCGGTAGCGCGCGGGCGCCACCCAGCAGCTGTCGCGCTTGCCGAACAGGCGGTAGCGGTTGCGCGCGACGAGGCGGTAGACCGGATCGCGCAGCCGGGCCGGGATCAGGCGGACGATCCGGGCGAGCCGCCAGGGAAACCCGAGCGTCTCGTAGATGTGCAGGACGGCGTCGCTGTCCCGGCGCACGCGGTCGCCCTCGACGACCAGCAGGCTCGCCGGATCGGCCGGATCCATGCCGTGCCGGCGATAGAGCGCCCGGCCGGTCTCGCCCTGCATAGACGCGAGGCGGAACCTCGCCGCGCGGTCGCGCTCGAGGACGAGGCGGGCATTGGCCGAGCACAGCACGCATTCGGCATCGAACAGGATGATCGGGCCGGGGGCGCTCATCGCCCGTCGCCGGCCCCGTTGCCGCCGCCGGTGGCGCGCCGGTCCTTGGCGTCGAGCTGGTCGAGGGGGTTGGTGCGCGAGCGGGCGTGGCCGCTCAGGCCCGTGTCGCCGGGCATCACCTTGGTGTCGGGGCTGATCGCCTGCGGCGGCGCGACCCCGGGATCGCCGCGGCGCGCGCCGTCGGGGACGTCGGCCCGGGTCGGCTGGTCGCGCCGGTCGGAGATCGCGAGGGCGGGGGCGGCGCTCGCCGCAGAGAATGCAGCCGTGAGAAGCAGGGCGGCGGCGAGACGGGCGAGCGGGGGCATGGCGGGTCTCCTGCGGTGGTCTCGCAGGGGCAAAGCGGCCCGAAGCTCTGCGGTTCCGTCGCCGGCGCGGGAAATGCCGCTCAAACGGGAAGGACCGCCCCGGGGGGCGGTCCTTCGGCAGAATTACATGTTCATCAGAGCGCTGGCGGTGCCGACCACCGTCATGGCGAGGCCGCCGGCCAGAACACCGATCATGCCGTAAGACACGGCGCGCAGAAGCTTCATCTCGCTCATTGTCCGTCTCCGTCAGGTTAGCAGCGGTATCCGCCGGCGGTCTGGCCGTACTGCTTGACCGGGAAGTTCTGCTGCTTGGCGTTGCCCTCGGCGGCCGAGCTCATCGGGCACGAGCCGTAGAACGGGACGCTGTCGTTGGCCGAGCCGATCGAGCCGGTGGTCTCGACGTCCTGGGTCCGGAACGGGTTGACGGGAGCGTTGGGGCTGAATGCCATGGCGGACGAGATCGGAGCGGCGCCAAGGACAATCGCGGTGACGACGGCGGCGATGCGGGTCTTCATGTGGTATTCAGTCTCCTTGTCGCAGTGCCTGCCGGGGGTTCGGCCTGCCTCTGTTGCGATGATTGGAATATAGGTGGCGCGTCCGTCCCGCGATGTGTCCTCGCGCACGCGGCGGAGTGGAACAGGAATTCACCCGTCCCCGTGAGCGGTAGGCGGCTTGCCCGTGCCTTCCCGTGCGGGAGGGTCGCGCCCGGGCGGCGCCGCGAGCCGGCGCGCGTCACATCCCGCTACCACCGCGGCCCGCTTCCCTGGAGCTAGTCTAAGCGGCGACACCCGAGCGGTGGCTCACGCGAAACGAGGTTCCTGCTGCCGATGGCCAAGCCCGTCCACTCGATGATCCGCGTCCTCGACGAGGAGCGCTCCCGCGCCTACTACGCCCGCGCCTTCGGCCTGGAGCTCGCCGAGCGCATCGGCTTCGACGGTTTCGCGCTCGTCTACCTGCGCCATCCCTCGTCGCCGTTCGAGCTGGAACTGACGGTCAACTTCGACCGCACCGAGCCCTACGACCTCGGCAACGGCTACGGCCACCTCGCGGTGGTGGTGGACGACGTCGACGCCGAGCACGCCCGCTTCACGCGAGAAGGCCTGCCCGCCACCCCGGTCAAGGACTTCCAGCACCAGGGCAAGACGCTCGCCCGCTTCTTCTTCGCCACCGATCCCGACGGCTACAAGATCGAGGTGATCCAGAAGGGCGGCCGCTTCGGCTGAGCCGATCCCGCCAGCCCGGCAAGCGCGCAAAGACGCGTCCCGGGCCGGCGCACCGACCGAGCACGGACAAGAAACAGCGAAAGAGGAGACACCCGATGAGAGAAGTCGATCCGCGCACGCGGTTCAGCCGCCGCGGCTTCCTGCAGAGCGCCGCCGTCGCCGCACCGGCCGCGGCCATCGCCACCGGCGCCGGGCTCCAGGTCTCGGAGGCCTGGGCCGAGAACGGCGCGGCGCTGGCGCCGGCCGAGCTGAAGACCCTGGTGAAGATGGCGCGGGACATCTACCCGCACGACTTCCTCGCCGACGTCTACTACATCACGGCGATCAAGCCCTGGGACGGCAAGGCCGCCGCCGACCCGGCGGTGAAGACGCTCTTGAAGGAGGGCGTGCGCCGCCTCGACGAGGATTCCCAGGCCCGCCTCAAGGTCAACTACGCCCAGATCGGCTGGGAGGCCGACCGGGTCGCGGTGCTGGAAGGCATCAGCCACACCGACTTCTTCAAGAAGATCCGCTCCGACCTCGTCGTCTCGCTCTACAACCAGCCGGAGCTGTGGCCAAAATTCGGCTACGAGGGCTCGTCGGCCGACAAGGGCGGCTACATCAACCGCGGCTTCAACGACATCGACTGGCTGCCGAAGGTCTGACCGGCCGGTCATCCTTCAAAAACCGAACGTCGACCAAAGAACAATCAACGAACGACCGCGCAGGACCGGCCGCGACCGGCCGTGCGGAGCGGAGCGGAGGAAACCATGGCCACATTCGACCTGAACGACGACGGCCTCGTCGTCATCGTCGGCTCGGGCGCCGGCGGCGGCACGCTCGGCACCGAGCTGGCGCTCAAGGGCATCCGCTGCGTCATCCTCGAGGCGGGCGCGCGCCACAACATGGAGGATTTCGTCAACGACGAATGGGCGAGCTTCGCCCAGCTCGCCTGGACCGACATGCGCACCACCTCGGGCTCGTGGCGGGTGGCGCGGGACTTCCCCAACCTGCCGGCCTGGATCGTCAAGGCGGTCGGCGGCTCGACGGTGCACTGGGCCGGCGCGTCCCTGCGCTTCGAGGAGCACGAGTTCCGCATCCGCGACCATTATGGCGCGATCCCCGGCGCCAACCTCCTCGACTGGCCGCTGACCCGGGCCGAGCTCGATCCCTGGTACGAGAAGGCCGAGGACCGGATGGGCGTGACGCGCACCAACGGCATCCCGGGCCTGCCGGGCAACAACAACTTCAAGGTGATGGAGGCCGGCGCCCGCCGCGTCGGCTACAAGGAGGTCCATACCGGGCGGATGGCGATCAACAGCGAGGAGCGCCACGACCGCGGCGCGTGCCAGCAGATCGGCTTCTGCTTCCAGGGCTGCAAGTCGGGCGCCAAGTGGTCGACCCTGATCGCCGAGATCCCCCGCGGCGAGGAGACCGGCAACCTGGAGGTGCGCCCGAACTGCATGGCCCTGCGCATCGAGCACGACGCGTCGGGCAAGGTCACGGGCGTGGTCTACGCCGATGCCGACGGCAAGCTCCAGCGCCAGAAGGCCCGCATCGTCGCGGTGGCCGGCAACTCGATCGAGAGCCCGCGGCTCCTCCTCAACAGTGCCTCGAACCTCTTTCCCGACGGGCTCGCCAATTCCTCGGGGCAGGTCGGCCGCAACTACCTGCGCCACATGACCGGCAGCGTCTACGGCGTGTTCGAGAAGTCGGTGCACATGTACCGCGGCACCACCATGGCGGGCATCATCCGCGACGAGGCGCACCACGACCCCAAGCGCGGCTTTGCCGGCGGCTACGAGATGGAGACGGTCTCCCTCGGCCTGCCGTTCATGGCCGCCTTCCTCAATCCCGGCGCCTGGGGCCGCTCCTTCACCAGCGCGATGGAGCAGTACCCGCGCATGGCCGGGATGTGGCTCGTCGGCGAGGACCTGCCGCAGGAGACGAACCGCATCACCCTCGATCCGGTCGTCAAGGACAAGCACGGCATGCCGGTGGCGAGCGTCCACTACGACGACCACCCCAACGACGTCGCGATGCGCAACCACGCCTACCAGCGCGGCGCGGCGATCTACGAGGCGGTCGGCGCCACCGTCACCTACCCGGTCACGCCCTATCCGAGCACCCACAACATGGGCACCAACCGGATGAGCTTAAAGCCGCGGGACGGGGTCCTGAACAAGTTCGGCCAGACCCACGACGTCAAGAACCTGTTCGTCTCCGACGGCAGCCAGTTCACGAGCGGCGCGGCCTGCAACCCGACCCTGACCATCGTGGCGCTGGCGCTCCGCCAGGCCGACCACATCGCCGGCGCGATGCAGCGGCGGGAGATCTGATGCGCCCCATCCCCACCCTCGTCCTGCTCGCGGCGCTCGCCGCTGGCCCCGCCCTGGCGCAAGGGACCTCGGCACAGGGCTCGGCCACCCCCGCCCCGCCGTCGCGCCAGCCCGGCGGGGCCGCGGCCTACCCGAACAGCCCCGGGGGCCAGCCGGCGGCGGAGCGGGACGGCCGCTCCGTCGCGACCGACCACGCCGCCTGTCCGGGCCCCGGCCCGTGCCCGGCGGCGCCCGGGCCCTCCGGCGCGGCGGATGCGAGCCGGACCCCGGCGCCGAGCAGCTCGGTCGGGCAGGCCGGCCCGGTGCCGAGCACCGCCTATCCGGACGCGCCCGGCGGGATGCCGTCGAACCGGCCGGACGGCACGGCGCCGCGGTGAGCCGCGTTCTCCGGACCGGTCATCGGTTCGGCGACTGTCATGGTGCAGGTGGATCCCGGCAGTCTTTCCGCCGACGATTCTGACGGCACGGGTTCTCCCTCCCCCCGACGGAACTCGGGCTTGCCCGAGTTCCGTCGGGGGGAGGGAGAACCCGTGCCCTTTCCTCCTGTCCGGACAGTCCTATGGAACGGGGTGAGGGGGCATCGCCTGGGCCGTAGGCTCGGCCGGCGCGCTCATCCGCGAAGGCCCGCGTAAGATTTGCACATCGATCGGCGACCACCCTCACGCCCGCCCCTGCACCGGCAGGTCGGCGAGGGTCGTCCGGGAGCGCTCGATCAGGGCGGCCGCCAGCATCGCCTCGAGGCGGATCAGGTCCTCGTCGGGCTCTGGCTGGCAGCCGCACCCGCAGCGCGGCACCGGGCCGTGCAGGGAGGCGATCTGGCGGTAGAGCGTGCCGACGGTGCGGGCGGCGGCCTCCAGCGCCGCCATCGGCGGCAGCGGGCCGCGCTCCAGGGCGTCCCAGAAGGCGAGGGTCAGGGCCTGCTCCAGGGCGGCCTGCCCGCGAGATTCGGCCTCTTCCCGAAGGCGCTCGCGTTGATGCAGGGTCATCATCGCCCGCTCCCCGATTCGCCGAAGAAGCCGACCAGCCGCTCCCAGGGTAGGCCGACCGGCGGCCATCCTTCGCGGATCAGGCCCGCGCAGCCGTGAATCAGGATCAGCGCTCGCGCCATCGCGGCCTCCATCTCGGATCGTGCCGGGGTCCGGCGCGCCCTGGATGCAGCACGTTCTCGGCGCGCGCAAGATCTAAGAGCGATTTTGGAGATCTTCTACTTTGAAATCACCAATCTATATTGTCACGTGAATTATGAAAATTCCAGAGAGCGGACCGGCCCAGGGGGCGGATTGGCAGCGGCGCGCGGAGCGGCTACTGGGGCGCCGACGCATGGTCCGGGCTCGCCAGCCCGACCCCTTGCCCGACCTCTTCCCCGACCTCCTGCCCCAAGGCTTCGAGACCGATGACCGACACCCCGCCCGACCGCCTCAGCACTGATCCGCGCAGCCCCTTCCACGACGCCGCCCTGCTGGAGCGCGGCGTCGGCGTGCGCTTCAAGGGCGTCGAGAAGACCAACGTCGAGGAGTATTGCGTCAGCGAGGGCTGGGTGCGGCTCGCGGCCGGCAACGCCAAGGACCGCTTCGGCAACCCGATGACCGTGAAGCTGAAGGGCCCGGTCGAGCCCTATTTCCGCACCCCCGAGGCCGACGCGCCTAGCGCCGGGTAGCCCCGCCCTGCGAGGGAGCCTCCGCCCGCAGGGCGGCGAGGTCGATGCGGCGGGTCACCATCTGCAATCCGCCGGCTTCGTCCCGCGGCCACTCGGCCTCGGGCCGGTCGCGGTACAGCTCCACCCCGTTGCGGTCCGGGTCGTCGAGGTAGAGCGCCTCGCTGACGCCGTGGTCGCTCGCGCCGGTGAGCGGGATGCCGGCGGCGTCGAGCCGGGCGAGCGCGTCGGCCAGCGCCGCCCGGGTCGGGTACAGGATCGCCGTGTGGTAGAGCCCGGTGCTCCCGGGCGGCGGCGGCGCCCCGCCGGCGCTGTCCCAGGTGTTGAGCCCGATATGGTGGTGGTAGCCGCCGGCCGACACGAAGGCGGCCTGGCTGCCGTAGCGCTGCATCAGCGCGAAGCCGAGCACCCCGCAATAGAAGCCGAGCGCCCGGTCGAGGTCGGCCACCCGCAGGTGGACGTGCCCGATGCGGGTCCGTGGGTCGATCGGTGCGCTCATCGGCTCGGTCTCCGGTGACGACGTGTTGGCGCCAGGCTGTCTGCGCACACTGCAACGTTTGAGAATGTCCGGAAATCCGGCATGTCGTAGCATCACTTCACACGCTCAGAGTGAGATCGAGCCGTGCCCGACCGGCTGACCGGAATGCAGATCTTCGTGCGGGTCGCCGCGACCGGCAGCCTCTCGGCCGCCGCGCGGGCGCTCGGCCTGTCGCAGAGCGGCGTCACCAAGCACGTCGCCGCCCTCGAGGACCGGCTCGGCGCCCGGCTCCTGCACCGCACCACCCGCCGCCTGACCCTGACCGAGGCCGGCCGGCGCTATCTCGAGGCCTGCGAGCGCATCCTCGCCGAGATCGACGAGGCGGAGGCCGCGGCCGGCGCCGAGGCGATGGAGCCCCGCGGCACCCTGCGGCTCAACGTGCCGGTCTCGTTCGGGGTGCTGCACGTTGCTCCGGCGCTGGCCGAGTTCGGGCAGGCCCACCCGTCGCTGACGGTCGAGCTCGGCCTCAACGACCGGCCGGTCGACCTGATCGAGGAGGGCTGGGACCTGGCGCTGCGGATCGGCCACCTGCGCGATTCGAGCCTGGTCGCCCGGGCGCTGGCGCCGTGCCGGATGCGGGTCTGCGCCGCGCCGTCCTACCTCGCCGCCCACGGCCGGCCGCGCCGGCCGGAGGACCTGATGCGGCACAACTGCCTCGGCTACACCCTGGCGAGCAGCGACGGCTGGCGCTTCGAGGCCGGCACCGTCGCGGTCTCGGGCTCGCTGCGCGCCTCGAACGGCGCCGCCCTGGTGGCGGCGGCCGCCGCCGGGCTCGGGGTGATCTACCAGCCGACCTTCCTGGTCGCCGAGGCCCTGCGCCACGGCCGCCTGGTGGGGCTCGATCTCGGGCCCGTGCCGTCCCTGCCGATCCACGCGGTGATGCCCTCGCGCCGCCGCCCGCCCGCCAAGGTCCGGGCCCTGGTGGCGTTCGTGGCGGACCGCTTCGCCGACCCGCCCTGGGATCGCGGCCTGCCCGACCCGCTCGGGAGCGATGATCCGCTGCCCCTCACCCTGGTGCCGGAGCCGGCCGCTCCGCGCGAGCCCGCGAGGCTGTCATGACCCGGGACGCCACGCCGCCCGGCCTTCCCCGGCGCCCCGAGGAGGATTTGACCGGGCTCGATTTCCCCGACCGGGACTTCCTGCGGCTGATCGAGAGCCACGGCCTGACCGGCAGCTGGACCTGGGATTTCGACCGCAACGAGCAGGTCTGGTCGCCGGGCCTCTACCGGCTGCTCGGCTTCGAGCCCGGCGGCGTGCGGGCGGATTTCGGGTTGTTCCTCAGCCTCGTCCATCCCGAGGACCGGCCGCTGATCGAGACCAACGGTGCGGTGATGCGGGAGGGGATCTTCAACGACCACACCGTCCGGGTGATCCGGCCCGACGGGTCGCTGCGGGTGCTGGCCAGCCGCGGCACCGCCTACTTCACTCCCGCCGGCCGGCCCCGCGCGGTGGCCGGGGTGGTGCTGGACGTGACCGACGCCGAGCGCCTGGCCGGCCTGCACCGCGAGGAGCAGCGCCGCAAGCGGGCCCTGTTCGAGCAGGCGCAGACCTGGATGCACGCCTCGCCCTACTCGGATTCGCTGCGCATCGCCTCGCGCGAACTCCTGAGCCTCACCGGCCTGAGCCAGCAGGATTTCCACGACGACTGGACCCGGATCCTGGTGCCGGAGGAGCGCGGGCGCGTCTACGACCAGGTCCTGGCCCGGGTCGAGGCCGGGCGGCCCTTCGTGACGGAGAACCACCTCGCCCTGGCCGGCGGCGAGCGGGGCCTGTTCCGCGGCGTGTTCGTCCCGGTGCGCGGCGCCGACGGGCGGATCGAGACCTGGGCCAGCCTGAATTCCCGGATCGACGGGATGCGGCCGGTGCCCACGGGCGCGGTGCGGCGCAGCCTGGAGCAGGCGGTCCAGGGCGCGCATCTGCGCGCCGCCCGCGGCCTGCTCGACTGGTCGATGGCCGAGCTCGCCGAAGCGAGCGGCCTCTCGCTCTCGACCATCCGGCGCCTGGAGGAGGGCAGCGAGGGGCCGGCGGCCCGCAGCCGCCACGCCGCCATCGAGGCGCTGCGCCGGGCCGGCATCGGCTTCCTGCTCGTCGAGGGCGACGCGATCGCGGTCGCCAAGGTGCGGTGAGCCGCACGAGGTGGTCAAGGTGCGCTGACGAGAGCCCTTTCCGGCCCCGGCAGGGCTTGCCATATCACCTCCATGCCAGCCCCGAAGAAGCCCCGCCTGTCGACCGGCAAGGCCTCCAAGCCCGAGCTGAAGCCGCTCGACCCGTTCCTCGCCGAGCTGTTGAACCCGGCGCTGAACCGCGACCGCCTGCCCGTCGTGGAACCGCCGCCGCCCGAGTCGCCGAAGCGCGGGCGCCCGCGCAAGGACGCGGCCGCGGCCCCCGGGACGGCACCGTCCGGGTCCGGCCGCAAGGCCAAGCGCTCCGGGGCCGCGGCCCCGGGCGGCTTCGGCGAGGCGCCGCAGGCCGCCTTCGCGCACGGCGATGCGGCCGACGTCGACCCGGCGCTCGCCCAGGCGCTGGGCCTGCGCGAGCCGGACGGCGAGGCGGTGGAGGAGCGCGGGTCGCTGGCGGCCGAGGGCGTCTCGGCGACGGTCGACGCGCTGACCAAGCTCCTCACCGAGGGCAACCCGCTGTTCAAGAACGGCGAGCTGTGGCGCCCGCACCGCCCCGAGCGGCCGCAGAAGTCGGAGGGCGGCGTCCCGTTCCGGCTGAACTCGGAATTCACCCCGGCGGGCGACCAGCCGCGCGCCATCGCCGAGCTCGTCGCCGGCGTGAAGGGCGCCGAGCGCGACCAGGTGCTCCTCGGCGTCACCGGCTCGGGCAAGACCTTCACGATGGCGAAGGTCATCGAGGAGACCCAGCGCCCGGCCCTGATCCTCGCCCCCAACAAGACCCTGGCGGCGCAGCTCTACGGCGAGTTCAAGAGCTTCTTCCCCGACAACGCGGTGGAATATTTCGTCTCGTACTACGACTATTACCAGCCCGAGGCTTATGTGCCGCGCTCCGACACCTTCATCGAGAAGGAGTCGTCGATCAACGAGCAGATCGACCGGATGCGCCACTCCGCCACCCGGGCGCTCCTGGAGCGCGACGACGTCATCATCGTCGCCTCGGTCTCGTGCATCTACGGCATCGGCTCGGTCGAGACCTACACGGCGATGTCGTTCACCGTCAGCCTCGGCGAGAAGATCGAGCAGCGCCAACTCGTCGCCGACCTGGTGGCGCTGCAATACAAGCGCATCCAGTCCGACTTCGCCCGCGGCACCTTCCGGGTCCGCGGCGACGTGATCGAGCTGTGGCCGGCCCACCTGGAAGACCGCGGCTGGCGCA
Organism: Methylobacterium sp. Gmos1; assembly: GCF_053764715.1. NCBI lineage: Bacteria > Pseudomonadati > Pseudomonadota > Alphaproteobacteria > Hyphomicrobiales > Methylobacteriaceae > Methylobacterium > Methylobacterium sp. Gmos1. The sequence continues at coordinate 46,069 of NZ_JBSNCC010000024.1, read as the reverse complement.
TCGGTCTGTTCGGCGACGAGATCGAGGCGATCTCCGAGTTCGATCCGCTCACCGGCAAGACCCTCAACACGCTCAAGTTCGTCAAGGTCTACGCCAACAGCCACTACGTCACGCCGCGCCCGACACTCCAGCAGGCGGTCAAGGGCATCAAGGACGAGCTGAAGTGGCGGGTCGAGGAGCTGACCCGGATGGGCCGGCTGATCGAGGCGCAGCGCCTGGAGCAGCGCTGCACCTTCGACCTCGAGATGATCGAGGCGACGGGGGCCTGCAACGGCATCGAGAACTATTCGCGCTACCTCACCGGCCGCAAGCCCGGCGAGCCGCCGCCGACCCTGTTCGAGTACCTGCCCGACAACGCGCTGGTCTTCACCGACGAGAGCCACGTCACGGTCTCGCAGATCGGCGGCATGTACCGGGGCGACTTCCGCCGCAAGGCGACGCTCGCCGAGTACGGCTTCCGGCTGCCCTCCTGCCTCGACAACCGCCCGTTGCGGTTCGAGGAATGGGACGCGATGCGCCCGCAATCGATCCATGTCTCGGCGACGCCCGCGAAGTGGGAGCTGGAGCAGACCGGCGGCGTCTTCGCCGAGCAGGTCATCCGTCCGACCGGCCTCGTCGATCCCGTCATCGAGGTGCGCCCGGCCCGCTCCCAGGTCGATGATCTTCTGGGGGAAGTGAAGGAGGTCGCCGCCGCCGGCTACCGGACGCTCGTGACGACGCTCACCAAGCGCATGGCCGAGGACCTGACCGAGTACCTGCACGAGAACGGCGTGCGGGTGCGCTACATGCACTCCGACATCGACACCCTGGAGCGCATCGAGATCATCCGCGACCTGCGCCTCGGCGCCTTCGACGTGCTCATCGGCATCAACCTCCTGCGCGAGGGCCTCGACATCCCGGAATGCGCCCTCGTCGGCATCCTCGACGCCGACAAGGAAGGATTCCTGCGCTCCGAGACCTCGCTGATCCAGACCATCGGCCGGGCCGCCCGCAACGCCGAGGCCCGCTGCATCCTCTACGCCGACCACATCACCGGCTCGATGGAGCGGGCGATGGCCGAGACCGAGCGCCGGCGCAAGAAGCAGCTCGCCTACAACGAGGAGCACGGCATCACGCCGCAGAGCGTGAAGCGCAACATCTCGGACATCCTGGAGAGCGTCTACGAGCGCGACCACGTCCAGGTCGATACGGGCTTGGCCAAGTCCGCCGTCACGGTCGGCCACAACCTCAAGGCGGTGATGGCCGACCTCGAGAAGCGGATGCGGACGGCCGCCGCCGATCTCGACTTCGAGGAGGCGGCGCGGCTTCGCGACGAACTCAAGCGGCTCCAGGCGACCGAGCTCGCCATCGCCGACGACCCGATGGCCGAGCAGGCCGAGGTCGAGCGCGAGGCCGGCCGCTTCGGCGCCAAGCGCAAGCGGCGCGGCGCGGAGCCCCTGGGCTACGGGCCGGGCGGCAAGGGCACCTCCGACGAGGGCACCCGCATCCGCGAGCCCGACCTCGACGACATGGGCCCGGGCACCGACCGCGAGGTGCCCTTCACCTACGCCGAGCGCCCGACCGGCCGCTCGACGCAAGGCTTTCCGGGCCAGCGGCCGAAATACAAGGGGCGCAAGGGGCGGGGGTGATCCTCCTCGATCGAGGTCGATCGCTCCCACGTCCGCCGGCCGTCCTGCGCGACCGCCGAACTCCTCCTCGCTCGGGAGCCGGCGCCCGTCCGCCGCTGGCGCATCGTCGTCCGGCCGGTCGCACCGCCCGCTTTGCATGCCCGGCCGCGCCCGAACTGGCCGCGATGTCCTCGTTCTGCTGTGTTCTCGCGCCGCAGGTGCGGACCCGCTTGCGGAACACTTGCGGAACGCTTACCATGTTCGCGATTTGTTTCCGGAGCGCGCCAGCGCGGGGATGAGAGTGTCACATGCTCACGCGTAAGCAGTTGGACCTGCTCCGCTTCATTCAGCAGAGAATGCGCGAGACGGGCGTACCCCCGTCCTTCGACGAGATGAAGGACGCCCTCGATCTCAAGTCGAAGTCGGGCATCCACCGCCTGATCACGGCGCTCGAGGAGCGCGGCTTCCTGCGCCGCCTGCCGAACCGGGCCCGGGCGATCGAGGTGATCCGCCTGCCCGACACGGTGACGGGGCCGGCGCAGGCCGCGCCGAGCGCCGAGGTGGTGCGGTTCAACCCCAGCGTGGTCGAGGGCGGGCGCGCCCACGAGCCGAAGCGGCCCGCCGGCATCCCGGCGATGGCGACGGCCTCGGACGAGAACGGCCACTCGGTCAGCGTGCCGGTGATGGGCCGGATCGCCGCCGGTACGCCGATCTCGGCGATCCAGAGCCAGAGCCGCACGGTGGCGATGTCGCCGGACTTCCTGGCCAGCGGCGAGCACTACGCGCTCGAAGTGCGCGGCGACTCGATGATCGAGGCCGGCATCCTCGACGGCGACCTCGTGGTGATCCGCCGCCAGGAGACCGCCAATACCGGCGACATCATCGTGGCGCTGATCGACGACGAGGAGGCGACCCTCAAGCGCCTGCGCCGCCGCGGCTCCTCGATCGCGCTGGAGGCCGCCAACCCGGCCTACGAGACCCGGGTGCTCGGGCCGGACCGGGTGCGGATCCAGGGAAGGCTGGTGAGCCTGGTGCGGAAGTACTGAGACCTTCCCGGGAATGGCGCCCGAACTCTCCCCCCTCTGCGCAGGGCTGTCCGGGGAAAACTTCTTTAAAATCAAGCGCGGGATCCCCTCTCCCGTGTGGGAGAGGGATAGGGGTGAGGGTGGCTCGGCTTCCGCAATAATCCTGAACAGTTGAGCTGTGCAGCTCGACACTTTCAGCTTTACACGGGAGCCGAGCCACCCTCACTCCCGGCCCCTCTCCCATACGGGAGAGGGGAGACGCGCCACTTCTTTTCCCGGACAACCCTGCCCTCTGCGGGGGAGAGTGCCCGGCGGATGCCGGGCGGGAGAGGGGTAGCGCGACGCTGTTCCAGTGGGCGCCCTTCACGACGGCTCCACCATATCCGGAAGCGGCGTCCCCTCTCCCGACCCCCTTCGGGGGCCACCCTCCCCCGCAGAGGGGGAGGGTTCAGGGGGCGGCGGTGCCCGTTAGTGCGCGCTGCCCGTCGCCACGAACTTGAACAGGAACACGCCGGCGATCACCCACACCACCGGCTTCACGTCGCGGAAGCGTCCGGTGAGCAGCTTGATCACCGCGTAGGTGATGAAGCCGAAGGCGACGCCGTTGGCGATCGAGTAGGTGAACGGCATCAAAAGCGCCGTGACGCAGGCCGGCAGCACCTCGGTCAGGTCGTCCCAGTCTAGATCGACCAGCTCGTGCAGCATCAGGCAGGCGACGTAGAATAGGGCCGGCGCCGTGGCGTAGGCCGGGACCGAGCCGGCGAGCGGGGCGAAGAACAGGCAGGCGAGGAACAGGACCGCCACCGTCGCGGCGGTGAGCCCGGTACGGCCGCCCTCCTCGACGCCGGACGCGCTCTCCAGGTACGCCGTGGTGCTCGACGTGCCCAGCAGCGAGCCGACGAAGATCGACGACGAATCCGCCATCAGGGCCTTGTCGAGGCGCTCCATCTTGCCCTCGGTGAGGAGCCCGGCGCGGTTCGCGACGCCCATCAGCGTGCCGGTGGCGTCGAACAGTTCGACGAGGAAGAACACCAGGATCACGTTGAGCAGGCCGCCCGACAGCGCGCCGGTGATGTCGAGGGCAAACAGGGTCGGGGCGATCGACGGCGGCAGCGAGGCGACGCCCTGGAAGGTGTTGTCGGCGACGACGAAGCTCAACGCCGTGACCGTCAGGATGCCGGCGAGCAGCGCGCCGCGCACCTTGCGCACCGAGAGCACCGCGACGATCAGGAAGCCCAGCACCGCCAGCACCGTGCTCGGCTTGTGCAGGTCGCCGAGCGTGACGAAGGTCGCCGGGCTCGCCGCCACCACGCCGGCGCTCTTCAGCGCGATGATCGCCAGAAACAGCCCGATGCCGACCGTGATGGCGATGCGCATCGATCGCGGGATGCCCTCGACGATGATCCGGCGCAGGCCCGTCAGCGTGACGACCATGAAGAGCAGGCCGGAGATGAACACCGCGCCGAGCGCCGCCTGCCAGGTGTAGCCCATCTGGAGCACCACCACGTAGGCGAAGTAGGCGTTGAGCCCCATGCCGGGGGCGAGCGCGATCGGGTAGTTGGCGTAGAACGCCATCACGAGCGAGCCGATCGCCGCGACGAGGCAGGTGGCGACGAACACCGCGCCCTTCGGCATCCCGGCGTCGCCCAGGATGTTGGGGTTGACGAAGACGATGTAGGCCATCGTCAGGAAGGTGGTCAGCCCCGCGAGCAGCTCCGTGCGGACGGTCGTACCGTGGGCCGAGAGCGCGAAGGTGCGCTCCAGGAAACCGCCTCCGGAAGGTCCCGCCGGCCTGGTCAGGCGGTCGTCGCGCTTCAGGTCCATCTCTCCTCCTCACCGCTGTGGGTTGCGTCGCTGGTCTGTCGGTAGATCCGGTCGGGCGCGAACGGCGTCGCGGTCAGCCGCGCGCCGGTCGCGTCCCGGATGGCGTTGGCGAGCGCCGCCGCCACGGGGTTGAACGGGCTCTCGCTCATCGACTTGGCGCCGAGCGGCCCGACCGCATCGTGGGTGTCGGCGAAGATCACCTCGGTGCGGGGCACGTCGGCGATGGCCGGGATGTGGTAGGTGCGGAAGGACGGGGTCGCGACCCGGCCCGCCTCATCGATCGCCAGGTCCTCGTAGAGCGCGGCACCGAGCGCCTGGGCGACGCCGCCTTCGATCTGGCCGCGGCACTGCACCGGGTTCATCACCCGCCCCGCGTCGGCGGCGTGGACGCTTCGCAGGATGCGCACCTCGCCGCTCGCGGGATGCACCGCGACCTGGAAGCCCTGGACGTTGAACGCTACCGAGCGCGGCGTGCCGTCGGCCCGCCCCGACGCCTCGGCGGGGCCGAGATCGGCCAGCGCCACCCGGGTGTCGCCCGCGACGACGAACGCGCCGTCGAGCCGGCAGGCGGCGGGATCGATCCCGAGCCGGTCGGCGGCGCGCGCGCGCAAGGCGGCGGCCAGCGCTTCGGCGGCCCGCAGGGTCGCCTGGCCGGCGACCACGATGCCGGTGCTGCCATAGGCGCCGGTATCGTGCCCGACCGCGTCGGTGTCGCCCTGGCGCAGGGCGATCCGGTCGGGCGTGGTGCGCAAGGCTTCCGCGGCGATCTGGCCGTGCACCGTCGAGGTGCCGTTGCCGAACTCGACGGTGCCGACGCTCAAGGCGTAGCGGCCCTCCGCGTCGAGCGCGATGCGGGCCTCCGCGAAGTGGCCGCGGGGCGGGATGGTGTCGATCATCGACAGGGCCATGCCGGAGCCGGTGCGCCAGCCCGGGGGGCCCGAGGGAGGGGGCTCGGCCAGGGCCACCGCGACCGCGTCGAGGCACTGGTCGAGGCCGTAGCTGCCGTACTGGACGTCGTGGGGTTCGAGGCTGGTCGAGACCATCGGGTCGCCGGGGCGCACGACGTTGCGCCGCCGCAGCTCGACCGGATCGAGGTCGAGCGCCCGGGCGAGCTCGTCCATGGCGGATTCGACCGCGAAGATCGTCTGGCTCAAGCCGTAGCCGCGAAAGGCGCCGGCCGGCAGGGTGTGGGTGTGGACGGCGTAGCCGTCGATCCGCTTGTTGGCGCAGCGATAGACCGCGATCACCTCGTTGCAGCCGTGATGCAGCACCCCGCCGGCATGGTTGCCGTAGGCCCCGGTATTCGACAGCACGTCGAGGGCGATCGCCGTCAGGGTGCCGTCGCGGCGGGCGCCTAGGCGCACCCGCACCCGCATCGGGTGGCGCGTGGTGGTGGCGGTGAACTGCTCGGCGCGGGTCAGCTCCCAGCGCACCGGCCGGCCGGTGGCGAGCACGGCGAGCGCCACCAGGTCCTCGGTCAGCATCTCCTGTTTTCCGCCGAAGCCGCCGCCGACCCGGCCGCACTCGACCCGGACCCGGTCCCGCGGGAGATCGAACAGCGCGCAGAGCGCGTCGCGGGTGAGGAACGGCACCTGGGTGCTGGAGCGGATGACGAGGCGCCCAATCGGGTCGCGCCAGCCCATCGCCGCGTGGGTCTCGAGATGCGCGTGCTGGATCCTCTGCGAGGTGTAGGTGCCCTCGTGCACCACGTCGGCCGCGGCGAGGCCGGCCGCGACGTCGCCGATCGCGCCATGCGCCTCGGCGGCGAGGTTGGGGTGGGGATGCAGCGGCGGCGCATCCTGGGGCGCATCCTGGCCGGTCGGCCGCGCGCCGTGGACGAGGGGCGCGTCGGGGTCGAGGGCGCGCTCGGGGTCGAGGCAGGCCGGCAGCACCTCGTAATCGACGCGCAAGGCCCGGCAGCCGGCCTCCGCCGCCGCCTCGCTCTCGGCGACCACCGCCGCGACGCGCTGGCCGACGAAGCGCAGCACCGGGTCGAGCACCCTGGTGTCGCTGGCGTCGTCGGTCGGGTTCTGGTGCCGGGCGGTGGAGAAGAGCCGGTCGGGCGCGTCGGCGTGGGTGAGCACCCGCACCACCCCGGGCAGCGCCAGGGCGGCGCTCGCATCGACGTACCGGATCCGCGCGTGGGCGTGGGGCGAGCGCAGCACCTTCAGGTGCAGGGCGCCGGGCAGGGCGAGGTCGAGGGTGTAGCGCGCCCGGCCGCTGACCAGGGCGGCGCTCGCCGGGGCCGGGGCGCTATGCCCGCAGGCCGGCGGGACCGTTCCGTCGAGCCCCGCTATCGCGTCGGCGATCGACCGGTAGCCGGTGCAGCGGCAGAGGTTGCCCTTCAGCGCCGCTGGCAGTTCGCGCCGCTGACCCTGGTCGAGGGCGGCCGCCGTCATCACCATGCCCGACGTGCAGAAGCCGCACTGGAAGCCCTGCGCGGCGACGAAGGCGGCCTGCACCGGGTGGAGGGTGTCGGGCACGCCGCCGTCAGGCGTGCAGGGGCCGGCGAGCCCTTCCGCCGTGGTGATGCTGCGCTCGGACGCCCGGAACGCCGGCACCAGGCAGGAATGCAGCGGCTCGCCGTCGACGTGGACCGTGCAGGCGCCGCAATCGCCCGCGTCGCAGCCCTTCTTGACCCCGAACCAGCCGAGATCGCGAAGGAAGGTGCGCAGGCACTGCCCGGGGCGGGGCTCGGCCTCGTGCACCGTTCCGTTGACCGTCAGCCGCATGCGCCGCCTCCCGCGAGTTCGGCCCGGGCCTCCTGGGCGAGGAGCCCGGTGACGTGGCGGCGCCAGTCCGGCGCCCCGTGGACGTCGTCGTACCAGAGCGCGTCGGGAATCGCGGCGTGGAGCGCCGCCGCCAGCGCCCCGGCCTCCGGCAGGGCGGGCAGGTCAATCCGCACCGGGCGCCTTGTCGCCGCCGTCACCGTGAGGGCGAAGGCGCCGGACGGGTCCAGGGTGGCGACGGTGAGCGCGCCGGAGCGGCCGTTGGGGCTCAGCGAGATGCGCCGGAAGGCGGCGCGCCGCCGCAGGGCCGCCACGGGGAGAAAGACCTCCCGCAGGATCTCGCCGGGCGCGAGCGCCGTCTCCTGCGGCCCGCACACCAGGTCGCGGACCGGCAGGGTCCGCTCGCCGCCGTCCGGCGTCCAGATCAGGCCGAGGCCGTCGAGGGCGACCGCGAGCGCGATCATCGGCCCGGCGGGAAGCGCGAGGCAGAGGTTGCCGCCGAATGTGGCGGCGTTCCAGATCTTGAACGAGCCGAGGAGCGCCCGGCAGCAGAGCCCGACCAGGGGCGCGGCGGTGAAGGCGGCCGGCCACTCGACCCGGTCGAGGGCCGCGATGGTGCAGGTCGCGGCGATCCGCAGGCCCTGGTCGGTCACCGCGTAGGGCTCCCAGCCGAGGGACGGCAGATCGATGAGCCGGCCCAACCCCTCCTGCGGCTCGGAGAAGAGCCAGGTCCCGCCGGCGAGCCAGGCATCGCCCGGCCGCCAGGCCGGCAGGCCGTCCCGGGCGCGGGGCGCCACCACCTCGGTGATGCTGTTGAGGTCCATGAACCGTCTCGCGAGCCTCCCGCACGCGCCCCTCGCGGCGGGCCGCGGCTACCTTAAGGCAAGATCGCGTCCAAAGCCGCAGGCGGCCGGACGGCTCGGGGCCCGCCCCGCGCCGCGCCCCACGCGATCACCGGCCAGGGCGGCGCCCCAGTGAGCCGGCGAAGCGTCTTTCTGTGGGGATTTTTAATATCTGTTAGCCATCCGATTGACTTTAATAAGTTGTTAACTCATTTATCGCGCATCCCGGGACGATGAACAGGTCGCCGTCATGCCGAAGCTAGAAAAGTTTACTTCAGGCTTTACGTTGCGGAGCGACACGGGGACGAAAGACATGCAATCGGCCTATCCCAACGGAGCGGATCTCATCGCATCCGAGGCGCCGCAAATCGACTTGGCGCCGAACTTGACGTCGGCGCACAAAAAAATTCGCCAGGGCGGTAAACCGGCGCAGAGACTCAATTCTGAGTTGATAATCAAGTCGTTCAACACCTGGGCTTTCAAGCGCGAGCAGCCCGGCAATCCCGAGCGGCTGGTGCCGGCGGTCGAGGCGGCGGCCGCGGCCGGGCGCCCGCTCGAATTCGTGCTGTACTGGGGCAAGGGCCCGCGGGCGGAGATCGCCGCGCCCGACCTGGCCTGCCTCGACTATCTCGGCCAGATGGCAGAGCGGGTGCGCCGGGCCTACGCGCCGGGGGCGGTATTCCGGCTGATCTTCACCGACACCCACGCCGCGTTGAACGGGCACCCGGATGCGGCGGCGAATGCCTATTTCGGCGCCATCGATGCCGCCGCGCAGGCCCGCGGCTTCACCAGCGCCCGGCTCGGCGACGTCGTCGCCTTCGCCCGCGAGATCGGGGCCGACATGCCCGCGGAGGAGCCCTCCGGCGAGATCCTGGCGAGCCTCGTCGCCTGCGCGGCCAAGTGGTACCGCGGCGAGGGCTCCTCGGAGCAGGGCGCGCTCGACTACTACCGCATGAACATGGTCGAGAAGACTGCGGTGGCGGCGGCCTTCCCGGAGGCGGTGTTCGTCACCTTCAACGGCAGCGAGTTCCGCGACCTGTTCCCGGCCACCCTGCCGATCTTCTACATGTACTCCCTGCGCCGCGGCGTCGGGGTGAAGCCCTGGTTCATGAGCGCTCAAGCCGAGGCCATCCCCGACGCACCCCCGGCCCGGCGGCCGACCGCCTGAAGCCCGTGCGCGGCGCCCGACGCGAGGGCGCCGCCCCGTATCGTCGAATCGTGCCGCCGCTGCGGCGGGCGGAAGAGCCCGCGGCGCCGGGCCAAGGCCGTGGAGCAGCGGAAGAATCCCATGCAGAGCGCCCCGGTCGCCGGGGGGGCGGCACAGCCCCTCCGCCCCGCCGACAACATCCCCCTCGGCATCGCGCTGATGATCGGCGCGACGGTGCTGCTGACCCTCTCGAACGCCTTCTCGAAGTACCTCGTCGCCCGTTACCCGGTCGGCGAGGTGATGTTCCTGCGCTCCGCGCTCGCCTTCGGGCTGGTCGGCGCCGTCATGCTGCCGGCGACGGGGCTCGGGGTGTTTCGCACCGAGCGGCCCGGGGCCCACGTCGCCCGCGGGCTGTCGCAGGCGATCTCCCAGACGCTGACGGTGCTGGCGCTCGGGCTGATGCCGCTCGCCGGCGTCACGGCGATCGGCTTCTCGGCGCCGCTCTTTGCCGCCGTGGTGGCGATCCTCTGGCACAAGGAGGCGTCGGACCCGGTGCGCTGGGGCGTGCTGGTGGTGGGTTTCCTCGGCGTCCTGGTGGTGACCAATCCGGGCGCCGATTCGCTCCAGGTCGGGGCGCTGTTCGCGCTCGGCAACGCCGTGATGTACGGCACCGTCACGGTGGCGGTGCGCGGCATGGCCAAGACCGAGACGGCCGGCACGCTGCTGATCTGGCAGATGGCCGTGATGGCGGCGGCGCACGCGCTGCTGCTGGTCTTCGGCTTCCGCTGGCCGAGCGGGACCGATGCCGCCCTGTTCGGGCTGCTGGGCGCCTCCCATGTCGGGGCGCAGTACCTCTGGACCCGGGCGCTCGCCTCGGCCCCGGCCACCGCGGTGTCGCCGTTCTACTACCTGATGCTGGTCTGGGGCATGGGGCTGGGCTACCTCGCCTTCGGCGAGGTCCCGACCCCGCACCTCGTCGTCGGCGGCGCGATCGTGGTGGCGGCCGGCGGCCTGCTGCTCTGGCACGAGACCCGGATGCGCCGGCGCGCCGGCGGCCCCCCGCGGCTCGTCCGCCCGGCGGTCGTCCGGTTGCACCGGCCCGCGGTGCTCGGCCTGTCGCGGGATCAGGCGGCGTGAGGGAGAGGACGTTGTCCTCGAGGGCCCAGTGCCGGCGGAGGGCGTCAGGACCGTCGAGGGCCAAGCACCGCGTCCGGCTCTCCGCCGGCACCCGACGTCACGCCGCCAGGGTCTTTGCCCGCTGCTGCTCGGCGCTCCAGCGCTCGATCAGCGTCCGCGCCTCGCCGGCCGGCACCGGGCGGCTGAACAGGTAGCCCTGGACCTCGTCGCAGCCGAGCAGCGCCAGGACGCGCTGCTGGTCGGCCGTCTCGATGCCCTCGGCGGTGGTGCGCATGCCGAGCACCCGGGCGACGTCGATGACCGCGCGCACGATCGCGGCGTTCTGCGCCCCCGTGCCGAGCCCGGTGACGAAGCTGCGGTCGATCTTGATGCGGTCGAACGGGAAGCTCCTCAGGTAGTTCAGCGAGGAGTAGCCGGTGCCGAAATCGTCCATCGCCACGTGCAGGCCGAGCGCCTTGAGGTCGCGCAGGATCGCGAGCGTTCCCTCGCCGTTGTCGAGAAGCATCTGCTCGGTGATCTCGAGCTCGAGGCGATGGGCCGGCAGGCCGGTGCGCTCCAGCACCCCGCGCACCATTCCGACGAGGTCGGGACCGGCGAACTGCACCGGCGACAGGTTGACGGCGATCTTCAGCCGTTCGGGCCAGGTCGCGGCCTGGCGGCAGGCCTCGACGAGCGACCACTCGCCGATGGCGTGGATCAGCCCGCATTCCTCGGCGATCGAGATGAACAGCGAGGGCGGCACGTTGCCCCGCACCGGGTGGCGCCAGCGCGCCAGCGCCTCGAACCCGGCGATCTCCCCGGTCTTGAGCACCACCGAGGGCTGGTAGTGCAGCTCCAGTTCGCCGTGATCGATCGCCCGGCGCAGGTCGCTCTCGAGCTGGCGGCGCTCCTCCAGCCCCTCGCTCATCTGCCGGTCGTAGAACTGGAACGTGCCGCGCTCGGCCGCCTTGACGGCGTAGAGCGCGAGGTCGGCGGCGATCAGGATGTCGTCGGCGGATGCGCCGTCCCGCGGCCCGACCGCGATGCCGATGCTGACGCTGGAGCGGATCTGGTGGCTGCCGATCTCGAACGGCGCCAGCACCGCCTCGGCGATGGCCTGCGCCATCGCCTCCAGCGCCGCCCGGTCGCCGGCGCGGGGCACGAGCAGCGCGAACTCGTCGCCGCCGAGGCGAGCCAGGACCTGGCCGGGAACGAGGGTGGCGGCGAGCCGGTCGCCCACCGCCCGGAGCAGGTGGTCGCCGACCTTGTGGCCCAGCGTGTCGTTGACGAGCTTGAAGCGGTCGAGGTCGAGGAACATCACCGCGTAGGCCGCGCCGGGCGCGGCCCGCGCGGCCTCGGCCCGGGCCTCCAGCGAGGCGCGGAACACCCGGCGGTTCGGCAGGTCGGTCAGGGGGTCGAGGGAGGCGAGGCGCACGACCCGGGCCTCGGCCTCGGAGCGCTTCGCCTCGATGCGCAGGAGCTTCTCGACCGCGATCGCCACCAGCAGCGTCAGCAGGGCCGCCACCAGCGCGTCGGTGCGCAGGGCGGCGCGGGCATCCTTGAAGATCTCGGCCTCCGGCACGCTGACGCTCACCCAGAGCGGATGCTCGCGCACCTTGCGGATCGTCACGAGCCGGCTGTCGACCCCGTCGGGCATCTCCAGGGTGAAGGTACCGGAGCGGCCCGCGCGGATCTTCTGGTAGGTCTCGGTCCGGGTGAGGTCGGCGCCGACCCCGAAGCCGCCGCCGATGCCCCCACTCGAGCGCACCACCCCGTCGCTGCCGATCAGCGAGATCGAGGCCGGGGTGCCGAGGTCGATCTTGTCGTAGAACTTCGTCAGGTGGCTCGGGTTGAGGGAGGCGACGACCACGCCGCCGAAGCGCCCGTCGGGCCCGAGGAAGCGGCGGCTGAACTGGACCGAGACCCGGCCGCTCGCCCGCCCGATCACCGGGCGGCTGATGTAGAGCACGTCGTCGGGGCGCTCGACGTGGATGCGGAAGTGGTCGCGGTCGCTGAGATCGGTCGCCGGCGGCGGCTGCGGCCCGGCATTGGTCGCCCGCATCATCCCGTCCGGCCCGATGATCGCCACCTGCACGATGATCTCGCTCAGGAGGTCGGTCGTGTTGACGATCGTGCCGTAATCCTCCCGGCCGGCGCGGCTCTCGATGCTGCGGCGCATGTAGAGCAGGGACTTGTCGATCTCGCCGATCGAGCGCAGCACGTTCTCCTCGAACACCATCGCGAAGTTATGGGTGGTGCGCTCGGAATCCTGCACCGCGTCCCGGACGTCGCCCCGGTGCTTGACCGCGACGCCGACCCACAGGAGCACCACCACGGCCAGGCCGAGGAGCACCGGCCCGCGGCGCTCCGCCAGGAATCGGGGAAATTGCTTGAGATGCAGGGTCATCCCGGCTCATCCAGCGTCATCGGAGCCGGCACTATGCAGGGCGAAAGTTATCGGTATCTGAATCAAGATGCACCATTCCGACGATTTTGCGTGCGAACACAGTGGCATAGCTTGAAGACACAGCAGATCGACTGGTGATTTTCTTTGAAGGTCGGGCGGTTTGTTGCTTGTATAGCCTGGTCGAGATCGCGCTGTAAGGCCTTGCCAGTATGCCCTCGCACGACAAACCACCTGGCGTTCAAGGCCAAGGCAAGTCGATGCCGGGTGATGCAACCGATGGTAGCGACAACTCCAGTTGCCTCATCGGCGGCGCAGGTCGATCCCGCGCCCGTGCGAGGCCCCACATCTACGTGTCGGGTGATCGAGGCAGTCGATCGTGCTCGATTCAATCACCGGGCCCGCTTCGGCCGTGATCCGATCCGCCGCCTCGGCCTTCCGCGTCCTGCCTGCGTCTTCGCGGCCGCAGAGGTGGGATGAAGCAGCGTATTCGAGAATTCTTGCGCCGGGATGGACACGGTGAGTGATCCGAGGACCAGCCCGAAATCCAGCGCGTTGCGTCCGACATTGGGCGGATCGACGGTTCTCGTGCTCGGCCCGGGCGGAGGCCGGCGAAGAAAGCTGTGGGTTTTCAGGCTCGGCGTCGCAGGCGGCGCCAGCCGAGGACGACGCCCGAGGCCGCGATCACCAGGCCGAGGGCGCTCGCGGCGACGATCGCCGCCAGCCGTGCCGCCGGGCTCTGTGCCAGCGGGCCGGCATCGAGGGTGTGGAGGGCGTCGAACAGCCAGCGATTCGCCCGCCCGCTGCGGTCGGTCCGCCCGAGGATCGCCCCGGTCGCGGGATCGACGTGGAACCACGTCGCCGCCGGGTCGTCGAAGGCGAGCCGCAAGGTGGGCAGGGTCGGGGTGCCGTGGCGGTCGTACCAGTAGGCGTCCGGCGCCGCGAGGCGGGTCACCGCGCGAAGCCGCGCTCCCGGCAGCATCGCGCCCGCGGCCGCCGCGATCGCGTCGGGCGTCAGAGCGGTGCCGCAGCACGGGCCCGAGCCGCCGGGAGCGGTGGCGACGACGACGGCCTGCCCGCCGATCCAGGCGAGATCGAGCGCGACGGTGCCGGCGGGCGCCCGAGCGAGGTCGTCGAGGCGGACGGGAAAGACCGGCGCCGCCTGTCCGGCATAGGCCGCCCGCATGGCGGCGTCGGGCGCCCGCGGTCCGAACCAGCCGCGCGGGTTCATCGACAGCCAGCCGCTGAGGAGGAAGGTGACGACGACGAGACCGCCCGCCACCCCGGCGAGGTGGTGCCAGGCGGCAAAGCCCCGATAGGGCGTGAGCCGCCCGCGCATCAGCCGGACGAAGCCGAGGACGTAGCCGCTCGCGGCCCCCGCGAGCGCGAGGCCGGAGATCCACAGCACCACGTCCTGCCATAGGCCCGCCCGGGCGCGCAGCGGCGTGAGGTAGATCCAGTGGACGATCGCGCCCACCCAGTTCCACACCCGCTCGGTCCGGGTGGTGTCGAGGGCGAGCTCGCCCGTGGCGACCGACAGGTAGAGCTCGGTCCCGGCCGGGTCGCCGAGCGCCACGCGCCGGAACGGCCGCAGGGGATCGTAGCGCGCCGTCACGGTCCACTGGTCGCGGGTGACGGGGCCGAGATCGGTGACGGTGCGGGCCAGGGGATGGGTCGCGGCGAGCGCCGCCGCGTCCTCCGCCGTCAGGGGCGGGAACGCTTCGCCGGTCGCCGCCGAGAGCGCCCGGCGTTCGCCGTCTCCCCGCGTGATCCAGTAGGCGGGCTCGGGCCCCCGCATCGCCAGGGTCAGGGTCTCGGGGAAGCGCGTGCTGCCCGAACGCTCCAGCGCCTCCTGCGGGCTCAGCCGCACGGCGTCGAGGCGCAGCGGCGACAGCGCCGCGACCCGCTCGGCATGCGTGAGGGTGGGGAAGCCGACGGCGAGCATCACCAGCCCGGAGGCGAACCAGGCGACGACGAGGAGCCCGGTCGCGATGCCGAGCCAGCGGTGGCCGAGATGCAGCCACCGCTTCAGGCGTTTGCGCAAGTCCCGCATCAGCAAGTCCCGCATCAGCAAGCGCCGCATCAGAACGTGACGTGGTAGGCGAGCTCGACCGAGCGCGGCCGGCCGAGCAGCCAGGAATTGCTGTTGCCCGAGACCGCGTAGAGCTGGTCGGTGAGGTTGTAGCCGCGCAGCGACAGGCGGGAATTCGGCGTCACCTGCCAGTCCAGGGTGGCGTTCACGAGGGTGTAGGCCGGCCGCCTGACCGTGTTGGCGAAGTCGCTGAACACCGGCCCGACGTCGTTGATCCCGAGCCGCGCCACCCAGCCCGGCGCGAAGGCGTAGGAGAGCCAGACATTGCTGACCCGCTGCGGTACGTCGACCGGCACTTTGCCGGAGAACGACACCAGCCCCGCATCGGTGTTCTGCGAGAAGCTGTCGTAGCGGGCCCGCAGCAGGGCGGTGTTGGCCTCGACGCGCCACCGCTCCGACAGCTGGTAGGCGAACGCGACCTCGATCCCGCGGGAGGACTGGCTGCCGACCGCCGCGACCTCGGTCGGCCGGTCGGGGATCGGGGTCAGCAGGTCGTCCTTGCGGATGTGGTAGGCCGCGAAGGTCCACTCGCCGCGTCCCCCGTCGAACAGGCCCTTGGCGCCGGCCTCGATTTGTTCGCCGGTGGCGAGCTGGAACTGCGCCTGCGCCACGCTGGTGGTGATCAGGCTGCCCAGCGGATCGGCGGCGGTGGCGTATTGCGTGTAGAGGGCGAGGTCGGGCGTCGGGGTGTAGACCGCGGCGACGCGGTAGCTGACGGAATCGAAGGTCTTCTCGAAGCCGGTTGCCGCGAGCGGCCGGTTCACCGCGACCCGGGGCACGTCGTAGCGCACCCCCGTCACCAGGGCGAGTTGCGGCGTCAGCTCCAGCCGGTTCTCGGCGAAGACCGAGGCCTGGCGAGTGCGCGAGACGATGTCGGTGCGGGTGCCCGCGAGGTTGATGAAGCGTCCTTGCTCGAAGTCGAACGGATCGACGAACGTTTCGCCCCCGAACGGCGCGTTGCTGTCGCGCCGGAAGCCGATATGGTTGACGTCGAAGCCGATCACCGTCGAACTCTTGAAGCCGAGGAGGCCGCCGCGGAACGTGGCGTCGAGGCGGTTGCCGATCTGCTCCTCGTGGTGGCGGATCTCGATGTAGTCGCTGCGCGCGATCAGGCCGGTCGCCGGCTGGTAGGTGTATTGCTCGACGTCGCGCCAGTGCCGCTCGGTCGAGAGGCGGTAGGCGGTGTTGCGCACAGTGATGTCGGGGCTCGGATTCCACTCGGTGCGCAGCTGCGTCCAGTTGTCGAACCAGGCGATCTGCGCATCCCGGACATTGTAGTTGGTGAAGCGCAAGCGTTCGGGCACCCGCGTGCCGACGAGCGGCGAGCCCCAGTAGCGGGTGGGCTCGTTGTATCCGAGGTCGTGCGAGAGGGTGACGCTCAGATCAGGCGTCGCCCGCCAGGTCACCGCCGCCGAGAGGGCGAGATTGCGAAAATCGCCGTCGGGCCTGACCCAGCCGTCGGCCCGGTTGCCGCTGAGGTTGAGCCGGTAGGCCAGGTCCTCGCCGACCGGCCCGCCGGTGTCGAGGGCGAGGCGCGCGACGCCGTCGGACCCGACGACCGCTCGCGCCTCGCCGACGGGGACGAAGGTCGGCTTCTTCGGCACCACGTTGATGATGCCGCCGATTGCGCCCTCGCCGTAGAGCACCGAGGCCGGGCCGCGCAGAACCTCGATCCGCTCCGCCGACCAGGTGTCGAACGGGAAGGTCACGGTGCCGACCCCGACATAGAGCCGGGTGCCGTCGTAGAGCTGCTGCACCGAGCTCGGCCCGACGAAGCCCCGGCTGGCGAAGGAATGGTTGCCGTTGCCGGGCTGCGCGACGCTGGTGATGCCGACGGCGTTCTGGGTCACCGCCTCCTCGAGCGTGTTCTGGCCCCGGGCCCGGATGGTCTCGCCGGCGATGATGTCGAGGCTCGCCGGGGTCTCGAGGGGTGTAAGGCCAAGGCGGCTGCCCGAGCGCGACGGCGTCGCGAGGTTGAGGCCCGGGGCGGCCTCCTCCCGGGAGCGGCCGCCCGCGACCTCGATGCGGTCGAGGGCGATCTCCTCGGCGGCCCCGGGGGCGGCGGTGAGGAGCGGAGCGGCCAGGAGCGAGGTCAAGGCGGCGGCGTAGGTCGTCGAGCGTCGGGCGCGGTGCGCGGGCATGGCGGTGTCCAGGGCGGGCTCCCGCGCCGTTCGTAGCCGGTCCCGTAAAACATGTAACGTTATAAAGTTACATATCGGCCATCCGGGACGACTCGCAGGCTGCGTCGTGCGCGGCCTGTCGGCGGATCGGGGGAGGGCGGGACCGGGCATGGCGGGACGGCGCGGGGCTGTGGCACGTCACCGCGAACGACAGCGGGACGGGGGCTTCTCGCCCTCGCCTCGACACCCATCAGGACACCCCGCCCGACGTGCTCGCGTGTGACCACGGCTGACGGCAGGTCTCCTGGCTCACGGGTCGTCGCCTGCCATCGTCTTCCCAGGGACCTTTGGGGGTCCCCAGTGACATGAATGATGGAAGGCTCGCCGCTTACAGTTGCGGGGGCAGCCGCGGCTTCGGGCAAGCCCTCACCGCGTTCCCTTTTGATCCCCGAGGGGAACCGTCAGGTGCAAGCTTAGCCGTTCGGATACGAAGGAGCAATGG
Organism: Methylobacterium sp. Gmos1; assembly: GCF_053764715.1. Lineage (NCBI taxonomy): Bacteria > Pseudomonadati > Pseudomonadota > Alphaproteobacteria > Hyphomicrobiales > Methylobacteriaceae > Methylobacterium > Methylobacterium sp. Gmos1. Next base: position 28,661 of record NZ_JBSNCC010000024.1, on the reverse strand, counting down.
TCGGACGCCGATGACGTCGCCATGATCGAAGGTTTGCACCTGATGAACCCTCCCCCCTCCCCGGGGGAGGGGTTCGTGCGCCTGGATCGACGGCGGGCGACGATCCCCCCGCCGCCAGACACCAGCTTTCTCAACCACGCCGCGCGATCCCGCATCGACGCCGCCCCGCGCCCCTGACATACAGGACCCCGAACCGGCCCGCCCGGGCCGCGAATAAGCTCTGACAAGAAGCTCCCTGGGAGGTCCCCCCGATGTCGTTCCGCTCAACGGCCGCCGGCGCCGCCGGCCTCGCCCTGTCGCTGGCCTTGAGTGCCCCCGCCCTCGCACAGGATACCAAGGCGCCGATCAAGATCGGCGTGCTCAGCGACATGAGCGGGCCCTTCGCCGACCAGGCCGGCACCGGCTCGGTCACCGCCGCGCAGCTCGCCGTCGAGGATTTCGCCAAGGAGGCCGGCGAGCTGAAGGTCGAGGTCGTCTCGGCCGATCACCAGAACAAGCCCGATATCGGGCTCGCCACCGCCCGGCGCTGGCTCGACCAGGAGGGCGTCTCGACCATCGTCGACCTGCCGAACTCGGCCGTCGCGCTCGCGGTCTCGAACCTGATGCGCGAGCGCCACCGGGTCGCGCTGGCGTCGAGCGCGCTCACCTCCGACCTCACCGGCAAGGCCTGCGCGCCGACGACCGTGCAGTGGGTCTCGGATACCTGGGCGCAAGGCTCGGCCACGGCGCGGGCCATCGCGGGACGGGGCCTCAAGTCCTGGTACTTCGTCACCGTCGACTACGCGCTCGGCCACGCGCTCGAGCGCGACGCCACCGTGGCGCTGAAGGCCGCCGGCGGCAGCGTGAAGGGATCGAGCAAGCACCCGCTCAATGCCGGCGACTTCGCCTCGCCGCTGCTCTCGGCGCAGGGCTCGGGCGCGCAGGTCCTGGCGCTCGCCGATACCGGCGCCGACATGATCAACGCCGTCAAGCAGGCGGCGGAGTTCGGGGTGATGCCCGAGATGCGGCTCGCCGCCCTGTTCGTGCAGCTCTCCGACACCCACGCGCTCGGCCTCAAGGCGGCGCAGGGGCTCCAGCTCGCCAGCGCCTTCTACTGGGACCGCACCGACGGCACCCGCGCCTTCGCCAAGCGCTTCGGCGAGCGCATGAACGGCCGGATGCCGACCGAGAACCACGCCGGCGTCTACTCCTCGACCCTCGCCTACCTGCGGGCGGTGCGCGACACCGGCACCATCGAGGGCGAGAAGGTGGTTGCGGCGATGCGCGAGAAGCCGATCAACGATCCGCTCTTCGGCACCGTCACGGTGCGCCAGGACGGGCGCGCGGTGCACGACCTGTTCCTCTACGAGGTCAAGGCGCCGGCCGACAGCAAGGGCCCGTACGACTACTACAAGCTCCTCGACACCGTGCCGGGCGACCAGGCGTTCCGGCCGATGGCCGACGGCGGCTGCCCGCTGGTGAAGTAATACCAACGGTCGTTGCAAACGACCTTTGGTTCCGTTCTCGAATTTTCGCTAAGCCTTTGGGTTAGTGTCGCAAATTTGAGATGGATCGATGGCCCGATGCGTCAGCATCTTGGGCCATTGGTATAAGTGCACCTCACGAAACTCCCGCTGCGCTGACGTCGGCGGAGCGAGCGGTCGGAGCGACCGGGAGTTTCGTGCGAGACACACGCCCGCCCTCGACATCGGCGGAGTCCGACCCAGTTCACGGATCTCCTGTCAGACCCCGCCGAGAGTGCCCCCGATGTCCGACGCCGTCCTGACCCTCAACGACGGGAAGCGCATCCCCCAGCTCGGCTTCGGGGTGTGGCGGCTCTCCGACGAGGAGGCCCCGGCGGTCGTCGGGACGGCGCTCGAGGCCGGCTACCGCCTGATCGACACCGCGGCGATGTACGGCAACGAGGCCGGGATCGGCCGCGCCGTCGCCGCCTCGGATCTCGCGCGCGAGGAGGTCTTCGTCGCCACCAAGGTCTGGAACGACCGCCACGGCTACGACGAGACCCTGCGGGCCTGCGAGGAATCCTTGAGCCGCCTCGCCCTCGATTACGTCGACCTCTACCTCGTCCACTGGCCGGTGCCGCAGCGCGGAGCCACCGTCGACACCTGGCGCGCCCTGATGCGCCTGCGCGAGGACGGCCGCGCCCGCTCCATCGGCGTCTGCAACTTCACGGTCGAGCACCTCAAGCGCGTGATCGACGCCACCGGCTCGACGCCTTCCGTCAACCAGATCGAGCTGCATCCGCGCTTCCAGCAGCGCTCCTTGCGCGCCTTCCATGAAGAGGCCGGCATCGTCACCGAGGCCTGGGCACCGCTCGGCCGCGGCGGCCTCCTGGAGGATCCGGTGATCCGCACGATCGCCGGGAAGCACGGCCGCACACCGGCCCAGGTCATCCTGCGCTGGCACCTCGACGCCGGAACCGTCGCGATCCCGAAATCCGCGACGCCGTCCCGCATCCGCGAGAACCGCGAGGTCGACGGATTCACCCTCGACGCCGAGGACCAGGCGTGCATCGCCGCCCTCGACGACCCGGCCGGGCGGATGGGGCCGGATCCGGAGACCTTCGGGTCGTGAGCGCGGCGTGATCGCCGGAGCCGGACCGGCCCACGGTCCGGCACTTCCTCTTGTCGCGAGGCTTGTCCGTTGAGCGGCCGCACGCCCCCCGAGACCCGCGCCGCCTACCGGCGCTTCGTCCCGATCACCACCCGATGGGCCGACAACGACGTCTACGGCCACGTCAACAACGTGGTCTACTACGCCTTCTTCGACACGGCGGTGAACAGCGTGCTGATCGCCGACGGCGCCCTCGACATCGCGAACAGCCCGGTGATCGGCCTCGTGGTCGAGACCGGGTGCCGCTACTTCCGCTCGATGGCGTTTCCCGACCGGGTCACCGCCGGGATCCGGGTCGCGCATCGCGGCACGTCGAGCGTCCGCTACGAGGTCGGGCTGTTCCGCAACGACGACGAGGACGCCGCGGCGCAGGGCCACTTCGTCCACGTCTACGTCGACCGGGCGACGCAGCGTCCGGTGCCGCTGCCCGACGCGCTGCGGCGGGTGCTGGAACCGCTCGCCCTATGAGCGGCGAGGCGGATCTCGGCCGGCTGCTTGCCGGGATGCGCCCGGAGCTGCGGCCCGGCACCTACGTCTTCGCCACGGTGGACGATGCTGCGGTGCCGGCGGATCCCGTGCCCCTGATGCGCTTTCGCGAGGCGGAGGGCACGACCCTGATCCTCCCCGAGGGGGAGGCCGCGCGGGCCGGCCTCGACGGCGCCTTCCCGTGCCGCTGGATCACCCTGACGGTGCATTCCTCGCTCGCGGCGATCGGCTTCCTCGCCGCCGTGACGGCGCGCCTCGCGGAACGGGGGATCGCCGTCAACGCCGTCTCGGCCTTCCACCACGACCACCTGTTCGTGCCGGCGGCGCGGGCGGAGGAGGCGATGGCGGTGTCCGGGGGCTCGCCGACCCTGCTGCCTCCGGATCCCCGGTCGTGGAGCGCCCGTAAGCAGATTTCGCCGAAGTGGTTGCCGGTGCGGCGCCAAAAATCTGCGGCAAAGGAAGAACCTGAGCGGACGAGGCGTTGGCCGCCAACGCAAGTCTGCCGAGGCCGGCCTCCAACTCCAACGAAGGGACCTTTCGCCCCTTACGGCTTGTTGCACCCTCCTCCGCCGCTCAAGCTACCGGCACATCACACACGGAGGACCTGCACCATGCCGCCGCGCATCCCCCTCAGTCCCGGGGGGCCGGGCCCGCTCGGGCTTGCCGCCCTCGCCCTCGCGATCCTGGCCGCCGGCCTCCTCCTCGAAGGCCACCCGGTCGACGCCTCGGTCTCGCCGCGCATGGCGCCGGCCGAGGCGCCGGCCCAGCCGCTGCCGAGCCCGGAGGCGATGCTCCAGGACATGATCGGCCGCGACTGATGCGATTTCCGGAAGATTCGTTCCGAAAATCGCATCACCAGCCCGCGCGGCGTCTGAGCGAGGCCGATTTTCGCATCGCGAAGCGATCAATCGGAAATCGTATGACGACGAGAAGACCGATCCCGTGACCGACCTCCTCGCCGGCTCCGCCGGCCCGCTCGGCTGGGCGGTGATCCTCGCCACCTTCCTGCTCGCCGGCTTCGTCAAGGGCGTGATCGGGCTCGGCCTGCCGACGGTGGCGGTCGGCCTGCTCGCCACGGTGATGAGCCCGGCGCAGGCCGCGGCGCTCCTGATCGTGCCCTCCTTCGTCACCAACGTCTGGCAGCTGCTGGCCGGGCCGCGCTTCGGCGGCCTGCTGCGGCGGCTGTGGCCGATGATGGCGGCGGTCGCCGTCGGCACCGTGGCGAGCGCCGGGCTGATCGCCGGCGCGCAGGGGCCGGGCCCCGCAAGCGCGCTCGGCGTCGCTCTCGTGGCCTACGCGGCGACCGGGCTCGCCGGCCTCTCGTTCCGGGTGCCTCCCTGCGCCGAGCCGTGGTTGTCGCCGGCCGTCGGCCTTCTCACCGGCCTCGTCACCGGGGCGACCGGCGTCTTCGTGATCCCGGCGGTGCCCTACCTCCAGGCGCTGCGGCTCGACCGGGACGAGCTGATCCAGGCGCTCGGCCTATCCTTCACGGTCTCGACCGTGGCGCTCGCCGCGGGGCTGGCGCGGGAGGGCGCGCTGCCGCTCGCCGCCGGATTCGCCTCGCTGGCCACCCTGGCGCCGGCGCTGCTAGGCATGGCGGCGGGGCAGTGGCTGCGCGGACGGGTCTCGGCCCCGACCTTCCGGCGCGCCTTCCTGATCGGCCTCCTGCTCCTCGGCGCCCACCTGGCCGCGCGGCCGTGGCTGTGACGGACGCCTACTCGTCGTCGTCGTCGAGGGGGCGCAGGAACTGCATCCGCCGGCCCGCCGGGTCCTCGATGGTGGTGCGGCGCATCACCAGGAAGCCGCCATCCTGGGCGCGGCGGATCCGGTCGGCGCGGGCGTCGACCCAGAGGTCGACGTCGCGGTAGCCCATCGTGTCGGGCGGCAGCGGGCGGGCGGTCCGCACCGGCCGCGGCTCCGGCCGGACGGCGACCGCCCGGCGCGGCACCTCGGCGGCCGACCGCGGGACGGGTTGCCGAAGCGGGCGCGACGCGACGTGCTCCCGCCGCCCGGGCGGGCGCTGCGCGACCGCCGGCCGCTCGGCCCGGCGCGGCCGCGACGCGGTCCGGGCAGGCGTCGCGGCGGATCGCGCGGGCGCGGTGTCGGCGACGGGGGAGGGGGGCGTCTTCGCCTGCGTCACGGCCGCCGGCGCCTCGGCGGGCTTTGCCGGCGGATCGCTCCATGGGCGCGGGGCGGCCGGATCCTGCGCCCACGCCGGCGGCGCGCACAGGAGGCCGAGCAACAGGGCGAGGCCGACGGGGCGGCGCAGTCCGTCACGCATGATCGCACCTCCGGATCGGCAGGCCCGGCCTGCCCGGCTCCTCGGTCGTCGCGGCGGAAAGAGGGGCCGCGCCGCGGTCGTCGCACCCTGACCGTATCCGGGAAGGTAGCGGGGCGCGGCATCAGCGTCCACGCGCGTGGATCAAGAATCCACCGCGCCGTCCCGACGCGGCGCGACCCGGCTTGTTAGGACCTGCGTCACTGCGTCTCGCAAGCCTGTTGGAACTCTGTTAACCACGTCGCGTTCCCGCGCCGGCCCCCGATCCGTTCGGCCGGGCCCGTCCCTTGCCACCGCAACGGCACAACCTCTCCGGGACCGGTAGCGATGATCCAGTTCGACACGAAGGCGCTCGCGATGGGACGGGCGGCTACCCTCGCCGCCTCGTACGAGGCCAAGTTGCGACAGGCCGCGATGATGCTCACCCTGGCGGTCGGCGTTCCGCTGGTCCTGGCCTGGTTCGGCCTGATCGGCTGGGGCGTGCTCTGGCTCGCCCGCAGTGCCCTCGACCTGTCGGTGAGCGCGCTCGCGCTCTGACGGGCGGAATCGCCCGGAGAGCAACCCCGGGCGGCGCGGCCCGCGGGTTGCAGGGGCCTCGGGGCGATGCCAGGAACAGGCATCCGCTTCACTGCCCCGGGTTGCGCGCCAATGCTGTCCATCGACCTCAATTCGGACCTCGGCGAGGGTTTCGGCGACTATCGCTGCGGCGACGACGCGGCGATGCTGGAGGTCGTGACCTCGGCCAACGTCGCCTGCGGCCTGCATGCGGGCGATCCCGAGATCATGGCCCGCGCCTTCGCCATCGCGCGCGAGCGCGGCGTCGCGGTCGGCGCCCATCCGGGCTACCCCGACCTGTGGGGCTTCGGCCGCCGGGTCCTGCCCTTCACCCCCGGCGAGGTCGAGCGCCTCGTCGCCTACCAGGTCGGCGCCGCGGCCGGGCTCGCGGCCTATGCCGGCCACCGCCTCACCTACGTCAAGGCGCACGGCGCGCTCGCCAACCTCGCGGCGGTGGAGCGGGAGGTGGCCGACGCCATCGCCCGCGCGGTCAAGGCCGTCGATCCCTCGCTGTCGCTGCTCGCCATCGCGCTGACGGCCCAGGTCGCGGCCGGCGAGGCGCAGGGCCTCGACGTGCACCAGGAGATCTTCGCCGATCGCGGCTACACCGAGGCCGGGTTCCTGATCCCCCGCGGCCAGCCCGGCGCGATGATCACCGACGCGGCGGAGGCCGCCGGGCGCGTGCTCGCCATGGTGCAGGAGGGGGCGATCATCGCGGCGAGCGGCAAGCGCCTGCCGACGCCGATCCGCTCGGTCTGCGTCCACGGCGATTCCGCCCACGCGGTGGCCACCGCCCGGGCCGTGCGCACCCGGCTCGAAGGCGCCGGCGTGCGCCTCGCCCCGTTCCGGGCTTGAGATCGATGGAGAGCCCCCGCCTCCTCGATGCCGGCGAGGCCGCCCTGGTGGCGGAGTTCGGCACCACCGTCGATCCGGCGATCCACGACCGGGTGCTCGCCCTCGACGACGCGTTGCGCGCCGAGCCGCCCGAGGGCCTGCGCGAGACGGTGCCGACCTACCGCTCGCTGATGATCCACTACGATCCGCTCGTCCTCGAACGGGACGCGCTCGCCGCGCGGGTGCTGGCGCTGGCCGCCACCCCCGGCGCGACGCGGGCCGGCGCCGCCCTTTGGACGCTGCCCTGCTGCTACGATCCGGAGCACGCCGAGGATATCGGCGCCGTGGCGCAGGCGACCGGCCTCTCGGTCGAGCGCGTTGCGGCGCTGCACGCGGGGGCCGAGTACCGCGTCTACATGTACGGCTTTGCTCCGGGCTTTGCCTATCTCGGCGGCCTGCCGGGAGAGCTGGCGGTGTCGCGCCGGGCCACGCCGCGTCCGCCGCATCCGGCGAACGCCCTGATGATCGGCGGCGGGCTCGCGGCGGTCGGCACCTTCCCGATGCCGACCGGCTGGTACGTCGTCGGCCGCACGCCCGAGCGGCTCTACGCGCCGCACCGGCCCGATCCGTTCCCGGTCGCCGTCGGCGACACGCTCCGCTTCGAGGCGGTGGATGCCGCCACCTTCGCGGCCCTCGACCGCCGCGCCGCTGCCGGCGAGATCGTCGCCCAGCGCCGGGAGGCCGCATGACCCCTCGTCTCAGCATCCTCTCCGCCGGTCCCGGCGTCACGCTCCAGGACGCCGGCCGCCACGGCTACCTGCGCTACGGCATCACCGCCGCCGGGCCGATGGACCCGCTCGCCCACGCCACCGCCAACCGGGCGCTCGGCAACCCGCCCGGGGCCACCGCCCTCGAAGTGTCGCTCGGCGGCGTCGAGGTGACGGCCGAGGGCGGACCGCTCGGGATCGCCGTCGCCGGCGGCGAGTTCCGGCTCAGCCTCGACGGCGCGCCCCTGCCGCCGGCCTCGAGCCTCACGCTCCATCCCGGCAGCCACCTCGTGGTGCGGGCGGGGCGGGCCGGGGCCTGGGCCTACCTCGCGGCGGCCGGCCGGTTCGACCTCGCTCCCACCCTCGGCTCGACCGCGACCCACACCCGCTCCGGCTTCGGCGGCCTCGACGGGCGGGCGCTGCGCGCCGGCGACCGGCTGAGCGTGGCCGATGCTCGCCCCGGCCCGGCCGATCCCCACGCGCTCGTCGCGCCCTGGCTCGTGCGCTCAGCCGAGGAGATCCGGGTGGTGATGGGCCCGCAGGACGATTTCTTCGCCGATGACCAGATCGCCGCCTTCCTGGCCGGACCCTGGACCGTCACCACCAAGGGCGACCGGATGGCCTGCTTCCTCGACGGCACGCCGCTCACCCACGCCAAGGGCTACAACATCGTCTCGGACGGCATCGCCATGGGGGCGATCCAGGTGCCCGGCGAGGGCTGGCCGATCATCCTGATGGCCGACCGGCAATCCACCGGCGGCTACCCGAAGATCGCCACGGTGATCGGCCCGGATCTCGGGCGCCTCGCGCAGGCGCAGGGCGGCACGCGCATCCGCTTCCGCGCGGTCGACCGCGCCGAGGCGGTGGCGGCGCGCCGCGCCGAGGCCCAGGCGCTGGCCGGCCCGGTGGCGATGGAGCCGCTGATCCGCACCGATTTCAGCGCCGAGTTCCTGCTCGGGCGCAACCTGATCGGCGGGGTGGTGGACGGGGCCGGGGCGCATGGGCCGTGAGCGGCGGTCGATCGGTTCCTGGAGCATTGTCCGACGAAGTGGATACCGGTTCGTCGCAGAAAATACAGCAAGATCAATGACCTAGGGAGCTTCGCGACTGCCGCGCGATCGTGAAGCGCTCTAGTTGTGAAACCGGATCGGGATGGTGACCTCGACCGACGATCTCGCGATCGACGGCGGGAAGGGGGGCAGCCGGAAACCGCGGGGCGGCATGACCAGGTTGGCGACCCAGTCGACCCCCTGGCTGCCCGAGCTCTGCACGATGCGGGAACGGGTGACCAGGCCGGAGCGCAGGATCGTACAACTCACCACCACCACGCCGAATTCCCGCGGGTGGAAGCGGTCCCGCCGTATCTTGTCGACGATGATGCTCCTGATCGTGCGGACGTAGCCGGCGAAAGCTCGTCGGTCCTGAGCGGTCAGAGGAGCTTCGGCGCGGGCTGACCCGGCCATGGCGGCCAGGAACAGCGCTGCTTGCATCGCTCGTTTGATCATGTGTCGAACCCGATGACGCCCGCCTGCGTCCGACGATCCTGGTTGCCCGGTACGGCCTGCACCCGTCGATTCTCGGGCGGCCACGATGCGCGACGGCGAGGCAGGGCCGAGGCCAGTTCCAGGATCTCCTCCGTTCGGGAGCGGGCCCGGCTCAGCCACCCGCCTTACCCCCCACCTCCGGCATCGGCGCTTCCACTGTCGCGACGACGCCCTGCGGCCGATACTCCACCTCCGCCGTGCCGCCGATCTCCGCGGCGAGCACCCGCTCGATCATCCGCGAGCCGAAGCCGCGCCGGGCCGGGGCCGAGACCGGCGGGCCGTCCGTCTCCTCCCAGCGCAGCCGCAGGCGCCCGTCCCCGGTCACGTCCCAGGTCAGGAGCACCCGGCCCCGCTCGGTCGAGAGCGCGCCGTACTTGACCGCGTTCGTCGCGAGTTCGTGCAGCGCCATCACGAAGGCGAGCGCCAGCCGGGGCGGCAGGCGGACCGGCGGGCCGTCGATGGTGAAGCGCCGGCCCGCGCCGGTGCGGAACGGGCGCAAGGCCTCGTCGGCGATCTCCGCCAGGGTCGCGCCCTCCCAACTCTCGCGGGTCAGGACGTCGTGGGCGGCCGAGAGCGATTGCAGGCGGGCGTTGAAGGCGGTGCGCGCCTCGTCGAGCGAGCTGGCGTGGGTCAGGGTCTGGTTGGCGATCGACTGGATCGTCGCCATCGAGTTCTTCACCCGGTGGTTCAACTCCTCGGCGAGCAGCGCCCGGTGCTCGTCGCCGCGCTTGCGCTCGGTCACGTCGATGGTCACGCCGGCCATGCTCAGGGGTACGCCGTCGGCGTCGTAGAAAGGCTGGCCGCGGATCTGGAGCCAGCGCACCTCGCCCGCCGGCGTGCGGATGCGGTACTCGATGTCGTAGTCGCTGCCGGTCGCGATCGAGTCGCGCACCGCCGCCTGCATCCGGTCGCGGTCCTCCGGCAGGATCGCGGCGATCAGGTCGTCGAAGGTGAACGGCTCGGCCGGATCGCGGCCGACGTTGCGCTTGCAGTTCTCGGACGCCACCAGCCGCATGCCGTCGAGCTCGAGGGTCCAGGAGCCGAGCCGCGAGGCCTCGAGGATGAAGCGCAGCCGCTCCTCGCTCCGCCGCAGGGCGAGCGAGCGCCGCTCGATCTCGCGATCCAGGGCGTCGCGGTCGCGCTGCAGGCGGACCAGCCGGTCGCGCTCCAGCGTCACGTCGAATTGCGAGGCGAAGAAGTAGGTGAGCGCGCCGTCCTCGCCGAAGACCGGCGAGACCAGCAGCCGGTTCCAGAACGCCTCGCCGGTCTTCTTGTGGTTGAGGAGGTCGATCTCGATCGGGACCCGGCGCGCGATCGCCGTGCGGATCCTCGCCACGTCCCCGGCGTCGGTCCCGGGGCCCTGGAGGAAGCGGCAGTTGCGGCCGACGATCTCGTCCCGGGCGTAGCCGGTCAGCCGCGTGAAGGCGTCGTTGACGAAGACGATCGGGTTGTCGGGCTGATGCGGATCGGTGATCACCATCGGCATGCGCGTCGCCCGCACGGCGGCTGCGAACGGATCGGGCGTGGCGCCGGTCCGGGTCAGCTCGGTCGCGATGCGGCTGTCGTCGCGGCCCTCGGTCACGGGTTACGTCGCTCCTGCACGGGGCGGGGTGAGACGTCTTGCGCTCACTTCATTTGTGTCATCGCCAACGCCTCGGCCTCGCGCAACGCCCGCGGTTGCTGCAAAAGCGCGCATCCTCCGGTGCGGCCAAGAAACCCAGAGGAATGCTTCAGCTTGCAAGCGCCACTCTGTGATAGCGTCGCGGAGTAGCCGACTACGGTTCCGTAAGACGGCGTTCGTCGCTACGTAATGATGTTATCTCCTCGATGAGGGGATTTTCGTGGAAAGCTGTCTCAAGCTGCTCCGCTGTTGGGTCATGCTATCGGATCTATCTTAATTGAGTTTGATTATGAACCTATAGCGGCACCAAAGACATTTCTATATAAGAAATACGGATTATTATCTGACAATCTAAATCTTGATATGAGGCGGCAAATTTGCAAAATTTATGTGAATACACATTATTTATCTGACATAATATTGGCGATAACGTCTATTAGGAAGAAAATTTCACATGTGCGTTATCTGATGTTGCGATAAAACAAACATATGATATGCCTTATGACGTAAGGTGGGAAAAAAGCATGACTAGCGTAGCAATCATCATCTGGGCAAGTAAATACAAAAATGAATTAAAAGCATTGCCCGCATGTGCTAGAGATGGCGATGCAATGAGAATTATAGTCGAGAATGAATCAAAATTCTCAGATATTTTAAATATAGAAAACGAAGAAAGTTCTGTCGTAGCTTTCGAAAAAATATCGACATTCTTGAAAAGACATAAGCCCGGGTCGCTCGACGAGGTATTCATTTATTTCTCTGGTCATGGCGAGTCTATCGCAGATGATTTTTTATATTTATTGCCCGGATATAAAAGCTCACAAAAAATGTCGACATCTATTGTAAATAGTCAATTAGATGATCTCGTTCGTTCGCTTAATCCTAAATTATTTGTGAAAATTGTCGACGCTTGCGAGTCGGGGACCGCATACATAAAAGATTCTGGACCGTTCGAAATTATCAGTAAGTCGAAAAATTCTTTTCAAAATGTTTTCTTTTTTTCCTCATCGCATTCCGACGAAAAGTCTTATTTGGATGATCATCTAAGTTATCTAACCGAATGTATCGTTAAAGCGGTGCAGGATCACCCTATCGAGACAGTCAAGTACGTAAATATCCTTAACGCGGCGGCAGATTTTTTCGACACTATAAATTTTCAGAGGCCGTACATAGTTCAGCAAGGTTCACTTGACGGCGTTTTTTGTACTGTTGACGAAGTTCTGCGCAAAAAACTTCAACCATACACGCGTGTCATTGCACCAGCGAACAATGGTAATAAAACAATACAAGGAACATCTATAATAGATGCCATTAAACTCGATGCAGAAAAATATGTAACTAAGGATGAGGCTTATGAAAGATTAAGATCTATAATTTCAACTTTTGATGATTTTGATTTATCAGAAGATCTGAAGGATCTTTACGAGTTCAGAAAATTCGTTATCAAAGTCACGGAGTTGCCTGAAACAAAAACCATCGGCGAATATGTCTCGAATAGCAAAGGCGCAGATTCTTGGTTTGTTGATGTGCAAAAGAACAGTGAAAAATACATGAGACGAGTCCGAAAGGGAACAAGCGGATTTGGTTTATTTGGAAATTCAACTCCACAAACAGGTGCGATTTCCCGGTCGCGATTAGCCGCCTTATCTAGTAATTCAGACGATTATACAGTTGTTGAAGATACAAGAATGGTTATTTCTGGAATACGACATACCACTGATACCGAAATACCCGCTTATAAAATATCAGCAGAAGCAAAATTTCCTAATTTACAAAATGTTGATTGCTTTATCGTTCCAATACTATCTAGAACAACGCTTTTAGTTGCAGCCACTTTCCGCAGTTATAAATCGAGATCGTGGGATAATCTTAGAGCGTCAGGCAATGACGAATGGTTTTACAGTGAGGCGGCCTTAAAAGAAGCCTCAGATATCGAAAAATTGTTTGGTAGAGTGAAGGAAAGATTCCGATCTGCGATTGAGGAGCCTATCAGGCTTAAATTTACACCTGCCGCTGCGAAATCTGAAGCGATCCCGTTCTTAATCGAAGAAGAAAAACTCCCTGCACGCCCAAGGCCAAATGCAAAAAAATGACCTGTGCCGCCAGATATTATAGCATATAATATAAAATATTTATGTCATGTGACTTGAGCGCAATCGATTTGTATAAAAAGGCAGAAACTAAGGGGCTGAGATGCAGTCGAGGAAATGCGCGAGTGTGTCCTCGATTGGAGCATAGTAATAGCATTAGAAGCGCGCCGGCCCGAGGAACAACCGGGCTGGCGGGGTCCGGGCGAGCAAATAGAGGTGATCGCGCAAAGGCCCGGGCTCCCCGGCGCTCACACGTCCTGGCGCGGCAGCATCCGGTCGAGGAGGGCGTCGCGCCGGGCGATCAGGTGCCAGGCGGTAGCCAGCAAGTGCAATGCCACCAGGGCGTAGACCGCGTACTGGCCGGCGAGGTGGATCCGGTCGGCGAGCGCCGCCACCGCCTCGTTCTTCGCCATGAAGGGCGGGATCGGGAACAGGTAGAAGTACTGCGTCGTGTTGCCGGCGGCGGCCGACATCACGAAGCCGCTCGCCGGCATCAGCAGGAACACGAGGTAGAGCAGCCAGTGGTTGATCCGGCCGAGGAGCGCCAGGCCCTTCGGCACGAAGGCTTCCGGCGGGGCCGGGTGCCAGGCCCGCCACAGGATGCGGATCGCCACGATGGCGAAGATCGTGATGCCGACCGATTTGTGCAGCTGGAAGTAGAAGCCCTTGGCCGGGCTCGCCGGCAGGCTCGTGGCGATCCAGGCCAGCGGCAGCACCGCCAGCACCAGGGCGGCAGTGAGCCAGTGCAGGCCCTGCGCCACCGCCGAGTAGCGCGGCTGCTCGACGCGGGCGATCGTCGCCGGCGCGCGGGTGGACAGGTCGAGCATCCGGGCAGGTTCCTCGCGAGGGCCGCCAGCGCGGCGGGGGCTGGTCTACCCCCGCAGGCTAGACAATGCGCGACGCATGGTCACCCTGGAATCGCTCGAATCGGCGGGGACGGGAACGGCGTCAGATCGCCGCCGCCGGATCGCCCCCGAGGGGATTGCCCTCGTCCTCGTTCCGATCGTCATCCCGGCGGTCGCGCCGGCGCCGGCGGCGTCCGCCCTCGGCGAGGGACTGGGCCAGCGCCCGGAACGGCGCGGTCAGGCGGCGCACGTCCTCGGCGCGCTCCATGAAGCGCTCGCCGTTGCGGATCTCGCGGTCGAGCGCCGCCATGGTGCGGGCAAGCGCCGGATCCTCGTCCTCGAGCCACACCTCCATGACGCGGGCGAACGCGATCACCACGCCCTGGAGCTTGACGCGGCCGAGCGGTCCCTCGGTGCTGATGCCGGCCGAGGCCAGCATGAAGCGCTGCGAGTTGAGCGCCACCTGGTTGAGGGCGGCGAGCGAAAGGGGATCACCGCGCAGCGCGAAGGAGATGCGGCGCAGGGCCGGCTTGTAGGGGTCCATCGCGTCGAGGCGGCGCATCAGCACGTCGAACAGCCGCTCGCGGGTCGGCTCCTCGTCGAGGTCGTCGCTGGCGCCCTCCAGCACCTGCTTGTCGATCATGCGGGAGAAGCCCCCGAGCACCGCGCCCTTCGACGGGTAGGCGTCGCGGAACTCTGCCAGGCTCACCCCGGCCTCGCGGGCGATGTCGCCGACCTCGATGTCGTTCCAGGGCTGCTCGGCGGCAAGCCGCATCAGCGCCTCGACGATCGCCTCCCGCGGCGGCAGGCGGGGGGCGTCCGGCGCAGCCCCGGCGTCGTGCGACGCGCCGGAGGTCGTGCTGCCGGACGGCTTGCCGTCGGACGCCTTGGGGGTGCGGGCCATGGATGGACGCTCCGATACCGTTGAGGCTTGGATGGGGGGCTGTCGAGCCGCCCCGAGGCGGATTGCCCGCCCCGCCCGCGTATCTAGGGATCAGCCCGCCGGTCGGGCAGGGGGCCGCGGCGACGCGCCCGGGTGAGCGGCCGGCGACGCGATCCGCCGAAGGATGTCAGCCCGCCAGCTCGCCGGCCCGACGCCTGGCCGCCGCCACAGCGTCCCGCATCAGGGGGCTCAAGCCACCCTCGGCCATCAGCACGCCGAGCGCCGCCGCGGTGGTGCCGCCGGGCGAGGTCACGTTCTGGCGGAGCGTCGCCGGCTCCTCGGGGCTCTGGCCGAGGAGTTCGCCCGCCCCCGCCACGGTCTGGCGGGCGAGGCGCGCCGCCACCCCGGCCGGCAGCCCGGCGGCGATGCCCGCCTCGGTCAGGGCCTCGGCGAGGAGGAAGACGTAGGCCGGGCCCGAGCCTGAGACCGCCGTCACGGCGTCGATCAGGTCCTCGCTGTCCAGCCACTCGACGAGGCCGATGCCGGAGAGGAGCGCGTGCGCCGTGCGGCGCTGGTCCTCGGTGGTCTCGGGCGAGGCTGCGGCGCCGGTCGCGCCCCGGCGGATGCTCGCCGGCAGGTTCGGCATCGCCCGCACCACCGCGCGGGCGCGGGGCAGGCGGTCCTTGAGGTTGGCGATCGTCTTGCCGGCGAGCACCGAGACCACGAGCGTGTCCGGCCCGGCGAGCGGCGCCACCGCGCTCGCGGCGGCCTCCAGGCCCTGGGGCTTGATCGCCAGGACCAGGGCCTCCGGCGCGGCCGGGTCCTGCGGGTTGAGCGCGATTGCATGGGCGGCGCAGAGCGCCGCCATGGCGGGGGCGGGGTTCGGGTCGATCACGGCGACGCGGCGACCCGGCAGCCCGTCGGCGAGCCAGCCCTCCAGCATCGACCCGCCCATCTTGCCGGCGCCGACCAGGATCAGCGAGGCGGGGAGACCCCCGCTCACGCCTCGCCCTCTGTCTCGAACAGCACGGCGTCGAGGGCCTCGCGGGCGGTCTTGCCGGCCCAGATCACGAACTGGAACGCCTGGAAGTAGCGCTCGCAGGCCTCGACCGCGGTCTTGAGCATGGTCTCGCACTGGCCGTGCGTCGGCTCGGCGCCGCCGGTGAGCACGAGCGCGTGGCGGAACATCACCACGTGTTCGCTGTTCCAGAGGTCGAAATGGCCGACCCAGAGCTGCTCGTTGACGAGGGAGACGAGCCGCAGCACCTCGTTGCGCCGCCGCTCCGGCACCTTCAGGTCGAAGGCGGAGGCGACGTGCAGCGCCTCCACGTCCTCGATCCACGTGAAGGCGACGTGGTACTCGGCCCAGCGGCCGGCGACCGCGACCGACATCTCGTCGGTCTCGGCGCGATCGAAGATCCAGTCCCGGAGGGAAGCGAGGCGCTCGACGACATCGAGCGGGTGCTCGGCGCGGTTCAGGTCGTCGATGTTGAGCTGGGTCATGGCGATCCAAGTTTGGCTCGTCCGAGCGGGAAACAGCTGCGTCAGCGAACGCGGCGAGTGTCGTCTTCAAGGCAGATCGCGACCCGGGCACGGTCAGGACGTGCCGGCGAAAAGCTTAAGTTCCGACTTGTCTCCCCAGAGCGGCTGCGAATCAGTGCGTGACCCACTATAGCCCGGGCGAGTCGAGGGACTCAAAGCGGAAAGCCGCGGCGGCGGCGGCGTGCCGCCGGCTATCCACCGAAGCTTCCTGTGCACAAGCGGGACGCGCCCGGACGACGGCTCAGGCGGTCGCCGTGCTCCCCGTCGCCGGCCCCTTGGCCTTGGCGGCCGGAGCGGCGGCCTCGAGCGCCGCGACGCGGGCGGTCAGCGCGTCGTTCTGGGCGCGCAGGGACGCGACGAGATCGCGCAGCACCTCGACCTCCTCGCGGGTGGC
This sequence comes from Methylobacterium sp. Gmos1, assembly GCF_053764715.1. Taxonomy (NCBI): domain Bacteria; kingdom Pseudomonadati; phylum Pseudomonadota; class Alphaproteobacteria; order Hyphomicrobiales; family Methylobacteriaceae; genus Methylobacterium; species Methylobacterium sp. Gmos1. The sequence goes on along the minus strand of NZ_JBSNCC010000024.1, from coordinate 12,209 downwards.
GACGTCCATGTCCCGCAGCATGCGCTCGATCTGCGCCTTGACCACGGTCTCGGCCTCACGGCGCACGCCCTGGGCCGCGCCGGCGGCGTCGGTCATCAGGCGGGCGAAGTCGTCGAACAGGCGGTTCTGCTGCATGGAAAAAACTCCGGGGCTGGTCCGTGATGCACAGCCCTAATGCATTTCACCGCGGAATGGGCCCCGGTCCGGGCTCCCCTTCGCGCGAAAATGCGGCACCATCGCGGTGGCGCCTCCGTGCGGGCCGCATCGGTTGCGCGACGGTGTCGCGGGCCGGGCCCAGCAACAGACGGTTGCACAATGATGGCTTCAAGCAAAACCCGGTCTCGGGCATAAGGCGAACCCGTGAGCACGACACCGCACATCCTGATCGTCGAGGACGATCGCGAGATCAGCACGCTGGTCGCCCGCTATCTCCGTGGCAACGATTGCCGGGTCTCGATCGCCGGCGACGGCCGCGAGATGGACCGGCTGCTGGCCGATTCCCGGGTCGACCTGATCGTGCTCGACCTGATGCTCCCGGGCGAGGACGGGCTGTCGATCTGCCGGCGCCTGCGCGCCTCCTCCGGCATACCGATCCTGATGCTGACGGCCAAGAGCGAGGAGATCGACCGGATCGTCGGGCTCGAGATCGGGGCCGACGACTACCTCGCCAAGCCCTTCAACCCGCGCGAACTGCTCGCCCGCATCCGGGCGATCCTGCGCCGCGGCGCCGCCGCGCAAGGCGCGCGCGACGACGAGGGCGTGCGCCGCCACGCCTTCGCGGGCTTCGTGCTCGATGCGGGCCTGCGCCAGCTCCTCAACCCGGAGGGCGCGCAGGTCGCGCTCACCGGCGCCGAGTTCGACCTCCTGCACGCGATGTGCCTGCGGCCGGGCCGGGTGCTTTCCCGCGACCAGCTCCTCGACCTGACGCAGGGGCGCGCCCCTGGGCCATTCGAGCGCAGCATCGACGTGCTGGTGAGCCGCATCCGCCAGAAGATCGAGCGCGATCCGCGCAACCCGGAGATGATCAAGACCATCCGCTCCGGCGGCTACCTGTTCACCCCGGAGGTGATCTCGACATGACGGGCATCGCGCCGTGACGGGCAAGGGTCCCCTGCCGGGCCGCATCGCCGGGCAGCTCGCCCTGCTGGTGGTGGCCGCGATCGTCGTCACCCACGTCGTCGTGACGGTGGCGTTCCTGCTGCTGCGCCCGGAGCTGCGCCGCTCCGACGAGCGCCCGAGCGCGCTCGCCAACCGCCTCGTCACCGTCGTCCACATGGTAGCGGCGGCCCCGGCGGAGGACCGGGCCGACGTGGTGGCGGCGGCGCGCCACAGCGCCTCGGCCCTCCACCTGACCCTGCTGCCCGCCAACGAGCCGAACGCGCCGGCCCCGTCGAGCGCCGACGTGCCGGAGATCACCGGCCTGCGGGCGGCGCTCGGCCCCGGCTACGGCATCGCGGCCGAGCACCAGCCCGCTGGCGCGCTGCACCTGCGCATTGCCGGGCCGGGGGGGCTGCAACTCGCTGCCGACCTGCCGCCGCTGCCGCTGCCGCACCCGCCGCTGACCAGCGCGGTGCTGATCACGCTCGTCTTCCTCGCGCTCTCGCTGACGCTCCTGTCGATCTGGGCGACGCGGGCGCTCACCGCGCCGCTGGCGCGGCTGGCCGAGGCGGCGGAGGCCTTCGGCACCGCCACCGAGGCGCGACCGCTGCCGGAGCGCGGGCCCGAGGAGGTGCTGGCCCTGTCCCGGGCGCTCGGGCGGATGCGCGACCGGGTCCTGCGCCTCATCGACGACCGCACCCACATGCTGGCGGCGATCAGCCACGACCTGCGCACGCCGATCACCCGCCTGCGCCTCAGGGCGGAGTTCCTGGAGGACGAGGCGCTACGCCGGCAGTTCCTGCGCGACCTCGACCAGATGAACGCGCTCGTCGAGGCGGCGCTCTCCTTCGTGCGTGACGGCCAGCCCCGCGAGGGGCAGCCCCGCGGCGACCTCGGCCTCGTCGACCTCGCCTCGGTGGTGCAGACGGTCTGCGACGGATTCGCCGATATCGGCGAGGCGGTGCGGGCCGAGGAGGTGCGGGACGAGGATCGGCGGCCGGCCCTGGTGCGCGGCTCGTCGGGCGAGCTGCAGCGGGCGCTGACCAACCTCATCGACAACGCGGTCAAGTATGCCGGCGGCGCCACCGTGCGCCTCGTCGAGGCCGGGCCGGGCCGCGTCGCGGTCGAGATCCTCGACGAGGGCCCGGGCATCCCGGAGGAGGAGCGCGCCCTGATGCTCCAGCCCTTCGTGCGCGGCGACCGCGCGCGCACCCTCAACGAGGCCGGCGGCTTCGGCCTCGGCCTGTCGATCGCGAGCGCCATCGCGCAGTCGCACGGCGGCACGTTCAGCCTGGAGAACCGGGTGCCGCAGGGCCTTTGCGTGCGCCTCGAACTGCCGCGGGCGGCCGGCGCCGCGCCGCGCCAGCCGGCAGCCCGGGCCGCTTGATACGCTGTCCGGAAGATCCCTTGCGGACAGCGTATCGCAAGCCGGCGCGGTGAAGCCTTCGGCTTCACACGCCTGAGCGAAGCCGATTTCCGCATTGCGAACGCGATCCGGCAGGATCGCGCGGAGCAATCGATCGGAAATCTTATGCGCCGACACATCTGGCGAAGATGTAACGCCTCGTTGCGGCAGGATCTGCCGCAACGGGCGGAAACCCGATCCCCGCACAGGCGAAAGAACTCTTAAGCCGCGCCGGCCGCAGGCTGACCCGCGTCGGGGATGACGAATCCATCCCCATTACGCAGAGGATCCGGGTTCCCATGACGACCGTCTCCGCATCCAGCAGCACCGCCCAGCCGCTCGACCAAACCCGGGGGGGAGGGCCCAAGCAGCGCCTACTCGACCGGATCTCGGCGCAGCAGCAGGCCGGCAGCCTCAGTGCCACCGATGCGAGCGCGCTGACGAGCGCCGTCCAGGACATCGACCAGGCAATGTCCGGCACCTCGGGCACGTCCGGCGCCGGCGGTACCCGCCTCGACCCGGCCCAGGCCAGGAGCCGGATGGACGACCTCATCGGCGCCGAGGTCACCAAGGGCACCCTGACGAGCGACCAGGCGACGACGCTCAAGGGCCTGCTGTCGCCGCGCAAGGGCGGGGGCCACGGCGGGCATGGTGGCGGGCTTGGCGGCATCGGCGGGGCGGACGGTCCGCCTCCCGGCCAGACGCCCGCCGGCGCGGCGGACGCCGCCGCCTCGACCGACGCGACCTCGACGACATCGAGCGCCAGCGACCTGCTCGCGGGCTTCCTCAAGCAGCTCCAGGACGCGCAGGCCCAGACCCCGGCGAGCGGCTACGGCGCGAGCGGCGCGAGCGGCACGCCGACGGGCAGCCAGGCGGCGGTGTTCGACTTCAAGGTCTAGCCCCCGGGGCCGTGGGCGCTCACCGCGCCAGCTCGCGCAGGCCGAGGCGGATCAGGGTCTTGGCCTCCATCGCCGCCTCGCCCTCGCCGGCGCCTTTCAGCGCCGCGGCCACCGCCGCCGAGGCCTGGACCTGGGCGTAGCCGAGATTGACCAGGGCCGAGATCGCGTCGGCGACCGGCTGGGGCGCGGTCTTGTCCTCCACCGCCCCGGTGAGCTGGATCAGCGCCGGGTCGACGGGGGAGAAGGCCGGGGCCCTGTCCTTCAGTTCGGCCACCAGCCGGGCGGCGAGCCGCGGGCCGACGCCGGGCGCGCGGGCGACAGCGCCCTTGTCGCCGGTGGCGATGGCGGTGGCGAGGTCGCCCGGCTCCATCACCGAGAGCACGCCGAGCGCCACCCGGGTGCCGACGCCCTGCACGGTCTGGAGCAGGCGGAACCACTCGCGCTCCGCGTCGGCCCGGAAGCCGTAGAGGCGGATCATGTCCTCGCGCACGTGGGTCTCGATCGCCAGTTCCGCCGCCTCGCCGGTCGGCGGCAGGCGCTGGAGCGTGCGGGCCGAGCAATGCACCACGTAGCCGACGCCGTGCACGTCGAGGATGACGAAGTCCTCGCCGTAGGAATCCACCACGCCCTTCAGCTTGCCGATCATCGCCCGTCGGATCTCCGCCGGGCCGACGCGGCCCGGGTCCCGGGCCATACCCAGCCCGGCCCCGGCCCACAAGGCGGCGCGCTGCTGCGGGCCGCCGCGACGGTCAGCTCAGCCGGCGCAGGTAGGCCCGGCGCAGGCCCTTGCCGATCTCGCGGCCGAGTTCCAGGAGCAGCATGTCGAGGATCTTCAAGAGGAACGGCCGGTCGGCCGTCGCCAGGGCCTCGCGGGCGGCGATGCAGGCCTCGGCGGCCTGCTCCAGCGGGCAGTCCGGCCGCGCATCGACGCAGTGGTCGTAGGCGGTGTCGCTCAGCGCGCTGCCGGTCATGTCGACCAGGATGCCGTGCGCCCGGGCCGGCCGGCCGTCGCCGCCGCGCTCGTAGCGGGCGCGGGAGAGCACCCACAGCGTCCGCCCGGCGGCGTCCCGCACCCGGAACTCGGCCACGAACGAGCCGCCGGAAGCCGCGCCGTGCTGCATCCGGGCGACGACCGCGTCGCGGTCGTCGGGATGGATGCAGGCGGCGAAGACCCGCAGGGGCACGCCCTTCGCCAGCCGGTCGAGATCGGCCCCGAACAGGCTGCCGGCGACATCGTCGCCGTGCATCCGGTCGCCGGCGATGTCCCACGACCAGGTGCCGACCATGTCCGCCGTCATCGGCAGGGCCGGCCGCGCCGTTCCGGCGCCGCGTCTTCCCTCGACGTCCCCGATCATGATGGTCCGCAGCCCCTACGCGTCGCTCGACACCCCCTGGTGGTCGGGCCTGTCCCGGCCTTGTGCGCTCCCCCGGCGAGGGCGGTCAATGCAGTCAATTTCCGGTGGCTCGGCCGCCTGACCTGCGCCGGGCGCGATCGTCCGGGGCGTCACGGCCGCGAGCGAGCGACGAGGCGGACCGGAGAATCGTCGAGCGCCGGGAACGGAACTCTCGTCCGCGACCCGGATATCTGCCCGCCCTTGTGTCATGGATGGTTTCTGTTCAAGCATAGAGTCGCGACAGTCTCGAAATCTCAGTGCGCGATCCTCAAGAAGCGGCGTCGACAATCATTTTTGGGTCAGGAATATTGGCGATGATCGTGAAGGTCACGATGGTGCCGGGCATGGTCGCGGTCGGCCGCGGGGCGGCGTGAATTCGTCGCATGCTCCGGCGTGGCATCGGGGCGCCCGGTGCCACGGCGTGATCGCGTCAACGTCGATCCCGGGCGGGCCCGAGATCGACGGGATCATCGACCCGGGACTCCGGGAACGGAGCCGACGATCGCTGTCAGCGGTCCCTGCTCTCATCGGGCCTCATCGCCGGACCTGAGATGGTCGTCGAAGTAGGCGATCGTCCTCGAGAGGCCCTGGCGAAGCTCGATGGTCGGCTGCCAGTCGAGGATCGCCTTGGCCTTGGTGATGTCGGGCCGGCGCTGGCGCGGATCGTCGGGCGGCAGCGGGCGAAACACCATCTTCGACCTGGAATTCGTCAGATCGACGACGATCTCGGCGAGCTGACGGATGGTGAACTCGCCCGGGTTGCCGATGTTGATCGGCCCGATGACGCTCGCATCCGAGCCCATCAGCCGGATGAAGCCCTCGATGAGGTCGTCGACGTAGCAGAACGAGCGCGTCTGCTCGCCGTCACCGTACAGGGTGATGTCCTCGCCGCGCAGGGCCTGGAGCACGATGTTCGACACGACGCGCCCGTCGTTCGGGTGCATGCGCGGGCCGTACGTGTTGAAGATGCGCGCGACCTTGATCGGCAGCTTGTGCTGGCGGTGGTAGTCGAAGAACAGCGTCTCGGCGCAGCGCTTGCCCTCGTCGTAGCACGAGCGGAGGCCGATCGGGTTGACCCGGCCCCAATACTCCTCCGGCTGGGGATGGACCTCCGGATCTCCGTAGACCTCCGAGGTCGATGCCTGGAAGATCCTGGCTTTGACACGCTTGGCGAGGCCCAGCATGTTGATCGCCCCGATGACGCTGGTCTTCGCCGTCTGGACCGGATCGAACTGGTAGTGGACCGGCGAGGCCGGGCACGCCAGATTGTAGATTTCGTCAACCTCCACGTAGAGCGGAAAGGTGACGTCGTGCCTCATCATCTCGAAATTGGGATTTCCAAGCAGATGTGAGATGTTGCGCCGGGTGCCGGTGAAGAAGTTGTCGACGCACAGGACCTCGTGGCCCTGCTCGAGCAGGCGCTCGCACAGGTGCGATCCGAGGAAGCCCGCTCCCCCGGTGACGAGGATCTTCTTCGTGGTGCCATAGCGCATGGCGAACTCCGTCTGCTGGCGAATGCGGGACCGTCGGGATCGGACCTGCTTCAAGCGCACGGATCGGTCGTGCCAACGCCTACATACGTTAAGCCGTGCGCACGGCCGCGGAGCGATGTTAGACCCTGTATGGGTCGAGCCCGACGGGCTCGGCCATGGCGGCGTGCAGGCGCGGGGAACGAGCGGGCGGACGACATCCGGCTCGGTCACGAGTGGGGGCGGGCGCCCAAGACGCGGCCTGCTTGCGCGAGTTGCGAGATCTCGGGCGACGACGGGTCGAGCGGCTACGCTCCGTCGATCGCGAGCGGATCCCCGACCACGGTCACGACGGAAGCGAGCCGCGCGCCGGGAACCGGTCTCGCCTCCAGCCCGTTGACGTACGGATCTTCAAGGACCCGAGACCCGCCTTCAGCCCCGCCGGCAACAGCCGAGCGGGGCTTTTTCATACCGATCGGCGCCCGGGACAGGGCGGGATCGTCGCGGGGTTCTTCGCGCCGGAGCGGCATTTTCGAGCATCTTGGCGGCCCCTCCATCCCGCCGCGCAGCTTGCGTGCCCGAGGGATTTTCACTACGAACCGGGGCATCGGGGCGTAGCGCAGTCTGGTAGCGCATCTGGTTTGGGACCAGAGGGTCGCTGGTTCGAATCCGGCCGCCCCGACCATCACCGCACGGATCAGAGCCCGCGATGTCGACCGCCCGCATCTTCCGCCCTGCCAAGGACCCGACCCAGTCCGGCCTCGCCCGGACCAAGCAGTGGACGCTGGAGTTCGAGCAGGCGAGCCCGCGCGAGACCGAGCCGCTGATGGGCTGGACCTCGTCCTCGGACATGCTCCAGCAGGTGCGGCTCGAGTTCGACACCAAGGAGGAGGCGATCGCCTACGCGACCCGCGAGGGCATCGCCTACCGGGTCGAGGAGCCGCAGCTGCCGCTGCGCCGCGGCCTGTCCTACTCCGACAACTTCAAGTACAACCGCACCGCGCCCTGGACGCACTGATCCGGACGCCTCAGAACGCGTAGCGCACGCCGCACCAGGGCAGCTCCTCGGCGAGCAGCGCCTTGAACCGGGTGAGCCAGCGGCCCTTCCAGCCGGTGCGGTAGCGCAGGTTCTCCATCCCGCCCTCGGAGCGCTTGGTTTCCTGGATGTCCGGGCGCCACAACAGTGCCTCGGCCTTCGGGTGCCAGCGCAGGTTCACCTCGTGCAGGGCCGCGTTGTGGGTGAGGAAGATGATCTCGGCCTTCAGCTGCGCCTTCGCGGCCGGGCCGATCCCGGCATCGAGCGCGCGAAACAGCCCCCGCCAGTCCTCCTCCCAGCCCTCGTACAGGATCACCGGCGAGAAATTGGCGTGGACCTCGTAGCCCGCCGCCACGAAGTCGTCGATCGCGGCGATGCGCTCCGCCATCGGTGAGGTGCGCACGTCGACCACCCGGGCGATGCGCTCGGGCATCAGCGAGAAGCGGATCCGGGTTTTGTCCTCCGGCGCGTAGGCCAGCAGGTCGCGGTTGACGAACTTGGTGGCGAAGGACGCCTTGGCGTTCGGAAGGCCGCGAAACAGCCCGACGAGGTCGCGCACGCTGTCGCAGGCGAGCGCATCGACCGAGAGGTCGCCGTTCTCGCCGATGTCGTAGACCCAGAACTCTTCGTCGATCTGGTCGGGCGCGGGGAGGGGGCCCTGCGCGGCGGCGTGGCGGGCGATCGCCCGGCCGATCGCCTCGGTGTTGACGAACAGGGTGATCGGGTTGGCGAAGCCCTTGCGGCGCGGCACGTAGCAATAGGCGCAGGCCATGGCGCAGCCGTTCGAGCTCGACGGCGCGATGAAATGGGCGCTGCGCCCGTTCGGCCGCGCGGCCAGCCCCTTCTTGACCCCGAGCACCAGGGTCGAGCGCTTGATCCGCACCCAGTCCTCGACCGAGCCCGCGTTGCCGTGCAGCTCCGGGATGTTCCAGTGCGAGGGGACCACGATCCGCCGCGCGTGCGGAAAGCGCTCCAGGATCTCGCGGCCGCGAGGGAAGTCCTCGACGGCGGGCTCGTGGTAGATCGTGTCGATCGCGAGGAGGTTCGGCAGGGGGCGGCTCGGGCGGAGCGGGGGACCTTCACGATCTAGGGCGGTCGCGGGGCTCCAGCAGGGGCACGAGCAGGCTCGCCGCCGCGAAGGCGCCGCCGACGGCGCAGAGCGCCGGCCAGCCGCCGGCCGCGAAGGCCCGGGTGCCGGCGGACGCGCCGAGCGCCCCGCCGGCGAAGATCGCGGTGAAGAACACCGTGTTGATCCGCCCGCGGGCGCCGGGGGCCAGCGCGTAGACCCGGGTCTGGTTGGCGATCAGCGCGGTGTTGATGCCGATGTCGATGAGCAGCACCCCGATCGCCAGCGCGACGAGCGAGTGGCCGCCGAACAGGCCGAACACCAGGAAGGCGGCGAGCGTCAGCACGGCGCCGCCGACCAGCACCGGGCGCGGGCTTCGCGTATCGGCGAAGCGCCCGGCGATCGGCGCGCACAGCGCGCCCGCCGCGCCGATCAGCCCGAACAGGCCGGCCCCGGCGGGATCGAGCCCGAAGGGCGGCGCCTCGACGAGGAGCGCCAGCGTGGTCCAGAACGCGTTGAAGGCGGCAAACAGCAGCGCCTGGGCCAGCGCCGCGCGGCGCAACACTGGCTGGGAGCGCACGAGGTCGAGGATCGAGCCCATCAGCGCGCCGTAGCCGAGGCGCGCGGTGGGCGGCGTCCGCGGCAGCCCGGCCCAGGCGAGGCCGGCGAGCGCCACCGACAGCCCGGCCGCCCCGACGAACACCGCGCGCCAGCCGAGCCAGGCGCCGACGAAGCCGCTCAAGGTCCGGGCGAGCAGGATGCCGAGCAAGAGGCCGGTCATCACCTGGCCGACCATCCGGCCGCGCACCGCGTCGGGCGCCAGCTCGGCGGCGAAGGGCACCGCCTGCTGGGCGGCGGTCGAGAGCACCCCGATCAGGAAGCTCGCCAGCACCAGGAGGCCGAGGCTGGTGCTCAGGGCGGCCAGCACCAGCACGGCGGCGAGCAGCAGGAGCTGGCCGACGATCAGGCTGCGCCGCGCCAGCTTGTCGCCGAGCGGGACGAGGCCGAGGATGCCGACGCCGTAGCCGGCGAGCGTCGCGGTCGGCACGAGCACCGAGGCGTCGTGGCCGAAGACCTGGACCAGGAGCCCGAGCAGCGGCTGGTTGTAGTAGATGTTGGCGACCGCCCCGCCGGCGATCAGGCTGAGGCTCAGGCGGGTCGCGGCGGAAAGGGGCGACGCGGAGAGGGGCAACATGGGCGCGTCCTGTGAGCGCTTCCTGCGCGAGTGCTCGTCGGCGCCCGACATAGCGGGTTTTCGCGCTGCGGCACGGGGCCCGCCCGCACGGGAGGCCCGCCCTGCGGGCATGCCGCTTCGGAAGAGACGTACTGGACGAGGGACGGTCCTTGGACGAAAGGTGCGATCACACGCCCGTGAGGCACCTTCCGTAAGCGCAGATCATCGCCACATGGGGAAGTGAGCGAGCCGGAAGTGCCGGCTTGCCTCGGCGCGCGATGCGCCGATACCTTTCCCGATCGCAGTCGATCGGTTCCCCGGCGGGCGAAACGCGACGCTTGGGCGAAGCGCGACGCTTGGGCGAGGCCCGACATGGGCTTCGCCGCTGGCCGCGGCGCGGGCGCCCCGGGAACCGGGTTCGTCTCGGGGACTATGAGCGGTGATGCATCCCGCCATCGACGCGATCCATCGCCTCAAGGAGACGGACGATGTCGCAGTACCGCGTACTGTTCGCCAAGCAGATCCTCGGAGTCCCGTTCACCGTCGGGACCGTCGAGATCACCCGTGCCCGCGACCCGGAGCGGGCGGTGCGCGCCGCCGCCCTGCGCTTCGCCCGCCAGCACGGCGTCGAGGATTGGCGCGAGCGGGCCGACGTGGCCGCGCTCGACGGGGCTGCCCCGGCTTCCTGACGCGCCTCCTGACTCGCCGCCCCGCACGCACGGTTCGATGCAGCGCCCGATCGCCTCGCGATCGGGCGCTGTCCCATTCCGATTGCCTCGCAATCGGGTGCTGTCCCGTCCCGATTGCCCCGCGATCGGGCGCTGTCCCGTCCCGATTGCCTCGCAATCGGGCGCTGTCCTATGAGTGCCCGGACATTCGTCGAGGACGCCCCGCCCGATGGCACGCCTGCGCTCCGATTTCTGGGTCGCCGCCCACCTGCGCCGCTGCGCGGTCGAGGGGGTGAGCGCGGTGCAGCGCCGCCGCGGCGCGCCGGAGGCCGGCGCGATCTTCGTCAAGGTCGACCGTCTCGACGGGCGCGCCGACCTCTACGGCCCGGCGCCCCAGGCCCTGTTCGAGGGCGACGAGACCGCCGGCCGCCGCTTCGAGCCCCTGATGCGCGAGGCGCTGCCGCCCGATGTCGAGGCCCGGCTCGCGAAGGAGATCCGGTTCGATTCCGACCTCTGGATCGTCGAGATCGACGACCGGGAGGGCCGGCATTTCCTGGACCTATCCGCATAGGGTTTCGGTCGATCGAGGCGGCCCGCTGTCCGCCGGCGCCGGAACGCGGCATAAGGGAGGGGCTGCCCGCCACGCGGTGGCATCGGCCCTGCACGCCTCGCGGGGTCACGGTTTCTCGCACCACCCCGTCAGGCTCCGCACGCTTCCCATGACGCCCTCCGATTCCACGCTTCCCGCCATCAAGGACCTGCTCGCCACCCTCGTCGCCTTCGAGACGGTCAGCTCCGCCACGAATTTGCCGCTCGTCGACTTCGTCGAGGAATATTGCCGCCGCCACGGCGCCGCGGTCGAGCGGGTGGTCGACGCGACGGGGGAGAAGGCGGCCCTGTGGGTCACGGTCGGGCCGCAGGACCGGCCGGGCTACGTGCTGTCGGGCCACAGCGATGTGGTGCCGGTGGAGGGCCAGGACTGGACGCACGACCCGTTCCGGCTGACCGAGATCGACGGGCGCCTCTACGGCCGCGGCACATCGGACATGAAGGGCTTCCTCGCCGTCTGCCTGGCGCTCCTGCCCGAGATGGCGGCGGCTCCCCTCGCCCGCCCGCTGCACCTCGCCATCTCCTACGACGAGGAGATCGGCTGCCTCGGCGTCCGGCCGCTCATCGCCCATATCCGCGAGCGGGGCGTCCGGCCGCTCGGCTGCTTCGTCGGCGAGCCGACCGGCATGGCGGTGGTGACCGGCCACAAGGGCAAGTACGGCGCCAAGGCGACCTTCCGCGGCCGGGCCTGCCACTCGGCGCTGGCGCCGACCGGGGTCAACGCCGTCGAGTACGCCGCGCGCTTCATCGACCGGGTGCGGCTGACCGCCGAGGGCCTGGCGAAGGACGGCGCCCGCGACGACCTCTACGACGTGCCCCACACGACCGGGCTCACCGCCCTGGTCCAGGGCGGCACGGCGCTCAACATCGTGCCCGACCGCTGTACCGTCGGGTTCGAGTTCCGGGCGATCGCCGGCGACGATCCCCGCGGCCTCGCCGAGTCGGTGCTCGCCTACGCGCGCGACGTGCTGGTGCCGGAGATGCAGGCGCGCGATCCGGCGAGCGGCCTCACGGTCGAGCCGGTGATCGACTATCCGGGCCTCGACATCGCCCCCGACGCGCCCCTCGTCACCCTGGCCAAGCGCCTCGCCGGCCGCAACGCCCACGCCAAGGTCTCCTACGGCACCGAGGCCGGCCTGTTCCAGAGCCTCGGCGACATCCCCTCGGTGGTGATCGGCCCCGGCGACATCGCCCGCGCCCACAAGGCCGACGAGTACGTCGAGACGGGCGAGCTCGCCGACTGCGCCGCCTTCCTGCGCCGGCTGATCGCCGAGAATCGCGCGTAGAGCCATGACGCTCCGTCGGCCGGGGTCTGCCCGGCCGAGGCTTGACCGCGGCCGCGCGGGGGCGGATCACCGCGCCCGGACCGGCGCCCGATCGCAGCGCGATCG
>NZ_JBSNCC010000023.1:0-80902 GCF_053764715.1 Methylobacterium sp. Gmos1 | reverse complement strand
CTGATCGTGTGAGCACCGAAACGTCAGACCAGCATCATCCTACTCACGACCGGTTCCGAAGAACCGACCCGCAGGGACGACGCCGTCCACGCTTCTCTTTCTCGTATGAACTTGTCAAAGAGCTGACCGGGCCGAAGCCTGATCCTGTACCCTAGAGAGCATAAAGCAGCGCCGGGTTGCCCTGGCCTTTGCTTCATCGTCTCTGAGGAAGTCCTTCGCGGCAGGCCGTGTGTCTCGGCGCCCCGTCGGTGAGCGGTCGTTTAAGGGTAGCCGGCTCGCCTGTCAACTCGGCCAGCTCCCAGATGGATCCGGCCGCGGCGACGGGAGAGGGGAGGGGGCTTCCCGAGCCCCGCGGCTGGCACGTATCCGAGATGGTTATGCTCGGCCCGCGTTCAAGCCTGGGCCGCTCTCACGCCGTCCGGCCGAGCGGCGGGGCAGCGGCGAAGCGCAGGATCTCCTGGTGGATGCGGTCGAGCGGCACCACCTTGGCCGCTGCGCCGCGATCGATCGCCTCCTTGGGCATCCCGAACACGACGCAGCTCTCCTCGTCCTGGGCGATCGTCAGGGCGCCGGCGCGGCGCATCTCCAGGAGGCCGTTGGCACCGTCGTCGCCCATGCCGGTCATCAGGATGCCCAGCGCGTTGGCGCCCGCTCCTTGCGCCGCCGAGCGGAACATCACGTCGACGGAGGGGCGGTGGCGCGAGACGAGGGGGCCGTCCTTGACCGCCACCGTGTAGGTCCCACCGGCGCGCTGGAGGAGCAGGTGGCGCCCGCCCGGCGCGATCAGCGCGCGGCCCGGCAGGACGGCATCCCCGTTCTCCGCCTCCTTGACCGCGATGGCGCACAGCCCGTCGAGCCGCCGGGCGAAGGCCGCGGTGAAGTGCTCGGGCATGTGCTGCACCACGACGATGCCCGGGGCGGTCGCCGGCAGTACCTCCAGCACGTCGCGCAACGCCTCGGTGCCGCCGGTCGAGGCGCCGATGCAGACGATCGGCTCCGTCCCGGTGACACGGCGGCTCGGGACCGGAGGCGGCAGCACCGCGTCCGCCGACAGCTTGGCCTCGACGGTCCGGCGATTGGTGCTCCGCGGGCGCAGGCGCGAGCGGGCGGCGGCCCGCACGGCGTCGCAGACCCGCACGGAGGATTCGACCAGGAACTGGCGCGTGTCGATGCGGGGCTTCGGGAGAACGTCGACGGCGCCGGCCTCCAGCACGTCGAAGAGCGTGCGCGACCCGGTCTCGGTCAGCGTCGAGCAGACGATCACCGGGATCGGCCGCTGCGCCATGATCTTGCGCAGGAAGGTGAGGCCGTCCATGCGCGGCATCTCGAGGTCGAGGATGATGACGTCGGGCACCTCCTCCTGGATGCGGCGCGCCGCCACGAACGGGTCGGCGGCGGTGCCGATCACCGCGATGTCGGGCGCCGTGGCGAGGATCTGGCAGAGCGTCTGCCGGACGGAGGCCGAATCGTCCACGACGAGGACGCGGATCGGGGCGGTCGCGGGCATCACGAAAGATCCCTTCAGCGGCGGAAGACCGTGGACGTCACCTGGGTCAGGCCCGGGACGCCGGCGACGGACATCGATTCGGAATGGCCGACGGCGAGGTAGCCGCCCGGGCGCAGGTGACCGGCGAGCCGCCCCAGCACCGCCTTCTGCGTCGGCCGATCGAAGTAGATCAGCACGTTGCGGCAGAAGATGACGTCGACGTCGCGGTCGATGCCGTAGCGCTCATCCATCAGGTTGAGGTGGCGAAAGCGGACCCGGCGCCGCAGCTCGGGCACGATCCGCCCGACCTGCCGGCCGGGATCGCGGGACGCCATGACGTAGCGGCGGCGGAGCCCGGGCGGGACGGCGGCGAGCATCTCCTCGGAGTAGATCCCGTCGGCCGCGGCGGCCAGCACCTCGGTCGACACGTCGGTGCCGAGGATCGCGTAATCGAAGCGGTGGCCGGACGCGATCATCTCCTGGAGCACCATCGCCAGGGTGTAGGCCTCCGCCCCCGTGGAGGCGGCAGCACTCCAGATCTTCAGGAGCTGGCGCTCGCCGCGATGGGCGGGCAGCGCGCAGAGCCGCGGCACCAGCGTGTCGCGCAAGGTGTCGAAATGCGCCGGCTCGCGGAAGAAATCGGTCTTGTTGGTCGTCACGCAATCGACGAGGTGCACGAACTCATCGGCCAGCCGCCCCTCGTCGAAGAGGTGGCGGGCATAGGCGTCGAGGCTGTCGAGGTGGAGCGCCCGCACGCGCTTGCGCAGGCGGCCCTCCACCATCGTGCGCTTCGAGGCCGGCAGCTGAATGCCGACGCGCGCCTCGATGACCTCGGCGATCGACCGGAAGTGGCGCTCGCTCAGCTGCTGCGAGGTGAGCGGGACGGGGGCAGGGGAGAGCGACACCGGAGCACCGGTCCTCACGCCGCCAGGGCCCGGCCGACGAGCGCCGGCTCGTCGCCCGCCATCAGCCGCGCGAGGTCGAACACCACCACGAAGGCGTCGCCGCGCCGGCCGATGCCGGCGATGTAGCTCGAGCGCCAGCGCCCGCCGACCTCGGGGGCGGCCTCCATCTCGGCGCGGTCGAGCTCCGTCACCTCGAAGACCCGGTCGGCGACGAAGCCGACCCGCATCGTGCGCTCCTCGAGCGGGATGTTGAGCAGGATGATCCGGGTCGCGGGCGTCGGCGGCTCGGGCGGCAGGCCGAGCTTGGTCCGCAGGTCGACGACGGGATAGCTCTGGCCGCGCACGTCGATCATGCCGACGAGGAAGGCGGGCGCCTGCGGCAGCGAGGCCGGCACGCGGTAATCCAGGATCTCCTGCACGTTCTCGATGTCGATCCCGAAGGTCTCGCGTCCGAGACCGAGGGTCAGATACTGCCACACACTCGACATCCTGGCGCTCCGCCTTGGCTGCGGCCGGCCTCGCGTCGGGCGAGGCACGGCCGGGTGATCGCATGTTGGGGGTGGAGGCCCCCGGCGCGGGGGGCGCTCGATGTCCCTCACGAAGCGCCCGCCGGGGGAGGGCGCTTCGTGAGGGGCACGGGGGAGGAGCCTGCGGGCGCGACCGCCCGCAGGCTCCTTGCGCGTCAGGCGCTGCGGGTGAAGTCGGCGTCGCGGGCGTCGCCCTCGCCCATGTCGAGGGCAAAGCCCCCGCCGACGGCCTTCGCCGGGCGGGCAGCCGCTCGCTTGGCCGGCGCCCGGGCGGGCGACTTCACCGCAGCCGACGGCGCCGCCATCCGCGAGGCCGCGGCGCGCAGCTGCGACACGGCGCCGTCCATCGGTCGTGAGTCCGCCGGCAACTTTGCCCCTTCGATGCGGAAGTAGGCGATCGTCGCCTGCAGCATCTCGGCCTGCGCCGCCAGCTCTTCGGACGTCGCCGAGACCTGCTCGGACGCCGACGCGTTCTGCTGCGTCACCTTGTCGAGCTGCTGGATCGCCTGGTTGATCTGGCCAGACCCGACATCCTGCTCCCGGCACGCCGCCGAGATCTCCTCCACCAGCGACGCCGTCCGCTTGATGTCGGGAACCAGCCGACCCAGCATGTCCCCGGCCGCCTGCGCCGCCTTCACCGTGTCGACCGACAGGGTCCCGATCTCGGCCGCTGCCGCCTGCGAACGCTCGGCGAGCTTGCGAACCTCGCTCGCCACCACCGCAAAGCCCCGCCCGTGCTCGCCCGCCCGCGCCGCCTCGACCGCGGCGTTCAGCGCCAGGAGGTCGGTCTGGCGGGCGATCTCCTGCACGATGGTGATCTTCTGGGCGATCGTCTGCATCGCCTCAACGGCACGGCCCACCGCCACGCCGCTGGCTTCCGCGTCCTTGGCCGACTGGCGGGCGATGGTCTCGGTCTGGCCGGCATTCTCGGCGTTCTGCTTCACGTTGGCGGCCATCTCCTCCATCGAGGCCGAGGCTTCCTCGGTGGACGCCGCCTGCTCGGTCGAGCCCTGCGACAGCTGCTCGGCCGAGGCCGACAGTTCCTGCGAGCCCGCCGAGACGTTCGCCGCCGCGGTCGAGGCCTCGGCCACGACGGTGCGGAGCTTGGCCAGCATCTGCTCGAGCGCGATCCCGAGCCCGTCCTTGTCCGAGAGGCGCCTGGCCTCGACGGTGAGGTCGCCGTCGGCGATCGCGGTCGCGACGTCGGCGACCGCCCGCAGGTTCACGGTCATCGACCGGAGGTTGGCCTGCACCTCGCTGCTGAGGCCGCCGTAATCCTTCGACAGCGACTTCGAGAAATCGCCGACCGAGGCCGCCGCCAGAACCTCGGAGATCTCCCGGAACGCCTGCTCGACCGCGAGCGCGGTGCCCTGGATCTGCCCGACCTCGTCGTGCCGGCCGGTCTCGAGCGGGGTCGCCAGCTCGGCGAGCTTGGCGCTGACCCGGCTCACCGGTCGCGCCACCGTGCGCACCAGCAGGATGGCGATGCCTGCCACGATCAGCAGGGTCGCCAGGATGCCGAGCACGATCATCTGCGTCGTCGTGTCGAAGGCGGAATCCTGCGTCGCCCGCCGCGTCTGCATCAGGGCGTTCTCGGTGCCGACCACCTCGGCGACCTTGGCGCGCAGGCCGTCCATCGCCTCCTTGCCGGCGCCGGCGATCTCGGTCTGCCGGGCGGCGTCGCGGGTCTCGGCGCTCGCCATCAGGGCGATGCCCTTCTCGGCCACGCCGCCGTGCCAGGCCTCCGCCAGCCGATGGACTGCGTCGAGCCGCTCCTGCTGCGCCGGGTTGTCGGCGGTCAGGGTCTTGGCCCGGCGCCAGGCATCGTTGAAGGTCTCCCAGCCCTTCTGGTAGGGCGCGAGGAACTTCGTATCCCCGGACAGGAGGAAGCCGCGATAGCCGGTCTCCTGATCGACCATGCCGGCAAGCGCCCGGTTGGTCGCGTCGATCACCTGGATCGTATGGTCCGACCAGTTGACCGCTTGCCGGATCTCCGTCGACTTCCAGTGTACGACGGCGTTCACCCCGAGCTCGACCCCCAGCATCAGGGTGAAGGTCAGCGCAAGCTTCTTGGGTATCGAGATATTGTCGAACATGCTCATCGAAAGGACCTTCCCGCGATCGCGTTGTCGAAGAACAATCTGGCGCAGCACTCTCGCGACATATTCGGGAGTCGCGAGCGCGAGCGATGGGAACTGTGCGTGATGTCCCTGACGCCGATCCGGTAGGGTCGTTCGGGGCTCGTCCGGGCGGGGTTACGGGGTCCGCGGATCCCGGTCGCGCCCGTCCGGACGGAAGGCGGCAGCGCGGCCGCCGCCGGTGCGCGTCAGGCGACGCGGGTGAAGTCGGCGTCGCGCGCGTCGCCCTCGCTCATGTCGAGGGAGAAGCCCCCGCCCGCGGACTTGGCCGCAGCCTTCGGGCCTGGGCGGCTTGCCGCCGCGATCCGCTTGGCCGGCGCCCGGACGGGCGACTTCACCGCAGCCGACGGAGCCGCCATCCGCGAGGCGGTCGCGCGCAACTGCGTCACCGCTCCGTCGATCCCTCCGCCCGCCGGCGTCTCGCCGCCGGTGATCCGGAAGTAGGCGATCGTCGCCTGCAACGACTCGGCCTGCGCCGCCAGCTCCTCGGACGTCGCCGAGACCTGCTCGGACGCCGACGCGTTCTGCTGCGTCACCTTGTCGAGCTGCTGGATCGCCTGATTGATCTGGCCAGACCCGACATCCTGCTCCCGGCACGCCGCCGAGATCTCCTCCACCAGCGACGCCGTCCGCTTGATGTCGGGAACCAGCCGACCCAGCATGTCCCCGGCCGCCTGCGCCGCCTTCACCGTGTCGACCGACAGGGTCCCGATCTCGGCCGCCGCGGCCTGAGAGCGCTCGGCGAGCTTGCGAACCTCGCTCGCCACCACCGCAAAGCCCCGCCCGTGCTCGCCCGCCCGCGCCGCCTCGACCGCGGCGTTCAGCGCCAGGAGGTCGGTCTGGCGGGCGATCTCCTGCACGATGGTGATCTTCTGGGCGATCGTCTGCATCGCCTCGACGGCACGACCCACCGCCACGCCGCTGGCCTCGGCATCCTTGGCCGACTGGCGGGCGATGGTCTCGGTCTGGCCGGCATTCTCGGCGTTCTGCTTCACGTTGGCGGCCATCTCCTCCATCGAGGCCGAGGCTTCCTCGGTGGACGCCGCCTGCTCGGTCGAGCCCTGCGACAGCTGCTCGGCCGAGGCCGACAGTTCCTGGCTTCCCGCCGAGACGTTGCTCGCCGCGGTCACCACCTGGCCGACGACGTCGCGCAGCTTCGCGTTCATCGCCTGGATCGCCCGCAGCAGGTCGGTCACCTCGTCGCGCCCGGTCGGCACCACGTCGCGGGTCAGGTCGCCGGCCGCCACGCTCTGGGCGGCGGAGACCGCCTTCGACAGGCCGCGGGAGATCGAGACCGCCATCCACAAGGCCATGGCGATGCCGAGGGCCACCGCGCCGGCCACGACCGCGACCAGGATCGTGCGGGTCGATTCGTAGGCCGATTGGGTGTCGCGCACGTAGCCCTGGGCCACGGTCTCCTCGTAGCCGCGCAGCTTGGTAACGTCCTCGACCACCGCCCGGCGGGCGTCGGTGAAGGGGCCGACGTAGTAGCGCAGCGCCTTGGCATCGGTGTTGGCGACGCCGAGGGCGAAGACCTTCTCGGCCGAGGGCTCCCAGGCCTTCACCGCGGTGGCGAGCGCGCCGGTCGCATCGGCGAAGCCGCCGGCCCGGCCCGCCTCGACCAGCCGGGCGACGTCGCGCCCGAGGATCTTCTGGCTCTCGGCGAACTCCGCGGCCATCTTGGCGAGCAGGTCGTCGTCGGTGATCACGATCGAGCGATAGATCTCGCCGCGCTGGCGGACCATCCTCAGCTCGACGGCGGAGATCAGGCCGCGATCCTCGGCCGCGATGCCCGGCCGCGCCTTGAGGTCCTCGATGCGCGCCATCACGGCCACGTAGGCCGACATCTGCTCTGTCGTCGCGACGGTGTTGGCGTTGTTGTTGCCGTTCAGGAGCGCGAACTCCATGCCCTTGGTCACCGCCTCGGCGAGCCTGCCCCAGTCGTCGCGCAGGGACTGGACGCGGGCGCGCTCCTCGGCCGGAACGAGGTCGGCATAGTCCCGCAGGATGCCCTGGAACTTGGCGTCGTGCGCCTTGAAATCGGCGAACAGCTTCTCGCGGGCGGGGGTGGTGGGCTCGAGCATCGAGCGCGCGAACATCCGGGCGGCGTCGTAGGACATCGCCTCCATGCGCAGCACCCGCTGGACCTGGGTGAACGGGCGGGCCGCGAAGGCCTGCATCCGGTCGTTGGACTGGCTCAGGCTCGACACGGCGAGAAAGCCCGCCCCGCCGAGGAGCAGGAGGATCAGCCCGAAGGCGATCCCGAGTTTGGCCTTGATCGTGAACCGCATTGTGCTTCGCCCCTTGGTGTCGATCGTCGTTTTGTTGATCCCGTCCGGTCGCCGGCGGCGTCGCCGGCGACGAGCGGGGTCGCTTGGATGGGTCGGGGATGCCCGACCTCATGCAATCCGGGTGAAATCGGCGTCGCGGGCGTCGCCCTCGCTCATGTCGAGGGAGAAGCCGCCGCCCGCGGGCTTGGCCGCGGCCTTCGGAACCGGGCGGCCCGTCGCGGCGATCCGCTTGGCCGGCGCCCGCGCGGGCGACTTCACCGCCGCGGAGGGCGCCGCCATCCGCGAGGCGGTCGCGCGCAGCTGCGTCACCGCCCCGTCGACCCCTCCGCCCGCCGGCGTCTCGCCGCCGTCGATCCGGAAGTAGGCGATCGTCGCCTGCAGCATCTCGGCCTGCGCCGCCAGCTCCTCGGACGTCGCCGACACCTGCTCGGAGGCTGATGCGTTCTGCTGCGTCACCTTGTCGAGCTGCTGGATCGCCTGGTTGATCTGGCCAGACCCGACATCCTGCTCCCGGCACGCCGCCGAGATCTCCTCCACCAGCGACGCCGTACGCTTGATGTCGGGAACCAGCCGGCCCAGCATGTCGCCAGCCGCCTGCGCCGCCTTCACCGTGTCGACCGACAGCGTGCCGATCTCGGCCGCCGCCGCTTGGCTACGCTCGGCGAGCTTGCGCACCTCGCTCGCCACCACCGCAAAGCCACGCCCGTGCTCGCCGGCGCGTGCCGCCTCGACCGCGGCGTTCAACGCCAGCAAGTCGGTCTGGCGGGCGATCTCCTGCACGATGGTGATCTTCTGGGCGATCGTCTGCATCGCCTCGACGGCACGACCCAC
Source organism: Methylobacterium sp. Gmos1 (assembly GCF_053764715.1). Taxonomy (NCBI): domain Bacteria; kingdom Pseudomonadati; phylum Pseudomonadota; class Alphaproteobacteria; order Hyphomicrobiales; family Methylobacteriaceae; genus Methylobacterium; species Methylobacterium sp. Gmos1. Next base: position 72,724 of record NZ_JBSNCC010000023.1, on the reverse strand, counting down.
CGCCACGCCGCTGGCTTCGGCATCCTTGGCCGACTGGCGGGCGATGGTCTCGGTCTGGCCGGCATTCTCGGCGTTCTGCTTCACGTTGGCGGCCATCTCCTCCATTGAGGCCGAGGCTTCTTCCGTGGACGCCGCCTGCTCGGTCGAGCCCTGCGACAGCTGCTCGGCCGAGGCCGACAGCTCCTGCGAGCCGGACGAGACGTTCGCCGCCGCGGTGGAAGCGTCTGCCACCACGGCCCGCAGGCGCATCAGCATCGTCTGGAGCGCGAGGCCCATCCTGTCCTTCTCGGAGAGGGGCTTGGCCTGCACCGTGAGGTCGCCCTCCGCGATCGCGTCGGCGAGGCCGGCGGTCGCGTTCAGGTTGGCGGTCATGCGGCTCATCGCGGCGACGAGGTCGCCGATCTCGTCGCGGGAGGTCACCGTCACGATCTGTCCGAGATCGCCGACCGCCACCGCGTCGGCGAGCGCGACCGCGCGGCCGAGGCCCCGGGAGATCGACAGCGCCAGCCAGGTCGCGATGGCGAGGCCGGCGAGCAGCGCGCCCGCCAGCACGGCGAGCAGCATCGCCTGGCCGTCGCTCGCGTCGGCCTTGGCCCGGGCCACCGCCTCAACCATGCGCTTGCCCTGGAACTCGACCAGGGCGTCGAAGGTGCGGATCGCGCTCGTGCTCGCGGTGGCGTACTCGGCCGAGGCGAGCGTCGCCGCCTGAAGGGTCGTGCCGGTCTCGACGAGGGCGAGCGCCTTCTGGAATGAGGCGGCCCAGGCGGCGTGCTTCTGCCGGACCGCATCGACCGGGATGCCGTGGGCGGCTGCGGCGCGCAAGAGGTCGTCCAGCGCGCGCGATATCTCCTCGCGTCCCTGCCGGGCGGCACTGACGCGCTGCTCCAGCGCCTCCATGGTCAGGGCGCCGGTCGCCGACTGCATCTGGCCCCAGGCGCGCTCCACCCGGGCCTGGACGCCGAGCGCGGCCCGGACCACGTCCTCGCCGCCGGCCTCGCCCGAGCGGGCCCGCACGAGTGCGTCGAGGTCACCCCGCAGGCCGTTGAGGGCGGGCTGCCCGGCCCCGTCGATCTCGGCCCACGTACGGCCGTTCGAGTTGCGCCGTGTCAGCTCGACGACCTTGTCACCCAAGGTCCGCAGCTTGTCGTAATGGTCCGACAGGTCCTGAAACAGGCGCCGGCCTTCGTCGGTGGAAATGTAGGCCTTCGCCTTCGCGAGCGCGGCGAGCGCGTCGGTGCCGTTCGCCGTCGCCCGCTTGGCGAAGTCGCTCATCTGCGCGTCGTCGGAGCTGATGACCGTGGCGCGGACGTTCGAGATCCCCCGGATGGCATTGGCCTTGGCGTCGAGGACGAGCGACTGGAGCTCGGCGCGGCTGACGACGAACTTCATCGCCTCGTCGGCCGCATTCAGCTTCTGGTAGCCGACGGCGCCGGCCGCGCCGGCGAGGACCAGCACCGAGGCGAAGCCTCCGGCCAATTTCGCCTTGATCGTGAAACGCATGGAATAACTCCGGCATATCGGATTGTCCGACGGCGCAAAAAATGGTCCGTCGAAGACAATGCGGCACAATCGAAGATCTGGAGCAGTCACCCGGCCCACCGCGATCGGGCGCTGCCCCGACTCAGTTCAGGATCCGCTCGACATCGGGCAGGATGACGAACTCGTCGCCGCACTTGACGATCGACTTGATGAATTCGGGGCGCCAAGCGGTGCCGACCTTCGGCACCTGCTGCGCTGCGCCGGTCTGGACCTCGGTCACCTCGAACACCTTGTCGGCGACGAGGGCGACGACGACCGGATCGCCCGCGATCCCGACCTCGATCACCACGAAGCGGGTGTCCGGCGTCGCCGCCTCCGGCTTCATGCCGAAGCGCTCGCGGATGTCGGCCAGTGGCACGACGTTGCCGCGCACGTTGACGACCCGGTCGAGATGCGCCCGCGCCCCCGCCACCCGGGTCGCCGGGATCGGGTCGATGATCTCGCGCACCATCCCAGCATCGAGCGCGAAGGTCTCCGACCCGATGCGCACCATCACCACCTGCACGCCGTCCGCCTGGCGGCCGGCTTCCACTGTCCCGGACATCACGCCACCTCCTGGTACTCGCGCGGCATCTCCGCCTGGCCGCCGGTGACGAGCCGCGCGACGTCGATGATGAGGGCGGCGGTGCCGTCGCCGAGGATCGTCGCCCCCGAGAAGGTCGCCACGTCGGCGTGCAGCTTCGACAGCGACTTGATCACCGTCTGGTGGTTGCCGATGATCTGGTCGGCGACGAGCCCGACCCGGGTCTCGCCGACCGACACGATGATGACCTTCTGGTACGGATCGGGCTCGCCCTCCGCGTCGAACAGGCTCCGCAGGCGCAGGAACGGCACCAGCGCGCCGCGGATGTTCAGGAAGTCGCGGCCGCGGCTCGCCCGGTCGGCCTCGGGTAGCTCGACGCATTCCTCGACCGCGGCGAGCGGGACGACGTAGCGCCCCTCGCCGACCCGGATCAGCAGTCCCTCGATGATCGCGAGCGTGAGCGGCAGCCGCAACGAGACCGTGGTGCCGGCCCCCGGCTCGGTCGTGATGTCGATCGTGCCGCGCAGGGACTCGATGGTCTTCTTGACCACGTCCATGCCGACGCCGCGGCCCGACAGGGCGGAGATCGTCGCGGCGGTCGAGAAGCCGGGGGCGAACAGGAACTGGTAGACCTGCTGGTCGCTGAGCACGGTGCCGGGGGCGACGAGCCCCTTCTCCTCGGCCTTGGCGCGGATGCGGGCCGCATCGAGCCCCGCCCCGTCGTCGCGCACGCTGACCCGCACCTGAGCACCGGCATGCTCGGCCGAGAGCGTGATGCGGCCGGTCGCCCCCTTCGGGCTCTCGGCGCGCCGGGCCGGGTCCTCGATGCCGTGGTCGATGGCGTTGCGGATCAGGTGGACCAGCGGATCGGCCAGGCGCTCGATCACGGTCTTGTCGAGCTCTGTCTCCTCGCCCTCGGTGACGAAGTCGACCGGCTTGCCGAGATCCCGCGACAGGTCGTGGACGAGGCGCCTGAAGCGGCCGAACAGCGACCCGATCGGCACCATGCGGATGCTCATCGTGGTGTCGCGCAGGCGCGCCGACAGGCGCTCGATCTCCTCCGCCACGGTCTTGATCCCGGCATCGGCGTGCAGGCCGGCGAGCTGGCTCAGGCGTGCCTGGGCGATGACGAGTTCGCCGACCCGGTCCATCAGCTCGTCGAGGCGCTCCGCCTCGACCCGCACGGTGCTGGTCTGGCGCTCCTCGCTCTTGCGGCCGCCCGCGCGCGGCTCGGGCGCCGGCGGGGAGGCGGGACGCGGTGCGGCCGGGAGCACGGGCGGCGGGACGGGGTCCGCGGCCGCCGCCGGCGGGACGGGGGCCGGCGCGACCGGCACCACGGGGCCGGGCCGGTCCCGCGCCGGTGCCTCGGCCTCCCCGCCGAGCGGCGTCAGGGTGAGGGTCATCTCGTCCTGGACGAACAGGAACACGTCCTCGATCGCCTCCCGGCTCACGCCCGCCGGCAGGGTGACGTCCCAGCCGAGCGACAGGGCCTCGGGGTCGAGGGCGGCGAGGTCCGGCACGGCGTCGAGCCGCGGCACGATCCGGCAGGCGCCGAGGTCGCGCAGGTCGTCGAGGAGCGCGAGCGGGTTGGTGCCGTTGCGCAGCACGTCGGGCGCGAAGGCGATCCCGACCCGCCAGCCGGCCTCGTCCCCGGCCGGCGCGGCCTCGGGCACGGGCTCGGCGGCGGGAGGCGCGACCCGGCCCGTCGCCCGCCCGACGAGGCCGCCGAGCTCGTCGAGGATGGCCTGGCCGAAGACCGGCTCGGCCCCGTCGGGATCCTCGATCAGGAGGCGGATGTAGTCCTTGGCCGAGAGGGCCACGTTCACGAGGTCGAGGCTCGCCGGGACCTTGCCCTGGCGCACGAGGTCGAAGGCGGTCTCGAAGTCGTGGGTGAACGCCGCCACCCGCTCGAAGCCGAACATCGCCCCCGAGCCCTTGATGGTGTGGAGCGCCCGGAACGCGGTGTCGACCAGGGTCCGGTCCTGCGGCTTCTCGCCGAGGTCGAGCAGCGTGCTCTCGAGACAGGCCAGAAGCTCGTCGGCCTCCATGCGGAACACGTCGACCGGGTTGAGGGAAGTCATGTCGGCATCGACCCTTGGATCGCGCGGACGTATCTCGTTCGCGCGGGACTCAACGAAGACGACTGCGTCACGCCACTCCGGCCCACGCCGTCGCTCGCGTCCTGCGCGGCCAGCCCCCGGTCGAGCGGGTGACGGCAGGACTCGTCGATGCGGCGATGGGTGCTGAGCAATACGGGCTCTCGCAGTGAACGAATTTTTGCCAGGATCGGTATAATTTTCGGTTAGCGACCCGACATTCGCCGCAACCTTGCGGTAAAATTCGTCAGGTAACCCAGGGGAGCGAGGGGCGAGATCGTGCCGAGGCTGGCTCCGGACGCGCCGGTCGCACGGTTGCGCTCCGTCGCGCGATGCGATTGCTGCCTGGCTTGTCGGGCTAACAGTAAAGCGCGGGACCGACTCGCCTGTACGAAAGCTTTTCGGCTTCCTCGGCAGTCGTCATACCCGCTCCGTCATTCCGGAGCTGCGCGGCGGAGCGCGGAATGATGCGGAGCGTGATGATTCAATCGAAGCCGGTCACGCGGTCTCCGAGGGCCTGTCTGACCGGTCGGTAGGATAACCGACTCACACACTTAGGATGAGGCCGTGGGTGGGAGAGAATAGTGTCTCGCGGCACCATTCTCGCAAGTCAAACAGGCTCCGAGAGAGGGAAGTTGCGCGCGACCCCGAACGAGTGAACCGGGTGAAACGCGTCCGATCCCGTCAGAACAGGTCGATGCCGTCGAGTTCGTCCGCGGCAGCCCCGCCCGTCGACCCGGGGGCCTCCTGCCCGAGCCCATCCTGCCCGAGAACCTGGCGCCGCAGGCGCTCCCGGACCTCGCCGAGGGTGCAGGCCGCGATCATCGCCTCGGCCCAGGCCCGGTCGGGCTCCGGCGCCTCGAAGCCCCGCGCGGTCGTCGCCTCGGCCATCCGGTCGAGCTCGGCGGCCAGCGCCCGCAGCACGCTGCCGCCGTTCTGGAGGCGCTGCTTCGTCAGGTCCTGGAACTGCATGGCGATGATCGCGCCCGACACGTCGGCGGTGATCGTCTGGGTCGTCTCGGCGGTCTGCTGGAGCACGCCGGCAAAGCGCGAGTTCTGCGCGACCAGCGCCTGCATCACGGTATGCACCCGAGCCTCGGCGCTGCGGCTCTCGTCCGAGACGTCGACGGTGGCGATGTCCTGGAGCAAGCCGTGGCTGTCGCGCAGGCCGGTGGCGATCGAGCCGATCTGGTCCTTGATCGTGCCCGAGAGCGTGTTGATCGATTGCGCCAGCAGGCGGACCTCGTCGGCCACCACCGCGAAGGCCCGGCCGGCCTCGCCAGCCCGCGCCGCCTCGATCTTGGCGTTGAGCGCGAGCAGGTTGGTCTGGCGGTTGATCGTCTCGATGCGCGCGACGCTGCCCTCGACCGCGTCGATCTCGGCGAGCACCGCGTCGAGGGCACGCGCCGTCGCGCCGCCGTCGCGCGAGAGCCGGGCGACCTTGTCCATCAGTGCCGCCAGCGTGCCCCCGAGCCCGGTGGCGACCTCGGAGAGCGGGACCGTGCGCCCGTCGATCTCGACCGCTTGGATCGAGGCGACGAGGCCCTGCACGATGCCGGCTTGGTCGCGGGTCGTCGCGGCGATGTTCTCGAAGCGATGGGTCAGGCCCTGGACGCTGTCCTCCATGTGGGAAGAGGCGAGGCCGAGCTCGCCGACCAGCGCTTCGAGCGCCCGCCGTTGCAGGGCGGACAGGCCGAGCCAGGCTTGCAGCAGATCGCAGGCTTGTCGATCGACGGTTTGCCGATGCTCGGTGGAAGCCTCCGCGGCGGGCGGCGGGACGCTCGCGGTCGGCGCGACGGCAACCGGGGCCGGCGCCTCGCCGCGGGTCCGCAGCCACCGTGGACGGGGGCGTTCCCGCGTCACCTGCGCCAGCTCGGAAATCATGTCCCTGAACTCCCACGGACCAATCGTAGCGTCCGGGCCTGTCGCCGCGGGCCTCGGGTCTTCGTGACGCTACGGCCGACATGCTTGCGGAAGCGTTAGCGGTCTGTCCACGACCGGATGGACCGATTCAAGGAAGTTTTACGGACCGACGGCATAGTCTTTCTTCGAGGCGCGGTTCGGACGCCTCTCAGGACATCGGCGCCGTCATGTCAGATACCCTCGTTATCACCATGCCGGACGATTGCACCTTGCGGGCGGTCCGCACGCTGCACGGCGAGATTACCGCCGCCCTCGCGGCGACCGCGAACCTCACGCTCGATTGCTCCGGTGTCGCGCGCGCCGACATCGCCTTCGTGCAGCTCGTCCTGGCGGCGGCCGGCACGGCGGAGCGGGCGGCCAAGCGCCTCGCCCTCGTGGATGCGCCCGACAGCGTCGAGGGCGCCTTCGCGCGGGCCGGCCTGAGCGCCCAAGGCCCCTACCTGCGCGCCGCCTGAGCACCGCGCCGACCCGTATTTTTTGTCCCGCACAGTCTTTTCGGAGTTACCGTACCATGGCCACCGTCCTCGCCGTCGACGATTCCCCGAGCATCCGCCAGATGATCAAGGTGGTCCTCGGTCCCGCCGGCCACACCGTCATCGAGGCCGGGGACGGCGCCGAGGGCGTCGCCAAGGCGAAATCCTCAGCCCTCAACCTCGTCATCACCGATCTCAACATGCCGGTGATGAACGGCCTCGACATGATCAAGACCCTGCGCACGCTGCCGGCCCTGACCGGCGTGCCGATCCTGTTCCTGAGCACGGAATCGGACGACGGCATCAAGCAGCAGGCCAAGGCCGCCGGCGCCACCGGCTGGATTACCAAGCCGTTCAAGCCCGAGCAGCTGCTCGCGGTGGTGTCGAAGCTGACGCGAGCGTGAGTGCGGTGCCGTTCCTTCCGTGGCGAGACCCTGCTTCGTTCGCCTGGTAGTCCTGACACGCTGGATGTCATTCCGGGCTCCGCTCTCGCGGCCCCGGGATGACCAGGAGGGTGTCACGACGGTCGGGCGCGACGAGCCGCCGTGACACCCAGAGTCTGGCTCAGCCGGTCCGGCCCGCCGCCAGGTAGGCCCGCCATCCCCCGTGGGCCGACACGTCCTCGGCCTCGCGCACGCCCTCCGGCTCGCACAGGAATCCCTTCGGCGCCGTGCCGTCGGAGAGCCGCAGGGTGCCGATGCCGAGGGGGGCGGGGATCGCCGCGACGAAGCGGCCGAAGGCCTCCGGCGTGAGCGCCCAGACCTCGGTGGCGATCGCGGTGCCTGAGCCCGCCGCCACCCGCACCAGGCCCGGACGGCGCGGGCCCGCGCCCGGCAGGGCGTAGAGCCGGTAGTCGGGCGCGGTCTCGGCCGCCCGCAGGAACCGGGCGCCGAGCCCGGTCAGTTCGCCGTTGAGCGGCAGGCCCGACAGGTGCGCGCCGACGACCACCAGCTCGATCTCGTCGTCCATCGCGCGTAAGGGACCCGGCTCGGGCGCCGGCGGCAGGAGCGCGCCGGTCGCGCCCATCGGCGTGCCGCCGGCGCGGTGGAGGGCGTCGCCGAGGGGCACGAGGGCCGCGTCCCGGCCCGCCGGGGCGATCAGCGTCACGCCGGCGGGCCAGCCGTCGGCGCGGGGCCGGCCCGGCACTGCCAGCGCGCAGAGATCGAGCAAGTTGACGAAGTTGGTGTAGGTGCCGAGTTCGGCATTGGGGCCGACCGGATCGGCGGCGAGCGCCGCGAGTGTCTGCGGACGCGGGAAGGTCGGCACGCACAGGGCATCGATGGTCTGCCAGACCGGCTCGGTGGCCCGGCGCAGCTCCGCCAGCCGGTAGCGGCCCGCGAAGGCGTCGGCGGCCGAGAAGGCGGTCGCCCGCTCGGTGATGGCGCGGGTGACCGGGTGCAGCGCCTCCGGCCGCTCGGTGATGAAGCCGCGGATCGCCTCCCAGCGCTCGGCCACCCACGGCCCGTCGTAGAGGAGTGCGGCGGTGGCAAAGAACGGGGTCAGGTCGACGGGCACCAGGACCGCCCCCAGCGCCTCGAGATCGGCGAGGCTCGCGCCGAAGGCCGCCTCGGAGAGATGGTCGCCGAAGAAGCGCCGGCTCGCCGCGTCCGGCACCCCGATCCGTTTCAGAACCGGGCCCGGCCGCCCGGCCGGCAGGGCGCGCGAGAACGGATCGGCGGCGTCGTACCCGGCGAGTGCGGAAAAGCCCTCGAAGGCGTCCGCGACGGTGAGCGCGAAGACCGAGACGCAGTCGAGTGTCCGGCAGGCCGGCACGACGCCGCGGGTCGAGAGCGCGCCGAGGGTGGGCTTGAGCCCGACGATATTGTTGAGGCCCGCCGGCACCCGGCCGGAGCCGGCGGTGTCGGTGCCGAGCGCCAGCGGCACGAGCCCGGCCGCCACGGCGACGCCCGAGCCCGACGACGAGCCGCCGGGCACGAGCGCCGGATCGAGGGTGTTGCGCGGCACGCCGTAGGGCGAGCGCACGCCGACGAGGCCGGTGGCGAACTGGTCGAGGTTGGTCTTGCCGATGACGAGCGCCCCGGCCTGCCGCAGCCGCGCCACCACCGCGGCGTCCTCCGCAGCGATCGTCCCGTAATCGGGGCAGGCGCAGGTGGTGGGCAGGCCCGCAACCGCGATGTTGTCCTTCACGGCGACCGGGATGCCGTGGAGCGGGCCCGCCGGCAGGGTCCCGGCCTCTGCGATCACCTCGGCCTTGGGCCGCAGGGTGATGAAGACCGCCGGATCGGCCTGCGCCGCGACGCGCCGGTAGACCTCGCGCACCGCCTCGGCCGGCGTGAGCGCGCCCGAGGCGTAGGCCTCCCGGTACTGGGCGAGGGTGAGGGGGAAGGGGCTCACGCCGGCACCTCGTCGATCAGGCTGACATGCGCGGCGACGACCCGCCAGCCCTCTGGCAGGCGCGCCCAGGACTGCATCTGGCGCCCGACTTTGCCGGGATGCGCCTCGCGCCAGAACAGCGTCGAGGCGGTGGCGAAGTCGCGCCCGAAGGTGGTGATGACGGTCTCGCCGATGCGGCGCTCGACCCCGACGGGCGAGCGTGCCCGCCGGAACGCCCGGATCGCATCCATGCCGTAGAGGTTTTCAGCCGTACCGTAGCGGATGGTGCGGGGATCGTCCCAGAACAGGGCCTCGAGGGTCGGCACGTCGTTGGTGACGAGGGCGGTTTCGTAGGCGGCGAAGGCCGCCTCGACCTCCGCCTTCACGTCGGGATGGTCGATGTCCATGGGAGGCTCCCTGTCTTCGCAAATCAATGGCTGTGCGGGTTCATCCCACCCACCACCCCAGGATGAGGGTGTGGGTGGGATCAAGACGACAAGACTGGGTGTGCAGCGTGCCCGCCGGACGAGCCGTCACTCCGCCACCGGCGCCGCTCCCACCCCCGCCGCCTCGATCGCCCCGGCGACGCGCAGGGCCAGGTCCTCCCGCCACGGCGCCGCGATCACCTGCACGGCGAGCGGCAGCCCGCCCCCGACCCGCACCGGCACCGCCACGACCGGCAGGCCGATGAACGAGATCGGCTGGGTGAACACCCCGATATTCGGCCGCGCCGGCACCGTGACGCCGTCGAGCTCCATCGTCGCCTGCCCGATCCGCAGCGCCCGGCACGGCGTGCAGGGGGCGAGGATCACGTCGACCTCGTCGAACAGGGCCAGCACCCGCGCCCGGTACCAGCTGCGGAAGCGCTGGGCGCGGTGGACCCAGGCGGCGGGGATCGTCGTGCCGGCGATCAGCCGGTCGCGCACCGCCGGGTCGTAGTCGCCGGGGCGCGCGCGGAGCCGGTCGAGGTGGAGGCCCGCCGCCTCGGAGGCGGTGATGACGAAGGCCGCGGCACGCGCCCGGGCGGCCTCGGGGATCTCGATCGTACGGGTGGCGCCCACCGCCTCGGCGGCGCGCGCCACCGCCGTGAAGCAGTCGGGCTCGCCGCACCGGGCGAAGTAGCCGCCGGCGACCGCGACGCGCAGACCGGTCGTGCCCCGGGCGAGCGCGTCCGACACCGGCTCGAACGCCCGCGGCGTCTGCCAGGGATCGTCGGGATCCGCGCCCTGCATCGCATCGTAGGACAGGGCGAGATCGGCGACCGAGCGGGCAAGCGGCCCGAGATGGTCGAAGCTCGCGACGAACGGGAACGAGCCGGCCCGCGACAGCCGGCCGAAGGTGGGCTTCAACCCGAAGGTGCCGCAGAAGGCCGAGGGCACCCGGATCGACCCGTTGGTGTCCGAGCCCAGGGCGAGCGGCACGAGCCCGGCCGCTACCGCCGCGCCCGAGCCGCCCGACGAGCCGCCGGACATCCGCTCGCAGTCGTGCGGGTTGCGCGAGGGGCCGTCATGGGCGTTCTCGCCGGTGAAGTCGTAGGCATACTCGCCCATGTTGAGCGCGCCGACCAGGACCGCGCCGGCCGCCTCCAGCCGCCGCACCAGGGCACCGTCGCGGGCGGCAGGATCACGCTCGCGGTTGATCTTCGAGCCGGCGCGGGTCGCAAGGCCCTCGACATCAAACAGGTTCTTGACCGCGAAGGGCACACCCGTGAGCGGGCCCGGCGCCTCGCCGGCGGCGAGGCCCGCGTCGATCGCGGCGGCGCGGGCGCGGGCGCGCGCGGCGGTCACGTCGGTGAAGGCGTTGACGGCGGGATCGATCGCGGCGATCCGCGCGAGCGCGGTCTCGACCGCGGCGGCGGCGGTGAGCCGGCCCGCCGCCACGGCGGCGGCGATAGCGGCGGCTGTGTCGGGGGCGCTCATGCGAGGGATCCGCCGGCCTGGAACACCGGCGCCGGCTCGACGGCGTCGTCGAGGGGGAAGTCGAGCACGAGCCGCGCGGCGGCGGCCGTCGCCTTGACGCTGGCGATCACCGTCTCGCGCCACTCGGGCGCCATCGGGATGCCGACGAGCGGCATCATCGCGTCGACCACCGCGCCGGCAGTGTCATCGTCGAGGGGGAGGGGGGATGTCGTCATCGTCGAGCCTCACACGGGTGGATGGGGGATCGCCGCGAGCAGCGCGCGGGTGTACTCGGCCTGCGGCGCCCCCAAGACCTGCGCCGTCGGCCCCTCCTCGACGATGCGGCCGGCGCGCATCACGATCACCCGGTCGCACAGCATCCGCACCACCTGGAGGTCGTGGCTGACGAAGAGGTAGCTCATGCCGAGCGCCTGCTTGAGGTCGGCGAGCAGGTTCAGCACCACCGCCTGGACCGAGACGTCGAGGGCCGCGGTCGGCTCGTCGAGGATCACGAGGTCGGGGGAGGGCGCGATCGCCCGTGCGATGCCGACCCGCGCCTTCTGGCCGCCGGAGAGCTGGTGCGGGAAGCGGTCGAGGAGATCGACCGGCAGGCCGACGAGGCGGGCCAGCTCCTCGCACCGCGCCCGGATCGCCCCGCTGCCCGTCACGGTGCGGAAGCGCAGGAGCGGGTCGGCGATGGCGCGGGCGGCGGTCCAGCGCGGGTTGAGGGATTCGGTCGGATCCTGGAAGACCATCTGGATCTTCGGCCGCAGCGGATGGCGCGCGAAGCGCGAGGCCGGGACGCGGCCGATCTCCTCGCCGGAGAACAGGATCGAGCCCGCGGTCGGGTCGGCGAGGCGCATCACCATCGTCGAGGTGGTGGACTTGCCGCAGCCCGATTCGCCGACGAGCCCGACGCTCTCGCCGCGCGCGACCGTGAAGCTCAAAGCATCGACCGCCCGGAACGGCGCTTCCGTCGCCTTGCGGGTCAGGAGCCCGGCCTTGGCGCGGGGATACTCCTTGACGAGCCCCGAGACCGCCAGCAGCGGCGCCCCCGCGGCGTCCGCCCGCTCCAGGGGGGCGGCCGGCGCGCCCGCGGGCAGGAGGTCGCGCAGGGTCACGCCGGGGCGGGGCGTCGCCTGCATCAGCTTGCGGGTATAGGCGTGGGAGGGCGCGCGGAAGATCGTCTCCGCCGGCGCGGTCTCGACGACCCGGCCCTGCTCCATCACGGCGATCCGGTCGCAATAGGTCGCCGCGAGGCCGAGATCGTGGGTGATGAGCACCGTCGACATGCCGCGCTCGCGGGTGAGCGCGGTGACGAGGTCCATCACCGCCTTCTGGGTCGTCACGTCGAGGCCGGTGGTCGGCTCGTCGGCGATGAGGAGCTGGGGCCGGCAGGCGAGCGCGAGCGCGATCACCACCCGCTGGCACATCCCGCCCGAGAGCTCGAACGGGTAGGCGTGGTAGCGCTCGGCCGCGCGCGCGATCTTGACCTGTTCGAGCGCCGCGATGGCCTTCGCCTTCGCGTCGCCAGAGCCGGCCTCGGCGTGCTGGCGCAGCACGTCCTCGATCTGGTGGCCGACCTTGCGGATCGGGTTGAGGGCGGCGCGGGGATTCTGGAAGATCATCGAGATCTCCCGCCCGCGCAGGTCGCGCATCTGGCGCTCGGTCGCGGCGCGCAGGTCGATGCCGGTGAAATCGACCGCGCCGCCGGCGATCCGCCCGGCCCGGTCGAGGATGCGCATCACCGCGTAGGAGGTGACCGACTTGCCCGAGCCCGACTCGCCGACGATGCCGACGGTCTCGCCCTTGGCGACCGTCACGTCGACCTGGCGCACCGCCTGGACCGGCCCGCGGCGGGTGGCGAACTCGACCGTGAGGTCGCGGATGGCGAGGAGCGGGATCGCGGTCACGTGCGCCTCTGGGGGTCGACGATGTCGCGAAGCCCATCGCCGATGAGGTTGAAGCAGAACACCGCGAGCATCAGCGCGAGGCCCGGGAAAAGCGCGATCCACCACTCGCCCGAGACGATGAAGCTCGCGCCCTCCGCCACCATGATCCCCCATTCCGGGGTCGGGGGCCGCACGCCGAGCCCGATGAAGGACAGGCCGGCGGCGTTGAGGATCGCGTAGCCCATGGTGAGCGACATCTGCACCATCATGATCGGCAGGATGTTGGGCAGGATGCTGGTGAGCACGATGCGCAGGTCGGTGTTGCCGGTAAGCCTGGCCGCCAGGACGAAGCCGGCATTGCGCCGCTGCGCGGCCTCGGCCCGGGCGAGGCGGGCATAGAGCGGGAAGTTGATGATGGCGGTGGCGAGCACGATGTTGCCGACGGTGTTGCCGAGCGCAGCCACGATGCCCATCGCCAGGACGAAGAGCGGGAAGGCCATGATGGTGTCGGCGAGCCGCCCGACGATCCGGTCGGTCCAGCCGCCGAAGAACCCGGCCATGATCCCGGCGAGCCCGCCGGCGACGAAGACCAGCGCCACCGAGAAGACCGCGATGGCGAGATCGAGCCGGGCCGCCACCACCACCCGCGAGAGGATGTCGCGCCCGAGCTGGTCGGTGCCGAAGGGGTGGGCCCAGGTCGGGGCCTGGAGCGCCACCGACGTGTCGGAGGCCAGCGGGTCGTAGGGCACGAGCGAGGGGCCGACCAGGGCGCAGGCGACGAGGCCCAGCAGCAGCGCGAAGGCGAAGCCCGTGACCGGGTTGCCGGACACGACCGAGGCGGCGTGCGCGAGCGTCGCGGACAGGCCGCTGCGGGGCCGCGCGGCGCCGAGGGCGGGGGAGCCGGTGGCGCTCATGGGTTCGCCCTCACGCGCGGGTCGATCAGCCCGTAGGCGAGGTCGATCAGGAGGTTGAGCAATGTGTAGAGCAGCGCCATGGCGAGCACGAAGCCCTGGACGGGGGCGAAGTCGGAGGCGATCAGCGCCTCGACCGCGTAGGAGCCGACGCCCGGCCAGGCAAACACCTTCTCGACCAGGACGTTGGCGCCGAGGAGGAAGGAGAACACCATGCCGAGCGTCGTCACCACCGGCAGGAGCGCGTTGCGCAGCGCGTAGGTCACCACGACCCGCCGGCTCGACAGGCCGGCGGCCCGGGCGGTGCGCACGAATTCCGCGGCGAGGACCGCCAGCATCGCCGCCCGGGTGATGCGGGCGATGGGCGCGAGCGCGAAGATCGCGAGCGTCAGGCCCGGGAGCGCGATCTGGGCGAGCGCCGCCCGGAAGGTCTCGAAATCGCCCGCGACCAGGCTGTCGATGAGGAAGAAGCCGGTGCGGGTCGGCGGGGGCGAGGCGAAGGCGTCGAGGCGTCCCAGCGGGGCCGGGGCCCAGCCGAGGACGAAGTAGAAGGCGTAGACGAGGAGGAGCCCGGTGAAGAACACCGGCAGCGACACGCCGGCCGTCGCCACCACCCGGCAGGCGTGATCGACGAGCGAGCCTTGTCTCAGCGCCGCGGCGACGCCCAGCGGGATCGCGACGACGAGCGAGAGGACGAGGCCGAACAGGGTCAGCTCGGCGGAGGCCGGCAGCCGGCTCCCCAGGTCCACCGTCACCGGCTGTCCGGTGGTGAGCGAGCGGCCGAGATCGCCCCGGGCGAGGTCGGCGACGTAACGGGCGAACTGCTCCGGCAGCGGCCGGTCGAGGCCGAGCTCGGTGCGGATCTGGGCGATCGCCTCGGGCGTCGCGGCCGGCCCGGCGAAATAGGCCGCGGTGTCGCCGGGCAGGACCCGGGTGAGCAGGAACGACACCACGACGACGCCGGCAAGCGCCGGGAGCGTGGTGGCGAGGCGGTCGAGGAGCGTGCGCAGCATCGTGTGGCCCTCCTGGGTGTGATGCCGGTAGTCCTTGGGTGCGGGCCTCGCCCTTTCCCGAAATGCTGTCTGGGAAAGAAGAGGCGCTGGATTTCCCCTCTCCCCGCGGGCGGGGAGAGGGCCGCGTCACCGTCCAGGTGACGCGGCAAGCGGAGGCGCAGCCGGAGCGAGGGTGAGGGGGTCTCGACGCGTGAGGCTCCTCCGGAACCACCCCCTCACCCTCGCCCTGCGGGCTCGCTGTTCCTCCTGAACGGCGGAACAGCCCTCTCCCCGCCCGCGGGGAGAGGAGACGACCCGCGCCACGTTCTTCACCGGACAGTCATCGGAAGGGAAAATCCCCACCGATCGGAGTCCCGCCACCCCCTCACGACGCCGTCCCCTTCGTGAGATACCGGAAGTCCGGCTCCCGGCACGGCTGGAACTGGTATCCGTTGATCGTGCGCTGCATCGCGACGTCGTGAGTCGGCTGGGCGATCGGCACCATCGGCACCTCGCGCTCGGCGAGCGAGACGAAGTCGATCACGCTCTTCTGGTAGACCGCCGGATCCTCGGTGAAGCGGGCGGTGTCGATCAGCTTGTCGAGCGCCGGGTTCTGGTACGAGGCGATGTTGAAGATCGAGTTCGCCCCGTGCAGGGTCCAGAACAGGTAGTAGTCCGGGTAATCGAGCCAGCCGGCGAAGCGGTTGAGCACCATCGGGTTGGTCTTCTTCGCGATCTCGCCGCGAAAATTGGCGCCGGGAATCTTGCCGATCTCGACGGTGATGCCGATGCCGGCGAGCGCTTCCTTGATCAGGACCGCCATCGGCTCGGCCACCGTGGCGTTGCCGGCATCGAACAGGAGCGTCGTCGTGAGCCCGCCGGGCGCCGCCGCCTGGACCAGGGCCTTCGCCTTCGCCGGATCGGTCTTGTACGGATAGGGCTGCGGCCAGGCGACCCGCGGCGTCTCCGGCCCGCCCGACATGTCGAGGCCGCGACCGAACAGCGAGGCCTGGAGGATCTTCTCGTAGGGCAGCACCCAGGCCACTGCCTGGCGCAGGCGCACGTCCGTGAACGGCCCGACGGCGGTGTTGAGGTAGACCGACCAGACGCCGTTCGGGATCGGCACGCCGACGACCTTGATCTTGCCGGCGTCGATCAGGTCCTTGAAGTCCTTCGGCGGCAGCCCGTACGAGATGTCGGCGTCGCCCTTCTCGATCAGCGCCCGGCGGGTCGACGGCGAGGCGATGTCGCGGGCGATGACCCGGCGCAGCTGCGGCAGCTTGCCCGACGCCCAGGCGCCGTTGCGGGCGTAGATCGTCTCGACGCCGGGCTTCCAGCTCTCGACCCGGTAGGCGCCCGAGCCCGCGACGTTGTTCTTCAGCCACTCCTTCGCCCAGGGGTCGCCGCCTCCGTTGGCTTTCGCCAGTTCCGCGTCGATCACGAAGGGAATCGTGACGGCGAGGTTCGACATCGTCATCTTGTCCTTGCGGACGAAGTCGATGCGGAACGTCCTGTCGTCCAGCGCCACGAACTGCTCGGGCTTCTCCAGCGAGCCGGCATTCATCTGCGTGGTGGCGAAGCCCCCGATCGACACCGCCCGGTCGAGGGACCACTTCACGTCCTTCGCCGTCACCGGCCGGCCGGAATGGAACTTGGCGTCGCGAAGCTTGAAGGTGCAGCTCATCCCGTCGGAGGCGACCTGCCAGCTCTCGGCGAGCTCCCCCTCCAGTTCGCCCATCTTCACGGCGTTGCCGCCGCCGCCCGGAATCGGCACCGGCTTGAAGCGCAGGAGCCGGTCGTAGCAGTTGAGCGCCACCCCGTTCACCGGCTGCGAAGCGCCGATGCCCTGCATGTCGAGGGAGTTCGGCCCGTATTCCTGGACCAGGAGGAGGGTCTCGTTCCGGGTCGGGTTCTGCGCGCTCGCCTCGCGGCGCACCACGAACGGCGCGGCGAGACCGGCGGCAAGCGCGGTGCGGCGGGTGATCATGCGGCGCGAAACCTTCATCGGTTCGAGAGGGATCGGACACCCGCGCCGGCGGGCATCCGCCGACGACGAGGCAAGGTTCGGACCGGGACCGGAATTTGCATGCAACTCCTGTAGAGTGCATGCATTCGCGCGATGTTGCACGCATGGAGTTTGTGCGCTGCCGCCGCAATTTCAGGCAGGCTTGCGGCCTTCCGATGCGGCAGGGTTGGGACCGAGGGACGACGGGGGCGGGATGGACGAGGCGCCAGGACAGACGCGGACCGAGCGGCTGGCGGCGGAGATCGCCGAGGCGATCGTCACCGGCGTGCTCGCGCCGGGCAGCCGCCTCGACGAGCAGGCGCTCGCCGACCAGTACGGGGTGTCGCGCACGCCGGTGCGCGAGGCCCTGCGCCAGCTCGGCACGTCGGGCCTCGTCGAGGTACGCCCGCGCCGCGGCGCGGTGGTGGCGCAGGTGACGGCCGGGCAACTCGCCGAATTGTTCGTCGCCATGGCGGAGATCGAGGCGACCTGCGCGCGGCTTGCCGCCCAATCGATGAGCCCGCTCGAGCGCCGCCGCCTCGACGCCCTGCACGATGCGATGGGCGAGCTTGCCCGGGCGGGCGATGGTGCGGCCTACGCGCAGGCCAACACGGCCTTCCACGGCGCGATCTACGCCGGTGCCCACAACTCGGTGCTGGCCGACTTCGCCTCGGGTCTGCGCCGGCGCCTCCAGCCCTATCGCGAGGCGCAGTTCCGCTTGAAGGGCCGCCTCGCCCGCTCGCACGCGGAGCACGGCGCGGTGGTGGCGGCGATCCTGGCGGGCCAGGCGGCGCAGGCGCACGCGGCGATGCTGCGGCACGTCACGCTGGTGGAGAGTTCGGTGGAGGGTTTGCTGGCGGGGGAGGGGGGCGCGGTCGTTCCGGCGAAACGCGGTGGCGCGCGACTGTCGACGTGATGTCGTAGGACCCGAGGATGTAACGTCTTCTCCAATAAGACCCGGCTGCCGTGATTCCATTCAAGTCAATACGCAGCGCATCTTCGCTCTCCAGGCGATACCGGGCAAGGATCACTTGGCAAGCCCGGCACCGCCTGGAGAGGGGATCGCGCGTTCTACGAGCAGAGCGGCAGATCAAGGAAGTGTCGCATTACCCCTGCGTCCCACCCACCTTGTCCTGCGTCTTCGTCTCGAAGTCCCCCGCATCATGCCGCTCGTGGAGCTGGTCGGCCGGGTCGCCGTTGATGCGGTTGACCTTGCGCCCACGCTGCACCGCCGGGCGGGCGAAGAGCTGGTCGGCCCAGCGCAGGACATTGCGGTAGCTCTGGACGTCCAGGAACTCGGCCGCCTCGTAGAGCCAGCCCTTCACCACGCCGCCGTACCAGGGCCAGATCGCCATGTCGGCGATGGTGTAGGTGTCACCGGCGATGAATTCGTGCTCGGCGAGCCGCCGGTCGAGCACGTCGAGCTGGCGCTTGGCTTCCATGGCGTAGCGGTTGATCGGGTACTCGAACTTCTTCGGCGCGTAGGCGTAGAAGTGGCCGAAGCCGCCGCCGAGGAACGGCGCCGAGCCCATCTGCCAGAACAGCCAGGACAGTGTCTCGGCCCGTGCCGCCGGCTCGGTCGGCAGGAAGGCGCCGAACTTTTCCGCCAGATAGGTCAGGATGGCGCCCGACTCGAAGACCCGGATCGGGTTCGCGCCGCTGCGATCGACGAGGGCCGGGATCTTCGAGTTCGGGTTGGCCTCGACGAAGCCGGAGCCGAACTGGTCGCCGTTGCCGATGTGGATGAGCCAGGCATCGTACTCGGCGCCCGTGTGCCCGAGCGCCAGAAGCTCCTCCAGCAGGATCGTGACCTTCTGGCCGTTCGGCGTGCCGAGCGAGTAGAGCTGGAGCGGGTGCTTGCCGACAGGCAGCGGCTTGTCGTGCGTCGCGCCCGCGATCGGGCGATTGATGCTGGCGAAGCGGCCGCCGCTCTCCTTGTCCCAGGTCCAGACCTTCGGCGGCACGTAATCGGCTTGGTCGCTCATCGGGCGCGTCTCCGCTGTTGCGCAGCAACAGATAGGCGCTCCGACGATCCGGCGAGAGGGTCCCGCCCGCAGATCTGACGGGCCGGGGGCGCGGGCGCCCCCGATCAGCCGCGAAAGGCCGCGAGCGCGTGGTAGGCCTGCTTGTAGCGCTCGTAGACCGGCCGGTACTGCGCGTGCGCCGAGGCATTCGGCTCGATGCGGCGGGAGACGTGCACCATCGCGCCGGCCGCCTCCTCGATCGAGGCGAAATGGCCCGCCGCCTTCGCCGCCAGGATGGCGCTGCCGAGTGCGGGCGCGTCGCCGACTTCGGTCACGGTGAGGGGCTGGCCGCAGACGTCGGCGTGGATCTGCATCCAGAGGTCGGAGCGGGTCGCGCCGCCGCAGATCACGATCTCCTCGGGGCGGTAGCCGCCCTCCCGCATCGTCTCGAAGATGAATTCCGTGCCGAACGCCACGCCCTCCATCGCGGCGCGAAACAGGTGGGCGCGGCCATGGGCGAGGGTGAGCCCGGTGAAGGCGCCGCGCGAGGCCGCGTCGGTGTGCGGGGTGCGGTTGCCCTGGAAGTGGTCCTGCACCAGCACGCCGTCCGAGCCCGGCGGCAGGGCGGCGGCCTCGGCGTTGAGCGCGTCGTAGGACCAGTCGCTGCCGACGATGCCGCGCAGCCAGTTGACGATCGAGCCGGTCGAGGTCTGTCCGCCCTCGACCACGTGCAGGCCCGGGATCACCGCGTCGGCGTAGGTGCCCCAGATGCCGCGGCCGTGGAACGGCTCGGCCGAGAGGCCGAGATGCAGGTGCGACGAGCCGGTGATGAAGGCGAGCTTGCCGGGCGCCGTGACGTTCAGCCCGATCATCGCGATCTCGGCGTCCGAGCCGCCCTGCGCCACGGTGAGCCCGACCGGCAGCCCGAAATGCGCGGCGGCCTCCGGCGTCAGCCCGCCCACCACCTCGCCGAGGGGCAGCACGTCGGCCGGCCATTTCTCCGCGAGTTCGGGGATGCCCAAGCTCTCGACCAGGCTGCGGGCGTAGCCGCCCTCCCGCGACCGGTAGTGCCAGCGGATCGCCGCGTTGGTGATCGAGGCGGCGCGCCGTCCCGTCATCCGCAGGTTCATGTAGTCCTGGTACTCGCAGATCGTCGCCGCGCGGTCGAACAGGGCGCGCTCGTGCCGGGCGATCCACAGCGCCTTGGGGATCATCCACTCGGCCGAGACCGGCCCGGCGCCGGCGGAATTGAGGATCAGCGCGGGGTCGCCGGTGGCGAGCACCAGGGCGGCCTCGTCGGCCGCGCGCACGTCCATCCAGATCAGGGCCGGGCGCACCGGGACGCCGTCGCGATCGAGGGCGACGACCGAGCAGTTGGTGGTGTCGGCGCAGAGTGCCGAGACGTCGCGGGGGTCGATGCCGGCTTTTCGCACCGCCTCGCGCACCGCCCGCCCGGCCGCGTCCCACCAGTCCTGCGGGTTCTGCTCGGCCCAGGACGGCCGCGGGAAGTGGGTGGCGTAGGGTTGCGCCGCGAAGGCGAGGGGCCGGCCGGCGAGGTCGAACACCCCGGCCCGGATGCCCTCCGTGCCCCCGTCGAGACCGATGACGACGCTCATGGGAACCCTCGCATGTCGACGCCCTGGGGCAGGATGCCGGGAAGGTCGTCCCGGGGACGGACGGAAAGGCTTCGCCCCGTCGGTCGCGCCGCCCCTCCGGCGACGACCGCTCTCATATCAGACCCGCCGCTTGGCCCGCACCGCATCCTGCGTGAGGGCGAGGTTCGCCTCCGCCGACTTGACGTCGCGCTGGGCCACCAGCACGAAGATCGCGTCGAGGAGGCTCAGCTGCGCGATGCGCGCCGCCGCGTTCTCGCCGAGCAGCGGCGAGCCGCGCGCCGTCGAGCACAGCACCACGTCCGCCACCTCGGCGAGGGGCGAATGCGAATAGTTGGTGATCGCGATGGTGCGGGCGCCGCGCCGCCGGGCGATCTGCAGCGCCTCCAGCGTCACCGTCGTCGCACCCGTATGCGAGAAGCCGACCGCGACGTCGCGCGTACCGAGCAAGGACGCCGACATCGCCATCATGTGGGCGTCGTCGTAGACCGAGGCGCGGATGCCGATGCGCAGGAACTTGTGGGCGACGTCGCGGGCGATCTGGGCCGATCCGCCGATGCCGTAGAAGTCGCGCTGGCGGGCATCGGCGATGAAGTCGGCGGCGCGCTCGAAGGCGGCGACGTCGGCGATGGCCAGCGTCTCCTCCAGCGCCTGGATCGAGGCCCGGAAGACCTTGCCGACGATCTCGGCACCGGAATCGTCGGGCGACAGCTCGTCCTGCATCTCGGCGACCGAGACGCGGACGTAGTCGGCGACGTTCTGGCGGAAGTCGCGGTAGCCCGAGAAGCCGAGCTTCTTGGCGATCTTGACCACCATCGCCTCCGAGACGCCGGCGGCCTCCGCCACGTCCTTCAGGGCGGTCTCGGCGCTGAAGTCGCGCCGCTCGAACACGCTGTCGACGACCTTGGCCTCCAGCGGGGTCAGGTTCGGCCGCATCATGCGGATCCGCGGCCCGACCGACCTCGGATCCATCCCGTCGCTCATCGCGTCCGTCTCCTCGCGGGCTGCGCCGCTTTGTCGTCCGGCAAGGCCCGTACCAGCAACCGCTCACACCACGCCCTTGCGCAGGATGAAGCAGGCGTAGGGCCCGGGATCGGCGGTGCGCACGACCGCGAAGGCGCGCTTGCCCGCCTCGTAGAAGGCGAAGCGCTCCAGGGCCTCGACCGCGACCGGCCGGCCCTCGGCGCGGTCGACGACCTCCTGCATCCGGGTGTGGGCCGGTACCAGCCGTTCGGGATCGCCCACCACCTGCATCCGCCACACGGGGGCCGGCACGAAGGTGTCGAGGGGCATCACCGAGAGGATCGCTTCGGCCGCGCGAGGCAAATCGCAGCCCGCCATGTCGATCACCCGGCCATGGACGGTATGGCGGGCGATGCTGGCGGCGGGGTGGTTGACGTCGCAGATCAGCAGGTCGTCGCCGTGACCCATCGCCATCAGGACGCCGAGCAGCTCGGCCGAGAGGGCCCGGTCGAGGCCCTTCAGCATGACGGCTCCTCCCGACCGCGGGCCGGCGCCTCCGGCGGGCGGACGAGCGGCGCGCGCAAGGTCGCGAGGACCGGGCGCAGCTGGTCGCGCACCGCCGCGATCAGGCTGACGGCAAGCAGGATCCCGCCCCAGATCGCGAGCGTCAGGAACTGGCTGAGGTCGAGGAGCACGCAGGCCGTCGAGATCAGCTGCAGCACCACCAGCGCCAGGACCAGCCCGCCGACCCGGCCGAAGCCGCCGGTCGGGCTGATGCCGCCGAGCACGCAGGCGAGGATCGTGACGAGGAGGTAGCTCTCGCCGTAGGAGGCGTTCGCCGAGTTGAAGCGCGCCAGCATGACGAAGCCGGCGGCGGCCGCGACGAGGGCGGTGACGACGTAGACCCTCAAAAGGGCCGCCCGCGTGTCGATGCCGGAGAAGCGCACCGCCTGCTGGTTCGAGCCCATCAGCGCGACCACGACGCCGAACGGCGTGCGGGTGAGGAGGACTCCTAGCCCCAGTGCCACCAGCCCGAACAGCAGTAGCGGCATCGGCACCCCGCCGAGCGTGCCGCCGCCGAGAAACAGGATCTCGGGCGGGAACTCGGACACGACGCCGCCGCGGGTCAGCCCGATCGCCAGGCCCTTGACCAGGGTCATGGTGCCGAGCGTCGCCAGGATCGGCGAGACGCGCAGGTAGCCGATGAGGGTCCCGTTGAGGGCGCCGACGACGGCCGCGGTCGCGAGCCCGCCGGCGAGCGCGCCGGCCTCCCAGGCCAGCAGGAGCGCGCCCGACGTGCCGTCCGGGATCGCCTTCAGGATCGCCGCCATCGCGAGGGCGGAGAGGTTCGCGGTCGCGATGATCGACAGATCGAGGCCGCCCGACAGCAGCGCGACCATCATGGCGAGCGAGAGCAGTCCCAGCTCCGGCAGCTGGAACGCCATCGAGCGCAGGCCCGCCGGAGCGAACAGCCGGTCGCCGACGAGGGGGGTGGCGGCGAGGCACAGGACGGCCAGCAGCGCGAGGAGCCGCAGGTTGGTGCGGCCGATCGTGGTCAGGAGGCTCGGCATCAGGCGAGCCCCGGAGCATCGCGCCAGCGGCGGCGGGCGCGGGAGGCCATGGCGGCGACGGCCGCGACGATGACGAGGCCGGTGAAGAAGTCCGACCAGTAGGACGACACGCCGAGCAGCGCGAGGCCGTTCTTCATGACGACGACGAGGGCGAGCCCGAGGATCGCGCCGAGGACCGAGCCGCTGCCGCCCTCGAGGCTCGCGCCGCCGAGCACGGCCGCCGCCACGACCTCCAGTTCGCGCCCAACAAGGGCGGTGGGCGACACCGACTGGGTGTACTGCGCCTGCACCAGCGAGGCGAGGCCGGCGACGAGGCCCATATAGCCGTAGACGAGGAGGTTGAGCCGCATCGTCCCGAAGCCGACGCGGCGGGCCGCCTCGGCGTTGCCGCCGAGCGCGAAGACCTGCCGGCCGAAATGTGTTCTGTTGAGCAGGAACCAGGTGGTCGCGAAGGCGAGCACCAGCCCGACGATCTGGAGGCTCAGCACGTAGGCGTTGCCTTCGGCGTCGTTCACAACCAAGAGGTCGAGCCCGGACGAGAACCAGTCCGGCAGGGCGAAGATGTCCTGGCCGCGGGTCACGGTGAGGAGCACGCCGTAGATCACGCTCTGCGTGGCGATGGTGACGATGATGCTGGCGATGCCGAGCGTGCTGACGAGGAGCCCGTTGACGAGCCCGAGGGCTAGCCCGATCCCGCCCGCGATGGCGACGACCTCGCCCCAGCCCACGCCCATCGCGTTGGCGACGGTGAGGGCTGCGTACTGCGCCACCGAGGCGACCGCCGCGAACGAGATGTCGATGCCGCCGGCGATCAGCACGACCAGCAGGCCCGCCACCAGGATGCCGTTATAGGCGGTGGCGTTCAGCATCTCCAGGATGTTCTGGAGGCTGAGGAAGTTCGGCCGCAGCAGCGACAGGACGACGACCATCGCCAGGATGACGAGACCGAGCCGGAGTTCCTGCGGCGCGCGCGCCCACCGTGACTGTTCACGCATGGACCATGCTCCTCAGTTCGGGCTCGGTGACATGGTGGGCCATCACTTCCCCGTTCAATCGGCCGTCGCGCATCACCAGGATGCGGTCGCAATGGTAGAGGACTTCCGGGATCTCGTCGGAGATCATGATCACCGCGAGCCCTTGCGCGGCGAGATCCTTCACCAGCTGGTAGATCCCGTCCTTGCCGTGCAGGTCGACGCCAACGGTCGGGCTGTCGAGGATCAGGACCCGGGGCCTGGTGGCGAGCCACTTGGCGATCACCACCCGCTGCTGGTTGCCGCCCGACAGGGTCCGCACCGGATCGTCGGGCGTGCCGATCTTGATCGACAGGCCGCGGATCCAGTCGCGGATCAGCCCGGCCTCGCGGCGACGGCGCAGCAGGCCGAGCGTGTCCTTGAGCGTGTCGAGCACGGGAAGCGTGATGTTGGCGCCGATCGACTGGTCGAGGACCAGCGACAGCGACAGCCGATCCTCCGGCACGTAGGCGATGCCGCGCGCGATGGCGTCGCGGTTGTGACGTAACGTCACTGGCTCGCCGTCGATGCGGATCGTGCCGGAATCCGGCTTGTTCATGCCGAAGAGCGAGAGTGCCAGTTCGGTGCGGCCGGCCCCGAGCAGACCGGTGAGGCCGAGGATCTCGCCGGGATAGAGCGAGAAGGCGACGTCGCGGTACTCGCCCGCCTTGGTCAGGCCCTCGACGCTCAGGACCGGGCGCTCGCGCGGCACGGCGCGCTCGGCGGTCTCGTAGGTGAAGGACTTGCCCGACATCAGCACCGCGAGGCGCTGCTCGGTCATGTCCTTGGCGTCGTAGGTGCCGAGCTTCACCCCGTCGCGGATCACCGTGACCCGCTCGGCGATCTCCAGCACCTCGTCGAAGCGGTGGCTGACGAACAGCACGCTGATGTCGCGCCGCTTCAATTCGAGGGTCAGCGCGAGGAGCGCGTCGACCTCGTGGCGGGTGAGCGAGGCGGTCGGCTCGTCCATGATGACGAGGCGGGCATCGGCGGCGATCGCCCGGCAGATCGCCACCAGCTGCCGCTGGGCGATCGACAGGTGGGCGAC
Source organism: Methylobacterium sp. Gmos1 (assembly GCF_053764715.1). Lineage (NCBI taxonomy): Bacteria > Pseudomonadati > Pseudomonadota > Alphaproteobacteria > Hyphomicrobiales > Methylobacteriaceae > Methylobacterium > Methylobacterium sp. Gmos1. Next base: position 47,969 of record NZ_JBSNCC010000023.1, on the reverse strand, counting down.
GCGCTCGTCGAGGTCGAGGGCGACGTCGATGCGCTTCATCGCGGCTTCCGCCGTCGCCCGCAGCGCCTTCCTGTTCACCAGCCCCGCGAGGTTGCGGTGCTGGGCGATGGCGATGTTTTCCGCCACCGTGAGGTTCGGAAAAAGCGACAGGTCCTGGTAGATCACCTGGATGCCGAGCGCGCTGCTCTCGACGGGGGAGAGCTTGGCGTGCTCGCGCCCCTCGACCACGATGCGCCCGCCCGGGTCGGGGCTCTGTACGCCCGAGATGATCTTGATCATCGTCGACTTGCCGGAGCCGTTGCCGCCGACGAGACAGTGGATCTCGCCGCGCGCCAGGTCGAAATCGAGGTCGGACAGGGCCTTCACCCCGCCGAACCGCTTCGACACGCCTCGCAGTTCAAGGAACATCATCGCTTGGTCCGTGGAGGAGGGGGATGTGCTGGCCGGTATCACCGATCCGACGACGAAAGACGAGGCGCGGGTTCCCCCTCCCCCCTCTGTGGGGGAGGGTGGCCTGCGGAGCAGGCCGGGAGAGGGGCAGCGCAACGGTGTTCCAGGTGGCGCCCTTCATGACGCGCGCGATCTTTCCGGAAGCGGCGTCCCCTCTTCCGCCCCGCTCCGCGGGGCACCCTCCCCCGCAGAGGGGGGAGGGGGATCCCTCGCCTCTCCTTTTCCCGCACAGCCTTACGTATCGGCAGTGCCGGCAGTCGCCCTCACAACCCCTGCTTCACCAGATCGCCCACCGTCGTCTTGTTGATCGTCAGCACCCGGTCGACCTCGATCACCCGCTGCGCCTCGTCCACCGTCGCCGGTCCCAGCGTCGGGATCTCGGTACCGGTCTTGATCGGCGTGCCGTCGAGCGCCATGCGGGCGACCGCCACCATGCCGTAGCCGGCATCCTTCGGGCTCCACAGGAAGCCCTCGCGGATCGCGCCTGCCATGATCAGCGGCTGGGCCTGTGCTGGGATCGTCGTGCCGACGAGGGCGATCTTCTTCTCCAGGCGGCGCTGGCGGATCACGTTGCCGGCGCCGATCGGGCCGTTCGACCCCATCGACATGATGCCGCGCACGTTCGGGTAGGCTTGCAGCACCTGCTGCGTCACGCGCGAGGATTCGTCGATCAGGTCGGCGCCGGGGAAGCGGTCAGCCGCCTGCTTCATCTTGGGGAAGTGCGCCTTCTGGTAGGCGACTGCCGCATCCGCCCAGGCGTTGTGCCCCGGCGTCGTCAGCGTGCCGACGTAGATGACGTACTCGCCCTCCTCGCTCATCTCGCGGGCGAGCGCCTTCATCTGCATCTCGCCGTAGCCCTTGGCGCTGATCAGCTCCAGGTCCCAGGTCTTGCCGTCCTGGTTGGCGCCCTCCTGGGTGATGACGACGATGCCGGCGTCGCGGGCGCGCTGCACCGCCTGGCCGGTCACCTTCACGTCGAGGGGCACGAGGCCGATCACGTCGACCTGCTTGGCGATCAGGTCGTCGATCAGCTTGACCTGCTGGGCCGGATCGACCGTGGCCGGGCCGACCATGGTGGTGGTGATGTTGAACTCTTTGCCGGCGGCCTCGAGGCCCTGGTTGAGGATGTTGAACCAGGGAATGCCGGCGGCCTTGACCACCGTCGCCATGGTCTTCGGCGCCGCCGCGAAGGCCCGGCCGGCACCGAGAGGCCCCGCCACCGCCAGGCCACCGAGCATCTTCAACGTGGTGCGCCGATCCATGCTGCGTCCCTCCACCCGGTCGCGACCTGTCGTGATGCGGTCGCTTTATTCACTGCAACACAGGTATGGGTGAAGAGACTGACGAGTCAAGCCGGTTTGCGAAGGGTCGCGACGGACGCATCGTCTCGCACGTGCGAAACGTTTCCGCTCTGCAATCCTCACGAAGGCGTGATGGCGGGGATCACCTGCGAGGATCGAGCTACTTTACAGTTTCACAAAAAAATGTGATGTACCGATCAAACGCAGGAGACTCGATCGTGACATCCGACCCGGTCCGCTTCGCGACGCGGCTCAACTCGTTCGCCTCGAAGCCGGACGCCTACTGGCCGGCGGGCCACGGCAAGCCGGGCCCGCTGGATCTGGCGGCCCGCGCCGCGACCGCGCGCGGCCTCACCGACGTCGACCTGAACTATCCCGACCATCTCGGCACCGACGCGCGCGCGACCGGGGCGGCGATCCGCGACCTCGGCCTCACCGTGAATGGCCTGGCGATGCGCTACTACTCGAACCCGGCCTTCAAGATCGGCGCCTTCACCAACCCCGATCCACTGGTGCGCCGCGAGGCGATCGACCTGACGAAGCGCGGCATCGACGCGGCGCGGGAGGCCGGCTGCGCGCTGATGACGCTGTGGCTCGGCCAGGACGGCTTCGACTACGCCTTCCAGGCCGACTACGCCAAGCTCTGGGCCGACGAGATCGAGGGCATCCGCGAGGTCGCCGCGCACGATCCCGACTGCCTGATCAGCATCGAGTACAAGCCGAACGAGCCGCGCTCCTACAGCTTGATGCCCGATTGCGCCACGACGCTGCTGGCGCTGAAGGACATCGGCCTGCCGAACCTCGGCGTCACCCTCGATTTCGCCCACGTGCTCTACGCCGACGAGCAGCCGGCCTTCGCGGCGGCCTTGATCGCGCGCCACAGCCGCATCCTCGGGGTGCACCTGAACGACGGCTACGCCAAGCGCGACGACGGGCTGATGGTCGGCGCCGTCCATCCGATCCAGACGATCGAGCTGCTGCGCCAGGTCCGCCGCGACGGTTTTTACGGCCCGATCTACTTCGACACCTTCCCGGACCTCTCCGGCCTCGACCCGGTCGCCGAGTGCGAGGCCAACATCGCCACCGTGATGGCGATGCTGACGATCGCCGACACCCTCGACGCCGACCGCGACCTTGCCGGTGCCATCGCCCGCCAGGACGCCGTCGCGAGCCAGGCCATCGTCCGCCGGGCCATGCTCGGCCGCTGAACCCCGTCAGGGCGCGTGGGCCGGCGACAGACCGGCCGCGCCGCGTCGATCCAGGAGGAACCCCATGAAGTCCCTGATCCTGTCCGGTGTCATGCTGCTCGCCGCGTCGATCGTGCAGGCGCAGGACCTGAAGCCCCTCAACTCGGACAGCGAGCCGGACCGGATCGACTGGAGCCAGCTTACCGCCAGGCTCGGCCCGCTGCCGAAGCCGCCGGCCGGTACTCGTGTCGGGGCGGTGTCGAAGACGCTGACCAACGAGTACTGGCGCCTGCTCGGCGAGGGCTATCGGAGTTTCGGCAAGCGGGTCGGCGTGCCGGTCGCCTACCAGGCGGCGCAGAACGAGGGCGACCAGGTCGGGCAATTGTCGATCGCCGAGACGTTGATCGCGCAAGGGACCAGCGTGCTCCTGGTCTCGCCGCAGACCAACGCCAACCTGGAACCGATCCTAGGGCAGGCCAAGGAGGCTGGCATCCCGGTCGTCAACGTCAACGACGCGGTGATCCCGCAGGCCGCGCACTACGTCGGCAACGTGCAGCGCGACAACGGCGTGCGGGTCGCCCGCTGGTTCGTCGCCAACCGGCCCGACGGCGGCAAGCTCGCGATCATCGAGGGCCAGGCCGGCGTCTACGCCGCCGCCCAGCGCACCGCCGGCTTCAAGGCCACGGTCGCGGCGGAAGGGCCGAAGCTCAGGATCGTCGCCAGCGTACCCGGCAACTGGGACCGCCAGCTCTCCTACGACGCCGCCACCACGATCCTCCAGCAGCATCCCGACCTCGTCGGCTTCTACTGCAACAACGACACGATGGCGCTCGGCGTCGTCGAGGCGGTGAAGAATGCCGGCGCGCTGGGCAAGGTCGCGGTTTTCGGCACCGACGGGATCTCGGACGCCCACGCCTCGATCCGAGCGGGCGAGCTCACCGGCACCGTCGACAGCTTCCCGGTGCTGACCGGCGAGGTGGCAATGGAGGCGGCCCTGCGGGTGCTCGCCAAGGAGACGGTGCCGCGCGTCGTCGCCACGCCCCAGGCGCTGATCACCAAGGACAATATCGAGCGCTACAAGGGCAAGGGTGTCGACGTCCGCGCCGTGCTCGAGCAGGACGCCCAGGCGGGCAAGTGACAGCCATGCCGGCCGTCCCGCGCCAGGGTCCCCCACGTCTGGAGATCCAGGGCCTCACGAAAAGCTTTCCGGGCGTGAAGGCGCTCGGCGACATGGCGCTGAGCGTCGCGCCGGGCGAGGTCCACGCGCTGCTCGGCGAGAACGGCGCCGGCAAGTCGACGCTGCTGCGGGTGCTGTCGGGCGTCATGGCGCCGGATGCCGGCACGATCGCGGTGGACGGGACGGTGCTCGCCTTGCGCTCACCCCTGGCGGCGCGCCGCGCCGGCATCGCGATGATCCACCAGGAGTTGCAGCAGGTCCCCGAGCTGAGCGTGGCGCAGAACATGTTCCTCGGCCGGCCCCTGCGGCGGGCCGGGATCTTCGCCGACCGCGCCCGGCAGGAGGCGCTGGCGGCGGAGGCCCTGGCTCCGCTCGACGCTCACATCCGCCCGGAGGCGAAGCTGCGCAGCCTCACGGTGGCGCAGCGCCAGATCGTCGAGATCGCCCGCGCGCTCCTCGACGAGGCGCGGGTCATCGCCATGGACGAGCCGACCTCGAGCCTGACCCCGGCGGAGTTCGAGCGCCTGGCCGCGGTCATCGCCGGGCTCGCGGCCCGGGGCGTGTCGGTCGTCTACGTCTCGCACAAGATGGACGAGGTGTTCCGGATCTGCCGCCGCGCCACGGTGATGCGCGACGGCCGGCTCGTCGGCGCCGTCGACCTCGCGGGCGTAAGCGAGGGCGCCGTCGTCGCCATGATGGTCGGCCGGGCGCTCGCCACCGCGCCGCACCGCTCCTCGGCGCGACCCGAGACCGTCCTGTCGGTGCGCGGGCTCAGCGCCGGCACCCGGGTCGTCGCGGCGAGCTTCGACCTGCACCGGGGCGAGGTGCTCGGCATCGCCGGGCTGATCGGCTCCGGCCGCACCGAGTTGCTGCGCCTGCTCGCCGGCGCCGATCGCCGCAGCGCCGGCACGATCACGGTCGAGGGCAGGCCGCTGACGCGGCCCGGTCCCCGCGCGGCGATCGCCGCCGGCATCGGGCTCGTGCCCGAGGAGCGCAAGCGCGACGGGATTGTGCCGCAGCGCTCGATCCTCGCTAACCTGGCGCTGCCCTCGCTCGCGCGCTTCGCCCCCGGCGGGCTGATCCGCCGGCGCCGCCTGCGGGCGGAGGCGACGGGTTGCCTCCAGGAGGTGGGTTTGCGGCCGATGCAGCCCGACCGGCCGATCCGGCTGTTCAGCGGCGGCAACCAGCAGAAGGCGATCATCGCCCGCTGGATCGCCGCCGGCACCAGGATCCTCCTGTTCGACGAGCCGACCCGCGGCGTCGATGTCGGCGCCAAGGCGGAGATCTACGGGCTGATCGAGCGGCTGGTGGCGGAGGGACGGTCGGTCATCGTTGTCTCCTCGGAGCTGCCCGAGCTCCTGCGCCTCGCCGACCGGGTGCTCGTCCTGCGCCAGGGCCGCATCGCCGCGGACCTCCCGCGGGGCGCCTTGAGCGAGGAGGCGATCGTCGCTCACGCCGTCCCGCAATCCACCCGCGCCGCCTGACACCCGTCCCCGAAGGCCCCGCCATGTCCGCCCTCACCGATTCCGCCCCCCTCGAGCGAACCGCGCCGCCGCGCCTGCGCGTCGCCTGGCGCGACCTCGGCACCCTGATCGGCCTCGTGCTCATCGTGCTGGCCTTCTGGGCGCTCGCGCCGGGCTTCATGACCGGGCGCAACCTCCTCAACATCCTCCAGCAATCGAGCATCAACGCCTGCGTGGCGCTCGGCATGACGCTGGTGATCGTCTCGGGCGGCATCGATCTCTCGGTCGGGCCCGTCGCGGCGCTCGCCGCCGTGCTCTCGGCAGCGCTGATGGTGGCGGGCGTGCCGCCTGTCCTCGCCATCCTGGCAGGTCTCGCGCTCGGGGCCCTGTGCGGGCTCGTCAACGGCGCGCTCATCTGCTTTGGCGGCCTGCAACCCTTCATCGTGACGCTCGGCACGCTCAGCACCTACCGGGCGCTGGCGCTGATCGCCACCGACGGCAACCCGATCTTCGGCGTGCCGCCATCCTTCCGGGCGATCGTCAACGGCACCGTGATGGGCGTGCCGGCGCCGGTGGTCGCGGTGCTGATCGTCGCGATCCTCGCCGGGGTGATCCTGCGCCGCACGCCGTTCGGGGAATATCTGCTCGCGGTCGGCGGCAACGAGGAGGCGGCCCACATCGCCGGCGTGCCGATCGCGCTCACCAAGATCGGTGCCTACATGCTGTCGGGTACGCTTGCCGCGCTCGCCGCCCTGATCCTCGTCGGGCGCCTCGGCGCCGCCGAGCCGATCCTCGGCAACCTCTGGGAGCTCGACGCGATCGCGGCGGCGGCGATCGGCGGCGCCTCGCTGATGGGCGGCAAGGGCAGCATCCTCGGCACGGTGCTCGGCGCGGTGATCCTCGGGGCGATGCGCAACGGCCTGACGCTGATGAACGTCCAGGCCTTCTACCAGCTGCTGGCCACCGGCCTCATCATCCTGCTCGCCATGCTGGTCGACCGGGTCACCCGGGGGCGGGCATGAGCGCCGCGACTGAAGCCGCCGTCGTGGTGGTCGGCAGCCTGCACTACGACATCACGGTCGACGCGCCGGACCGTCCGCGCAAGGGCGAGACGGTGACCGGTCGGGCCTGGGCCCCCGCCTTCGGCGGCAAGGGCGGCAACCAGGCCGCCGCCGCGAGCGGGCAGGGCGCCCCGACCGCGATGGTGGGCGCCGTCGGCGACGACGATTTTGGCCGGTACCTGCTGGCGGGCCTCGACCGCGCCGGGGTGGATCGCACCGGCGTCGCGATCCTGCCCGGGACGGGGTCGGGCATGAGCGTCGCGATCTTCGACGACGACGGCGATTACGGCGCGGTCATCGTCTCGGGCGCCAACCTCGCGATCGAGGCCACGCAGCTCATCGACGCGGTGCTCGCAAAGGCCCGGGTGCTGATCCTTCAGAACGAGATCCCGGAAGCCGTCAACGCCGCGGTGGCGGCCCGCGCCCGGCGCCTCGGCGTCGTGACGATCCTCAACGCCGCGCCCGCCCGGCCGTTCGCGACCGATCTCGCCGACCACGTCGACATCCTGATCGTCAACGCGATCGAGGCCGAGATGCTCGGCGCCGGGCCCGTCGGCTCGCTGCCGGACGCGGTGCGGGCGGCCGAGGCGCTGGCGGAGCGCTGTCCCATCGCGATCGTCACCGCCGGTGGCGGCGGCGTCGCCATGGCGGGCCGCGCCGGCGCCGCCTCCCTGCCCGGACTCCCGGTCACGGTGGTCAGCACCCACGGCGCCGGCGACATGTTCGTCGGCACCTTCGCGGCGCGCCTCGCCCGCGGCGAGCTGGCGCCGGATGCGCTCGCCGCCGCCAACGCGGCCGCGGCGCGCCTGGTCTCCGCCCCGCGCGGGGGCAGGGCCTGAGCGCTCGACCCGGACGTTGCGTCCCGGGCCGGACCGCCGAGGGGCGCCCGCTCCCGGCCCATCTGCCGTTCGCATGACCGTGCTTCCCGGAGAAGCACCGGCGCGGACAGGATGTGCGTCGCGGATGCTAACAACATTTAACAAGCTTGCGCCGGTTGCCGGAGTTGCGGCATACTTGTCAACAGGTGGTCGGCATGCGTCGCCGCGGCGGAGAAGCAGGAGATCCATGCAACCGGCAGTTCCCGACGTCGTCGATCCCGCGCCGGGCGGCCCGGCGAGGCCGTCCGGCCTGGCGGACGGGGTCTATCACGGGCTCCTCGCCGAGATCGCCGGCGGGCAGTACGGCGAGAACCAGAGGCTCCCGAGCGAGAACGAGCTGGCGGCGCGCTACAAGGTCTCGCGTCCCGTGGTGCGTGCGGCGCTCGAACGGCTGCGCCAGGAGAACGTCATCGTGTCCCGGCAGGGCGCCGGCAGCTTCGTGCGCGGCCAGGGCCGGGCCCCGGCGCTCGGCTACGCGCCGGTCGAGAGCATCGCCGACATCCAGCGCTGCTACGAGTTCCGCCTGACCATCGAGCCGGAGGCCGCCCGCTACGCCGCGCTCCGGCGCAACGACGCCGCGATGACCCGCATCGGGGCCGCCCTCGACCTGATGAACACCGCGACGCGCCAGCAGCTGCACCGCGACGACGCCGACTTCGCCTTCCACGTCGCCATCGCGGAGGCCGCGAACAACCACTATTACGGCGCCTCGCTCCAGGCGCTGCAATCGCACATCGCCGTCGGCATGAAGATCCACGGCCTGGCGCTGCTCGGCCCGAATTCCGGCCTGCAAGGCGTGTTCGACGAGCACCGCGCCATCTTCGCGGCGATCCGCGACGGCGACGGCGAGACGGCGCGGGACCGGATGCACCGCCACATCTGCTCCTCGCGCGATCGGCTGTTCGAGGGGCGGCTGCTGGACCTGTCGCTGTAACGCCCGACGGCCGGTCGCCTCAGCGCCGCGCGGCAGGAATTGCTCAAGGTTTTTTGGCAGATATTTTTTGCTTAAATAGATCAAATCAAATAATTTGCGAGCGATAGCAAACAAACTACGACAGATTTTTTTCGAATATATATCATTATCTCGCGCGGCGCCCGAGCGATGCCGAAATCCGAACTGCGCAGCAATCAGTCGGATTGCGTATGATGCCAACGGCCTGAGATGCTGACGCGTCAGGTCATCGACCCATCTCGAATTTCCGATGCCAAGCCAGAGCCTATGCGAAAATTCGAGGACGGAACCGGAGGTCGTGTCCAACGACCGTCCGTATGACGAGCGGGATATCGGCACTCCGCCCCCTGCCGACCCGGTGACCGTCGTGAGATCAGCCTCCTCGGCCGATCCGCTTGACAACCCTACCGTCCCTCCCTTACCTCATAACAAGTTTACAACAAATCCGACGCTTGTACGGGTGTCGTGCGGGAGGAACAGGTATGCCGGACGCCGGCGGAGTGAGGGAGCGGCTCGTCGGTCCGGCCGGACGCTCGAACGTTCTCCGGCCCGGTGCCCACCTGGTGCCCGGCGCCGTTGATTGGCGCGCTCGCGACCACGACGATGACCTCGCGGCGGTGCGGCCGGGCTCGATCGAAGATGCCCTCGAAGTTGTCAGGTTGTCAGACGAGTGCACGCCTGCCATCGCCGTCCGCCTCGACCGAATGCGCCGCATCGGAGCCGTCGACGGGCTCGCCGGCATCGCGCTCACCATCGTGGTGGCCGGTCTTGCCGACGGCCCGTCCGTGATCCTGCTCGCGGTGGCGAGCGGCCTCGGCCTCGCGGCGGCCGCTTCCTTCCTGTTCGCGGTCGGCGAGATCGCGCCCTCGAAGCACCGGGACGACGAGGACGGCGCGCCCGCCCCGTTCCCGGCGACCGGCCGCGCGTGACCGCCATGTCCGCCGCTCCGCCGACCCTGCGCCTGGTCGCCGACGACCTCACCGGCACCCTCGACACCGCTGCCGGCTTCACCGGGCTCGTCGGGCCGGTCGCGGTCGCCTGGAGCGGCGGCGCCAGGCCCGGGGCGGCGAGCCTCGCCCTCGATACCGGCACGCGCGAGCGCGGTGCCGGGGAGGCGGCGGCGATCGTCGCCGCGGCGGCGCCGATGCTCGCGGGCGCGGGCATCGCCTTCAAGAAGGTCGACAGCCTCCTGCGCGGCCCCTGGGCGGCGGAGCTCGCCGCCTGCCTCGGCGACTGGCGCCACGTGATCGTGGCGCCGGCCTTCCCCTACCAGGGCCGGTGCACGCGCGATGGCCGCCAGCTCGCCCGCACGCATGAGGGCTGGGAGGCGGTCTCGGGCGACATCGCCGGCACCTTGCGCGCGGCGGGCGTGCCGGCCCGCCGCGCCGATGTCGCGGACGGCCTCGTCGACGGCGTCGCCGTCTACGACGCGGCGGACGAGTCCGACCTCGCGCGGATCGCGGCCCTCGGCGAGGGCGCGCCGGTGCTGTGGTGCGGCAGCGGCGGGCTCGCCGGGGCGCTCGCCCGCCGGGCGCCGGCCCCTTGCGATACGCGCCTGCGCGGCCCGGTCCTCGGCCTGTTCGGCTCCGACCGCCCGGAGACGGAAGGCCAGCTCGCGCGCTGCCCGGAGCACCGGATGGTGATCGGCGAGGGCGAGGACCCCGCGCGGGTCGCGGACCGGCTCGCGCGCGACGGCGTCGCGCTGGTCAGCCTCGTCCTCCCTCCGGGGACCGCCCGCTCCGACGCCGCCCAGCGCATCGCCGCCGCCTTCGGGCGCCTCGCCCTCGCCCTGCCGCAGCCCGGCACCCTGGTCGTCGCCGGCGGTGAGACGCTGAAGGCGCTGTGCTTGTCGCTCCAGGCCGAGTCCCTCGTCGTCACCGGCCAGGTCGCCCCGGGCCTGCCGCGCTCGCGCCTGTGCGGCGGGGCCTGGGATGGCACCGCTATCATCTCGAAATCCGGGGCGTTCGGCACGCCCGCCATCTGGCGCGACCTGCTGCGCGCCAACGGCCTCACACCTGAAAGGACCTGCGCGTGACCCGCCACCTCGCCATCACCATGGGCGACCCCGCCGGGATCGGCCCCGAGATCATCGTCAAGGCTGCGCACAAGCTGCGGGACCGCCTCGCCTCCGGGGACCTGAAGCTCGTCGTCATCGGCAGCAACCCGGCGCTCAAGCGCGCGGAGGAGGCGCTTGGCCTCGGCCTCGCGATCCCCGAGGTCTCGGGCGACGGCGCATGGCCGGCGCTCTGCTGCCTCCAGGCCGATGCGGAAGGTGCCCCGATCGAGCCGGGCCGCTTGAGCGCCGATGGCGGCCGCTTCGCCTACAAGGCGATCGAGCGGGCGGTGCGGCTCGCCCTCGACGGCACGATCGGCAGCATCGTCACGGCGCCGCTCAACAAGGAGGCGCTGAACCTCGCCGGCTACCACTATGCCGGCCACACCGAGATGCTGGCCGACCTCACCGGCGTGCGCGGCTCGGTGATGATGCTCGCCCACGGCAACATGCGGGTGAGCCACGTCACGACGCATGTCGCGCTCCAGGACGTGCCGAAGCGCCTGACGCCGGAGCGCCTGCGCCTCGTCATCGACCTCACCCATGCGGCACTCAAGGGCATCGGCCTGAAAAACCCCCGCATCGCGATCGCGGCGCTCAACCCGCATGCCGGCGAGGGCGGGCTGTTCGGCCGCGAGGACATCGACGTCAGCGCGCCGGTGATCGCCCAGAAGGTCGCCGACGGGCTCGACATCGTCGGCCCGGTCCCGGGCGACACGGTGTTCGTCAAGCTCAGGGCCGGCCAGTACGATGCGGTCGTCGCCATGTACCACGACCAGGGTCACATCCCGGTCAAGCTGCTCGGCTTCGAGGTCGACCCCGAGACCGGGCGCTGGGTCGACCTGTCGGGCGTCAACATCACGCTGGGGCTGCCGATCATCCGCACTTCGGTCGATCACGGCACCGCCTTCGACATCGCCGGCCGCGGCATCGCCAACGAGCGCAGCCTGATCGAGGCCATCGAATACGCCGAGCGGCTCGCCGCCACCGCCCAGAGGAGCGCCGCGTGAATCCCCTGTCCGCCCCCATCGAGATCGTCCGCCCCGACATCGCCTTCGGCTCCGGCACGGTCGCGGATGTCGGCCGCCGCGCCCGCGCGATGGGCGCCCGCACCATCCTGGTCGTCGCCGACGCCTTCAACGCCGCCCGGATCGACCTCCTCGAGCTGCCCGGCGAGGTGCGGGTGTTCGGCGAGGTCAAGCCCGAGCCCGACATCCCGAACCTCGACCGGGCCCTGGCCCTCGCCGAGGAGGTGTCGCCCGATCTCGTCGTCGGCTTCGGCGGCGGCAGCGCCATGGATCTCGCCAAGCTCGTGGCGGTGCTGCCGGGCAGCGGCCAGACCCTGCACGAGGTCGTCGGCCCCGAGAAGGTGCGCGGCCGCCGCGTCGGGCTGATCCAGGTTCCGACCACCGCCGGCACCGGCAGCGAGGGCGGCACCCGGGCGCTCGTCACCGATCCCGCGACCCAGAACAAGCTCGCGGTGCAGAGCCGCCACATGCTGGCCGACGCCGCGGTGATCGACCCGGATCTCACCATGACGGTGCCGGCCGCGGTCACCGCCGCGACCGGAATCGACGCCATGGCGCACTGCGTCGAGGCCTTCACCAGCCGCAAGGCCCACCCGCTGATCGACCTCTACGCGCTCGAGGGCGCCCGCCTCGTCGGCCGCTTCTTGGCCCGCGCCGTGCGCGACGGGAACGACCGCGAGGCGCGGGCCGGGCTGGCGCTCGCCTCGCTCTACGGCGGCTTCTGCCTCGGGCCGGTCAACACCACGGCGGGCCACGCCGTCGCCTATCCCCTCGGCACCCGCCACCACATCCCGCACGGGCTCGCCTGTGCGGTGATCTTCCCGCACACGCTCGCCTTCAACGCGCCGGCGGTGCCGGAGAAGACCCGCCAGGTGATGGCGGCGCTCGGCCTGCCCGAGACCGACGACGAGGCGGCGGTGGTCGAGGCGGCGACGCGCTGGTGCGCCGATCTCGGCGTCGCGATGCGCCTCTCCGCCCACGGGGTGCCGGCCGGCGACCTGCCTGCCATGGCGGCGGAGGCCCACGCCATCCGCCGGCTCCTCGACAACAACCCGCGCGAGATGAGCGAACAGCAGATCCTCGCCCTCTACCACGCCGCCGGCTGAGAGGACCCGCCATGACCGACCAGGCTTTCCCGCGCGGCGTCTTCTGCGCCGCCCTCACGCCCCTCGATTCCGACCTGAACCCGAACTACGCGGCCTTCACCGCCCATTGCCGCTACCTGATCGAGGAGGGCTGCACCGGCGTCGCCCTCCTCGGCACCACCGGCGAGGCGAACTCGTTCTCGACCGACGAGCGCAAGGCGCTCCTTGAGGCCGCGCTCGCCGGCGGCCTCTCGCCCTCGCAGCTGATGCCCGGCACCGGCGTCGCGGCGATCCCTGAGACCGTGGCGCTCACCCGCCACGCCCTCTCGGTCGGCGTCACCACGGTCGTGATGCTGCCGCCGTTCTACTACAAGGGCGTCTCGGAGGACGGGCTGGCGGCGGCCTACTCGCGGATCATCGAGCGGATCGGCGACGACCGGCTGCGGGTGGTGCTCTACCACATCCCGCAGGTCTCCGGCGTGCCGATCCCGCACGGGGTCATCGCGACCCTGCGCGCGCGCTTCCCCGGCATCGTCACCGGCATCAAGGATTCGTCGGGCGACCTCGCCCACATGACGACCCTGGTCGAGCGCTTCCCGGGCTTCTCGGTGCTCGCCGGCGCCGACCCGCTGATGCTGCCCTTGCTCAAGGTGGGCGGCGCCGGCGCGATCACCGCCACCACCAACCTCTGCGCGCGAGACCTGCGCTTCGTCTTCGACCACCACGCCAACCCGGCCAAGGCCGATGCGGTCGCGGCGGCGCAGAACCGGGTGGTGGCTGCCCGCGAGCGCGCCTCGCGCTTTGCCCAGATGGCCTCGCTCAAGGCGCTCACCGCCGAGCGAACCGGCGACGCGAACTGGCACCGCCTGCGCCCGCCGCTGATGGCGCTGACGCGAGACGAGCGCGCGGCCCTGCTGGGGACGGGCGAGGGGCTGGCGCGGGCCTCGTGAGGCCGGTCGGGGAGCGGCGCGCGAAGATGCCGGCCTCGATTCAGGGGATCAAACCACAATTGCCAAACCCTCTTCGTCATTCCGGGGCCGCGTAGCGGAGCCCGGAATCCAGAAACGCCGGCGATGAAGAAGAGGACGGGCGCTTTCCGCCTTGCCTTTCAAGTCCAGCGGCTCTGGATCCCGGGCTCCGCCGCGCGGCCCCGGGATGACACGGAGATTTGGCGGCAGATTTGGCTCTTCGTCCGACCGATACGGTCGTCAAGGTAGAGCGCGATTTCAAGAACATTTGTCCGAGGACACGCCCATGCATGAATTCACCGAGGGCGAGAGCCTGACCATCGCGGTCATGGTCGTCGCCTACATCCTGTTCACCGGCTGGCTGACCCTGCGCCTGCGCAGCCGCACCAACGCCCAGTTCATGACCGCGTCGCGCTCGATGCCGGCGCTCGTCGTCGGCGTGCTCCTGATGTCGGAATTCGTCGGCGCCAAATCGACCGTCGGCACCGCGCAGGAGGCGTTCAATTCCGGCATCGCCGCCGCCTGGTCGGTGCTCGGCGCCTCGATCGGCTTCCTGCTGTTCGGGCTGCTCATCGTCCGCCGCATCTACGATTCGGGCGAGTACACCATCTCGGCGGCGATCGCGCAGAAATACGGCAAGTCGACCATGATGACGGTCTCGGTCATCATGATCTACGCGCTTTTGCTCGTGAACGTCGGCAACTACGTCAGTGGTGCTGCCGCGATCTCGACGGCGTTGCGCGTCAACATCCCGACGGCGATGTGCATCATCGCGGCGGTGAGCACGTTCTACTACGTGTTCGGCGGGCTGAAGGGCGTCGCCTGGGTGACGATCCTGCACAGCGCGATCAAGGTCGCGGGCATCGGCATCATCCTGTGGGTCGCGCTCTCGGCCACCGGCGGCATCGCCCCGATGCAGGCTGCACTCCCGCCCGAATACTTCACCTGGGACGGCAAGATCGGCGCCGCCACGATCTTCGCCTGGACCTTCGGCACCGTGGGGGCGATCTTCTCGACCCAGTTCATCGTCCAGGCGATCTCCTCCACGAAGAGCGCTTCCGCCGCCCGCGCCTCGGCGCTCTACGCGGCGGCGTTCTGCCTGCCGCTGGGCATCGTGCTGGCGCTGATCGGGCTCGCCGCCAGGACGCTGTACCCCGAGATGAGCAGCCTCTACGCGCTGCCGATCTTCCTGAAGAACATGCATCCGCTGCTCGCGGGCGTCGTCACCACCTCGCTCGTCGCCTCGATCTTCGTCAGCGTCAGCACCGTGGCGCTCGCCATCGCGTCGCTCGTCGTGCGCGACTTCTACGTGCCGTATTGGAAGCCCGATCCCGCCCGGGAGCTGCGCATGACGCGGGTGTTCTCGCTCGTCATCGCGGTGGTGCCGCTGGTCTTCGTGTTCTTCATCCCCGAGATCCTGAAGCTGTCGTTCTTCACCCGCGCGCTTCGCCTGTCGATCTCGATCGTCGCGATGGTCGGCTTCTACCTGCCCTGGTTCAGCTCGAACCGCGGCGCGACGCTGGGCCTGCTCGGCGCGGCGCTCGCCACCACGGTCTGGTACGCGATCGGCAACCCCTACGGCATCGACAATATGTACATCGCCGCGCTGGCCCCGCTCCTCGTCATGGCGGTCGAGCGCGTGTTCCGCTGGGGCGACCGGGTGCCGGCGAAAGTCGAGCCCGCGCGTCCCGCCACCACCGCCTGAACCCGAAAGAGAGTCCCATGCTCGACACGATCGACAAGCCGATCGACCGCACCGGCCAGCTCCGGGCGGTCGCGGGCGACCCCGCGCGCCGCGAGGCCTTCATTCCGTCGCCTTGCGTGCAGAACCACGCCGCCAACCTCCTGCCGCTGCCGAACGGCGACCTCGCCTGCGTCTGGTTCGGCGGCACGCAGGAGGGCATGGCCGATATCTCGGTCTACGGCTCGCGCCTGCCGGCCGGCAGCGACACTTGGTCTGAGGCGATCAAGCTCTCGGACGATTCCACCCGCTCGGAGCAGAACCCGATCCTGTTCAACGCGCCGACCGGGGCGCTCTGGCTGATCTGGACCGCGCAGGTCTCGGGCAACCAGGACACCGCCTTCGTCCGCCGGCGGATCTCGCACGACCACGGCCTGACCTGGGGCCCGATCGAGACCCTGTTTGCGCCGCGGGAAGGCTGCGGCACCTTCGTGCGCCAGCCGCCGGTGGTCCTGGCGAACGGCACGTGGCTCCTGCCGATCTTCCACTGCCCGAGCGTGCCGGGCGCCAAGTGGGTCGGCGACGACGACACCAGCGCGGTGATGCTCTCGTCGGACCAGGGCCGGACCTGGCGCGAGGTGGCGGTGCCGGGCAGCACGGGCGCCGTGCACATGAACGTGCTCGCCCTCCACGACGGCACGCTGCTCGCGCTCTTCCGCAGCCGCTGGGCCGACGCGATCCACGAGAGCCGCTCGACCGACGGCGGCGAGACCTGGACGGCGCCTGTGCCGACGGTGCTGCCGAACAACAACTCCTCGATCCAGGCGAGCGTGCTGTCGAACGGCCACGTCGCCCTCGTCTACAACGCCGTCAACGCCGAGGCCGCGACCGAGCGCCGGGCTTCGCTCTACGACGAGATCGAGGACGAGGAGCCCGCGTCCGACGCGGCCCCCGCCCCGGTTGATCCGGCCAAGCGCACGGCGTTCTGGGGCACCCCGCGGGCGCCGCTGACCCTCGCCATCTCGACCGATGGCGGCCGCACCTGGCCGCACAGGCGCGACGTCGAGATCGGCGACGGCTACTGCATGACCAACAACTCCCGCGACCGCTCCAACCGCGAATTGTCCTATCCCTCGGTGACCCAGACGCCGGACGGGGCGATCCACGTCGCCTTCACGTATCACCGCCAGGCGATCAAGTACGTGCGGGTGAGCGAGGCGTGGGTGAAGGAGGCATGGGTGAAAGAGGCCGGGGTGTCCGCCGGTGAGTGAGGCTGTGGATCGGCACGCCCTCGTCACGGGGGCGAGCTCCGGCATCGGCGCCGCGGTCGTGGCGCGGCTCCTCGCCGACGGCTGGCGGGTGACCGGGGTGAGCCGGGGCGGGGGAGGGGGCGCGCATCCGCGCTACCGCCATCTCGCCCTCGATCTCTCCGACCTCGACGCCATCGCGCCCGCCCTCGGCGATCTCAGCGTCACCGCCCTCGTCCACGCCGCGGGCCTCCTGCGGGTCGGCCGCCTCGGGGAGGCGGCGCCGGAGGACGGGGCCACGATGTGGCGTCTCCACGTAGAGGCGGCGACGCGGCTCGCCGGAATCCTGGTGCCGCGGATGGAGCCGGGCGGCCGGGTGGTGCTGATCGGCAGCCGCACGGCCGCGGGCGCCGCCGGCCGGGGCGCCTACGCGGCCTCGAAGGCGGCGCTCGTCGCGCTCGCCCGCTCCTGGGCCGCCGAGGTGATGCCGCGCGGCGTCACCGTCAACGTCGTCGCCCCGGCGGCGACCGAGACCCCGATGCTGACCGATCCCTCGCGCGGCAGCGTGGCGCCGAAGCTCCCGCCCCTCGGCCGGTTCATCCAGCCCGCGGAGGTCGCGGCCGCCGTCGCCTACTTCCTGTCGCCGGAGGCCGCGGCGGTGACCGGGCAGCAGCTGGTGATCTGCGGCGGCAGCTCGTTGTAGGCGCGGCGCTGGGCGCGGTCAGGGATCGGGCGGGCCGGCCACCGGCAGCCGCCAGCCCCGGTAGAGGGACATCAGCCGCAGGAACACGCACAGTCCGATCCCCGCCAGCGCGACGGGGGTCGGCGGCCATCCGAGCCCGGCGCCGGCCACCACCACCAGCCCGCCTGCCAGGGCCGCAACGGCGTAGATCTCCGAGCGCAGCACGGTCGGCACCTGCGCCGTCAGGCCGTCGCGCACCATCCCGCCGCCGATGCCGCTGAGCATGCCGAGCACCGCCGCCATCGGCCAGACGATGCCGTGGTCGAGCGCCTTCTGCGTCCCGGCGACGGCGAAGACGCCGAGCCCGACCGCGTCGAAGACGAGGACCGGCTGGTGCAGGCGCGCGACCGCCCGGGCGAACCAGAACACCAGGAGACCGGCCGCGACCGCGAGCGCGAGGTTGTACCAGCTCGCGATCGAGGCCGGCGGGATCGCCCCGATCAGGACGTCCCGCACGATGCCGCCGACCACCGCGGTGACGAAGGCGAGCACCAGGACGCCGAACAGATCGAGCCGGCGCTCGACCCCGAGCGCCGCCCCGCTCAGGGCGAACACGAAGGTGCCGACGAAGTCGAGCACCCGCACCAGCAGGAGAGCCGGGTCCATCCTCAGCCCGGCGCTCGTTCGAGCCGGGTCCCGGCGGTCAGCATCGCATCCCCCTTCGGGCCGGAACGGCCGCGCGAGGCCCGAGCCTCGCGGAAAGCGCGGGCCCTGTCCACTCGCGGCCGGGATCACCCGTGCCTGGTGGCCGGCGGCGTCGATCCGCTCAGATGTAGCTCGAGGCGAGGGCCGGCAGGCCGTCGAGCGCGTGGGCGAGAACCTCGAGGCCTTGCGTGATCTGCTGGCGCGTCGCCGGGCCGCCGAGGCACAGCCGCACCGCCTCCGGGGGTGATCCCGCCACGCAGAAGGGGTCGCTGGCGACGACGCCGAGCCCCGCCGACCGCCCCTGGCTGGCGAAGGCCGAGCGCGTCCAGCCCTCCGGCAGCGTGATCCAGACGTGGAAGCCGTGCGGATCGGCGGCGTAGGTCCCGGCCGGCAGCAGCGACGCCGCGATGCGCTGGCGCGCGACCGATTCCTCGCGGACGAACTGCACGATGGCCTCCGCCGTGCCGTCCATGATCCAGCGCGTCGCGAGCGCCGTCGAGATCGGCGAGGCCATGACGGTTGCGGCGCGCAAGGAGCCCGCGAGCGGCAGGGCGGTGCGCGCGCTCGGGGCGACCAGGAAGGCGAGGCGCAGCCCGGCGCCCAGGCACTTGGCGAGCCCCGCCACGTAGTAGGTGATCTCGGGAGCCAGTTCGGCGAAGCTCGGCGGTGGGGCCGGGCAGTTGCGCGCGTAGGCGTCGTCCTCGACGATGCTGACGGCGTAGCGCCGCGCCACCGCGACGACGGCCTCCCGCCGCGCCCGGGACAGGGTCGCGGTGGTCGGGTTCTGCAAGAGCGGGTTCAGGTAGATCGCCTTCGGGGCGACCTTGGTGCAGGCGGCCGCGAACGCGTCGGGATCGACTCCGCAGCGGTCCATCGGCAGGTCGACGAGGCGCAGGCCCAGATGCGCCGCGAGCGTGCGGATCCCCGGATAGGTGATGCGCTCGGCGCAGATGGCGTCGCCCGGCCGGGCGACCTGGCCCAGCACGCTGAACAGGGCGCTGTGCGCGCCGGGGCAGATCAGCAGGCGCTCGCGCTTCGCGTCGATCCCGCGGCCCTTCAGCCATCGCAGCGCCGCTTCCTTGTCGGGCTCGGTCCCGCCGAAGCCCTGGTAGCGCATCAGGTTGGCGAGATCGCCGGAGAGCTCGGCGAACGAGGCCCGCATGCGCGCCTGGAGGGCCGGCGCGTCGGGCTCGGGCGGCAGGTTCATGGTGAAGTCGACCGGGCCGACGCGGGCGGCCTCGGGCCTCGGCGCCCGGGCCGGGTCGACCACGAACGTGCCCTGCCCGACGCGGCCCTCGATCAGGCCGCGCCTGTGCGCCTCGACGTAGCCGCGCGACACCGTGGTGAAGTTCAGGTCGAGCGCCTCGGCGAGCGCCCGCTGGGTCGGCAGGCGCATGCCCGGCATCAGGCGCCCCGTCCGGACGTCGTCGGCCAGCGCGTCCGCGATGGCCAGGTAGTGCGGCTTGCCCCGTCGCTTCAGGTCCGGCGCCCAGGCCTCGGTCGTCACGGTCCGGGGGCCGGCTCGCCCGCCTCGCTCCATCGCCCTCATGCGTCGCGCGCCTGCTCCGTCACCATGCGATCAATGTCGAATTGTATGGCTAGCAAGCGCCGTACCGCGCTCATTGACCGGACGAACCTTGCGTCCGATCCATACAATACGATCAATCATTGGCATGCAGACGCTCGATCGTGGCGAGAAGACGCGCAGATCATGCCGATGAAATAGGCGGCGCGCCCGGGTCAGCCGATATTCGCACGATGTGCTTTGATCGCATGATTGTATGCATTTCTCATGGACGGATTGATCGACTCATTGATCGTCACGACTTGGCACATCGCTTGCCATTGAATGGGTGCGACCGCGAGCCGTTCCGCCCGTCGCGGTTTCATCCTTCGAGGAGCGAGAGCAATGCCTGCCGTGAATCGCGAACCCCATAAGAAGGGCGATGTCCTGGTCGACTACGAGGAGAAGGTCTTCGAGGACGTGAAGGCGGAGCCGGGCCAGAAGGCGCTGGTCACCTTCCACACCGTCGCCTTCGAGGGCTCGATCGGCCTCGTCAACCTGCTCCAGGCGACCCGCCTGCAGCGCAAGGGCTTCGAAACCTCCATCCTGCTCTACGGGCCCGGCATCACGCTCGGCGTCCAGCGCGGCTTCCCGCGCCTCGGCGACGAGGCCTTCCCCGGGCACCTGAACTTCAACAACCAGCTCGAGAAGTTCATGGCCGAGGGTGGCAAGGTCTATGCCTGCCGGTTCTCGACCCAGGCCCTCTACGGCCACGGCGAGGCGGCCTTCATCGAGGGGATCCGCATGATCAACCCCCTCGACGTCCTCGACTGCCTCCTCCTGCACAAGCGCGACAACGCGGTGATCATCGACACCTGGACGGTCTGAGCGGCCCGCCCGGGTCGACCGCATCCGGCGGCCGCGCGACGCGGCCGCCGTCATCGCCGGAGGGATCATCCATGACAGAGAACCGGCCAGAGACCCGGATCGTGCGGGCCGCCGCCTTCCAGATCGCGCCGGACCTCGACCGGCCGGACGGCACCCTGGAGCGCGTGCTCAACGCCATCGACGAGGCCGCGGCCAAGGGCGCGCGCTTCCTGGTCTTCCCCGAGACCTTCGTTCCCTACTACCCCTACTTCTCCTTCGTGCTGCCGCCCGCTTTGCAGGGCGCCGAGCACCTGACGCTCTACGAGCGGGCGCCGACGGTGCCGGGGCCGGTGACGCAGGCGGTCGCGGCCGCCGCCCGCCGCCACCGCGCGGTGGTGGTGCTCGGCCTCAACGAGCGCGACCACGGCTCGCTCTACAACACGCAGCTGATCTTCGACGCGGACGGGACGCTGAAGCTCAAACGCCGCAAGATCACCCCGACCTACCACGAGCGCATGATCTGGGGGCAGGGCGACGGCGCCGGCCTCGACGTGGTGGAGACGGCGGTCGGCCGGGTCGGGGCGCTCGCCTGCTGGGAGCACTACAATCCGCTCGCCCGCTACGCCCTGATGGCGCGCCACGAGGAGATCCACGCGGCGCAGTTCCCGGGCTCGCTCGTCGGCCAGATCTTCGCCGACCAGATGGAGGTGACGATCCGCCACCACGCCCTCGAAGCGGCCTGCTTCGTCGTCAACGCCACCGGCTGGCTCACCGACGAGCAGGTGGTGCGGGTCTGCCCGGACGAGCGGCTGCGCGGGGCCTGCCGCGGCGGCAACTGCACCGCCATCGTCTCGCCCGAGGGCCGGCACCTCGCCGAGCCGCTGCGCACCGGCGAGGGCATCCTGATCGCCGACATGGACCTGGCGCTCGTGACGAAGCGCAAGCGGATGATGGATTCCGTCGGGCACTACGCCCGGCCCGAGCTCCTCAGCCTCCTCCACGACGACCGCCCGGCCGCGTTCGTGCGCGCGCCGCACCGTTCCCAGACCTCGTCCCAGCCCCCGTCCCGGAGCCTCGACCATGAGCAGCAGCCCGCTTCCGACGAGCCTTCCCTCCCCCCCGCCGGGCCTGGCCGGGATGCCGACGGAGCGCCTGATCAACGCGTTGCAATCCTACGGCGTTAGGCTGGCCGACAGCCGCGCCGGCGCGCCGAGCCGCCGCGGCGGGGCCGGGCCGTCGGACCACAAGGCGATGACCATCGCGGGCCGCACCGTCATGGTGCCGGTCCACACCGAGACCGCCTTCGAGTCGCCCTTCCTGGTCCGTCGCCCGGATGCCGACGGCATCTCGGTGATCGAGCGGGACGGCGTGGTGATCGGGCGCGCCACCTTCCCGGGCAAGCCGCGCTTCTACGCGCTCTCGACCCTCGACGGCGTGCCCTACTCCAAGATCGCGGTGCTGCACGGGCGCGACGTGCTCGCCACCACCGTGCTGCAGACCTGCATCCGCTACGCCAGCCGCACCAAGACCTGCCAGTTCTGCTCCATCGGCCAGTCGCTCGCCGCCGGCCGCACGATCGCGCACAAGACGCCCGAGCAGCTCGCCGAGGTCGCCCGCGCCGCCGTGCTCCTCGACGGCGTCAGGCACATGGTGATGACGACCGGCACGCCGAACGCGACCGACCGCGGCGCGGCGGTGCTGTGCGAGAGCGCGCGCGCCGTGAAGGCGGCGGTCGACCTGCCGATCCAGGGCCAGTGCGAGCCGCCCGACGACGACCGCTGGTTCGCCCGCATGAAGAGCGCCGGCATCGACGCCCTCGGGATGCACCTCGAGGCCGTGACCCCGGAGGTCCGCGCCCGCATCATGCCCGGCAAGGCGAGCGTGCCGCTGGAGCGCTACGACGCCGCCTTCGCGGCGGCGGTGCCGGTCTTCGGGCGCGGCCAGGTCTCGACCTACATCCTGGCCGGCCTCGGCGACACGCCGCAGGCCATCCTGGAGACGGCCGAGCGGCTGATCCGGATGGGCGTCTATCCCTTCGTGGTTCCCTTCGTGCCGATCTCCGGGACGCCGCTGGAGAGCCACCCGGCCCCCGGCCCGGACTTCATGCACGCGATCCTGGCGCCGCTCGCGGCGATGCTCGTCGGCGCCGACCTGCGCGCGACCGACATCAAGGCCGGCTGCGGGCGCTGCGGCGCCTGCTCGGCCCTCTCCACCTACGAGGGCGCGGGGGCGGCGGCATGATGTTCGAGCCCGTCACGCCGTACCGGCCGAGCCACTTCCGGGTGAAGTTCGCCACGAGCGCCTGGGAGCAGCGCGCCTGCGCGGCGCTTCGCCGTCAGGTCTTCTGCACCGAGCAGGGCATCTTCGCCGACGACGACCGCGACGCGATCGACGAACGGGCGATCCCGATCTGCGCCCTCTCGACACTCGGCGGCGAGGCGGACGCCGTCGTCGGCACCGTGCGCATCCACGAGGCGGCCGAGCGGCCGGGCGAGTGGTGGGGCTCGCGGCTCGCCGTGGCAAGGGACTTCCGCGGCACCGCCGCCCTCGGCGTCGGCCTCATCCAGGTCGCGGTCTCCTCGGCCCATGCGAGGGGCTGCACGCTCTTCCTCGCCCACGTGCAGGAGAGGAACGTGCCGCTGTTCCAGTCCCTGCACTGGACGAGCCTCGCCGAGGCCGACCTGCACGGGCGCCCCCACCATCTGATGCAGGCCGATCTCGCCGCCTACCCGCCGATGCACGATCCCGGGCACGGGCTCGTCACGTTCCAGAAATCCGACGGCCGGACCTCCGCTCGCCCGAGGGCGGCGTGATGGATCTCGCCCTCGACATCCCCGGTCTCGCCCGCCAGATCCGGGACGCGCGCGGGGTCGCCCACAAGCGCGACATCGATGCCGTCGTCGCGCGCCTCGGGCTCGCCGACCGCCGGGCCGCAATTCCCGTCGGTGACGATTGCGCGGCGATCCCCGACGGCGACGGCCACCTGCTCTTTGCAATCGAAGGCTTCCTCGACAGCTTCGTCGCCGCCGACCCCCACTTCGCCGGCTATTGCGGGGTCATGGTCAACCTGAGCGACGTCGCCGCCATGGGCGGCCGGCCGCTCGCGGTCGTCGATGCGGTCTGGAGCCGGGACGCAGCTGAAGCCGATCCGGTGCTCGCCGGCCTCGCGGAGGCGGCGGCGCTCTACGGCGTCCCGATCGTCGGCGGCCACACCAACACCCGCTCCGAGGCCGGCCACCTCGCCGTCGCGGTGCTCGGCCGGGCCGGGCCGCGGCTGCTCACCAGCTTCGATGCGGCGCCCGGCGACGACCTCGTCGCGGCCATCGACCTGCGCGGCCGCTTCCGCGAGCCCCATCCCTACTGGGACGCCTCGACCGGCGCGCCGGGCGAGCGCCTGCGTGGCGACCTCGCCCTCCTGCCGGGGCTCGCCGAGGACGGGCTCGCCCGCGCCGCCAAGGACATCAGCATGGCCGGCGTGGTCGGCACGGCCCTGATGCTGCTCGAATGCTCGGCTGTCGGCGGCGTCATCGACCTCGCGGCGATCCCCCGTCCCGACCACGTCCCGCTCGCGCGCTGGCTCACGGCCTTCCCGAGCTTCGGCTACCTCGTCGCCGTGCGCCCCGACCGCACGCAGGCCGTCCTGTCCCGCTTCGGCGAGCGCGGCATCGCGTGCGCGCCGATCGGCCGCCTCGATGCGAGCCGCGTCGTCCGGGTTCGCGGCGCCTCGGACGAGGAGGCCGTGGTCTGGGATTTCGCGGCGGGCCCGCTCACCGGCTGCGGCAGGGAGAGCGCTCCGTGAGGCGCCTGCGCATCGCCCTCCTGACCCACTCGACCAACCCGCGTGGTGGCGTCGCCCACAACCTCGCGCTCGCCGAGGCCCTGTGCGCCCTCGGGCACGAGGCGGTGGTCCACGCGCCGGACCCCGCCGGCCGCGGCTTCTTCCGGGATGCCGCCTGCCCCACCGTCCCGGTCGCCGCCCGGCCGGTCGCCGGCACCACGGCCGACCTCGTGCGCGCCCGCATCACCGACTACCTGCGCCACTTCGCGACGCCCGCTTCCTGCGACTTCGACGTCTTCCACGCCCATGACGGCATCGGCGGCAACGCGCTCGCGACCCTGAAGCACCGGCGCCTGATCCCGGGCTTCGCCCGCACGGTCCATCACGTCGACAGCTTCTCCGACCCGCTGCTCGCGGAGTGGCAGGACCGCTCGATCCGCGAGGCCAGGCGCCTCCTCTGCGTCAGCCGCCTCTGGGCCGAGTGGATCGGGCAGGACCTCGGCCGGCCGGCCGACATCGTCGGGAACGGGGTCGACCTCACGGCCTTCCGCCGCGAGCCGACGCAAGCCGATGCGGCCTTGCGCGGGCGCCTCGGCCTCGGCCCCGGGCCGGTGATCCTCAGCGTCGGCGGCTTCGAGGAGCGCAAGAACACGGCGGGCATCGTCGCGGCCTTCGCGCGCCTGCGCGAGCGTCACCCGCGGGCGCAGCTCGTGATCGCCGGCGGGGCCACGCTCCTCGACCACGCGGCCTACCGCGCCCGCTGCCTCGCCGCCCTGTCCGCCGCCGGCCTCGCGCTGGGCCCGGGCCAGGCCGTGATCGAGACAGGTCCCGTCCCGCAGGGCGACATGCCGGCGCTCTACAGGGTCGCGGACGCCCTCGCCTTTCCCTCGTGGAAGGAGGGGTTCGGCCTCTGCGTGCTGGAGGCGATGGCCTGCGGGACGATTCCCATCGTGTCGCGGCAGCCGCCCTTCACCGAGTACCTCGCGGAGACCGACGCCCTCTTCGTCGATCCGGCCGATGCGGAGGCCATCGCCGTCGCGATGGCGCGCGCCCTGATGCCGGAGACCCGCGCGCGGCTGCAAAATGCCGCCCCGGCGCGGCTTGCGGCGCATTCCTGGCACGCCTGCGCGGAGCGCCACCTCGATGCCTACGCGGCCTGCGCCCGCGTGCCCCAAGAGTCGATCCATGTCTGAGTCGATCCATGCGTGAGCCGATCCATGCCTGAGATGCGCTTCCACATTCGCTGGCCCGACGGCCGGCGCGAGGCCTGCTACTCGCCCTCCCTCGTGGTGCGGGACTTTCTCGCCCCCGGCGAGAGCTACGCCCTCGACGACTTCGTCGAGAAGGCGCGCACGGCCCTCACCATCGCGAGCGAGCGGGTGCGCGAGAAATACGGCTTCTCGTGCTCCTCGGCCCTCGACCAGCTCGCCCGGATCGAGGCTGCCGCCGGGCGCCAGCCTGCCGCCGGCCGCGTCACGGTCGAGTCCTTCGAACCCTAAAGCCCGGTCCCACGGGCATCCATGGAGCCAGCGCCATGTCGTCGACGATCCGCCACGTCCCCGTCGCCGTCGTCGGCGGCGGGCAGGCCGGCCTCTCGGTCAGCTATCACCTGAAGCAGCACGGCATCGCGCATCTCGTGTTCGAGGCGAGGACGGCCGCGCATGCCTGGGCGACGCAGCGCTGGGACACGTTCTGCCTCGTCACGCCGAACTGGCAGTGCGACCTGCCGGGCCACCGCTACGATGGGCCGGACCCGGACGGGTTCATGAGGAAGGACGAGATCGTCGCCTACCTCGACGCCTTCGTCGCCAAGGTGGACCCGCCGATCCGCGAGGGCGTGGCGGTCACCCGCGTCGAGCGACGCCGGGACGGCCCGTTCTCGGTCGCGACGTCCGAGGGCGATTACACCGCCGACGCGATCGTCGTCGCCTCGGGCGGCTACCACACCCCGATCGTCCCGCGGATGGCCGAGAGGCTGCCGGGCACGATCACGCAGATCCACTCGAACCAGTACCGCAACCCGGCCCAGCTCCCCGAGGGCGAGGTGCTGGTGGTCGGCTCCGGCCAGTCGGGCGCGCAGATCGCCGAGGACCTGCACCTCGCCGGCCGCAATGTGCACCTCGCGGTCGGCGACGCGCCCCGCTGCGCCCGGTTCCATCGCGGCCGCGACGTCGTCACCTGGCTCGCCGACATGGGCTATTACGAGAAGACCGTCGACGACCACCCGCTGCGCGACCGCGTCCGCGACAACACCAACCACTACGTGACCGGCCGCGACGGCGGCCGCGACATCGACCTGCGCCGCTTCGCGCTCGAGGGCATGAGGCTCTACGGCGTCCTGGAGGATTACCGGGACGGCCGCCTGCACTTTCGCGACAACCTCGCGCGCTCGCTCGACCAGGCCGACAAGACCTACAACGGCATCAACGCGGCCATCGACACGTACATCGCCGAGCAGGGCATCGAGGCTCCGCCGCAAGCGCCCTACGCCCCGGTCTGGGAGCCCGGCGCGCCGGTCACCCGGCTCGCCCTCGACGGGTCCGGCATCACGAGCGTCGTCTGGTGCATCGGCTTCACGCCGGACTTCCGCTGGCTCGACGCCCCGGTGTTCAACGGCGCCGGCCACCCCCGGCACGAGCGGGGCGTCACGCGGGAGGACGGCCTCTACTTCGTCGGCCTGCCCTGGCTCCACACCTGGGGCTCGGGCCGCTTCGAGGCGGTTGGTCGCGACGCCGAGCACATCGTGCAGGTGATCCGCGCGCGCCTCGGTGCCGAGCGGCCCGCCCTGCGGGCCGCGGTCTGAAACGGCCTGCCCGTCCGGCTTCGCGGCCCGTCGCCGGATCGATGCGTCCCGGTCGGCACGGGGGGAGAACCGGGCCGGCTACCATGCCTTGGCCGATGGGGCGATCCGCGTCGAGGCGGCTACCGCGTCGGGAGCAAACGAGCGAAGCTGTATCAGGGCCACGCGAATGCCTCGCCGGCTCAGGAAGAAGCGCGATGCTAATGTCTCAGCGTGTCGAGGGGTCGGAGCCGTCAGGCTTCGTTCACGACGAAATGGAGAGCACCACGGCGAGGGTGGGGCGTGCGACGGAGGCGGACATCGCCGCGGCCTTCCTGATCGAGGTCATGGGGGAGGACGTCGCGGCCGCGTTCTTCGCGCGGTTCGGCGGCGTGATGGCGGATGCCTGCCGCCGCGCGGACGATCTCGCTCACATCCATCGCGCCGCGGACGAGCCCGAGACCGAGTTGCCCGCAAGCCAGGTACGGCGCATCGAGCTCAGCCCCGGCGCCCCCTCCGCGGACGACGAGCCGCGCATCGCGGCCCTGGCCGCGAGGATCGCGCGCGGACACGAACACGCCTCCATCGTTGTGAGGGCGCGGCCGGAGGCCGACGCCTCGCCTCCCTACGACCTGATCGCGGGATGGGACGAGTTCCGGGCCCGCGTCGACGTCCTGGCCCGCACGACGGTACCGGTCCGCATCTCGCCCCCGGTCCCGCCCGAGACCCTCGCGCTGTTCGACGGCTCGGACGCCTGACCAACCGGCCTCCCGGCGCGCGCGGGATGCGCCGCCTATCGCAGGGTCGGCGATTCGCCGGGCTTCAGGTGGGGGTCGCCCCCGTCGGGGCCGGTGAGGGCGACGTGATCGTTCAGGCGTCCGAGGTGTTCGAAGACGTGCTCGAAGGCGCTCACGACCGCCCGCTCGAAGGAGCCGTCGCCCTTGCCCGCTGCATCCTTGAGGGCACTGAGCAGGGCGCGGTGCTTTTCGGTATCCTCGGACATGCCATTCTCCCGGACCGGCACGAGCGCCGCCTCGGGGAGCCAAGATCCATGATCGCCTCCGGTTCCTTCGCACCACCGATGACGGGCCCATCCGGGGATCGCCGCTGATGGCGGGCCGGGTCCGATCCGCGCTGCGCGCCACCGCCGAGGCCGGAATCGGCCTGTGGGCGGCCTGCAACCGGCTGCGCCTGCCCGGGACGCGCAATCCCTTCGTGGTCGGCGTCCACGCGCCGATGCGCGCGGAGCTGACGCTCACGAACCTGCCGGTCACCGGGACGATCCCGCCCGGCCTCGACGGACTTTATCTGAAGATGGGGGCCAACCCCGTCCGCCCGGCGACCCGCGGCCACGACTGGTTCCTCGGCGACGGCATGGTGCACGGTCTCGCGATCGAGGGCGGCCGGGCGGCGTGGTACCGCAACCGCTGGATCGGCTCGCGCAGCGCCGCCGCGGCGCTCGGGCGGCCGGCCGCGCCCGGGCCCCGTCGGGGCGACGACACCGTCAACACCAACGTCGTCGAGATCGGCGGCCGGATCTTCGCGGTCGTCGAGGCCGGCAGCGTCCCCGTCGAGCTCTCGCGGAACCTGGACGAGCAGCGCTACAATCCGTTCGACGGGACGCTCGCCGGGTCCTTCACCGGGCATCCCCACCGCGATCCCTCGACCGGCGAGACCCACGCGATCGCCTATGACGGGCGCGTCTGGGACAGCGTCCGCCACGTCGTCCTCTCGCCGGCCGGGCAGGTCGTGCGGGACGTGCCCGTGGCGGTCGAGCACGGCCCCTGCATCCACGACTGCGCGATCACGGCGCGCTTCGCGATCGTGCTCGATTTGCCGGTCACGTTCTCCTTCCGGGCCTTGCTCGCCGGGTACCGCTTCCCGTTCCGCTGGAATCCCGGCCATCAGGCCCGCGTCGGCCTGCTCGCCCGGCAGGGCGGCGGTACCGAGATCCTGTGGTGCGAGGTCGAGCCCTGCTTCGTGTTCCACACCGCCAACGCCTATGACGACGCCGACGGGCGGGTGATCCTCGACGTCGTCGCCTACGACACGGTGTTCACCGCGGTCGCTGGCGGCTTCGACGGCCCGGGCCGGCTCGAGCGCTGGACGATCGATCCCGCGACGCGGCGGGTGGCGCGGCGGGTGCTCGATCCGGCGGCGCAGGAATTCCCCCGCATCGACGAGCGGCGCCTCGGGCGACGTCACCGCATCCTCTACACGGTCAGCGTGCCGCCCGACGGCAACACGCAGCTCGCCGGGGCGACGCAGATCTACCGGCACGATCTGGAGACGGGCGAGCGCCGCGTGCACGAGTTCGGTCCGGGCCGGATCCCGGGGGAATTCGTCTTCGTGCCGGCGCATCCCGGGGCGGGCGAGGACGAGGGCTGGCTCGTCGGATTCGTCATCGACGCCGCGCGCGACACGACGGATTTCGCGATCCTCGACGCGCGTGCGTTCGAGGCCCCGCCCGTCGCCACGATCCGCCTCGGGCACCGGATCCCACCGGGCTTCCACGGCAACTGGTTCCCGGCCCGCGCCGCGGCCGAGGACGGCACCCGGCCTTGACGCCCGGGGCGACCGGCTCGACCCCGCGGGAGCGTCCGCCGGAGCCGGCCTAAGCAGATTTCGCCGAAGTGGTTGCCGGTTCGGCGCCAAAAATCTGCGGTAAAACAAGAACCTAAGCGGGCGAAGCGTTGGCCTGCCAACGCAAGTCTGCTTAGGGCCGCTCACGCCGCGGCTGTCCAGCCGATCACCGCCGTCATCGGGTCGCCGGGGCCGCCCTCGGGTCGCAGGGCCCATGCCTCGATGCGGGGAAAGCCGGCACGTTCGAGATAGAGGCCGACGAGTTCGGCCCGTCCCGCGGCGTCGAGACCGTGCCAGACCGCCACCGCCTTCGTCGGAAAGCAGCGATTCGAGAACGAGATCACCACCGGGGCGCCGGGGCGCAGCACGCGGGCGACCTCCGAGAGCACGGCCACGGGTTGCTGCAGGTACTGCACCGAGACGCAGATCAGCGCGGCGTCGAAGCTCGCGGGAGCGAAGGGCAGCTGCGGCGCGGCGTTGAGGTCCTGCACGACGTACCGGGTCAGGCGCGGGTTGGCGGCGAGTTCAGCCGCGTTCAGGCCGTGGCCGACGACGCCCGCATAGGCGACCTCGTCCGGCAGGTGGCTGACCCAGCTCGACATCAGGTCGAGGACGTCGCCGCCCGCCGGGACGATCTCCCGGTACAGGTCGGTCACCGCCGCGATCGCGGCGGCGTCGATATGGGTCACGAAGCGGGGTTCGGCGTAGAACAGGGGATCGGGATTGCGATCGAACTTCGCGAACGCCTGCGGCGGCAGGTCCGGCAGATCCTGGGTCATCGTCGTCTGGGCCATGGTCGGGTGGGCCTCCGGGCCAAAGCGGCGCGCCGACCGCGCGGGACGGCGCATGAACCGCAGGTCGACGCGAGAGTAGGGAGCGCCCGGCGGCCACCCAGGGCCGGTGTCCAAGTTGCCGCAATCGCACGATGCCGCAGACGGCGCTCCTCCTTCCCCGGCGGCCCGCGAGAAGGGGAGCGGGACGATTCGTTCCGCCATCGACCGCGCGCATCGGGACGTCCATCGGCGGCAGCCGGTCCCGCAAGGCCCTGCCCGGTCGCTGCCGTTCAGCTCTGCGGCCTGGAGGCCGGTTCCCGGACCGCCCGATCCATCAGGTGGTCGGAGAGGATGCGGGCTGGTCCCGGCAGGGTGCTCGCCGCCCGCGCCACGAGCCGCAGCTGCCGCAGCGCCCACGGCTCGTCGATGGCGATCGCGCGCACGCCGAACCTGTCGAGATAGGGAGCGATCATCCGGTCCGGCATCACGTTCACCGCGAGGCCGGCGGCGACGAGGCGGCGGGCGGCGTCCATCGAGGTGACGCGGTAGCGGTAATCGGGCCTGCGCCCGAGCTCCTGGGCCGCCTCCGTCAGGAGCAGGGACAGCGCCCCGATCTCCAGGACGTCGACCAGGGGATGCTCCACCACCTCGCTGAAGCGCAGGGTCGCGCGGTCGGCGAGCGGATGGTCGCGCGCGACGATGGCGAGCAGCCGGTCCTCGCGCCAGGGCCGCGCCTCCAGGCCGGCGGGGATCCGCGCGTTGGTGGTGACGATGCCGATGTCGGCCCGCCCCTCGATCAGTTCCTGGAGGATCGCGGCGCTCGTCAGCTCGCGCAGGTCGACGACGATGCGCGGGTAGAGGCGCGCGAAGACGGCGAGGCGCTCGGCGAGGTCGTGCCCGCCGATGCTGGAGGCGGTGGCAAGCAGCCGCACGGTGCCGGCGCCGCCGGCCGCGAAGGCGTCCATGTCCTCCTCCAGCCGGCGCGCGAGGTCGATGAGGCCCCGGGCGTGGCGCGCGAACACCTCGCCGGCCGCCGTCGCGACGATGCCGCGGGCGTGCCGCTCGACGAGCCCGACCCGGGCCCGGGCCTCCAGCACCTGGATGCGCTTGGCCGCCGCCGAGTTGGCGATGCCGCATCGCTCGGCCGCCTTGGCGATGCTGCCGAGCTCGAGGGCGGTCAGGAACAGCCGCAGGCTCGTCCAGTCCGGCTGCCAGGTCATCATGGCGCTGCTCCCCTGATGACCGGCCATAGCATCCGCCAACTGCGGACCCAGGCCCCGTCAATGAGCGATTCTCGTCCGCATCATACGGAGTTACCCCCGGATCAAGAAGAGATCGGGTGAGGAAGCGATGGTCACAGACGGAGAACGCCCCGTCGTCGCTGTTCGCGAGGTCGGTCCTCGGGACGGGTTGCAGATGGCGAAGTCGGTCATGCCGACCGCCGCGAAGCTCGCCTGGATCGACGCCGTGGCGGCGTCAGGCGTGACCGGGATGGAGGTGGCGAGCTTCGTGCCCCCCCACCTCATGCCCCAGATGGCCGATGCCGCCGAGGTGACCCGGACGGCGCGACAGCGCTACCCGGCCCTGACCGTGGTCGCCCTCGCGCCGAACCTGCGGGGCGCGCAGAACGCCGCCGCGGCCGGCGCGCAGGTCGTCGTCGTCCCGGTCTCGGCGAGCGAAGCCCACAGCCGCGCCAATGTCCGCCGCTCGCGCGAGGAGCAGGTCGCCGAGGTCGCCCGGATCGTCGAGGCGCTCGGGTGCGACCGGCCGCGGATCGAGGCGGGGATCTCCACCGCCTTCGGCTGCTCGCTGCAAGGTGCGGTTCCCGAGGACGACGTGGTGCGCCTGGGAGCCGCGCTCGCGGAAGCCGGCGCCGACATCGTCAGCCTCGCCGACACCCTCGGCTACGCCGCGCCCGCGCAGGTCAGGCGGCTGGTCCGCCGCCTGCGCCGGGAGATCGGCACGGAGCGCCTGGGCCACCTCCACCTGCACGACACCCTCGGGACGGCCCTCGCCAACGCCTATGCGGGTCTGGAGGAGGGCGTGCGCGGCTTCGACGGGGCGCTCGGGGGCTTGGGCGGCTGCCCCTTCGCGCCCGGCTCGGTCGGCAACGCGGCGACCGAGGACCTCGTCTACCTGCTCGAATCGGAAGGCTTCGACACCGGGATCGACCTCCCGGCCCTCATCGCGGCGCGGGCGCTGCTCGCCGAGCTGCTGCCCTCCGAGCGCCTGCACGGGCGCGTCGCCGCCGCCGGCATCCCGCGCACCTACCGGCACGCCGCCCCATCCCCGGACACCGCCCGATGACCGCCCTCGAGGACGACGCCATGTTCCACTCCCCCCAGGCCACGGGCGCGAGCCGTCTGCCCGAGAGCCGTCTTCCCCTTGCCGGCATCCGGGTCATCGAGTTCAGCCACATGGTGATGGGGCCGAGCTGCGGGATGATCCTCGCCGATCTCGGCGCCGACGTGATCAAGATCGAGCCCGCTCCGGGCGGCGACAACACCCGGCGCCTGACCGGGCCGGCGGTCGGCTTCTTCTCGGCCTTCAACCGCAACAAGCGCAGCCTGTGCGTCGACCTGAAGTCGCCGGACGGCCTCGCCCTGGTGCGCCGGCTCGCCGCCGACGCCGACGTGCTGGTGGAGAACTTCCGCCCCGGCGGCATGGCGAAGATGGGCCTCGGACTCGAGGCGCTCCAGGCCGACAACCCGGGCCTCGTCTACTGCTCGCTCAAGGGCTTCCTGCCCGGGCCCTACGAGCACCGCGCGGCCCTCGACGAGGTCGTGCAGATGATGGGGGGACTGGCCTACATGACCGGCCCGCCCGGGCGCCCCTTGCGCGCCGGCTCCTCGGTCAACGACATCATGGGCGGGCTGTTCGG
Source organism: Methylobacterium sp. Gmos1 (assembly GCF_053764715.1). Lineage (NCBI taxonomy): Bacteria > Pseudomonadati > Pseudomonadota > Alphaproteobacteria > Hyphomicrobiales > Methylobacteriaceae > Methylobacterium > Methylobacterium sp. Gmos1. The sequence continues at coordinate 14,886 of NZ_JBSNCC010000023.1, read as the reverse complement.
CGCGCTGGCGGTGGTCGCGGCCCTGCGCGAACGCGACCGGACCGGGCGCGGTGGCCTCGTCCAGTCCGGCCTGTTCGAGACCAACATGGTGCTGGTGGCCCAGCACATGGCCCGCACCGCCGTCGAGGGCTGCGACCCGACGCCGTTCGGCGATCCCGAGATGAAGAAGCCCTGGCCGCTCTACGACATCTTCGACACCGCCGATGACGGCCAGGTCTTCGTCGGCGTCGTCACCGAGACGCAGTGGCGAGCGTTCTGCAAGGCCTTTGGGCTCGACGACCTCACGCGGGACCCGGACCTCGCCGGTATGGCGGCCCTCGCGGCGGCGCGTCCCCGCATCCTCGCCCGGGTCGGCGGGGTGTTCGCGACGCTCACCAAGGCCGAGCTGATGGCGCGCTGCGAGGCACTGGGCCTGCCGTTCTCGCCGATCAACCGGCCCGGCGACCTGTTCGAGGATCCCCATCTCCTCGCCTCCGGCGGCCTCCTGCCGACCGACCTGACCCGGGCCCGGGACGACGCCGCCTTCCGGCCGGCGGCGGAGAGCGCGGGCCTGCCTGGCCTGCCGATCTCGCTGTTCGACGGCCGCCCCGGCCTCACGCGCCAGCCGCCGCGGGTGGGCGAGCACGGGCGGGACATCGCCCGCGAGGCGGGGCTCGGCGAGGCCGAGGTTGCGGCACTGATCGCGGCCGGCATCCTGGTGGCACCGGCGGTCAAAGTTCCCGAGACGGTCTGACCGTCGAACATTCGGCAAGCTCTCAGCAAATCAACGACGACGAGCAAAGAATACAAGGCTCGAATAATCGGGCAGGACATCCCTCATAAACACGTGCGGTCGAGCAAAGGGCGGCGAACAGTCCGGATCGACTTGTCAGGAGGAAACCTTGAAAGCCATCTCCGCCTACGACATCGCGGCGATCGCCGACGCGGCGGCACCGCCGCAGAGCGCGGCCGGCGCCGCCGCCATCTCCGCCCGGCTCGACCGGCTCCCGGCCTCCCGCCCGGTCTGGCGGGTGGTGGTGCTCATCAGCCTCGGGCTGTTCTTCGAACTCTACGACCTCTTCCTCACCGGTTACGTGACGCCGGGCCTCGTCAAGGCCGGCATCCTCAGCGCCAAGGCGTCGTCGCTGGCCGACGCCACCTCGCCCTGGCACTTCCTGACGCTGATGTTCTCCGGCCGGGCGAGCTTCATCGCCGCCCTGTTCTCGGGCCTGTTCCTCGGCACGCTGTGCTGCGGTTTCCTGGCCGACCGGTTCGGCCGCAAGGCGGTCTTCACCTGGTCGCTGCTGTGGTACTCCGCCGCGAACGCCATCATGGCGTTCCAGTCCACCGCCTTCGACGTCAACCTCTGGCGCTTCATCGCGGGCCTCGGCATCGGCGTCGAGATCGTCACGATCGGCACCTACATCACCGAACTGGTGCCCAAGCACATGCGCGGGCGCGCCTCGGCCCTGTCGCAGGCGATCGGCTTCACCTCGGTGCCGCTGGTCGCCTTCCTGTCCTACCTGCTGGTGCCGACGGCTCCGCTCGGGTTCGACGGCTGGCGCTGGGTCGTGCTGTTCGGCGCAGGCGGCGCCCTGGCGATCTGGTGGGTTCGCCGCGCGCTGCCCGAGAGCCCGCGCTGGCTTGCCGGCAAGGGACGCATCGCCGAGGCCGACGCGATCCTGTCGCGCCTCGAGGACAAGGTGCGCCGCGAGACCGGCCGCCCGCTGCCCGAGCCCGAGACGGCCGTGGCGCCTGCGGCCGCCGGCACGGAGGTGTTCGGCGACATCTGGAAGGCGCCCTACCGCCGGCGCACCGTGATGATGCTGGTGTTCCACGTCTTCCAGACGGTCGCCTATTACGGCTTCGCCAACTGGGTGCCGTCCCTGCTGATCAAGCACGGCATCACCGTCACCACGAGCCTCGGCTACACCACCATCATCGCGCTCGCCGCCCCGGTCGGCCCCCTGCTCGGGCTCCTCGTCGCCGACCGCTACGAGCGCAAGACCGTGATCCTCGCCATGGCGGGCATCATCGTGGTGGCGGGCCTCGCCTTCTCGCAGCAGACCGAGATGCTCGGGATCCTGATCTCCGGCCTCGTCATCACGCTCGCCGCCAACACCCTGTCCTACACCTACCACGCCTACCAGGCCGAACTCTATCCGACCCGCATCCGCGCCCGCGCCGTCGGCTTCGTGTATTCCTGGAGCCGGTTCTCGGCGATCTTCACGGCGTTCATCCTCGAATACCTGCTGAACCACTCCGGCGTGACCGGCGTGTTCCTGTTCACCTCGACCTGCATGGCGATCACCATGCTGGCGGTCGGATGGCTCGGGCCGCGCACCACTGACGTCTCCCTCGAGGCGCTGTCGAAGTGATCCGCGGGACCGGACGCATCCCGCCCGGTCCCCACGAATGCACGATCCTCGCGCGAAAGAGCCGTCTGACGCGCGATCCACCCGCACGAGCCGGTCCGGCAAGCCGAAGTTGCGCAGATCGCGCGGAGCGCCCCGGCTACAATTGTCCGCACGAGCCCTTCAGGAGGACGACATGGGTCCCTTCCCGCACGACGCCCCGCCCGCCACGATCAGCGCCCACAACCCGGCCGGCACCGACGGCTTCGAGTTCGTCGAGTTCGCCCACCGCGACCCGGCGGTGCTGGGCAAACTGTTCGAGAGCATGGGATTCACCGAGGTGGCGCGCCACAAGAGCCGCGACATCTCGCTCTATCGCCAGGGCGACATCAACTACGTCGTCAACCGGGAGCGCGACGGACATACCGGCGGCTTCGTCGATGCGCACGGCCCCTGCGCCGCCGCCATGGCCTGGCGGGTCGTCGACGCGCAGCACGCCCTCAAGCGCGCGGTCGAACTCGGCGCCACCGAGTATACCGGCGCCGACAAGACGATCGACGCGCCGGCGGTCTACGGCATCGGCGGCTCGCTGCTCTACTTCGTCGACCGCTACGGCGCGAAGGGCTCGCCCTACTCGGACGACTTCGACTGGCTCGGCGAGGCGGACCCGAAGCCCTTCGGCGTCGGCTTCTACTATCTCGACCACCTGACGCACAACGTCCGGCGCGGCAACATGGACACCTGGTACAAGTTCTACGCCGAGACGTTCAACTTCCGCGAGATCCGCTACTTCGACATCTCGGGCAAGCTCACCGGCCTGACCAGCCGGGCGCTGACCTCGCCCTGCGGCAAGATCCGGATCCCGATCAACGAGAGCGCCGACGACAAGAGCCAGATCGAGGAGTACCTCAACGAGTACAAGGGCGAGGGCATTCAGCACGTTGCCGTCGCGACGAACGACATCTACGCCTCGACCGACGCCATCGCCGCGCGCGGGCTCCAGTTCATGCCCGGCCCGCCGGACATCTACTACGCGCGCTCGCAGAAGCGGGTCAGCGGCCACACCGAGCCGCTCGACAAGCTGAAGAAGCACGGCATCCTGATCGACGGCGAGGGCGTAGTCGACGGCGGCATGACCCGCATCCTGCTCCAGATCTTCTCGAAGACGGTGATCGGGCCGATCTTCTTCGAGTTCATCCAGCGCAAAGGCGACGACGGCTTCGGCGAGGGCAACTTCAAGGCCCTGTTCGAGTCGATCGAGGAAGACCAGATCCAGCGCGGCGTGCTGACCGCGTAAGGTCGGAGCGATCCCGATGGGTGATTACCGGGACCTGCCGGGCGCGCCGCCGATCGGGGCGGTGCTCGCCGAGGCCGCGAGCCTCGACTCGACGGGCGTCCTCGCCGTCGAGATCGACAGCGGGGACGGGGCCTTCCCGATCCTGCTGGTCAAGGGCGCGGACGGGCCGGCCGCCTTCGTGAACCTGTGCCCGCACCGCGACCTGCCGCTCACCTACCGCAGCAGCGCGGTCCTGAGCGCCGACGGCACGCTCGTGCGCTGCTCCAACCACGACGCGGCCTTCCGCATCGACGACGGGCACGGCGTCGACGGCCTGGCGCAGGGCTGCGCGCTCGACGTCATCCCGATCACCATCGACGCGGGCGGCATGATCCGCGTCGACGATCCGGGCCGGGCCACGGCCTGACCGCACCGTCGGCCCACGGGTACAGCACGAGGCCGTGATGCCGATACAGGACCATCCGGCGCTGGAGGGCGCGCCGATGCGCGTGAGCGCGATCACGCCCGGCTGCTGCTTCGTGTAAACGAACCGGTGTTCGCCGCCGCTCACACATGGCGAGGCGGGCCGTGTCGTGGGGGGGTCGGTTCGTCGATGTCGGGCGCCCGGCCGACCGCCATGCTGCCTGCATGGAGCGAACATCCGGGAGCGGTCCTGGACAATCGGATCCGGCGTGAGCCGCGGCGAAGCTTGACTTTGGCCAACGGTGATCTGTAGGCGCCGACGTCCCGCTGACGCGGCGCGAACGCTTCCGCGCCCCGGTCCTGCCGAAGGAGTCGATCCGATGCCGACCACCCGCCGGTCCCTGCTCGCGGGCCTCGCCGCCTCGGCCGCCCTCGGTCGCCCCGCCCGCGCCGCCGCTCCGCTGCGCATCGGGTACCAGCGCTCCTCGACGCTGATCGCGCTGCTGCGCCAGGACGGGAGCCTGGAGCAGGCCCTGTCGGCGCAGGGCGTCGGCCTGTCCTGGCATGAATTCACCAGCGGCCTGCCGATCATGGAAGCCCTCAACGCGGGCTCGATCGACGTCTCGGCCGACGTCGCCGATACGGTGCCGGTCTTCGCGCAAGCGGCCGGCGCGCGCATCACCTACATCGCGCAGGAGGCGGCCTCGCCCGAGGCGCAAGGAATCCTGGTGCCGAAGGATTCAGGCCTGCGTTCCGTGGCCGACCTCAAGGGCAAGCGGATCGCCGTCACCAAGGGAGCGGGCAACCACTTCCTGGTCCTGGCCGCGCTCAAGGAGGCCGGCCTGTCCTTTCGCAGCATCGTGCCGGCCTACCTGAGCCCGGCCGACGGGCGGGCCGCGCTGGAGAGCGGGGGCGTCGAGGCCTGGGCGGCCTGGGATCCGTTCCTGACCGCGGCGCAGGCCCAGGCGGGCGCGCGCATCCTGCGCGACGGGACCGGGCTATCGCTCTACAAGCGCTACTACCTCGCCGCCGACGCTTACGTGGCGGCGAACGGACCGGTGCTCGACCTCCTCTTCGGCAAGCTGGCGCAGACCGGGGCCTGGGTGAAGGCGAACCCGGCCGAGGCCGCCGCGCGGCTCGCCGCGCTCTGGAAGCTCGATCCCGAGATCGTGCTGCGGGCGAACGCCCATCGCAGCTACCGCGTCGAGCCCGTGACCCGGGAAGGGCTCGCCGAGCAGCAGACGATCGCCAATGCGTTCCGGGCCGAGGGGCTGCTGCCGCGCGCCGTCGACACCGCAGCCCTCGGGATCTGGGCGCCCCCCGCCCGCTGATCGATCCGCCCCTCCCTGATGGGCCGCAAGCATCTCGTCCGGTCTTCGGGAAAAATCCCGTCGCTCCGGCCAGAAGTCGCGCATCCACGCTGAACAAGGCGGGCGTGGATCGCGGCATCTGGACGACCAGGACCGTCGGGTTCCTTCATCCGCGGCCTGGCCTTCGGGGCAGGCCGCCGCGTCCGTTGCGGCGCAACCGCGCCCGGCAGGCGGATCGGCGAAGGATCGCGGCCCAGACCACGCCTCACCCGCGCGATCCGCGCGGCGCCTTTCCTGCCGCGACCCGGCGCGAGCGGCGCTCGACGCGGCGCGTCGCGGTCTCGCGCAGGTGCGCCTCGATGGCGCCGTTGGCCTGGCCGCGCATCGCCCGGGTCGCCTCGACGTCGTCGAAGGTCTCGGGGAAGCGGCGCGACAGCCACAAATAGGCGCTGGCGAGCTTGACCGTGCGCTCCTGATAATCGAGCTCGCCGTGCAGGTTCGCCCGCAGGGCCGGCACGCCGGCGCCTGCCGCCCGGGCCTGGGTCCAGCGCTCCAGCACCGCCATCGCGACGTCGTCGCGCCGGTCGACCGGGCAGACCGAGAACACGAACTTCTCCCGGATCGGCAGGCGCGCCCGGTCGACCAGCCGCGCGACGTCGAGGATCTCTTCGAGCGCGGAGGGCTGGAACGGCGAGCCGTCGTAGAAGGTGGCGCGGGCGAAATGCGCCAGCACCTCGCGCAGGCTGTCGGTCCCCATCTCCTCCGCCACCGAGGTGATCGCCTGGAGGTCGGGCCGGACGAAGAATCGGGTGTCGGCGGCCGGCGCCGTCGGCGCTCCGGCGAGCGCGGTGCGCAAGGGCACGACGCCGTCCTCCTCGCAGGCCGCGACGTAGCCGACGTCCTGATGGCCGAAGCGGCCCGCCCGGCCGGCGATCTGCCGGATCTCGGAATTCGTCAGCGCACGCTCGCCGGTGCCGTCGTACTTGCGCACCGCCGAGAACACCACGCGTTTGAGCGGACCGAGGTTCAGGCCCATGCCGATCGCGTCGGTGGTGACGAGCACGTCGGCCTCGCCGGTGCGGAAGCGCGCGGCCTCGGCCCGGCGCACCTCCGGCGAGAGCGCGCCGTAGATCGTCGCGACGCGGTGGCCGGCCGCCACCAGGATCTCGCGGTTCTCGTGCACGGCCCGGCGCGAGAAGGCGACGACGGCGTCGCCCGGCTCGACGTTCTCGAGCGGCACCGGCTGCTCCAGGAGCACAAGCGGCGTCTTGCGCACGAAGGGCACCACCTCGAGCGACTCGCCCGCCGCCTCGGCCGCCCGGCGGACATAGGCGAGGGCGTCGTCCGAGCCGCAGACGATCACGGTCTTGGCCGGCACGCCGAACAGCGCGTTGGTCCAGGCCCAGCCGCGGTCGGGATCGGCGAGCATCTGGATCTCGTCGATCACCGCGACCTCGACCGGGCGAGTCAGGTCCGCGGTCTCGATGGTGCGCGCGGTATGGGTCGGGCCGGCCTCGCCGAGCACCTCCTCGCCCGTGACCATGCCGGCGTGCAGGCCCCGCTCCAGAAGCGTCTCGTAGTTCTCGAGCGCGAGCAGGCGCAAGGGCGCCAGATAGGTGCCGGTCGCCGCCTCGGTGAGAACCTTCAGCGCGGCGTAGGTCTTGCCCGAGTTGGTCGGCCCCATGTGGAACACGATGCGCCGGCCGAGCCGGCGCGCCGCGGCGAATTTCTCGATATAGGCGCCGAAGCCGACCCGGTCGCGCAGGCGCCGCAGCCGCGAATCCTGGTGCGCCACCACCCGCGCGCGCTTGCGCACCGGCGTGAGGGTCTGGAACAGCGACCGGCCGAGCTCGTCGGTGAGCGGGAAGGGGCGGGAGCGCAGGGAGCGGTCGAGCTGGGCGAGATAGGCCGAGGCGTCGGCCCCGACCTCACGCAGGTCGAGGCGAACCTGCTCGCGCAGGTGCTCGACCGGACGGCGCAGATCGTCGGCCGCCCTGGCCGCTCCCTGCGCCACCGCGGCGCGCAGGTCGTCGAGCCGCCAGCGCGGGTCGTTGCGGTGCGCCATGCCGCGCAGGATCCCGGCGGTCTCCGCGTCCGGCGGCGCGTCGATCCGCAAGGCCAGGCGGTCGTCGTCGAGGAGCGGGATCGTGGCGCGCACGCTCCAGGTGATGGCGCCGCCGTCCGAGACGGCGGCCCGCAGCGCCGGCACGGTGCGTTTCAAGGCCTCGACGCCGGTCTCCGCGAAGGCGCGCTCGGCCTTCATCGCCCGAAGGGCCCGCGCGACCCGGGTGTCGTCGGCCTCGCCGTTGAACTCGGGCAGGCCGAGCCGGCCCCGCAGGGCCTCGAGATCGACCGAGCGCGGCGGCAGTCCCAAGCGCGCGACGATCTCGCTCAGGATCTCGATCGTGGGTCGGACGCGCCTGCGTGCCACGGCTTCTCGCTCCTTTCGGCCCCGCTCGGGCGGCGGGGGCTGTCGCCCCGCAGACGGCGCTCTCACCGACAATCTAAGCGGGTGAGCCCGGCCGAACAGGGCGGGGCCGCGCCGTTGACAGGGTCGTGCACACGATTCGCGAAGGACGCGGACGGGGATTTCCAGGCGCTGGCATTCTCCTTCCCGCGCGATGCACCAGATCACGTCACGATCGCGCTGCAATCGTGAAATGCTCTAAGTCCTTGTTTTGCCGCATATCTGCGACGAACCAGTATCCACTTCGTCGGAAAATGCTCTAACTGAACCAGGAGAGCCGGCCGCCGACGACAACGAGCGCCGGCCCGAGGGAGGATGATCGATGAGGCGACGGACGATCGGCGGCCTCGCGCTGCTCGGAATGATGACGCTCGGCGGCGGGCTCGCGCTCAGCCAGTCGTCCGGTCCGGCCTCCGGCCGGGAGCCGCGCTTTCCCCAGCTCACCCTCGACGGCTTGAACGAGCGGCAGCGCCCGCTCGGCGAGAAGATCCTCAAGATCTCCAGCGTCGGGCTCGCCGGCCCCTACAACCCGATGATCCGCAGCCCCGAGATGGCGCAGCGGATGTACGACCTCCTCGACTACCTGCGCTGGCACACCTCCGTGCCGACGCGGCTCAACGAGTTCGCCATCCTGATCCAGGGGCGGCTGTGGCGCTCGCAGGTCGAGTGGTTCGCCCACTATCCCCTCGCCCTCAAGGCCGGGCTGTCGGAGGAGGTCGCCGCCGACCTCAAGGCCGGCCGGCGCCCGCGCGGCATGAAGCCCGACGAAGAGGCGGTCTACGACTTCTGCATGGAGCTCTCGACGAAGCACGCGGTCTCCGACGCGACCTTCGCCCGGGCAAAGGCGGTGCTGGGCGAGCAGGGCGTCGTCGACCTCACGGCGCTCTCGGGCACTTACGTCACGGTGGCGATGCTCCTGAGCATGGCCGAGGAGGGCGTCCCGCCCGGCAAGGAACCGCCGTTCAAGCCCGGCGAGCCGTGACGGTCGGGGCGGGTTGACTCGACCGGGGATTTCCCGATCCTCGCGCGACAACACGAATGGGCGGCCCGAGCGCGCGAGCGCGGCCGCCGCGCGGGAGGAGCCATGAGGCTGGTCGGAGCGGCCGCCGCCGCGTGTCTCCTTATGGGCGCCTGGCTCGGCGGGGACGGAGCCTGCGCGCAATCCCCCACCGGCGTGCCGCCGGCTCTGGTCGAGGATCTGGTGGCGGCAAGCCGCATCCTGGCCGATCAGGGCGTCGTCGACGGCTTCGGCCATGTCAGCGTGCGCCATCCGGGCGACCCGAAGCGGTTCCTGATGTCGCGCTCGGTCGCCCCGGCCCTCGTCACGCCCGACGACGTCATGGAGTTCGACCTCGACGGCAACGCGATCGACCCGCGCGGGCGCGCGGTCTTCCTCGAGCGCTTCATCCACGCCGAGATCTACCGGGCGCGGGCCGACGTGCAGGCGGTGGTCCACAGCCACTCGCCGTCGGTGATCCCCTTCGGCATCGCCTCAGTGCCGCTGCGCGCGACCTACCACATCGCGGCCATCCTGGCGGCCGGCGTGCCGGTCTTCGACATCCGGGCGGCCGCCGGCGCGACCGACCTCCTGGTGCGCGACCCCGCCCTCGGGCGGGCGCTGGCCGCGAGCCTCGGCGACAAGGCCGTGGCCCTGATGCGTGGGCACGGCGACGTGGTGGTCGGCCCGACCCTGCCGATGGCGGTGTTCCGCGCCGTCTACACCGAGGTCAACGCCCGCATCCAGGCTCAGGCGATGGCGCTCGGCGGCCCGCTCGTCTTCCTCGACCCTGAGGAGGGCGAGAAGGCGGGCCGCGCCCTCGACCAGATCCATCTCAGGGCCTAGGAGCTGTGGAAGCGGAACGTGACCGAGGCGTCGCGAGGCGCGGCGCCCGGGACACGGTGAACGGACACGACAAGAAGAGACACGGGAGGAGACCCCAATGCAGACGGATCGTCGCGACTTCCTGAAGGGCGCGGCTGGCCTGGGCGCCGTCGGCCTGGCAGCCAATGCCAGCGCGGCCGCCCCGGCGGCGGCAGCCCCCGCCGCCTTCGAGATGCCGCGGGGCCTCACCCTGCTCAACATGCGGCGCGAGGGCGGCTACGGCCTCGGGGTGAAGACCGAGCGCGGCATCCTCGACGTGACGGCGGCGGCGGCCGCCCTGAACCTGCCGGCCCCGGCCGACATGGACGACCTGTTGCAGAACGGGAAGGGCGGCCAGCTCAACGCGGTGGTCGGGGCGGCCGGGCGCGGCGGCGCCCACCTGCTGCGCGAGGAGGCGGTGCAGTACGCTCCGCTCGTCACCCGGCCCGAGAAGATCATCATGATGGGGTTCAACTACCGGCACCACGCCGCCGAGACCGGAACCCCGATCCCCAAGGACCCGCCGCTGTTCAACAAGTACAACAACGCGCTCAACCATCACGGCGGCACCATCAAGCTGCCGACCGCGGTCGCCCGCGAGTTCGACTACGAGGTCGAGCTGGTGATCGTGTTCGGGCGGGAATGCGCCAACGTGTCGGAGGAGCAGGCGCTCGACTACGTCGCGGGCTACGCCACCGGCAACGACTTCAGCGCTCGCGATCTCCAGACCCTGACCTCGCAGTTCATGATCGGCAAGACGGCCGACGGGTTCGCGCCGCTCGGGCCCTACCTCGTCACCAGCGACCTCGTGAAGGACCCAAACAACCTGCGGCTGGAGACCCGGGTCAACGGCGTCCAGCGCCAGGACTGGAACACCAATGACATGATCTTCAACTGCCGGCAGCTGATCAGCTTCGCCTCGAAGATGATGACGATCAAGCCGGGCGATATCTTCTATACCGGAACGCCGCAGGGGGTGATCTTCGGCGAGAAGATCCCGCGAGCCGAGCGCCGGTGGCTCAAGGCCGGCGACGAGATCGCCTGTAGCCTGGAAGGCCTGGGCGAGCTGCGGTTCCGGCTCGCGTGAGCGACGGGGTCGTAGTGGTCTTGCCGAGCGACGACGGGATCTCTCGCCGGGGGCCATCGGCGGCAACGGGTCAGGACCGGGACGCTGACAGCTGTCCCGAACCCTAAGGCAGCGCCCGGGCGGAAAGGGGAGGGGGTGCCGGCGCCGTGCGGGCCGTGTCCCGGCCCGGGCGGCGGGCCCGGCGTGCAACGACGGACAGGCCCTGCTGGAGGGCGATGAAGACGAACAGCAGCGCGCCGGTCGCGATCTTGGCCCACCAGCTCGACAGTGTGCCGTCGAAGGTGATGTAGGTGCCGATCAGGGCCTGGATCATCACGCCGAGGAAGGTGCCGACCATCAGGCCCTGGCCGCCGGTGAGCAGCGTGCCGCCGATCACCACCGCCGCGATGGTGTCGAGCTCGACCCCGACCGCCGAGAGCGAGGTGCCCGACGAGGTGTAGAGCGAGAACACGATGCCGGCGAGCCCCGCGAGCGCGCTCGACAGGGTGTAGATCGCCACCGTCCGGGCGCCGACGCGCAGGCCCATCAGCCGGGCCGAGACGCGGTTGCCGCCGAGCGCGTAGGCCGCCGTGCCGAAGCGCGTCAGGTGCAGCAGGATGCCGCCGCCGACGAAGACGGCGAGCAGGATGCCGGCGACGACCGTGAGCCGTCCGCCGCCGGGCAGGCGCAGGCTTGCCTCGCTCACCGCCTCGTAGAGCGGCGCGGTGATCGGGATCGATTCCGTCGAGAGGAGGAAGCTCGCGCCGCGCGCGAGGAACATGCCGGCCAGCGTCACGATGAAGGGGGGCAAGTCGAGGGCGGCGATGATCCACCCCATCGCCGCCCCGAAGGCGGCGGCGATGACGAGCGCCAGGGCGAAGGCGGCGAGCGGCGGCAGGCCCCAGCGCTCGATGGCGATGGCGAGGAAGACGCTGGTGAAGCCGATCACCGAGCCGATCGACAAATCGATGCCGCCCGAGACGATCACGATCGTCATGCCGACCGCGACGATGCCCAGGAAGGCGCTGTCGGTGAGGAGGTTACCGACGACCCGCGTCGACAGGAAGGCCGGGAACTGCGCCGCGCAGAGCCCGTAGCCCGCCGCGAAGACGAGGGCCGTGACGAGGACGGGCAGGTAGCGGCTCATCGGGTCCTCCGCCGGACCAGGAGCGACAGGCCGGCGAGCCGAGGCGACTGGACGAGGAGCACGGCGAGCACCACCACCGCCTTGACGAGGAGGTTCGTCTCCGCCGGAAACCCCGACAGCAGGATGCCGGTGTTCATCGCCTGGATGATGAAGGCGCCGAGCACCGCGAGCGGCACGCTGAAGCGCCCGCCGAGGAGCGAGCTTCCCGCGATCACCACCGCGAGGATCGCGTCGAGCTCGAGCCACAGCCCGGCATTGTTGGCATCGGCGCCGAGGATGTCGGCGGTGGCGACGAGGCCGGCGAGCGCGGCGCAGAACCCGCTCCAGACATAGACGGCGAGCGTCGTCGTGCGGGTGCTGACGCCGGCGAGCGCGCTCGCCCGCGCATTGGCCCCCGTGGCCTCGATGAGGAGGCCGAGTGCCGTGCCGCGCACCACCAGCACCGTGATGGCGAGGACGCCGAGGGTGAGGACGACCGGGGCGGGCAGGCCGAGCACCGCGCCGTTGCTGAGGGCGGCGAGGCCCGGGGCCGTGAAGGTGACGATGCGCCCTTCCGTCAGCAGCTGCGCGATGCCGCGTCCCGCCACCATCAGGATCAGCGTCGCGATGATCGGCTGGATGCCCAGCACCGCGACGAGGAAGCCGTTCCAGGCCCCGCACAGGATCCCGGCGCCGAGGGACGCGGCGAGGACGACGGGCAGGGCGTGCGCGTCGGCGAGGCTCGCGGCAACCGCGCCTGCGATCGCCATGACGGCGCCGACCGACAGGTCGATGCCGCGGGTCGCGACGACCAGCACCATGCCGATGGCGAGGAGCGCCACCGGCGCACCACGGTTGAACACGTCGATCAGGCTGCCGAACAGCCGCCCGCCCTGCATCCGCAGGTCGAAGAATTGCGGCGAGACGAGCCAGTCGACGAGGAGCACCGCCGCGAAGGCGAGGACCTGCGGGGCGCCGCGCTGGAAGCGCAGGGAGGGGGCTGGCATCAGGCGGCCTCCGCGGCCTCGTCGCCGGCGATCGCCTTCAGGATGGCGGTGACGTCGACGGCGCCGGCCTCGAGGGTGGCGATCTGGGCCCGGTCGCGCATCACCACGACCCGGTCGGCGTAGGTCACGATCTCCTCGAGCTCGGAGGAGATGACGACGAGGGCGAGCCCCTCGTCGCAGAGCCGGCGGATCAGTCGGATGATCTCGGCATGCGCGCCGACGTCGATGCCGCGGGTCGGCTCGTCGAGGATCAGCACGCGCGGCTCGGTGGCGAGCCAGCGGGCGAGCAGCGCCTTCTGCTGGTTGCCGCCCGAGAGGAGCCCGATCGGCCGCTCGGGATCGGGCGGGCGGATGTCGAGCATGGCGATGTAGCGGCGCGCCAGCGCCTCCTGCTCGCGCCGCGGGATCGGGCGGAACGGCCCCCGCCTCGCCTGGAGCGCCAGGACGATGTTCTCGCGCACGCTCAATTCGGCGATGATGCCTTCCGTCTTGCGCTCCTCCGGGCAGTAGCCGAAGCGGTGGCGGATCGCGTCGCGGGGGGTGCGCAGCCGCGTGGGCGCGCCGTCGATGCGGGCCTCGCCCGTCTGCGCCACTTCTGCGCCGAAGAGGAGGCGCGCGGTCTCGGTGCGGCCCGAGCCGAGGAGGCCCGCGAGGCCGACGACCTCGCCGCGCTTCAGCGTCAGGTCAAAGGGCGCGACGTAGCCGGGTTTCCCGAATCCTTCGTAGACCGCGACCGCCGCTCCCTCGGTGGCGGGACCGTGCCGGTCGGCGTGGCCCGTCCCGACTGTCGCCTCGCTCAGCTCGCGCCCGAGCATCGCCTCGATGAGCTTCATCCGCGGGAGCGCACCGGTCTCCCAGGAGCCGACGAGCCGGCCGTTGCGCAACACCGTGATCCGGTCGGTCACCGCGTAGACCTGGTCGAGGAAGTGGGTGACGAAGACGATCCCGAGGCCCCGCGCGGCGAGGCGGCGCATGACCCGGAACAGGATCTCGACCTCGTGCGCGTCGAGGCTCGCCGTCGGCTCGTCGAGGATCAGCACCCGCGCCGACAGGTCGACGGCGCGCGCGATGGCGACGAGGTGCTGTACCGCGACCGAGTGGTCGCCGAGCGGCGCGCCGGCGTCGATCGCGAGGTCGAATTCGGCGAGCAGCGCGGCGGCGCGCCGGCGCATCTCGCGGTGGCGCACGAGGCCGAGCCGGGTCGGCTCGCGGCCGAGGAAGAGGTTCTGCGCCACCGAGAGGTTCGGCAGCAGGTTCACCTCCTGGTAGACGGTGGCGATGCCGGCGGCTTGCGCCGCTTCCCCCGAGCGCGGCGCGATGGCCGTGCCGTCGAGCTCCACCGTCCCGGCATCGCGCGTCACGATGCCGGTGACGGTCTTGATCAGCGTCGACTTGCCGGCGCCGTTCTCGCCGAGGAGCGCGTGGATCTCGCCTGCCCTGAGCGTCAGGTCGACGCCCGACAGGGCGGGAAAGCCCGCGAAGCTCTTCGTGAGGCCGCGGACCGCGAGGAGCGGTGCGGCGTCGTCCTGCCCTGGGAACATGCGTTCGGATCCGCGACGCGCGACGTCAGTAGCCGAGGCCCTTCTTCGCGTCGTAGACCTTCTGCGGGTCGTCGGCGGGGGTGAAGAGCTTCGATTCCGTCTGGATCCACTTCGGCGGGACGGTGCCCTTGGTCTTGTAGGCGAGGACGGCGTCGAGGGCCGGGCCGGCCATGTTCGGGGTCAGCTCGACGCTGGCATTGGCATCGCCCGCCATCATCGCCTTGAAGATGTCCGGCACGCCGTCGATCGAGACGGTGAGGATGTCCTTGCCGGGCTTGAGGCCTGCTTCCTTCATGGCCTGGATCGCGCCGACCATCATGTCGTCGTTGTGGGCGTAGACGGCGCAGATCGACTTAGAGCGCCTAACAGAACGGCACGATTGGGTCGGTTGGGCGTTGGGGTGGTATGGCTCGCCCGCTTCTCCCTGACGATCTCTGGGCTGCGATCGCCCCCCTTCTGCCGCCGCACCCGCCTCG
>NZ_JBSNCC010000022.1:19548-89052 GCF_053764715.1 Methylobacterium sp. Gmos1 | reverse complement strand
TCGCGCCGATCGGCAACGTCCCTCCCGCCGAGGCCGAAGCGCGCTATCATACCCACGTCGGCGACCAAGCCCTGGCCGCCTGAACCCAAGACAAACAGCCTCCGAAAAACCCGGAGCGGTTCAGTGATCGCCGCGATGTCACGTCCCTCGAAGAAGGCTTCCAGCCCCCTCATCACGGCGCGCCATCGGTTGATGGTGGCGTTCCCCGGCTTCCGTTCCTTCACCCACGCCTCGAACAGGGACCAAGGTGTCAGGCCGGCGCGCTTCTCCGGGGTCACTCGGCGGAACTCAGGGTGGCGGTCAACACGAGTATCAGGAGTGTAGTCGCCTTCTGACCCGCGCCGCAGGGTAGCCATGGCGTGGCCAAGCTCAGCGTCCACAAGGTCCAAGAACTTGGCTGTTGCTTCCTCAGTGAGCCTGATCCCCTGTTGTCCCAGGAAACTCGCCACTTGGCCGAGTTCAGTCACTACCTGCCGAACGTGACGGCGTGTTGCAGGGCTCTCCACTGTATCAGCGGCGTTCTCGTCGGGCTCTTCGACTTCGGTGCGGAACCGGCTGCGCGCTTCCGCTAGTGCGTCATACCGGTGGTCCCACTCCTCAGACGGCCACGGGTCCTGCTCATGCTTTGCGACGAACCAAGCATACCACTCCCCTGCCAGCCCGTGAGCCTCGCGGTGGGTCAGTCCTCGCCCTTCACCCCTCGCGGCTGCCCTCAGGGCCTCGATGCGACCCGTGACTGTCGCATCCCAGTCTCGTAGCTCGGCCTTCGCGGTCCCCACGGACAGGCTCTTGGGGTGCCTGAACCGCTCCTCCTGCGACACGCCGTGGGCTTGTTTGTACGCCTCGCGAACGTCTTTCGGGATGCCCTTGCGAGCGAACCAATCGCCGTTCGGAGCACGGCTCAGGGATGTCATCGGGATTGCCACTTTGTAGCGCCCTTTGTAGCGAGGGGCGCCTGAAATCATCACAGTGGCAGTATGTTACTGGCGATACTGACTATTTCAAGTCATTGGTGCGGACGGCGGGACTCGAACCCGCACGACCAGAGGTCGCAAGATTTTAAGTCTCGTGCGTCTACCGATTCCGCCACGTCCGCGAAGGGCTCTGCCCTGCCGGTCCGGGTTAGCCGGGGGCGGGGCGCAGATCAAGGCCTCGCGATCGGATCGCGAGAAAGCTTACACCGGCCCGAGCGGGCGCCAGCCGTAGAGCCAGGCGTAGCGCTCGGTCATCTGGGCCGGGCCGAGGCGGCCCATCACCGCGTCGCGGGCTGCGGCGATCAGGGGGCCGGCGTGGTAGACGCGGCCGTTGCGGCGGGCGTGGGCCTGGATGGTCGCCACCCGCTCGGCCCGGGCCTTGGCGTAGCGGGAGAGCGCCGCCGGCACCGGCTGGCCGGGGGCGAGGCAGGCGGCGAGGACCGCGGCGTCCTCGATCGCCAGCGCCGCGCCTTGCGCCAGGAACGGCAGCACCGGGTGGGCGGCGTCGCCCAGAAGCGCGATCCGGCCGCGGGCCATCGGGCGGGCCGCCGGCCGGTCGACCAGGGACCAGACGAGCCAGGATTCGGGCCGGGCGAGGAGACCGGCGAGGGGAGGGGCGGCGTCGGCGAAGGCGGCGCGCAGGCGGGCGGGCTCGCCGCGGGCGCCCCAATCCTCGTTGCCGGACTTGTCCGGCACCACCGCGACGAGGTTGAGCCGGCGCCCGCCATTGATCGGGTAATGCACCACGTGCCGGCCGGGGCCGAGCCACAGGCCGGTCTCGTCGGCGAGGAAATCGGGCGGCACGGCCTCGCGGGGAAGGGTGGCCCGCCAGGCGGCCTCGCCGCGGGGGCGCAAGGGCCGCCGGTCGAGGCCGGCGCGCAAGCCCGAGCGCACGCCGTCGGCCGCCACCACGAGGTCGACCTCCAGGGTCTCGCTGCGGCCGCCGTCGCTGGCGAGCGTCAGGGTGGCGCGGGCCGCGCTCTCCTGCACGGCGGTGACGGCTCGCCCGATCAGCAGGCGGATGCCGGGCCGGCCGCGGGCGGCCTCGAGCAGGATGGTCTGGAGGTCGGCCCGGTGCACCACCCAGTAGGGCGCGCCGAAGCGCTCGCGCATCGCCTCGCCGAGCGCGATCTCGCCGATGTCGCGGGCCGTAGCGAGCCCGCGGATGCGCACCCGGGCCGGCTCGCCGGCGACGCGGCGCAGGGGCAGGCCGAGGCCGAGATCGGTCAGGATCCGGCTGGCATTCGGCGAGAGCTGCAAGCCCGCCCCGACCTCGCTGAACGCGGTGCGGCGCTCGACGAGGGTCACGTCGTGTCCGCGGGCACTCAAGGCGAGGGCCGCCGTGAGCCCGCCGATGCCGGCCCCGACGATCGCGACGCGCAGGCCTGGCCGGTCCGGGACCGGACGGTTCCCCGGCAATTGGCTGGGGGCCAAGGTCTACTCGGCGGCGAGGCGGGCGCGGTCGTCCCAGACGCTCGAGGCCGGGTTCGCCGTGCCGGCCTTCAGGGACGGCTTGTAGCGATACAGGGTCGAGCAGTACTGGCAGATGATCTCGTGGTCGGCGCCCATGTCGAGGAAGACGTGGGGATGGTCGAACGGCGGCAGCGCGCCGATGCACATGAACTCCTTCGAGCCGACCTCGATCACCGGAACGCCGTCCTGGTTGTGGAAGTGCGGGACCGCCTTGTCTGCCATCGCCTCAGAGTTCCTGACTGCGCGGGGCCCGATGCGCCCCCGGATCTCGGTTTCTCCTAGCCCCTCGGGGCCGCCGCGCCTAGGGGTTCGAACGCCCGCCGCCGTTTGGTCACGGTCTTGCGACATCGGGGCGCCGCACTTGCATTAACCAAGAGGATCGCCCGTGACCCGCTTCCTGCCGAAGCTCGCCCTTCTCGCTGCCCTGACCCTGCTCGGCGCCCCCACGGCCCAGGCGCAGAGCCGCACCGTGGTCGGGGCCGGCGCCGGCGCGGTGGCGGGTGCCCTGGTCGCCGGACCGATCGGCGCGGTGGTGGGCGGGGTCGTCGGCGCCGCCTGGGGCGAATCGGGACGGCGCCCGCGCCGGGCCGCCCGCCGGGTGCGGCGCCAGCACGCAGCCCGCCCCGTCACGCGGATGGCGCAGCGCGTGCCCGCCGCCGCGCCGGCCCGGCCGCGGGCCTGGGTCGACCCGCGCTAGCGCCCCCTTCGTCCTTGGCTTCGGCTCCGGAAGCGCCTACACCGGAGCATCCGGTTTTTTCAGCGCCAGCGCATCTTTCGGGCCCCCGATGAGTCGTGACGAGCAGAGTGCGGTCAAGGACGGCCGCCGGCAGGAGCCGCCGATCCACGGCCCCGAGGCCTTCGAGGCGATGCGCAAGGCCGGCCGGCTGACCGCCGAGGCCCTCGACCTGCTGATGGAGGCGGTGGCGCCCGGCGTCACCACCGAGGCGCTCGACCGCCTCGCCTACACCTTCGCGATGGACCACGGCGCCTATCCCGCCTCGCTGCACTACCGCGGCTACCCGAAGTCGATCTGCACCTCGATCAACCACGTCGTCTGCCACGGCATCCCGAACGACAAGCCGCTGCGCGAGGGCGACATCGTCAACCTCGACATCTGCCTGATCGTCGACGGCTGGCACGGCGATTCGAGCCGCATGGCCTATGTCGGCGAGGTGCCGCGCAAGGCGGCGCGCCTGTGCGAGATCACCCACGAGGCGATGATGCGCGGCATCGCGGCGATCAAGCCCGGCGGCACCACCAACGACATCGGCGCGGCGATCCAGGCCTTTGCCGAAGGCGAGCGCTGCTCGGTGGTGCGCGACTTCTGCGGCCACGGCTTGGGGCGCACCTACCACGACGCGCCGACGATCCTGCACTACGTCGAGCCGAGCTACAGCGTCGCCCTGAAGCCCGGTCAGTTCTTCACCGTCGAGCCGATGATCAATCTCGGCCGCCCGGCGGTGAAGGTGCTCGCCGACGGCTGGACCGCGGTGACCCGCGACCGCTCGCTCTCGGCCCAGTTCGAGCACACGGTGGCGGTGACCGAGACCGGCGTCGAGATCTTCACCCTCTCGCCCAAGGGGCTGGACAAGCCGCACGATACCGCCGCCGCCTGACGGCCCGGTCCGGCTCGGCCATGACCCGCCCGCCCCGCAAGATCCCCGGTTTCGCCGAGGCCGGCGGTGCCGCGCCCGAGATCAAGGCGGAGGAGCCGCATTACCACGGCCACCGCGACCGCCTGCGCGCCCGTTTCGCGCAAGGCGACACGCTGCCGGATTACGAGTTCCTGGAGCTGGTGCTGTTTCGCGCCATCCCGCGCCGGGACGTGAAGCCGATCGCCAAGGCGCTGATCGCCCGCTTCGGCAGCTTCGCCGAGGTGATCAGCGCCTCGCCCGAGCGGCTGCTCGAGATCGACGGCATCGGGCCGTCGGTGGTCACCGACCTCAAGATCATGGAGGCGGCGGGGCGCCGGCTCGCCCGCGGCGCGGTGGCCGAGCGCACGCTGCTGTCGTCCTGGGCCGCGGTGATCGATTACTGCCGCGCCGCGATGGCGTTCGCGCAGCGAGAAGAGTTCCGGCTGCTCTTCCTCGACAAGCGCAACCGCCTGATCGCCGACGAGGTCCAGGGCCGCGGCACGGTCGACCACACGCCGGTCTATCCCCGCGAGGTGGTGCGCCGGGCGTTGGAGCTCTCCGCCACCGCGCTCATCCTGGTGCACAACCATCCGTCCGGCGACCCGACCCCGTCCCAGGCCGACATCAAGATGACCCGCGACATCGTCGCGGTGGCAGGGCCCCTCGGCATCGTGGTCCACGACCACATCATCGTCGGCCGCGACGGGCATGCGAGCTTCCGCGGGCTGAAGCTGATCTGAGCCCCTACCGCTCCGTCAGCTTCATCTCGATGCGCCGGTTGCGGGCATAGGCCTCCTCGCTCGTCCCGGCATCGAGGGGCTGGAACTCGCCGAAGGCGCCGGCGAGCAGGCGCTGGGGCGGGATGCCCTTTCCGACGAGGTACTGCACCACCGCGATGGCGCGCGCCGCCGACAGCGCCCAGTTCGACGGGAATTGCGACGAGGCGATCGGGCGCGCGTCGGTGTGGCCGTCGACCCGCAGCACCCACGGGATGTCGGTCGGGATCTGGCGGTTGAGCTCCAGGATCGCGCCGGCGATCCGGTCGATCTCCGGGCCGGCCTCGGGCTTCAGCACCGCCTGGCCGGCGGAGAACAGCACCTCGGATTGCAGCACGAAGCGGTCGCCGACGATGCGGATGTCGGGGCGGTTGCCGAGGATCTGGCGCAGGCGCCCGAAGAAGTCCGAGCGGTAGCGCGCCAGTTCCTGCACCCTCTGGGCCAGCGCCACGTTGAGGCGGCTGCCGAGATCGGCGATGCGGGCCTGGCTCTCGCGGTCGCGGGTCTCGGAGGCCGCGAGCGCGTCCTCCAGCGCCGCGAGCTGCTGGCGCATCGCCGAGATCTGCTGGTTGAGGAGGTCGACCTGGCTCAAGGCGCGGGAGGTCGCGCCCTTCTCGGCGTCGAGCTGGCGGCCGAGCTCGGCGGCCTTGCCTTCCGCGCCCTGGCCGGTGGCGAGGAGCCCTTGCAGCCGCTTGCGCTCGGCCTCGGAGCCGGAGAGGTTCGCCCGCAATCCGGCGGCGGTCTCCTCCAGCGCGCGCTTGCCCGAACGCTCCAGGGCGAGCAGGTCGGTGAGTTCCGAGATCTGGCGGTTCAGCCGCTCCAGCACCGTGTCGCGGCCCGACAGTTCCTGCGACAGGAAGAACTGGCCGGTGACGAAGATCGTCAGCAGGAAGACGACCGAGAGCAGCAGCGTCGTCAGCGCGTCGACGTAGCCGGGCCAGACATTGAGGGCGCGGTCGCGCCGGACGAGGCGGCCGGCCATCAGCGAAAGATCTCCGGCCTCACTCCACCTTCTCCCGGGCGAGGCGGTCGAGCACCTGCTTCAGCTCGCGCTCACGGGTCGCCTGCGCCTCGACCCAGTCGCGGATCATCTGCTGCTCGGCGCGCATGTGCTGGACGAGGCCCTGGATGCCCTCGGCGAGGTTCGCCATCGCCTGGGTGCTGGCCCGGCCGTGGGTGGTGGTGTCGCCCACGAGGGTGCCGAGCCGCGTCATCGCGTCGGCGATGTCACGCAGCACCGCGTCGTCCCTCGCGGGCTCGGGCGGGCGCGGCGCCGTCGCGCCAAGCGCCGCTGCCGCCGGCACCGTGACGGGGACCGGCACCGGGGCGGGGGCGGGCCCCGCGGCGGTGACGAGCCAGTCCTCCAACTCGTTGTAGAACCGGGTGTGGGCCTGCCCCGCCTGGAGGTCGAGGAAGCCGATCACCAGGGAGCCGGCGAGGCCGAACAGCGAGGCCGAGAAGGCGAGGCCGATGCCCGACAGCGGCACCGCGAGGCCGCTCTTCAGCTCGTCGAACATCACCGCCGCGTCGCCGCCGCCGGCGCGCATCGAGCGGATCACCCCGCCGACCGCCGAGAGCGTGTCGATCAGGCCCCAGAACGTGCCGAGCAACCCGAGCAGGATCAAGAGGCCGCCGACGTAGCGCAGGATCTCGCGGCCCTCGTCGAGGCGCGAGGCGACGGTGTCGAGGAGCGGCTGGAACTGGCCTTGCGGCTGCGGCCGGCCGGCGCGCGCCTCGCGCAAGGCCGGCGCCAGGGCGGAGAGCACCCGCGGGGTGCCGGGATCGGGCGCGCCGGTGGCGGTGCGGTTGGCGAAGCGCACCTCGCGGAAGAGGCGCTGCACCTGCCCGAAGGCCATGATGATGGCGATCAGCGTCGCGCCGAGGATCAGGCCGTTGAGGCCCGGATTGGCCATGAAGGCCGGCACGATCTGGCGATAGAGCACGAAGGCCAGGAAGCCGGCCAGCGTCAGGAACACCGCCATGCGGACGAGGTAGATCCGCGGCGATGTCAGGGGAGGGGACGCAGCGCTCGCCGCCATCGCGGGCCGTACTCACTGTCGCGGGCGAGGGATCGTCCGCAGGCTGCACTGGTCGGCCCCGACGAAACGACGTCACCGGAAGCCGACGGCACTGTGCCGGGTGCCGCCGGGTCGATCAACCCGGAGCAGTACGGGGGTGCGCGGGATTCAGTCCCAGTGTTGCGGCCAGGTTTCCTCGAGATGGGGCCCGAGGCGCACCGGGCTCACCCGGCGGGCGAGGCCGGTGGCGTCGTCGGTCTCGACCGCCAGACCGCACAGGGTGCCCTCGCCGGTGGCGGCTTCGAGCCGGCTGCCCGGGGTCTTCTGCAGGAAGCGGCGCACCGGCTCGTCCTTCTGCATGCCGAGCACCGAATCGTAGTCGCCGCACATGCCGACATCCGACATGTAGGCGGTGCCGCCGGGCAGGATGCGGTGGTCGGCGGTCGGCACGTGGGTGTGGGTGCCGACGACGAGGCTCGCCCGGCCGTCGAGGAACCAGCCGAAGGCCTCCTTCTCGCTCGTCGCCTCGGCGTGCACGTCGACGATCACCGCGTCGGCGGCGTCGCGCAACGGGCAGGCCGACAACTCGCGCTCGGCCGCCGCGAAGGGATCGTCGAGGGGATCGAGGAAGATCCGCCCCATCACGTTGACGACGAGGACCCTGGCGCCGCTCGGCGTCTCGACCACCGTGGCGCCGCGGCCCGGGGTGCCGGGCGGGTAGTTCGCCGGGCGCACCAGCCGCGGCTGGCGGGCGATGAACACCAGCGCCTCGCGCTGGTCGAAGGAGTGGTTGCCGAGCGTCACCGCGTCGGCGCCGGCATTGATCAGCTCGTCGCAGATGCTCTCGGTGATGCCGAAGCCGCCGGCGGCGTTCTCGCCGTTGATCACCACGCAATCGAGGCGCCAGCGCTCGCGCAAGGACGGCAGGCGCTCGCTCACCGCGAGGCGGCCGGGCCGGCCGACGACGTCGCCGAGGAAGAGGAGGCGCATGGCGGGATTCAGTCTCCGGTGGGGTGGATGAGGCCCGCCTCGGTCACGATGCCGTCGAGGGCGCGGTCGTGCGGGCCGGCCGGCACGAAGGGGGTCTCCTGGGCCGAGAAGGCGATGCCGAGGGCGAAGACGCGCCCCGTCGCGTCGAGGCGGGCGAGCGCCCGGTCGTAGTAGCCCTTGCCGTAGCCGATGCGGTGGCCGCGCCGGTCGAAGGCGGCGAGCGGCACGAGGAGCACGCGGGGTTCGACGACGGGAGAATCCGGCCCGGGCTCGCTCAGGCCGAAGCCGCCGGGGCTGAGCACCGCGCCTTCGGCGGCGCGGCGGAAGACCAGCCCGCCGGGCGTGACCTGCGGCAGGGCCACCGCCTGGCCGCGGGCCCGCAGGCCCTCGATCAGCGGACGGACGTCGACCTCGCTGCGGATCGGCCAGTAGGCCGCCACCAGCGGAGCGTTCGCGATCTCCGGGAGGGAGAGGATTGTCTCGGTGATGCGGCGGGAGGCCTGTTCGCGGGCCTCGACCGCCAGCCCGTCCCGCCGCGCCAGGGCTGCCTTGCGCAAGGCGGCCTTGTCCGGGGAGGCGGGGGAAACGTCGGTCGTCATCACAGTCCAGCGCGGAGCCACGAGAGCCGTTGGAGAATCGATCCCGGGAAACCTACGAAGTAGGTGGGCGCCGTAATGCCCCGGTCCACGGACCAGGGCAGTGACAGCTCCCGAGGGAGTCGATAAGGCCCCGGGGATATGTGTCTCCTGACGAGAACCGCAGCCCCGCCGACCTCATGTAGCGTCGCGCGGGCGGTTGCGAAAGGGGGCAGGCGGGGGATTTGGGGCGGGGGCAATTGGGGAATCGGGTGCGAGGGCCGAGAGGATGAACCCTCCCCCTCTACGCCTGCGTGTTCATACATCGCGGGTTCGGGAGCGTCTTCCTTTGGAAATCGCGCGCCTCTCCTCCCCCTTGTGGGGAGGAGCTGGAGGTGGGGGTGGTGCAGGATTGAGCGCCGAGCTTCACGCGGCACCACCCCCACCCCCTGCCCCTCCCCACAAGGGGGAGGGGAAGCGCCCGCCTTTACAAGGAGTTAGCTCTTGGAAGAGACACGTGAATCCGCCAGCCCCCTCTGCGGGGCGGGAGAGGGGAACCACGCTTCTGGATATGGCGGGGTCGTTCTGCCGGGCTCTCCCTGGATCAGCGTCGCGCTGCCCCTCTCCCGACCTGCTCCGCAGGCCACCCTCCCCCGCAGAGGGGGGAGGGTCATGCTCTCGGCCGTCGCTCACGTACCGCGCAATCTGTTGTATCGTGTGACGTAGTCTATATCTCTTAATTCAAAGCGAGAGCAAGTTTTTTACTTGGTAAAGTCGTAACGAGATTCATAGGACCCCATGACCCCTAAAGCCATCCTCGCCCCCGTCTTCGTCCAGGTCCTGCTGACCTTCGGCCTGCTGCTCTGGACCGGGCGGGTCCGCTTCGCCGCCGCACGGGCGGGGCAGGTCAGGCTCAAGGACATCTCGCTCGGTGAGCGCAGCTGGCCCGCCCCGGTGCAGCAGGTCTCGAACGCCTTCGGCAACCAGTTCGAGCTGCCGGTGCTGTTCTACGTCGTGACTGGGCTCGCGCTGGCGACGGCCCAGGCCGACGCCCTGTTCGTCGGCCTCGCCTGGCTGTTCGTGCTGACCCGGCTCGTCCACGCGGGGATCTACGCCACCAGCAACGTGGTGATCCGGCGCTTCCAGGCCTTCCTCGCCGGGGCGATCGTCCTGATGGCGATGTGGCTGGTCTTGGCCGGGCGGATCCTCCTCGCCTGAAGGCGGCGGCTCGCCATCCCGGTGCGAGGAGGGTAAGGGGGCCTCAGTGCACCTCATAAAACTCCCGGTCACTGGCGTCGCTCGATGGGGCGTCGCAAGCGCAGCGGGAGTTTCGTGAGAGACACTCAGTAGCGCGGGGCCCGCGGCGGCGGGTTGCCGTATTCGAGCTGCGTCTTGGCGTCGTAGGGCCGGGGCGGCGGCGGGGTGAGGTCGACGGCGGGCGCCGCCGGGGCGGTGGCGCAGGCGCCGGCCGCCAGCGCGATCAGGCCGGCGAGACTCACGGCGAGGGCGGACGGGATGGAACGACGGATCATGGGTGCGGAACTCCGGCTCTGCGCGGGGAACGGCCAAGGTGTCGGGTCGCCCGGAGCCGAAAGCTTGACCGGGATGCGCCGGTCCCGCGGCACGAACCAGGCCTTTTCACGATCGCTGGTTGCGCGATGACCCCCGGCGCCCGCCTCTCCGCCGCTATCGAGGTCCTGGCCGACATCGCCGAGCGCCGCCGCCCGGTGGCCGACGCCCTGAAGGATTGGGGCCTCGCCCACCGCTTCGCCGGCTCCGGCGACCGCGCCACCATCGCCACCCTGGTCTACGACGCCTTGCGCCGGCGCGCCTCCGCCGCCTGGATCATGGGCGAGGACAGCCCGCGCGCCGTGCTGATCGGCTCGCTGCGCCTCCAGCGTGGGCTGGCCGCGCAGACGATCGCGGAGCTGTTCACCGGCGAGCGCTTCGCCCCGGCGCCGCTGACCGAGGCCGAGCGGGCCCGGCTCGAGACCGGGACGCTGGGCCACGCCCCGGTCCACGTCGCCGGCGACGTGCCCGAATGGGTGGTGCCCTCGCTGGCGGCCGCGCTCGGCGACGACCTCCTGCCCGAATTGCGCGCGCTCGCCCGGCGCGCGCCCCTCGACATCCGGGTCAACGCCCTGAAGGCGACCCGCGACGGCACGGCCGAGGCGCTCGCCCACCTCTCGCCCGAGCCGACGCCGCTCTCGCCCGACGGCCTGCGGGTGCCGCTCGGCGAGGACGGGCGCGGCCCGGCGCTCCACGTCGAGCCGGAATTCCTGGACGGCTGGTTCGAGATCCAGGACGAGGGCTCGCAGCTCGCCGCCCGCCTCTCCGGCGCGCGGCCCGGCATGACCGTCATCGACCTCTGCGCCGGCGGCGGCGGCAAGACCCTGGCGCTGGCCGCCCTGATGGGCAACCAGGGCCGGCTGATCGCCAGCGACGGCGATCCGCGGCGCCTCGCGCCGATCCACGAGCGCCTGCGCCGGGCGGGCGCCAACGCCGAGGTGCGCACGCCCCGCGGCGGCAAGGGCCGCCCCGACGTGCTGACCGACCTCGACGGCACCGCCGACCTCGTCCTCGTCGATGCGCCCTGCACCGGCTCGGGCACCTGGCGGCGCAACCCGGACGCCAAGTGGCGCCTGCGCCCCGGCAGCCTCGCCACCCGGGTGGCGGAGCAGGAGGCCGTGCTCGACCGCGCCGCGCGGCTGGTGCGGCCGGGCGGGCGCCTGGTCTACGTCACCTGCTCGCTCCTGCCGGAGGAGAACGACGCGGCGGTGGCCGGGCTCGCCGGCCGGCGCGACGACCTGGAGCCCCGTCCCCTCGACCTGCCGCCCGAGATCGAGCCCAAGGTGCGGCGCACCGCCCACGGCATCCAGATGAGCCCTGAGCGGACCGGCACCGACGGCTTCTACGTCGCGCTGCTGGAGCGCGGGACCGCCCCTCCGTAGGGGAAGCGCGGCGCGTCGTCCTGACGTGACGGTACTTTTCTGCCGTGCATCTGCGGCGGCTTGGCTTATGCAGGCGAGGGGGGATGTCCCGCGGCCGGCGCGCCCCGGGATCCCGTCGAGG
The DNA here is from genome assembly GCF_053764715.1 of Methylobacterium sp. Gmos1. Classification (NCBI taxonomy): domain Bacteria; kingdom Pseudomonadati; phylum Pseudomonadota; class Alphaproteobacteria; order Hyphomicrobiales; family Methylobacteriaceae; genus Methylobacterium; species Methylobacterium sp. Gmos1. Next base: position 77,540 of record NZ_JBSNCC010000022.1, on the reverse strand, counting down.
TCTTCGAGAGTATCGGACGGTCGGCATGGCGCTGCATCGCAGGACGTTGCTTACGGGAGCGGCCGCCCTCGCCCTCGCGCCGGCCGCCCGCGCGCAGGAGACACCGATGAGCCAGGAGGAGACACCTCAAGCCAGGCCCCAGGGCCACGACGCGCCGTCGGGCACCGCCCCCGGCGCCGCCCTGGAGGTGATGCGGCTCTGGCCCGGCAGGCCGCCGGGGGGCGGGGGACCCGGGCCCGACGGCCCGCGCTTCGACGAGAGCCGCGAGGGCGTCGTCACCGGCGTCGCCGAGCCCTGCCTGCTGGTGATGCGCCCGGCGCGCTCGACCGGGACCGCGATGGTGATCGCCGCCGGCGGCGGCTACCGCCGCATCGATCTCGGCCACGAGGCGGTGCCGGTGGGGCGCTGGCTCAACACGATGGGGGTCACCGCCTTCGCGCTGGTCTACCGCCTGCCGGGCGAGGGCTGGGCGGCGGGCGCCGACGCGCCGATCCAGGACGCCCAGCGGGCCTTGCGCCTGGTGCGCGCCCGGGCCCGGCGCTACGGCTACGAGCCGAACCGGATCGGCGTGATGGGGTTCTCCGCCGGCGGCCACCTGATGGGGGCGGCGAGCACCCGCTTCGCCTCGCCCCTCTACCAGCCGGTCGACGAGGACGACGCGCTCTCGGCCCGGCCCGACGTCGCGGCGCTGATCTACCCGGTCATCACCCTGAAACCCCCGTTCGACCGCACCTCGAGCCGCCGCGTCCTCGTCGGCGAGACCCCGACCCGCGTCGCCACCGACGCCTACTCGGTCGAGACCCACGTGCCACCGGAGACCCCGCCGACCTTCCTGGCGCAGGCCGCCGACGACCCGATCGCGGTCGTCGACAATTCGCTCCTGATGTTCGCCGCGCTCCGGGCCGTCGAGGTGCCGGTGGAGATGCACCTGTTCGAGCGCGGCGGCCACGGCTTCAATCTCGGCGTGCCGGGCTCGCCGGCGGCGGCCTGGCCGGGCCTGTTCGCGACCTGGGCCAGGCGGCGGGGCTTCATCCGGGCGTGAGAGACCGGATTTTCGAATAGGCGCGACCAATGCACGGTCGATCTGCCATACTCGATTTTCCAATCCCGATTGACACGGCCTCCGGCCCGCCCCCATCATCCCGCCCGTGACCGACCTGCCCCCCGATCCGAACCTCACCGCCCCGCTCGCCCACCTCCAGGGCGAGTCCCCGCCGGCTCCCGCGTGGTTCCGGGACGCGGTCGCGGTCGCGCCCGAGGTCGGGCGCCTCACCGTGAAGGGCGCCCGCATCGAGACCTTCGCCTGGGGCGAGCGCGGCCGGCCGGGGCTGATGCTGCTGCACGGCAACGGGGCGCATGCGGGCTGGTGGCGCTTCGTCGCGCCCTATCTCGCGGAAGGGTACCGGGTCGCGGCCCTGTCCTGGTCCGGCATGGGCGGCTCGGACTGGCGCGACGCTTACGACCTCGACACCTTCGCCGACGAGACCGAGGCGGTGGCCGAGGAGGCGGGCCTGTCCGACGCCGGGGCGCCCGTGATGGTCGGGCACTCCTTCGGCTGCTTCCCGATGCTGACCGGGGCCGGACGCGAGGCGGGCCGCTGGCGCGGCGCCGTGATCGTCGATCCGCCGATCTTCTCGCCCGAGCGCCGCACCGGGCGGCGGCGCGAGGACGGGCGCTTCGCGCCCCACCGGGTCTACCGGACCCTGGAGGAGGCGCTGGCGCGGTTCCGCTTCGCGCCGATGCAGCCCTGCGACCGGCTCTACGTCGCCGACCTCATCGCGCGGGAATCGCTGCGGGAGGTCGATGGCGGCTGGAGCTGGCGCTTCGACCCCTCGCTCTGGGCCCGCCTCTCGCTGCCGGACCGGGCCGCGATGGTGCGGGGCGCCCGCTGCCCGCTGGCGCTCGTCACCGGCGCCCGCTCGGACCTGATGCGGCCGGCGGATGCGGCCTACGTCCAGGGCCTGCTGCCGCCGGGCTCGCCGAGGATCGACCTGCCGGAGGCCTATCACCACGTGATGGTCGACCAGCCGCTCGCCTTCGTGGCCGCCCTGCGGGCGCTGCTGGCGGCTTGGCCTCACTAGCAAGCCTGGCCTCACCAGCAAGCAAGAAAGGGCGGCCCCGCCCGGGGCCGCCCTCTCGAATCACGTCGGACGCGGCTTGCCGCTCAGAACTTGCCGCTCAGAAGCAGCGGCGCACCTTGCGCACCACCACCCGGCCGAAGGGCCCGCGGGTGCGGGTCACCTGGACCGTGCAGCGCGGGCCGCGGCGGACCACCCGGCGGGTGACGTACTGCGCCTGCTCGATCGAGGCGACGGGCGCGACGCTGTGGCCGGGGGCGACCGGCAGGGCCGAGGCCGGCGCGAGGCTAAGGCCCGTGGCGAGGGTGGCGGCGATCCCGAGGACGATGGCTCGCATGGCGAGGCTCCCTGTCTGGTGGGTTGGGGGTGCCTCGATCGCCGCTGGCGTATGAACGTCCGGTTAATGCCGTGGACGCACCAGGGTACGCTCCGCGACGCGTTGCGCGCGGGCCGGCCCTCGGCTAACTCATCGTCGCATGACGACCGAGCACGACAAGATCCTCATCATCGATTTCGGCAGCCAGGTGACCCAGCTCATCGCCCGGAGGGTGCGTGAGGAGGGGGTCTACTCCGAGATCGTCCCGTTCCAGGCGGCCGAGGCGGCCTTCGCGGCGATGAAGCCCAAGGCAGTGATCCTGTCGGGCGGACCGGAATCGGTCACGGTCGAGACCTCGCCGCGGGCGCCGCAAGCCGTGTTCGAGGCCGGGGTGCCGGTGCTCGGCATCTGCTACGGCGAGCAGACCATGGCGGCGCAGCTCGGCGGCGAGGTCGAGGGCGGGCATCACGCCGAGTTCGGCCGGGCCGAGGTCGAGATCATCGCCGACAGCGCGCTGTTCCGCGGCGTCTGGCACGTCGGCGAGAAGTATCCCGTCTGGATGAGCCACGGCGACCGGGTGACGAAGCTCCCCGACGGCTTCACCACCGTGGCGATCTCCCCCAACGCCCCGTTCGCGGCGGTGGCGGACGAGGCGCGCCAGTTCTACGCGGTGCAGTTCCACCCCGAGGTGGCCCACACCCCGCACGGCGCGCTGCTCATCCGCAACTTCGTGCGCGACATCGCCGGCTGCACCGGCGACTGGTCGATGGCCGCCTTCCGCGAGGAGGCGATCGAGCGCATCCGCGCCCAGGTCGGCGGCGCGAAGGTGCTGTGCGGCCTCTCGGGCGGCGTCGATTCGGCGGTGGCCGCCGTGCTGATCCACGAGGCGATCGGCGAGCAGCTGACCTGCGTCTTCGTCGACCACGGCCTGCTGCGCCAGGGCGAGGCCGAGGAGGTGGTGCGGCTCTTTCGCGACCACTACAACATCCCCCTCGTCCACGTGGAGGCCTCCGACCTGTTCCTCGGCGAGCTCGCCGGGGTCACCGACCCGGAGGTCAAGCGCAAGACGATTGGCCGCCTGTTCATCGACGTGTTCGAGGCCGAGGCGAAGAAGATCGGCGGCGCCGACTTCCTGGCGCAAGGCACGCTCTACCCCGACGTGATCGAGAGCGTGTCGTTCACCGGCGGTCCCTCGGTGACGATCAAGAGCCACCACAATGTCGGCGGCCTGCCCGCCCGCATGAACATGAAGCTCGTTGAGCCCCTGCGCGAGCTGTTCAAGGACGAGGTGCGGGTGCTCGGCCGCGAGCTCGGCCTGCCCGAGGCCTTCGTCGGCCGCCACCCCTTCCCGGGCCCGGGCCTCGCCATCCGCTGCCCCGGCGAGATCACGGGCGAGAAGCTCGACGCGCTGCGCAAGGCCGACGCGATCTACCTGGAAGAAATCCGCAAGGCCGGGCTCTACGACACGATCTGGCAGGCCTTCGCGGTGATCCTGCCGGTCAAGACGGTGGGCGTGATGGGCGACGGGCGCACCTACGACCACGTCTGCGCGTTGCGCGCCGTCACCTCGGTCGACGGCATGACCGCCGACTTCTACCCCTTCGACATGGCGTTCCTCGGCCGGGTCGCGACCCGGATCATCAACGAGGTCAAGGGCATCAACCGGGTGACCTACGACATCACCTCCAAGCCCCCCGGCACGATCGAGTGGGAGTGAGGAGCGGCAGGCCCCGCGCCGATACGGCCGTGGGGCATAAGCCGAGAGTGCGACTCAACCTCCGGCCGCAAATCGCTTAGCCTGCCGCCTCGAAGATGCGCGCGGCCGGCCCCACCGCGGCACGACGGGGCTGATGGACGATGCGGAGTGAAGCGAGTGCGGTCCTGGCGGACGAGCCTGATGCGGGCTCGGCCCTCCACGACGCCTGTTCCCGCCTCGTCTGGAACGCGCCCGACCATGCCCTGTGCCTCCTCGACCCGGCCGGCCGGGTCGCGGCCTGGAACCTGGGCGCGGAGCGACTGACCGGCTTTCCCGCGGCGGACGTGATCGGCCGCGCCTTCGCCTACGGGGAATCGTCCGAGGAGAGCAGTGCCGCGCTCGCGGCGGCGCGGGAGGCCGGGCGCTACGAGACGGAAGGGTGGTGGCCGCGCCGCGACGGCAGCCGGTTTCGCGCCCACACGACCATCGCGGCGATCCGCGACGGCGACACTCTCGCGGGCTTTGCTCAGATCATCCGCGACGCGACCCCGCGCGCCGAGGAGGACGGCCAGTTCCAGGCGGTGGCGCTGATCCTCGACCTCGCCCTCTCGACCATGTCGCAGGGGCTGTGCCTCTTCGACGCCGACGGCCAGGCGCGGCTCCTCAACCAGCGCTTCTTCGCGATGTTTCCCGCGATGGGCGGGCGCGACCTCGTCGGGACGCCGATCGTGGCCGTGTGGGCCCTCGCCTTCGCCGGGCCGGAGGCCGGGCCGCCGGAGGGCGCCGCCCTGCTCGCCGGGCACGAGGCGGCGCTCGCCCGCGGCGAGACCGTGGTGGCCTCCACCCCCGACGGGCGGGCGATCGCCCTGGTGCGCCGGGGCGTGCCGGGGGGAGCGTTCGTCGTAACCTTCGAGGACGTGACGCACCAGCGCGAGGCCGAGCTGGAGATCAGCCGGCTCGCCCACCACGACGCCCTCACGGGCCTCGCCAACCGGGCCAAGCTCTGGCGGCACCTGCGCGAGGGCGCCGTCGACGGCGCTCTCCCGGCCGGCAGCGCGCTCCTGTTCCTCGACCTCGACGGCTTCAAGGCGGTCAACGACGACCTTGGGCACCAGGCGGGCGACGCGCTGCTCCAGCAGGTCGCCGAGCGCCTGCGCCGGGCCCTGCCGGATGGCGGGCTCGCCGCCCGGTTCGGCGGCGACGAGTTCGCCCTGCTGCTGCCGGGGACGGCCGGGAACCTCGCGGTGCCGCTGGCCGAGGGGTTGCTGATCGAGCTCGCCCGGCCCTACGCGACCGAGGACCAGCGGCCGCGCCACGTCACGGCGAGCATCGGCATCGCCTTCGCGGAGGACGCCACCACGCCCGATGCGATGCTCCGCCAGGCCGATTGCGCGCTCTACGCCGCCAAGGGCGCCGGCAAGGCCGCCTGGCGCGCCTTCACGCCGCAATTGGAGACGGAGCGCAGCGACGAGGAGCGCCTCGAGCAGGATTTGCGGCACGCCATCGCGGCCGGCCAGATCGGGGTCGCCTACCAGCCGATCATCGGGCTCGCCCACGGCGCGGTCAACGCCCGCGAGGCGCTGCTGCGCTGGACCCATCCGGAGCGCGGCCCGGTCTCGCCGCGGAAGTTCATCCCGCTCGCCGAGAAGTCCGACATGATCCGGGTGCTCGGCCTGTGGGTGCTCGACCGGGCCTGCCGCGACGCCGCCGCCTGGCCCGACCAGGCTCGGATCTGCGTCAACGTCTCGGTGCGCCAGCTCGGCGACGGCAGCCTGCCGCGGGCGGTGGGCGAGATCCTGGCGCAGACCGGCCTCGGCCCCCGGCGCCTCGAGCTCGAGATCACCGAGACGGTGCTGAGCAACAGCACCGAGGGCATCGTCGACGACCTCCAGCTCCTCCACGCCATGGGCGTGCGCATCTCCCTCGACGATTTCGGCGTCGGCTTCTCGTCCCTCTCGCGCCTGCGCGCCTACCCGTTCGACCGCATCAAGCTCGACGCCTCGTTCGTGCGCGACGCGGTCGAGCGGCCGGATTGCCGGGCGATCGTCGGCGTGGTGGCCGAGCTCGGCCGGCGCCTCGGCATCGAGACGGTGGCGGAGGGCGTCGAGACTCCGGCCCAGCTCGCGGTGATCCAGCAGGAGGGCTTCACCGAGGCGCAGGGCCATCTGTTCGGCCGCGCCGTCATGACCGCCCCGGCGGCGTGAGCCGCCGGGACGTCGGCCCGGATCAGGCGATCGAGCCGGTGTGCTTCTCCAGCAGCGCCCAGGCGTCGTCGCCGAACTTGCCCTTCCACTCCTTGTAGAAGCCGGCCGATTGCAGCTTGGCCTGGAACGCCTTGGTGTCGACGTCGTGGAAGGCGAGGCCGCGGCCGCGCAGGTCCTGCTCGGTGGTGCTCGCGCGCTGGGCCATGTCCGCGCGCTGCGCCACGGCCTGCGTGTTGAAGTGCTTGGCGATCACGGTCTTCACGTCCTGCGGCAGGCCGCGCCAGACCTTGCCGTTCGACAGGAGCCAGAAGCCGTCCCACATGTGGTTGGTCTTCGAGAGGTACTTCTGCACCTCGTAGAGCTTGGCGGTGTCGATCAGCGTCAGCGGGTTCTCCTGGCCCTCGGCGATCTTCGTCTGGAGCGCCGAGTACACCTCCGCGAAGTTGATCGTCATCGGGGCGGCGTCGAAGGCCTTGAACATCGAGGTCCACATCGGGCTCGGCGGGACCCGGATCTTGAAGCCCTTGAAGTCCTCCGGCTTCAGGATCGGCCGGCTCGACGAGGTGGTCTGGCGAAAGCCGTTCTCCCAGATCCGGTCGAAGGCGTAGAGGCCCGACTTCTCGATCTGCGCCCGCACGTGGGCGCCGAGGTCGCCGTCCATCGCCGGCCACAGCTTGTCGTAGCCGTTCCAGGCAAAGCCCACGCCGCTGATCGAGGCCGAGGGCACCAGTGTGGCGAGGATCAGGGGCGAGAGGGTGAAGAATTCCAGCGCGCCGGAGCGCAGCTGGCTCAGCATGTCGGTGTCGCCGCCGAGCTGGTTGTTGGGAAACAGCTTGATGTCGACCTTGCCGCCGGACTCGTCGCGGATCGCGTCCGCCGCCTTGGTCATGTAGACCGTCAGCGGGTGGCTCACCGGCGTGTTGTTGGCGGCCTTCAGGGTGTACTCGGCCGCGTGCGCCCGGGTGATGCGCAGTACCGCCGGACCCGCGACGGCGCCGGCGAGCGTGAGATGGAGCGCGCGGCGGCGCGTGAGCATGGTCATGGTGTCCTCCCTCGGATGGACCCGGTGTCCGGGCCGATGGCGTGCCCCGCGTCTCGTGCGCGGGTCCGTCGAGGCTTAAAGCACGTTTTTCCGGCTCCGGCATCCGCCCGGGCGGGCCGGCATCGCCCGGCATTCACTGTTACGCGCGGGCCGAAATGCTCTAAGGAGGGGCCCGACCGCATCACGCGGGCGGCGCCTCGCCGGGCGCCGCATCCCCGTCCGCCCGCGGCCGGCCTCCGGGCCCGGCCCGAAGGTTCGCTCGCCGCTCGCTATGTCCCTCGTCCGCTCGATCCTGTTCACGATCGCCTTCTACCTCGTCACCGCCGCGCTCCTGATCGGCGGGCTGCCGGCCCTGGTCAGCCGGCGCAGCGTGGTGTGGCTGGCCCAGACCTGGGCCCGGATCATCCTCCGGCTGCTCGCGGCCATCGTCGGCCTCCGGGTCGAGTTCCGCGGGCTGGAGCACCGCCCGGCCGGGGCCTGCCTCGTCGCGGCCAAGCACCAGTCGGCCCTCGAGACCCTGGCCCTCGTCACGGTGCTCGACGACTTCAGCTACATCCTCAAGCGCGAGCTGATGTGGCTGCCCCTGTTCGGCTGGTACCTCGCCCGCAGCGAGATGGTGGCGATCGACCGCTCGAAGGGCTCCCGGGCGCTCGCCCTGATGAACGAGGAGGCCGCCGCCGCCATGGCCGACGGGCGCCGCCTGATCATCTTCCCCGAGGGCACGCGGCGCGCCCCCGGGGCGCCGCCGGCCTACAAGTACGGCCTCGTCCACATGTACGACCGGCTCGGCGTGCCGTGCCTGCCCGTCGCGCTCAACACCGGGGTGTTCTGGGGCCGGCGCCGCCTGACCTACCGGCCGGGCACCGCGATCATCGAGTTCCTGCCCCCGATCCCGCCCGGCCTGCCGAAGGACAGGTTCCTCGCCGAGGTGCAGGAGCGGATCGAGACCGCATCGGACGCCCTGGTGCGGGAGGCGGGGATGCCTGCGTCGCCGCGTGCCGCGGTGCGGGCGCAGGAGACGTAGAAGGGCCTCTCTCACCGGGAGGCCCCGCATCCTCCGCGTCGTGACGGGTTCCCGTGCGCCGCTCCGGACTGACCCTGTGGGTGTGCGATCGGCCAGGCTTTCAGGCAATCCCGAAGGCCGCCCGTGGGACGGCGTGAGGATCTAGGTCAAAAATACCAGTATATTCCAGTCCTTGCGTACGATCGGACATCGCCCGAGCATGGCCGTGACACGGCCTCGGGACGCCGAACATGAACTCTTCGTAACCTGCGAAACGATTTCGCCCCCTCGTGCATTTCATGGGCCTCACTCTACAGGAGGCTATGATGCGTTGGAGCATGATTGCTGGCGCCGCGATCCTGTCCGTCGGTGCCGTCGTCGGCACGGGGACGACCGCGGAGGCGCGTGACGGCTGCGGCCCCGGGTTCCACCGGAACTGGCGCGGCTGGTGCCGTCCGAACCTCGGCCCGCGGGTCTTCTACGCCCCGGTCGTCGGCTACCGCACCGTCGTCGTCGGCCCGCGCTGGGGCTACGGCTATCGCCGTGTCGGCTGGCACCGGCCCTGGGGCTACGGTTACCGCCGCGTCGGCTGGCATCGCCCGTGGGGCTACGGCTACCGGCGGGTCGGCTGGGGCGGCGGCTGGGGCCATCACGGCTGGCACCATCGCTGGTGAGTGACCGCGCCGCGGCCGGGAAAACCCGGCCGCGGCGCCCTTTTTACCGGTTCCCCGCCGATCCGATCTTGAACTCTTCGCACCCCCTCGCCAGATCCCGCGCACTCCGAGCGTTCACGCTTGACGGACCTCCGGAATCGGAACTAGGCTGGAACAAATGGCGAACAAACGAGCCCTGTCCTGGTCGGTGGCGATGCGGGACATCCAGAACGATCGCGCGAGGAGAATGGACGTGCGTGAGGAGCGCCTGAGAACGGCCACTGGCCTGCGCGGCACCCCGGCGCTGCCGCTGAGCGCCTGGCGCGGCCGCTCCGGCCGCCGCTACGTGGTGGGGATCCACGCCCTCGACGACGACCCGGCGGAGGTCGGCGAGGCGGTGGTGATCGCGGTGCGCCGCGGCGGCGACGGCACCGCCGAGCTGGTGGCGGTGGCCGCCGCCGGCGAGAGCCCGCGCGAGCGCCTCGCCCGCGGCTGGCTCACCCGTGCGCGCGCCCGCGGCGCGACCGAGATGCACGTCCATCGCCTGGCCGAGGACGCGGCGGCGCGCCGCGCCGTGGTGGCGGATCTCGGCGGCGCGCCGGCCTGACGAGACTGGTTCAGTAGATCGGCCCCGACGACCAGGTCGGGCTGCCGAGCGGCAGCGGCTCCGGCAGGGCGCGGGGCTCTGCGGCGACCGCCGGGCGTGCGGCCGGCGGCGGGGCGTAGGCCTGGACCGGCGCCGGGCGAGGGGAGGGCGCGCGGGCGACCTTCGTGCCGGTATCCCGGGCGCTCGTCGGCGACAGGCCGTAAGGATCGTCCTCCTCGACGTCGATCGGCGCCGGATCGGGGGCGGGCTGCCAGGCCGGCGGCTTCTTGCGGATCGGCGACAGCGGCGTGCCGGGCGGCGGCAGGCGCGACTCGTACTTGATCAGCGGCTTGCAGATCCGGCGCAGGCCCCGCGGATCGTGCCGCGCGAGGTCGAGGTGCAGGTGGTCGTAGTGGTAGACGTTCGACCCCGGCGCCAGCACCGTCGTGAAGTGGTTGCACGCCCCGAGGAAGACTTCTCGCAGGAAGCCCTGCTCGGCCTCGGTGCCGCGCCAGCCGCCCTTCACCGTCACCACGTAGCCGTCGGCGAAGCGGAAGGACATCACGTCGACCGCGTTGCCGAACGAGTGCTCCGAGAGCTTGGCGCCGACCTGGTTGTTGCGGCCGCGGCAGGAATACGAGCCGGAATTGATCTCGACCACGGGTTGCCCGAAATACACTTCCGCCGCCGGCTGCACCGTGCCGGCGAGCCAGGCCTCGACCTCCGGGATGATCGGGCAGGCGAGCGTCATGCGTTGCTTGAGCGCGACGGTGCCGCCGGCAAGCCGCGTGACCCGGAACGGGTGCACCATGCCGCAGACTCCCGGCCCGTCGATCTCCTTGACCGGCTGGATGTCCTCGCTCGGACGAACGAGTTTCTGGGCGAGGCAGACCTCTTCGGCCTGATTCCGCCAGGGTTCGCGCTGCTCAAACCGGTTGAGCGCGCATCCGGTAAGCCCCAGGCCGAAGAGCGTGAGGGCTGAGAACGCTACGATGCCACGACGCATGGTGCTGACAATGCGCACGATGCCGTAAACACCGCGTCAACCGTCGCCGTCAGAGCTTGGCCCAGGATGGGGCGGTGTCCTCATGCGAACCGCTTCCCGTCGGAGCGACGGTTCGCTCACGCGAACCGTTTGGCCCCCGCGACGCACAGGACCACCAGTCCGGTCACGGCGATCATCGAGGGGGCGACCGGCTCGCCGAGCAGCAGCCCCGCCAGCAGCAGGCCGAGGAAGGGCTGGAGCAGCTGCAACTGGCCGACGCCGGCGATGCCGCCCCGCGCGAGCCCCCGGTACCAGAACACGAAGCCGACCAGCATGCTGAACACCGAGACGTAGGCGAGCCCGAGCCAGGCGGGAGCGCCGACCCCCGCCACCCCGGCCGGCCGGGTCGCGAGCGCCAGGACCAGCATCGCCGGCAGGGCGAGCACCAGCGCCCAGGAGATCACCTGCCAGCCCCCGAGCCGGCGCGACAGGGCCGCGCCCTCGGCGTAGCCGAGCCCGCAGAGCAGGATCGCGGCGAGCATCAGGAGGTCGCCGGCGAGCGCCCCCGCGCCGCCCTGGAGCAGCGCGAACCCCGCCACCGCGCCGCTGCCGAGGAGCGAGAACAGCCAGAACGCCGGCCGCGGCCGTTCGCCTCCGCGCAGGACCCCGAAGATCGCGGTGGCGAGCGGCAGGAGGCCGATGAACACGATCGAGTGCGCCGAGGTGACGTGCTGGAGCGCGAGCGCCGTCAGGAGCGGGAAGCCGAGCACCACCCCGAGCGCCACGATGGCGAGCGACAGGAGGTCGGCCCGCGCCGGCCGCGCCTGCCGTAACCCCCACAGCAGGCCCGCGCCGAGGACGGCCGCGATCACCGCCCGGGCAGAGGTGAGGAACAGCGGCGAGAAGCCCCCGACCGCCACCCGGGTCGCCGGCAGCGAACCGCTGAAGATCACCACCCCGAGGAGCCCGCTGCCCCACCCGCCCGCCGACCGCTGCATGGTTCGCATCTCTGTTCGCTTCCGGCGAAAGGCATAGCGCCGCCCGGCTACCCCACGAAGGCACGGTCCCATACAGTCGCGCCGAACTGTACGGGTGCCACCACCCACACTGTCGGGAGCGGGACGCGATGGCGGAGGGCGGCCGCACGGCGGCGGTGATGGCGGCGATCCGGGGGCGGATCGCCGCGCGCGGGCTCGCGCCGGGCGAGAGGCTGCCCTCGATCCGCGGGCTCGCCACCGCCATGGGCGTCTCGCCCTCGACGGTGGTCGAGGCCTACGAGCGCCTGGCGGCGGAAGGCGCGGTGCGCTCGCGGCCCGGCGCCGGCTTCTACGCCGCGGCGCCGCCGCCCCTGACCCTCGCCGAGGCCGGCCCGCGCCTCGACCGGGCGGTGGACCCGCTCTGGGTCTCGCGGCAATCCCTCGACGGCGAGCCGGAGATCCCGAAGCCCGGCTGCGGCTGGCTGCCGCCGTCCTGGATGCCGGTGGCGGCTTTGCGCCGCGCCGCCCGCGGCCTCGCCCGGGCCGAGGATGCGGTGCTGACCGATTACGGCGCCACGCGGGGATCGCTCCCCTTGCGCCGGCTGCTCGCCCGGCAATGCGCCGGCGAGGGGCTGGCGGTCGGTCCGGACCAGATCCTGCTCACCGGTTCGGGCACGCAGGCGATCGACCTGATCTGCCGCCTGATGGTGCGGCCGGGCGACACGGTGCTGGTCGACGATCCCTGCTACTTCAACTTCCAGGCGCTGCTGCGCGCCCACCGGGCCGAGGTGGTCGGCGTGCCCTATACCGAGGCGGGTCCCGACCCGGAGCACTTCGCGCAGGCCGCGGCCGCGCATCGGCCGCGGCTCTACGTCACCAATTCGGCCCTCCACAACCCGACCGGGGCGACGCTCTCGCCGGCGACCGCCCACCGTCTCCTCAACGCGGCGGCCGCGCACGATGTCGTAATCGTCGAGGACGACATCTTCGCCGCCTTCGAGCCGGAGCCGTCGCCGCGGCTCGCCGCCCTCGACGGGCTGGAGCGGGTGATCCGCATCGGCAGCTTCTCCAAGACCCTCTCGGCCTCGATCCGCTGCGGCTACGTCGTGGCAAAGGCGGAGTGGATCGAGGCCCTGATCGACCTCCAGGTGGCGACCAGCTTCGGCGGGATCAGCCCGGTCGCGGCGGAGCTGGTCGCGGGCGTGCTCGGTGACGGGCAGTACCGCAAGCACATCGAATCTCTGCGCCGGCGACTCGACCGCGCCCGGCGCGAGGCCGCCGGGCGGCTCGCGCCCCTCGGCATCCGGCCCTGGCTGATGCCGAGGGGCGGGTTCTACCTCTGGTGCCGCCTGCCGGAGGGCCGCGACGCCGCGGACGTCGCCCGGGCGGCGCTCCGCGAGGGCGTGGTGCTCGCCCCCGGCGACGTGTTCAGCGTCTCGCGCACCGCCGGGGACCGGATGCGCTTCAACGTGGCGCAGATGGGGGATGCGCGGGTGCTGCCGGTGCTGGAGCGGGCGCTGGCGCCGCCGGAGGGGTGACGCGCGCCGCGATCCTCGCCGAGCGGCCGGAGCGGTGTTCGACCACGTTGCGGCCGAGCGCTGCTCCAAGTCATCGACCTTGCCACATACCTTCGGCGAACCGGTGTCCAAGGCGTCGGAGCAGGCGCCGACGTGTAAGGAGTGCGGCGGCGGGCAAGGTGGCGGAGCCTTGTGGTGTCCGCTCGCTACCGCAGGAAATCCGTACCCCCGCCATCTGGAGCGACACTGTTTTTGGGTGTACGAGTTTTCCATGCGGATCGTGTGGGATGAGCCGAAGCGGCAGCGGAATCTCCGGCCCGAGCCCGAGGGCCACGGCCTCGACTTCGCCGATGTGGAAGACGGTTTCGACTTCGGGACGGCGATGGTGTTCCCCACCCACCCGGGTCCTGACGGCCGGCCGCGGTTCCAGGCTCTCGGCCTGTTCGAGGGCAGGGTGCACGCCCTGTTCTATTCGCGCCTCGGCTCCGAAGGCATCTCCCTCATCAGCTTCCGCCCGGCGAGCGCCAAGGAGCGCAAGAGATATGACGAAGCGCAAGGCTGAGATCCCGCCCGTGACAGAAGCGGAGGAGGCCCGGATCCAGGCCCAGATCGCCAACGATCCGGATGCTCCTGAGATGACCGACGAACAGGCCGCGCAGATGCGCCCGTTCTCCGAGGCGATGCCCGACCTGTACGCCGCCTGGAAGCGCCGGCCCGGCCGACCGAAGGCCGAGGTGACGAAGGTGCCCGTCAAGCTCCGGCTGGATCCGGACGTCGTCGAGGGCTATCGCGCCACCGGCGCCGGCTGGCAGACCCGGATGAACGATGTGCTCCGCCAGGGATTGAGCCCCGGCCGGCCCCCGGAGGCGGCGATGCCGAAGGTTGACCCGACGCCCGCGAGGCTGGTCAAGGTCGCCACCTACGCAGTCCGCGGTACGATCGCCGGTCAGCCGGTGAACACGATGGCGGAACCGCGGGGCGGGAAGACCAAAGCCAGGAAACGGCCGAAAGCCGAGAGCGCGTGAGACTGACCTCCTCAGCGCCACCAACCGATGCGTGCGGTCGGACTCGAACCGACATGTCTGTCAGGACGGCGGATCTTGAGGCCGCGGCGCAGACCCATCCTCTCCGGGCGGCAGATCCTCTCCTGGGTGTACGAGCCTCCCCGATTTATGTACATTGATACGTACGGATGGAGACGACCGTGACGCATGTGAGCCTGACGGAATTCCGACAGAGCATCGCGACCCACTTCGACCGGGTCGAACGCGACCGGGAGGAGCTGGTGGTGACCCGTCAGGGCCACGAGCCCCTGGTGCTGCTGCCCCTCGCCGAGTTGGAGAGCCTGCGGGAAACCCTGCACCTCCTCGGCACTCCCGCCAACGCGCGGCGCCTGATGCGGTCGGTCGATCAGCTCGACGCTGGCCGAGGGGTCGAACGCTCGCTGATCGAACCCGATCGGTCGGAGGAATGAGGCTCACCTTCTCGGACGATGCCTGGGACGAGTACCTGTCCTGGCAGGGCGAGAGCACGGCCACCCTGCGGCGGATCAACGATCTCATCAAGGAGACCCAGCGCACGCCCCTCACGGGGACCGGCAAGCCCGAGCCGCTGAAATTCAAGCTCAAGGGCTGGTGGTCGCGTCGGATCTCGGGAGAGCACAGGCTCGTCTACCGGGTGAGCGGTTCCGGAGCGGCCCAGACGCTCGAGATCGCGCAGTGCCGGTGGCACTACGACGACTGACCTTGTCGGCAATGTCCGACCGCGAGGCGATCATCGTCAGAGACGCATGGTGCGGGCGGTCGGACTCGAACCGACATATCCGTGAGGACGGCGGATTTTGAGTCCGCTGCGTCTACCAATTCCGCCACGCCCGCGCGCGGTGAAGCCCTTCTCCTGTGCCGTGCGAAGCGGGAGCGTGTCAATCCCGTGCGGTGCGGCCATTGCCCTGGCGATGCGAGCCGCGCTGCTCCCGAGGCGGCGCCTCCTTGGCCGTCTCCGGCGCCTCGTTGATGCCGGGCGCGATGCCGGGGGCGATCTGGTCGGCGCTCGGGCCCGCCTTCGGGTCGGGGGTGGGCAGGGTCGAGACGTCGTGCGGGCCCTTGACCGTGGTGGTGACGCCCGCCGGCAGGGCGTTGGCATTGTCCGGCCGCTTCGGCCCGAGGCGGTCGACGAAGGCGCTGAACACGTCGCGCAGGCGGTCGCCGCGCTCGGCATAGGCGCCGACCGAGACCGTCGCGGTCATGCCGGCGACGAGCGCCACGTTCGGCGGCACCTCCTCGATGCGGATGCGCACCGGCACCCGCTGGGCGAGGCGGACCCAGGTATAGACCGGATCGACGCTGGGGAGCCCCTGCGTGCTCGCCGCGGCGTTCGAGGTGCTGATGCCGCGGGTGATGCTGTCGACCCGGCCGCGGATCGGCGCGGCGTAGCCCATCAGGGCCGCGGTCGCGGCGTCGCCGACCCGGATATGGTCCATCTTGGTCTCCTCGAAGTAGCCGTCGATCCAGTACGAATCGGCGTCGATGACCGAGATGTTGCGGGTGCCGGCGCTGGCGTAGTCGCCGACCCGCAGGAGCAGGTTGGTGACGTAGCCGTTGACGGGGCTCCGCACCTCCGTCCGCTTCAGGTTGATCTCGGCCTGCGCCGCCTGGGCCTGGGCCTGGGCGAAGGCGGCCTCCGCCTGCTTCGCGGTGCCGGCGAATTGCTGCTTCTCCTCGATCGAGGTCGAGACCGTGGTCAGCGCCTCGCGCCGCGCCGCCTGCGCGCGCTTGACCTGGAGGTCGGCGGCGCGGTTCTCGACGTCGGCCTTCGCCGAATCGAGCGCGACCTTGAAGTCGAAGGGATCGATGACGTAGAGCACGTCGCCCTTCTTCACGAGCTGGTTGTCGACGACGCGCAGCTCGGTGATCTGGCCCGAGACCTGGGGGGCGATGCTCGCCACCTGCACCCGCACGCGGCCGTCCCGGGTCCAGGGCGCGGTGACGTAGTACTGCCAGACGATCAGCGCCGCGGCGGCGGCGAGGACGAGCACCACCAGCGTGGCGAGGATCCGCACCAGGCGCCGTCCCCGCGTCGTCCGCTTGACCGCCACGATTCCCTCCTCAGACCAGCACGATCAGCAGCGCCAGGATGCAGACGTAGATTCCCGCCTCGGCGAGCGGCGGGTTCGCGAACACCCGCTCGAAGCGCATCAGCCGCAGGAGCGGCCGCAGGGCCAGCAGGATCGCCAGGGCTATCCCTGCATAGACGACGAAGGGGGAGACCAGCACCCCGCCGATCGTCAGGTCGTGAAACATGGCCTAGCGGGCCCCCCACAGGTCGAGGCGGCGCAGCACCCGGCCCTGCCCCTCGACGACATAGGACGCGGTGGCGAGGTCGGCCACGACCCGTGTTGCGATGCGGCGCGAATCGGCCGGCGCGGCGCGTGCCGCCGCGAGGAGGGTGATGCCGGCCTCGCGCAGCGGCCCGGCCTCCGCCCGTCGCAGCGCAGCGCGGGCCTCGCGCACCGCGCCGTCATAGGCCGGCATCCCGGCGAGCTGGTTGAGGCCGGCCTGCGCGCCGGCGGCGGCGGTGTCGAGGGCGGCGAGCGCGAAGGCGTGGTGCAGGCTGGCACGGCGCACGGCACCCGCGGTGCCGCCCCAGCCGGCGAACTGCACCAGGCGGTCGGCATCGAGGTTGACCCGCTCGTCGGCCTCCTGCGGTTCGCCCGACAAGGCCTCGATCACGTCGGCCCGGGCCGCTTGCAGTGACCAGCGCCGGCGCTGGGCATTCGAGGTCGGCAGCACGATCCGGATCACCAGGAACAGGATCAGCCCGGCGACGCAGAACAGCACCGACGCGGTGATGTAGGATTCCGGGTTATAGGGCTGGGGGTTCGTCGGTGCCAGCACCACGGGGAAGAACACCAAGAG
Organism: Methylobacterium sp. Gmos1; assembly: GCF_053764715.1. Classification (NCBI taxonomy): domain Bacteria; kingdom Pseudomonadati; phylum Pseudomonadota; class Alphaproteobacteria; order Hyphomicrobiales; family Methylobacteriaceae; genus Methylobacterium; species Methylobacterium sp. Gmos1. The sequence goes on along the minus strand of NZ_JBSNCC010000022.1, from coordinate 60,569 downwards.
GATAAAGCCGAGGCTCGCGGTCGCCGGTCGCAGGCTGAGCAGGCAGGCGACGATGATCACCGGCGCCATCGCGATCGCGAGCAGCGGGAAGCCTTGGCCGCCGTCGAGGATGATGAACTCGACCACCCCGGCGCAGGCCGCGGCGAGCGGCATGCCCCAGAGCGCGCCGGTGGCAAAGCCGATCGGGTTCGGGTTGATCGAGGCGAGGGCTGCGAAGGCTGAGACCTGCAGCAGCGCCGCGGAGGTCGCCGGCCAGCCGCTCAGGATGAACAAGGCCGCGCTGATCGCGATCGTGATGACGACGCGGGCGGCGTTGCGCAGCGCATCGGGGAAATCGCGGTGCACCGGCAGGCGCATGTCGCGCATCGGCGCGCGGCCGGTCTCCAGCGCCTCGATCCCGTCCGCGGCGAGCCGGTCCTGGCGCAGGAGGTCGATGGCGCGCCGGTGCAGCAGCACGGCATCGGGATCGGCCTCACCGCCCGCCGCGAGCGCGTCGAGGCGGGCCATCAGGGTGGGCAGGGCGTCGCGGTCGCCGTCGAGGCCGGCGAGCACCTGGCTCCGCAAGTCGTCCGGATCGCCGGAGCGCGAGACCGCGAGGGCAAAGGAGCGGGCCGCCGCGACCGAGGCGAACAGCGCCGCCACCGCGCTTCTGGCGCCCGCCGCCCGGTTCTCGCCGTCGTGGAACTCGGTCGCGACGACCCCGATCGCGTCGCGGGGCGCAGCGACGAGGCGCATCGCGTCGGCGGCGGGTTCCGGGCCCGGATCGCCGTCCCGCACCGCCCTGCGGACGAACTCGCGCACCGCGTCGCGGGCCTTGGCCATGCCGGCGCGGAGATCGGGGAAGACGTAAGGAGCGCCGAGCGCGTCGTTGATGAAGGTGATGGCGACGATGCCGAGCGTGATGGCGGCGACGCGCTCGACGCCGGTGGCGAACACCGATTGCGGCGCGTCGATGTTGTTGATCGCGATGATCGCCACCGTGTAGCCCGACAGCATCGCGCCGTAGGCCTTGGTGCCCTGGAGGTAGTTGGCGACGAAGACGCACAGCCCCATCCAGGTCGCGAAGGCGACCAGCATCTCGACCCGGTCCTGCCCGAACAGGGCGGCGAAGAGGATCGCGACGGCAAAGCCGATCACCGTGCCGAGGAAGCGGTAGGCCGCCTTCGACAGGGCCTGGCCGCGCCGGGGCTGGGCGAGGATCGCCACCGTGACGGCGGCCGAGGACGCGCTCTCGAGCTGGAGCCAGAACCCGGCATAGAGCGCCAGCATCATGGCGAGCCAGATCCGTAAGCCGTAGGCCCAGGCGGAGAGCGGCGGCGGCTCGATCCGCTCCAGCACCGCGTCGATCCAGCCGCGGCGTTCCGCGGTCACCTCGGCCATGGTGCACCCCGGACATCGATCGCGCCCGATTGGGATGCGCGATCCGGATACGATGGTAGGATGCGGGCGGCCGGGCGGAGACCCGGCACGCGGCCGCGCGCCGCGCCAGAACAGCCAGCCGAGGAAGCGCCGATGAGCAAGCCAGAGATCCGCGTCGCGACGTTTGCAGGGCCCGGGGCGGAGCCCGTGATCCAATCGGTGCCCTGGCCGAAGGTTCCGCGCAAGGCCGCGCTCATCAAGGTCGGCGCCTGCGGCGTCTGCGGCACCGACCAGCACATCCTCAAGGGCCACTGGCCCAAGCCCCTGCCGTGGCCGTTCACGCTCGGCCACGAGATCGGGGGCGTCATCGTCGAGAAGGGCGACGGGTTCACCGCCGACTTCATGGAGAAGCCGCTCCAGGTCGGATCGAAGGTGATGATCCCGCCGCTGATGCCCTGCGGGCACTGCTACTACTGCGTCCACTATCCCGAGCAGGCCAACAAGTGCCTGACCCCGGTCTATTACGGGCGCTATCTCGGCTTCGACAAGGCGCCGCACCTGTGGGGCGGCTGGGCCGAGTACGTCTACGTCGACCTCGAGATGCTGCCGGGCACCAAGGTCTACAAATTGCCCGACGACATGTCGCTGCGCCTCGGCGCACTGTCCGAGCCGCTGACCTCCTGCATCCGCGCCTTCAACCGCGCGACGAAGGCCGGCGGCTTCAAGTGGGGCGACACGGTGGTGATCCAGGGCTCCGGACCGATCGGCATCCTGGCGGTGGCGGCAGCGCAGGAGATGGGGGCGGGCCGCGTCATCTGCGTCGGCGCGCCGGAGGAGCCGCGCCTCGCGCTCGCCCGCAAGTTCGGCGCCGAGGCGACCGTCGACATCACGAAGGTGACGACGCCGGAGGCCCGCATCGCCGCGGTGCGCGAGATCGTCGGCGGCTTCGGCGCCGACCTCGTCATGGATTGCTCCGGCCACCCGAGCGCCGGCCCGGAGGGCATCGAGTTCCTGCGCGACGGCGGCACCTACGTCGAGATGGGCCAGTTCACCGATGCGGGGAAGATCGAGACCTCCTGGCACCGGATCTGCTCCAAGGACCTCAACGTGCTCGGCTCCTGGGCCTTCACCGGCAACGACCTGCCGCTCGGCGTCGACATGCTCTACCGCGCCCGGGACAAGTATCCGTGGCTCGAGATGCAGACGGTCTATCCGTTCACGCAGGAAGGCGTGTCGCAGGCGGTGAAGGACGCGATGGCGATGAAGACGGTGAAATCGACCATCGTGCCGTTCCCCGAACTCGTCGCCTGAGCGACCGGATGGCGGGACGGGCGCGGAGGCGCTAGGTCGGGGGCTCCATTCCGCTCATCCGGAGCCCTGGCCGTTGCGTCCCCTTTATCTCGCCGCCCTGTTCCTCGCCTGCGCCCCGGCTCTCGCCCACGCGCAGGCGGGTCCCCAGCCCGTTGGTACCTGGCTCACGCCCGGGGGTGACTCGCAGATCCGCATCAGCCGCTGCGGCGCCGCCTATTGCGGCATCATCGCCAAGGTGATGGCCGGCGAGACCAAGGACGTGAACAACCCCGATTCCAGCTTGCGCGGCCGCAGCCTCGTCGGCGTGGCGCTCAGCCGCGACATGCGCCCGTCCGGCGAGGGCTGGGAGGGCTCGCTCTATAATTTTCGCGATGGCAAGACCTATTCCGGCAAGCTCGCGATGAAGGGGCCGAACGTGCTCGAACTGTCGGGCTGCGTCCTCGGCGGGCTGATCTGCAAGAAGCAGCTGTGGACGCGGGTGGATTAGAACACCTCACGATCGCGTTGCGATCGTGAGGTGTTCCAAGTGTTTGTTTTGCCGCATACCTCCGACGAACCGGTATCCGCTTCGTCGGAAAATGCTCTGGGAGGGCGCGATGGGGCTTCTGGTCGACGGCGTCTGGCGCGATCAATGGTACGACACCAAGGAGACCGGCGGGCGCTTCGTGCGCAAGGACGCGGCCTTCCGCAACTGGATCACGCCGGACGGGCAGGCCGGCTCGAGCGGGGAGGGCGGCTTCCCGGCTGAAGCCGGGCGCTACCACCTCTACGTCTCGCTCGCCTGCCCGTGGGCGCACCGCACCCTGATCGTGCGAGCCCTCAAGGGGCTCGAGGACGCGATCTCGGTGTCGGTGGTCGACCCGCATATGGGCCACGAGGGCTGGGTGTTCGGCGACAGCCCGGGCGCCGGGCCCGACACCCTCAACGGCGCGACCCGGCTCTACGAGGTCTACCTCAAGGCCGATCCCCACTACACCGGCCGGGTCACCGTGCCGGTCCTGTGGGACAAGGCGCGCGGCACGATCGTGTCGAACGAATCGGCCGAGATCATCCGGATGCTGAACGGCGCCTTCGACGGCAGCGGGCCGGATCTCTACCCGGAGGACCTGCGGCCCGAGATCGACGCCCTGAACGCCCGGGTCTACGACCGGGTCAACAACGGCGTCTACAAGGCGGGCTTCGCCACCACGCAAGGAGCCTACGAGGAGGCGGTGACGGCGCTCTTCGAGGAGCTCGACGCCCTCGACGCCCGCCTCGATCGCGGCCGCTACCTGATGGGCGATCGCCTGACCGAGGCCGACATCCGGCTGTTCACGACGCTGGTGCGGTTCGACCCGGTCTATGTCGGGCACTTCAAGTGCAACCTGCGCCGGATCGCCGACTACCCGAACCTCGCGCCCTACACGCGCGACCTCTACCAGACCCCCGGCATCGCCCCGACGGTGAACCTCACCCACATCAAGCGGCACTATTACGAGAGCCACCCGACCATCAACCCGACCGGGATCGTGCCGCTCGGGCCGGTGCTGGATTACGATGCGCCGCACGGGCGGGCGGAGCGGTTCGGGACGTAGGTCGATAGAGCCCTCGCCGGCTTCACCTAGCGGTTCTACTCCACAGGGTCATCCCGGGTTCCGCTGCGCGGCCCCGGGATGACAAGGCGGGTTTCAGATCCCGGCAAGGACGCTCACGCCGTCGTGGAAAAGACATCCGGCAGCGACGGCAGCCGCTGCTTGAGCCGCAGCAGCGCGATGGTCTCGATCTCGGCGAGCGCCCGGGCCCGCTCGTCCTCCGGCGCGTTGTCCAGCCGTTCGGCGAGCTGTGACAGGATCTCGTCCGGGGCCTTGCCGCGCACCGCCATCACGAACGGGAAGCCGTGGCGGGCGCGGTAGCGCTCGTTGAGGTCGAGGAAGCGGGCGCGGCCCTCCGCGTCGAGGGCGTCGAGCCCGGCCGAGGCCTGCTCGGCGCGGGATTCCGGCGCGAGGTCGGCCGCCGCGACCCGTCCGGCGAGGTCGGGATGGGCGCGGATCAGGGCGAGCTGCCGCTCCGGCTCGGCTCCCCGCATCACCTCGACCATGGCGGCGTGGAGCCCGTCGGCCGAGTCCTGCATCCCCGACAGCCCGGCCGCGTGGGCGCCCTCGGCCACCCAGGGCGAGTGCTCGAACACGTCGCCGAAGCTCTCCACGAACAGCGCCCGGCCCATCCGGCTCGGGGTCAGGCCGGCGGGCGCGTGGGTTCTTGCCCAGTGCCGGGCGATGTCGACGCGCCGGGTCACCCAGACGTCGTCGTGCGCCGCGACGTGGTCGAGGAAGCGGGCGAGCGCCGCGATGCGCCCGGGCCGGCCGACGAGGCGGCAATGCAGGCCGATCGACAGCATCCGGGGGGTCTCGGCGCCCTCGGCGTAGAGCACGTCGAAGGAATCGCGCAGGTAGGAGAAGAACTGGTCGCCGGCGTTGAAGCCCTGCGGGGTGGCGAACCGCATGTCGTTGGCGTCGAGCGTGTAGGGCACGACGAGCTGCGGCGCCCGCGGTCCCTCGACCCAGTAGGGCAGGTCGTCGGCGTAGGAATCCGCCGAGTAGAGGAAGCCGCCCTCCTCCATCACCAGCCGCAGGGTGTTCTCCGAGGTCCGCCCCGTGTACCAGCCGAGCGGGCGCTCGCCCGTCACCTCGGTGTGGATCCGGATCGCCTCGCTCATGTGGGCCTTCTCCTCCTCGTAGGAGAAGTCGCGGTAGTCGATCCACTTGAGGCCGTGGCAGGCGATCTCCCAGCCGGCCTCGCGCATCGCCGCGACCGCGTCCGGATTGCGCTGGAGGGCGGTGGCGACGCCGTAGACCGTCACCGGCATCCCCCGCTCGGTGAAGAGCCGGTGCAGGCGCCAGAACCCGACCCGCGCGCCGTACTCGTAGATCGATTCCATGCTCATGTGGCGCTGGCCCGGCCAGGGTTGCGCGCCGACGATCTCCGACAGGAACGCCTCCGAGGCCCGGTCGCCGTGGAGCAGGCAGTTCTCGCCGCCCTCCTCGTAGTTGATGACGAACTGCACCGCGATGCGGGCGCCGTCGGGCCATCGCGCGTGCGGCGGGGTGCGGCCGTAGCCGACGAGGTCGCGGGGGTAGGGGGAGTCGGTCATGGCGTGCGGTCCGGTGGAGCCTGTCGCCCCTCCGTCCGGTGCCGGGTCAAGCGCGGGATCCCCTCTCCCGGGTGGGAGAGGGGTAGGGGCGATCGAAGATCGCGCGAGGGTGCTACGGTTCCGTGTGAAGCGCAGGGCGTCACGCTGCCAGCACGACGGTTCGAGCTTTACACTGAACCGTGTCACCCTCACCCCCGGCCCCTCTCCCACAAGGGAGAGGGGAGCCGCGCCCGGCCCAGTACCCGGAGGAGCAGGACGGCCTTGGGAATTCGTGCACAACCTTAGCCGTGCGGCAGCCAGGGCGCAAAACCGCCCCGACCCCTCACCCCGCGAGCGCCCCGAGCGCCGGATCGACCCGGGCGAAATGGTCCTCCCAGGTCGGCGCCCGGTAGGCCGCGAGGCGTTCCGCCATCTCGGCCCGGAGCCCCGAGCCCGGTGCCGCCAGGTCCTCCACCACCCGCATCCAGCCGAGGCCGTCGAGCGGGTGCAGGAACTCCGCGAAGCGGCCGGCGATCTCGCGGTGGACCGGGATGTCGGAGGCGACGACCGGCAGGCCGCTGGCGGCGGCCTCCACCACCGGCAGGCCGTAGCCCTCGGCGAAGGAGGGCATCAGGAGAGCGGTGGCGTGGCCCATCAGCCGCACCAGCCCGGCGGTCGAGAGGCCGGAAGCCTCGACGACGTGGGCGCGCACCGCTGGGCAGCGCTCCAGGAGGTCGATCACGTTCTCGCTCTCCCAGCCCCGCCGGCCGACGACGACGAGGCGCGGCGTCGCCTCTCCGTGCCGACTCTCCAACTCGCGCCAGGCGGTGAGGAGGCTGATGAGGTTCTTCCTCGGCTCGATCGTGCCGCAGACGAGGAAGAACGGCCGGGCCGGGGCAGATGAAGGGCCGCGATGGAACGCCGCCTCGGTGCCGAGCGGCCCGACGGTGACCGGCGGCACCCGGCGCCCGAGGCCGGCGAGGTGGGCGGAGAAGCGCGCGCCCACGTCGGCCGAGTTGACCACGATGGCTTGCGCGTGGCGCGCCACCGTCTCCATCCGCACCCGGTGCCGCTCGTCCTCGCCGGGGCGGCCGTATTCGGGGTACTCGATCGGGATCAGGTCGTGGATGAAGAAGACCGGCCGGATGTCGGGCCGGTCGTACAGCCAGTCGAACCGCGCCGGCTTGTCGAGGCGCAGGTGCGAGGTGTGGAGATAGAGCGCGTTCATCGGCACGCGCTCCGGGCCCGGCGACCGGAACGCCGCGAGCCAGGCCCGGAGCTGGCGCTCGCGGCGCGCCCGCGCACGGTCCGGCCTCGCGGTCCTCGGGCCCGCCGCGGGCACGGGCAGCCCGAGCCGGGCGGCGAGGTCGCGGTAGACCGGGTCGTCGCCGGCGGTGACCTCCTCGGTCCAGGCCGCGACCGCCGCCTCGACGAGGGCGGCCATCTGCGCCCGGTCGAGCACCTTCGGGCCGAGCGGCGTCGAGACCACGCCGAAGCGCGGGCCGGGCTGGTCCAGGAGGTGGCGGGCATAGGCGAGGTCGACCCGGTCGATCCCGGTCGGGCTCGCGTGGCGCAGGCGGGTGAAGAGGCGGGTGAGGTCGAGGGCGACGGGATGCGGGCGCATGAGACCTTGCAAGAGACCCTTGGGTGACACCGTGAGCGATGAAGTCCCCGCCGAGGGGGGACGCAGTCGCGGCGTTCCTACACAGCGGCGGCGGCGAAGCCGAATCCAGCTTGTGCGGCAGCGCACAAGACGACCCCCGGCCGCGGGACGGTCGCACTTGCAACGCTGAGCGATGATGATTTATCGCATTCGTCACCGCTCCGTCGCGTCGCGGTGACAAGTGTCGGACGCGCCGATTATGATCGTGGGTCGGCGCTGGGTCGACGCTTCGGGTGAGACAATGGCGATCGTCGATTGGGACCGGGATGCGGTGAAGGGCGGCCTGGCGGACGGATCGGTCCTGCTGATCGACGTGCGCGAGCCCAACGAGTTCGAGGCGGGCCACATTCCGGGCTCCGTCTCCTTTCCGCTCTCGAGCTTCGACGTCGAGCGGCTCCAGGCCCTGATCGCCGCGGATGGCCGCCGGCCGGTCCTGTCCTGCGCCGCCGGCGTGCGCTCGGCGCGGGCGCTGCAGTACCTCCAGAGCCAGGGCATCCCCCTCTCTGAGCATTACGCCGGCGGGTTCAAGGACTGGGCCAATGCCGGCGAGACCGTGGAATAGCTGAAATATCCTTCCGCCCGCGGGCGGTTCGACCCCTGAAGGCCCCCGGGAGGGCCGCGCCGGCACGGCGTGGTTCCCGTTCAAGGCCACCCCTCGACGCGGACGGGCCCCGGCCCGTCTCTTCGCGCGTCCGAGGGGCCGCATGCACGAGATGAACGGGAGAGTGAGTATGCGCAGGCTGAGGCTGGCGGCGGTGATCCCGGCGCTCCTGCTGATGGCCGGTATCCCGGCGCGGGCCCAGGCTCCCGGCGGGCCGCCCCCGACGGTCACGGTCGCCAAGCCCGTGGTCAAGGAGGTGGTGGAGCACGACGACTTCACCGGCCGCTTCAACGCGATCGAGTACGTCGAGGTGCGGGCCCGGGTCACCGGCTACCTGCAGAAGATCCACTTCCAGGACGGCGCCGTGGTGAAGAAGGGCGACCTGCTCTTCACCATCGACCGGCGGCCCTACAAGGCGGCCCTCGACCAGGCGACCGCCGCCCTCGATTCGGCCAAGGCCCGGCTGAACTTCAGCCAGACCGACCTCGAGCGCGCCCAGACCCTGAGCCGGTCCGGCAACATCTCCGAGCAGGTCACCGACCAGCGCCGGCAGAACTCGCAGACCGCCCAGGCCGACGTCGACAACGCCACCGCGGCCCTGCGCCAGGCCCAGCTCAACTACGACTTCACCGAGGTGCGCTCGCCGATCGAGGGGCGGATCTCGCAGCGCAACGTCACCGAGGGCAACATCGTCATCACCGACCAGACGTTGCTGACGACGATCGTCTCCCTCGACCCGATCTACTTCTCGTTCACGGTCGACGAGCGCTCGTTCCTGGCCTACCAGAACACCCTCAAGATCGGCATGGGGGCGACCCAGAACGAGCACACCGTGCCGATCCTGGTGGCGCTGACCGGCGAGGCCAAGCCCACCCGCAAGGGCGTGCTCAACTTCGTCGACAACCGGGTCGACGAGGCGACCGGCACGGTGCTGCTGCGCGCGACCGTCGAGAACCCCGACCGCTTCATCAAGCCCGGCCTGTTCGGCATCGTCAGCATGCCGGCCTCGAAGCCCTATCGCGGCGTGCTGATCCCCGACGACGCCATCGCGGCCAACCAGGACAAGCGCCTCGTCTACGTGGTGGGCGACGACAACGTGGTCCAGCCGCGCAACATCCGCCCCGGCCCGAAGATCGACGGCTACCGGGTGGTGCGCGACGGGCTGAAAGGCGACGAGACCATCGTGGTCACGGGCCTGACCCGGGTGCGCCCGGGCGCGAAGGTGACGCCCGAGCGCAAGGACCTGCCGCCGGTCCGCGAGTAACGACACGCGCCGCCCATCCGGGCGGCGCTTCCATCAGGACGCCAGCACCCCGCGAGGGAGCGCCACGCCCATACAGGGGCGCGAGAGGCCCACCGATGCGTTTTGCCCACTTCTTCGTCGACCGGCCGATCTTCGCCTCGGTGACCTCGATCGTCATCCTGATCATCGGCTACGTCTCGTACATCTCGCTGCCGGTCTCGCAGTACCCCGAGATCGTGCCGCCGACCGTGGTGGTGCGCGCCTCCTACCCCGGCGCCAACGCCGAGACCGTGGCGGCCACCATCGCGACGCCGATCGAGCAGGAGATCAACGGCGTCGACAACATGCTGTACATGTCGTCGCTGTCGACCAACGACGGCAACATGCAGCTGACCGTCACCTTCGCGCTCGGCACCAACCTCGACATCGCCAACGTGCTGGTCCAGAACCGGCTCTCGGTCGCCCAGCCGCGCCTGCCCGGCGACGTGCGCAACCTCGGCGTCACGGTCCGCAAGTCCTCGCCCGACCTGATGATGGTCGTGCACGTGCTGTCGCCCGACGGCACCTTCGACCAGAACTACCTGGCGAACTACATCTACCTGCGCCTGCGCGATCCGCTCCTGCGCCTCAACGGCGTCGGCGACATCACGGTGTTCGGCGGCTCGGAATACGCGCTCAGGCTGTGGCTCGATCCGAACAAGCTCGCCTCCTACCAGCTCTCCACCACCGACGTGATCAACGCGCTCCAGGAGCAGAACGTCCAGGTCGCGTCCGGCGCGCTCGGCGCGCCGCCGGCGCCGGCGAGCCAGGCGTTCCAGCTCACCGTCCAGACGCAAGGCCGGTTCCAGGACCCGAGCGAGTTCCGCAAGGTGATCGTCAAAGCGTCCGACGGGCGCCTGGTGCGGGTCTCCGACATCGCCCGGGTCGAGCTCGGCCAGAAGGACTACACGACGAAGTCGTTCCTCAACGGCCAGCCGGCGATCGGCATCGGCGTGTTCCAGCGCCCCGGCACCAACGCGCTGGAGGCGGCCGAGCAGGTCCAGGCGCTGATGAAGACCCTCTCGAAGGACTTCCCGCCCGGCCTCGAGTACAAGATCGCCTACAACCCGACCGAGTTCATCGCCGAGTCGGTGCACGAGGTCTACAAGACGCTGGGCGAGGCGATCGTCCTCGTCGTGGTGGTGATCCTGGTCTTCCTCCAGAGCTGGCGCACCGCGATCATCCCGATCATCGCGATTCCGGTCTCGCTCGTCGGCACCTTCGCGGTGATGGCGCTGCTCGGCTTCTCGCTCAACAACCTGACGCTGTTCGGCCTCGTGCTCGCCATCGGCATCGTCGTCGACGACGCGATCGTGGTGGTGGAGAACGTCGAGCGCAACATGGCCGAGGGGCTGTCGCCCGGCGAGGCGGCCCACAAGACCATGGACGAGGTCGGCGGCGCGGTGGTCGCCATCGCGCTGGTGCTCTCGGCGGTGTTCATCCCGACCGCCTTCATCCCGGGCATCTCGGGCCAGTTCTACCGGCAGTTCGCGCTCACCATCGCGGCCTCGACCATCATCTCGATGTTCAACTCGCTGACGCTGTCGCCGGCGCTCTGCAAGCTGCTGCTGAAGCCCCATTCCGAGCACCACCGGCCGCGCTTCTTCCTCGCCCGGTTCGGGGCCTGGGCGGCCAACACCTTCAACCGCGGCTTCGACGCGACGGCGAACGGTTACGCGGCGACGGTCCGCTTCCTCACCGGGCGGCTGGTGCCGCTGCTCGCGATGCTGCTGCTCTATGCCGGGGTGATCTACGGCGTGCTGCACCTCGTGCGCACCACGCCGACGGGCTTCATCCCGCTCCAGGACCAGGGCTACCTCCTCGTCGTGGTGCAGCTGCCGCCGGGCTCGTCGCTGGAGCGCACGACGGCCGTCGTCCAGGAGGTGTCGCGCCGCGCCCTCGACATCGACGGCGTCGGCAACACCGTGGTGATCTCGGGCTTCGACGGCGCCACCTTCACCAACACCACCAACGGCGCGGTGATGTTCCTGCCGCTCAAGCCCTTCAAGGAGCGCCTGGAGAAGGGCCTGACGGCGGGCAAGATCCTGCAGGCCGTGCTCGCCAAGACCGCCCCGATCCAGGAGGCGCGGATCATCGCGATCCCGCCGCCGCCGGTGCGCGGCCTCGGCAATGCCGGCGGTTTCAAGATGCAGGTGCAGAGCCGCGAGGGCTCGGACATCGCCCGCCTGCTCCAGGTCTCGGGCGACCTGATCGGCGCGGCCAACCGCGACCCGGCGCTGACCCGCGTCTTCACCACCTTCGGCAACGACACGCCGCAGATCTACCTCGACATCGACCGCACGGTCGCGCGGATGCTGAACGTGCCGCTCGCCAACGTGTTCTCGACCCTCCAGGTCAATCTCGGCGGCGCCTACGTCAACGACTTCAACACCTTCGGGCGCATCTACCAGGTCCGGGCCCAGGCCGACGCCCAGTACCGGATGGAGAAGGAAGACATCGAGCGGCTGAAGGTTCGCTCCTCGACCGGCGCGCTGGTGCCGATGGGAACGCTCGCCAACATCCGCGACATCTCGGGCCCCCAGATCGTCCAGCGCTACAACCTGTACTACTCGATTCCCGTGCAGGGCGATTCGCGGCCGGGCGTGTCCTCGGGCCAGTCCCTCGACGCGATGGAAAAACTCGCCCGCCAGACCCTGCCCGACGGCATGAGCTTCGAGTGGACCGAGATCGCGTTCCAGGAGAAGGCGGTGGGCAACACGGCGATCTACGTCTTCGCCCTCGGCGTGCTGCTGGTCTTCCTGGTGCTCGCCGCGCAGTACGAATCGTGGGCGCTGCCGCTCTCGATCCTGCTCGTGGTGCCGACGGGCGTGCTCGCGGCCTTGGCGGGTGTGCAGTTCCGGGCGCAGGACAACAACATCCTGACCCAGATCGGGCTGATCGTGCTCATCGGCCTGGCGGCCAAGAACGCGATCCTGATCGTCGAGTTCGCCCACCAGATCGAGGAGAGCGAGCGCCGCGGGCCCGTGGCGGCCGCCGTCGAGGCGTGCCGGCTTCGCCTGCGGCCGATCCTGATGACGGCCTTCGCGTTCATCCTCGGCGTGGTGCCGCTCGCCTTCGCCACCGGCCCGGGCGCCGAGATGCGCCAGGCGCTCGGCACCGCGGTGCTGTTCGGCATGCTCGGCGCGACCGTGTTCGGCCTGTTCCTGACCCCGGTCTTCTACGTGGTGATCCGCAACATCCTGATCCGGATCAACCGCTGGCGCGGGGTGGACGACCACCACGGCGAGCCGGAGCCGGCGCGGTAACGCCCGCGTCCGACACCCGCGCTTCACCAGACCCCCGGAGCGACCGTCCGGGGGTCTGTCGCGTTGCGGCCCATGCGATCGTGAAGCGCGACGTCGAGGACTTCTCATCCCACCCGCGGCCTCATCCTGAGGTGCGAACGAAGTGAGCCTCGAAGGAGGCCTCCAGAGATCGCCGGAGACTTCTGGAGCGCTCCTTCGAGGCTGCTGCAAGCAGCAGCACCTCAGGATGAGGTCGCGGGTGGGACACGGGTCTTCCGCGCCGGAAATGTCTCGACGAATGGCGGTGCGTCACCGCCGCACCCGAACCTCCGGCCCACTCACCGCATTGCCCGGCAGCTTTTTCTTAAGCCTTCGGGAGGTGCGCGTGGCGCGGGTGGCGGTGGTGACGGGCGGCACGGCGGGGATCGGTCTGGCGACCGCCCACGCCTTTGCCAGGGAGGGCTGGTCGGTCGGCCTCATTGCCCGCGACGAGGAGCGCCTGCGCGACGCGGAGGCCGCGTTGCGCCGGCACGGCGGCGCCGTGATGGGCATCTCGGCCGACGTGGCCGACGTCGAGGCGGTGAACGCCGCCGCCGACCGGTTCGAGACCGAGCTCGGGCCGATCGACACCTGGGTCAACAACGCGATGTCGTCGATCGTCGCACCGGTGCCCGAGATCGCGCCGGAGGAGTGGCGGCGGGTCACCGAGACCACCTATCTCAGCCAGGTCTGGGGCACGCTCGCGGCGCTCCGCCACATGCGGCCGCGCAACCGCGGCACCGTCGTGCAGGTGAGTTCCGGCTTAGGGCTCCGGTCGATGCCGCTCCAGGTTCCGTACTGCGCCGCCAAGCACGCGGTGACCGGCTTCACCGACGGCCTGCGCTCGGAACTGCTGCACGAGCGCGTCGACATCAACCTGACGGTGGTCTACCTGCCGGCGGTGAACACGCCGCAATTCGGCTGGGCCCGCACCCGCACGGGCGCGGAGCAGGACATCCCGGCCCCGGTCTTCGACCCCCGCCTCTGCGCCGACGCGATCCTGTTCGCCGCGAACAACCGGCGCCGGGACATCTGGGTCGGCCGCTCGACGGTGCAGATGGGGCTGATGCAGGTGGTCTCGCCGGCGCTCTCCGACCGGATGATGGCCGGCGGCTGGGACGCGCAGATCGGTGAGGCGGCGCCCGACAAGCCCGGCAACCTGTTCGAGCCCGCACCGGGACCTGCGGCGATCGACGGGCGCTTCGCCGACAAGACCACGGCGACCCGCAGCGAGTTCTTCACCGACCGCCAGCGCGACGTCCTCGTCGGCGGCCTCGCGGCACTCTTCGTCGGCGGCGCGGCGGCGCTCGCCCTCGGTGCCGGCGCGGCACGCCACCTCGGCCGGCGCCGCCGACGGCTCCTGCCGCGGCTGTTCTGAGGAGCGCCGTCGCCGGGCGAGGGCGCGCGCCCTATCTCGGAACTCTCCCCAAGGCTTCCCCGATAGGTCTCGCGTGCCCGGTTACCTGCCCTTCGCGGGCGCCCTCAAGCTTCCGAGCTTCGTCTGCGACAATTGCGGATTCTGGCAGCGCCACTTCGCGGCCCCGCCGAGCTGCCCGATGTGCCTCGACGCCCGACACGTCGTGCCGCAGGACGGCTGGCGCTTCCGCGACGTGGCGGAGGCTCAAAGCGCCTTCCCGTGCCATTGGGAAGAGGTCGAGCCGGGGGTGTGGAAGTTCTGGAACGAGCCGGTCACCGGCATCGGGCCGAGCGCCTACCTGATCGTCACGCCTGAAGGAAACATGGGCTTCGAGGGCTGCCCGGTCTTCAGCGAGGCGGCGCTCGACCATATCGAGGCCCTGGGCGGCATGAAGGTGCTCTCGGCCTCGCACCCGCACAGCTACGGCGCGCTGCCCCAGATCCAGGACCGCTTCGACCCCGAACTGTGCCTGCCGGCCGCCGACTTCACCTGGAGCGCCGCGCTCCAGGTCTCCTGGCCCTACGACGACACGCTGGAGCCGCTGCCGGGCCTGGTCCTCCATCGCACCGCCGGCCATTTCGACGGCCACGCCGTGCTGCACGACACGACCCGCGGCATCGTGTTCTGCGGCGACGCGCTCAAGTTCGAGCTGAGCCCCGAGAACCCGCGCGAGGCGCTGACGATCTCGGCCCACAAGGCCTTCGTGCGCGGCGTGCCGCTCACCCACGCCGAACTGCTGCGCTACCGCGCGGTCTTCGCGGCCCTCGACTTCCACCAGACCTGGACGCCGTTCGAGCAGGCGGCGAATGTCGGGCGCGCCGAGGTGCTGGCGCTCATCGACGCGATGCTGGCGGGTCGGCCGCACGCCTATCCGGTGCCGGTGGCCGAGCTGAAGTAAGCCCTTCGCTTCACAACCCGAACTGCGCGCCCGTATCCCCCGGTGTGACGAGGCTCCGGGCCCGGCTGCGCGACGGCAGGAAGGGCAGGGCGGCGCAGGTGGCGCCGACGCTGTCGCACAGCCGCTCCACCGCCCGCACGATCTCCGGCGGGCCGGCGGCGTGGACGGTGTCGCTGCCGCGCAAGGACGGCAGGTGGGCGGTGACGGGGCCGTGGCGCACGTCCGCCTGACCGCGGCGGTCGCGGCTCGCCGCCAGCGTGATCTGCTGCACGCCGGTGCCGCGCAGCCAGTCGAGGGCGGGGCGCATGTAGAGGTCGTCGGCGTCGGCGGCACCCGCCACCACCACCATCTCGCGGCCGATTTCCAGGTGACGCGCCGCCCGGGCGATGGCCCAGATCGGCGCGAAGCCGGTCTCGGCCGCGACCAGGATCAGCCGACCGGGGCCGGGGCGATAGGGCGTGCCGCCGGCCGGTCCCTTGATCCGCACGGCGTGGCCGGGATGCACCGCCTCGCCGAGGGCGGGGCCGAGCGCCCCGCGGTCGCGGCGCAGGTGGAAGACGAGCTCGTTGAGCTCGGTGTTGCCGTCGATGCGCTGGGTCGGGCAGTAGGGCCGGGCCGGCAGCCCCGCGAAGGCGACCTCCACGGCCTGGCCGGGGGCGACGTCGAGGCTGCGCGAGACCGTGACCACCACCTCCACCACCGCGCCGGAGAGCGGCGTCAGGGAGAGCAGCGTGCCGGCGCGCTTGGCGGTGCGCAGCACCGCCAGCGGCGAGGGCGCGGGACCCGGCCGGGTCGCGGCGCCCTCGCCGAGGCGGGGCCGGGCGCGGCTGGTGTTGCGCAGGCGCGGCAGCACCTCCTGCAGCACGGAATCCTGGATCACGCCGTCGCGGCCGGCCGCGACCGTCCGGGGCAGGGCGGCGGCGTGGGGCGTGTCGCCGGTCGCCACACGGACGGGCTTGCCGTTGACGACGAGCGAGCAGCGGGGGCTCATGGCCGTCTCCGTGCGACTGATCGGGCTCTGGGGCGTGACGGGGGGAGGGGCCACCTCGGCGTCAGCGCGGCGCGAACAGCAGGCGCTCGACCAGCGAGGCCCAGCGGTCGCGATCGGCGCGCAGATCCTCCTGCGTGTCCTCGTCGTGGGCCTGCTGGACCGTGAGCGCCGCGACCTGGGCGCGCAGTTCCGCGGCGGCCTCGCGCTCGGAGCGCAGCACGGCCTTCATCACCTTGTTCTCGGCCTCGAGCTGGGCGACGAGATCGTCGACCTCCTCGATCCCGTCGTCGTCGGGCGGGGGCAGCCGGTAGGGCCGGGGGCCAAGCCAGCCCGGCGGCAGGAGCAGGCGCCGCACCAGATCGAAGTCCGGACCGGTCCGCTCCTTCAGATCCGGGCCGCTCGTCTCCTGGCCCGGGATGTCCAACGCCGCCTCGCCCATCGCCGCCTCTCCGCGCCTCGTACCCGGCCGTCCGGACTCACGCCCGTGCGGGGCGCGCCGCGTCCGATCACGGCCAGGGTGACGATGCTGTCGTCATGGTTAAGGAGCGTTTAAGCGCGAGGCTCGCATTCGCGCGATTGACCGAACGGAGCCGGCGACACACTCTCGCCCCGCGACCCGGATCGGACGCTGATTCGCCCGCCCAGGAACCCACGGAGATCGCGATGCTGGATGGACGACGGGTGCTGATCGTCGAGGACGAGGCGCTGGTCGCCCTGGAGCTGACCGAGATCGTGACCGGCTCGAACGCCCACGCCGTCGGCCCGGCCCGCACCAACCGCGAGGCCCTGGCGCTGATCGACATGGAGGAGATCGACGTCGCGATCCTCGACCTCAACCTCGCCGACGGCGAGGCGACCCCGACGGCCGAGTGCCTGATCGGCAAAGGGGTGCCGGTCCTGATCTGCACCGGCGGCGTGTTGCCGCGGGCGATGCGGCTGATGTGGCCGGACCTGCCGATCCTGCGAAAGCCCCTCAACCCCGACCGCCTGGTCGAGGCGCTGGGCGCGCTCTGCACCGAGCCGGCGGGCGGGGCGCGGATGTAAAGCGCATGTCCCACCGGCACCATGCGGGAAGAAGCACGGGTCTTCCCCCTCTCCCCGCGGGCACAGGGCTGTCCGGAAAAATCCTCTTTAAAATCAAGCGCGGGATCCCCTCTCCCAAACGGGGAAGGGGAGGCGCGCCATTCTTTTCCCCGGACAGCCCTGCCGCGGGCGGGGAGAGGGCACGGCAAGCGCAGGCGAAGCCGGAGCGAGGGTGAGGGGGTATCGCGGAGTGAGACTCTTCCGGAAACACCCCCTCACCCTCGCGGCGAACCTGCGGTTCGCTGCTCCCTTCACCCCCGACAAGGGGGGTGAAGGCCTCTCCCCGCCCGCGGGGAGAGGGGGATCCCCACGCCATTTTCGGCCTAGAGGTTTCCCTGCATCCCCCGCGTAGCCGGGCAGGCCGAGACCCTACTCCCCCCACCGCAACGCCGCCGCCGCGGCAACTGTCCCCACTACCCCGGCCGCGAGGCTGAGCGCCGCCAGGATGGCGAGCGGCGTCGCGAACGGCACCGTGCCGCCGAGCGCCGCATCGGTGGCCGAGACGCCGAAGATCAGGGTCGGCACCATCAGCGGCAGCACAACCACGGCGAGGATCAGGCCGCCGCGGCGGATCGAAGCGGTCAGCGCCGCCCCGACGGCGCCGATGAAGGTGAGCGCCGGGGTGCCGACGAGGAGCGTGAGGCTCGTCGCCGCCATGCCGGTGGGGCTCAAGGCGACGAGGAGCCCGAACAGGGGGGTGGCGATCGCCAGCGGCAGGCCGGTGGTGAGCCAGTGCGCCGTGACCTTGGCGAGCACCAGGAGTTCGAGCGGCGCCGGGGCGCCGGAGAGCAGATCGAGGGAGCCGTCCTCGTCGTCGGCCTGGAACAGGCGGTCGAGGCCGATCAAGGTCGCCAGCACCGCGGCGATCCACAGGATGCCGGGCCCGATCCGCGCGAGCAGGTTGAGGTCGGGCCCGAGGCCGAACGGCACCAGGGCGACGATCATCAGGAAGAACACCAGGGACAGGGCGCCGGAGCCGCCGATGCGGCCGGCGAGCCGCAGGTCGCGGGCGACGACCGCCAGGAAGGCGCGGCCCATCACGGCGCCTCCGCGAACGGATCGGCCGCGGCCTCGGACCGGCCGGTGCGGAACGCCTCGACGGAGAGCTCGCGCGCGCCCTCGAGACCCAGCGCCTGGTGGGTGGCGGCGATCACGAGGCCGCCCCCCGAGAGGTGCGCGCGCATCAGCCCGGCGAGCGCCCCTTGCGAGGCGACGTCGAGGGCGGCGGTCGGCTCGTCGAGGAGCCAGAGCGGCCGGCGGCAGACGAGGAGCCGGGCGAGCGCCACCCGCCGGCGCTGGCCGGCCGAGAGGTAGGCCACCGGCAGTCCCGCCGCGTGGGCGAGGCCGAGGCGGGCCAGCGCCTCGCGGGGATCGAGATCGGCGTCGCCGAGGAGGTCGCGGGCGAAGGTCAGGTTCTCCTCCGCGGTGAGCGCGCCTTTGAGACCGTCGCGGTGGCCGACGACGTGGAGGCATTCGGGGATCGTGCGCTCGCCCACGCCCTCGGCGGCGAGCCGCCCGACCTCCGGCCGCAGCCGCCCGGCGAGGATCGCGAGCAGCGACGATTTGCCGGCGCCGTTGCGGCCGGTCACGGTCAGCGCCTCGCCGGCCCCCAGGGTGAAGGAGAGCCCGGCGAAGACGCGGCGGCCGGAGCGCCGGCAGGCGAGGTCCTCGGCGATCAGGCGCAAGGGCGGGGGTCCAAGGGCAGGGGTCTCCGCGAGGCGGGAGGGGACCGCCCGCGTTTACGCTATGCCCGCCCCGCCGAGAATGCGTGATTCCGCGGCCACCAGACCCGTAGCGGCCAGTTTCGAAGTGTTCTATACGCATCCCCGGCTGCGCCGCGCGACCTTCAGAGGCGTCCAAACCGTCCTTCGCGCATCCCAGTCCGGGCACCCCCGGGGCGGCGCGCGCACCGTCCGATTCTCGGCCGTAAAGGCGAGGGCGGGCGGCAGACGGGCGCGTTCCTTGCGTCAAGCAGGGCCGACCCCGCAGCGCATCCGGCCGAACACTTCTGAGTGGCGCAGGTCCTGCCTGCGCCGTGTTCGACAACCCCTCGCGAGGACCACGCCGTGGCATCGATCGACAGCTTCAAGTCCCGCCAGACCATCCAGGCCGGGCAGAAGACCTACACCATCTACGCGATTCCCGAGGCCGAGAAGAACGGCCTGCCGGACGCGAGCCGCCTGCCCTTCTCGATGAAGGTGCTGCTCGAGAACCTGCTGCGCTACGAGGACGATCGCTCGGTCAAGAAGGCCGACATCGAGGCCGTGGTCGGCTGGCTCGAGAACCGCGGCAAGACCGAGGTCGAGATCGCCTTCCGTCCCTCGCGCGTGCTGATGCAGGACTTCACCGGCGTGCCGGCGGTGGTCGATCTCGCGGCGATGCGCGACGCCATGGTGGCGCTCGGCGGCGACCCGCAGAAGATCAACCCGCTGGTGCCGGTCGACCTCGTCATCGACCACTCGGTCATCGTCGACGAGTTCGGCACCCCGAAGGCGCTGGCCGACAACGTCGCGCTCGAGTACGAGCGCAACGGCGAGCGCTACACCTTCCTGAAGTGGGGCCAGTCGGCCTTCGACAACTTCTCGGTCGTGCCCCCGGGCACCGGCATCTGCCACCAGGTCAACCTCGAGTACCTGTCGCAGACCGTGTGGACCAAGCCCTTCGAGGGCCATGAGGTCGCCTACCCGGATTCCCTCGTCGGCACCGACTCGCACACCACGATGGTCAACGGGCTGGCCGTTCTCGGCTGGGGCGTCGGCGGCATCGAGGCCGAGGCCGCGATGCTCGGCCAGCCTTTGTCGATGCTGATCCCCGAGGTCGTCGGCTTCAAGCTGTCGGGCAAGCTGCCCGAGGGCACCACCGCCACCGACCTCGTGCTCACCGTCACCCAGATGCTGCGCAAGAAGGGCGTGGTCGGCAAGTTCGTGGAGTTCTACGGCCCCGGCCTCGACGACATGTCGGTCGCGGATCGTGCCACGATCTCCAACATGGCGCCCGAGTACGGCGCGACCTGCGGCTTCTTCCCCGTCGACCAGAAGACCATCGACTTCCTGAAGGTCACCGGCCGCGCCGACGACCGCATCGCCCTCGTCGAGGCCTACGCCAAGGCGCAAGGGATGTGGCGCGACGCCCAGACCCCGGATCCGGTCTTCACCGACACGCTCGAACTCGACATGGGCGACGTGAAGCCCTCGCTCGCCGGCCCGAAGCGGCCCCAGGACCGGGTGCTCCTCGACGGCGCGAAGCCCGGCTTTGCCCAGTCGATGGAGACCGAGTTCAAGAAGGCGGCCGACATCGCCAAGCGCTACCCCGTCGAGGGCGCGAACTTCGACATCGGCCACGGCGACGTGGTGATCGCCGCGATCACGTCCTGCACCAACACCTCGAACCCGAGCGTGATGATCGGTGCGGGCCTGCTCGCCCGCAACGCGGTCGCCAAGGGCCTGCGCTCGAAGCCGTGGGTGAAGACCTCGCTCGCCCCCGGCAGCCAGGTGGTCGCCGAGTACCTCGACAAGGCCGGCCTGCAGCCGAGCCTCGACGCGCTCGGATTCAACCTCGTCGGCTTCGGCTGCACCACCTGCATCGGCAATTCGGGCCCGCTGCCGGCGGCGATCTCGAAGTCGATCAACGACAACGACGTGGTGGCCGCCGCGGTGCTCTCGGGCAACCGCAACTTCGAGGGCCGGGTGAACCCCGACGTGCGGGCGAACTACCTCGCCTCGCCGCCGCTCGTCGTCGCCTACGCGCTCGCCGGCTCGATGCAGATCGACATCACCAAGGAGCCGCTCGGCACGGGCTCCGACGGCAAGCCGGTCTACCTGAAGGACATCTGGCCCTCGACCGCCGAGGTGCAGGAGTTCATCGAGGCCAACATCACCTCGGGCCTGTTCAAGTCGCGCTACGCCGACGTGTTCGGCGGTGACCAGAACTGGAAGGACGTCGAGGTCACCGAGGCCGAGACCTTCGCGTGGAACGGCGGCTCGACCTACGTCCAGAACCCGCCGTACTTCGTCGGGATGGAGAAGACCCCGAAGCCGGTGGAGGACGTGGTCAATGCCCGCATCCTCGGCCTGTTCCTCGACTCGATCACCACCGATCACATCTCGCCGGCCGGCAACATCCGGGCGGCGTCTCCGGCGGGCCACTACCTCCAGGAGCACCAGGTCCGGGTGCAGGACTTCAACCAGTACGGCACCCGCCGCGGCAACCACGAAGTCATGATGCGGGGCACCTTCGCCAACATCCGCATCAAGAACCAGATGGTGCGCGACGAGTCCGGCTCCGTGGTCGAGGGCGGCTACACCCTCTACCAGCCGTCGGGCGAGCGGATGTTCATCTACGACGCGGCGATGCGCTACGAGCGGGAGGGCACCCCGCTGGTGGTGTTCGCCGGCAAGGAGTACGGCACCGGCTCGTCGCGCGACTGGGCGGCGAAGGGCACGAAGCTGCTGGGCGTGCGCGCCGTCATCGCCGAGAGCTTCGAGCGCATCCACCGCTCGAACCTCGTCGGCATGGGCGTGGTGCCGCTGGTGTTCCAGGGCGACACCTCCTGGGCCTCGCTCGGCCTGAAGGGCGACGAGACCGTGACGATCGAGGGCCTGGCCGGCGAGCTGAAGCCGCGCCAGACGCTCACCGCCAAGATCACCTCTGCCGACGGCTCGGTGAAGGAGGTCCCGCTGACCTGCCGCATCGATACGCTCGACGAGCTGGAGTACTTCCGCAACGGCGGCATCCTTCCTTACGTCCTGCGCCAGCTCGCGGCGTGAGGATTGGTCCTCTCCCCCCGGATGAATCCGGAGGGAGAGGTTCCGCAGACCGGGGAGCCCGTGACAGGCTCGCCCGGACCGCCATCACGACGGGGGCCTTTTCCGGCGGGAAAGGCCCCCGTCCCATTCTCGGGGGAGCTCGCGATGAGCCCGGACGACAAGATCAACGGCCTGACCACGCTCTCGGCCCGCCACGGCGAGATGATCGCCCGGCTCTCCGAGGCGCAATCCGACGTCGCCGCCAAGCAGGTGGCGTTGCAGATGGCGGTGCGGTTCGTCGCCGGCATCCTGCGCGGCGTCGATTCCGACCATTACCGGCACCAGCTCGGCGGCTTCCTCGCCATGCTGGAGGACGCCCTGACCCGCGAGGACCCGGATTCCGACCTCGCCCGGCGGGTGCTCGACACCGTCAAGGCGACCCTGGAGCCGGAGGAGGACGAGGACGCGTGAGGCCAAGTCTCCCGCGCGATCACAAGTCTCCCGCGCGATCACTTGTGCGCGAGACGATGGCCGGCGCCGGGGGTGCGGACCATAACAGCCGGGGCTCCCTCTGTTTCGGAGCCCGAGTCCCGAAAGTCGCTGGTTCCGGAGCTTTCATGAAAATCCTCACGACGATCGCGGCCGCCGGCCTGACCCTCGCGGCGAGCGCCGCCGCCCTGGCCGCGCCGCAGGTCGAGCGCCTGCGCGGCACGATCGAGCGCGTCGAGGGAGACGCGGTCACCATCCGCACCCGCGCCGGCGCGACCGAGACGATCCTCCTCGGCGCCGGCACCCGGGTGGCGCAGCTGGCGCCGGCGAGCCTCGACCAAGTCAAGGACGGCAGCTTCATCGGCACCGCCGCCAAGGCCGGGACTAAGCCCGGCGACCCGCCGGTCGCCCTTGAGGTGCTGATCTTCCCCGAGGCCCTGCGCGGCGCCGGCGAGGGCCATTACCCGTGGGACAAGCTGCCCGACGGCGCCGGCAGCGGCCCGGTCGAGACCAGCATGACCAACGGCACGGTCAAGGCTCCGGAAGTCGAGACCAGCATGACCAACGGTACCGTCGGCGGCAGCGGCACCAGCGTCGGGGGCGGTCGCACCCTCACGGTCTCCTACAAGGGCCAGAGCCTCGCCGTCGCGGTGCCGCCGGGCACCCCGGTCGTGATGCTGGAGCCGGCCGACCGGGCGGTGCTCAAGCCGGGCGCCAAGGTCTTCGCCGCGGCGGTCCGCGACGGCGACCGGTTCGAGGCGCGCAGCATCTCGGTCGGCAAGGACGGCCTGACGCCGCCGATGTAAGCGGCGAGCGCACTGCCGGTTACGGTCATGGTTAACCGGGATTAACCCGCGCGAATCGCACGAAGATCGGATTGCAGCCCCGAGGGGAGACCCTCGGGGCTGCATCCGTTCCGTGTGCGTGCCCGAAAATCGGGCGCAACTGCCCCCCAGGAAGCGCGTTGTCCCATGCGAGCCGGCGAACCGGCACTGGGAAATCAACACCAAGTCATCGGGAGGTGCGGTGCCGGTCAGCGCCGCAGACCCCATCTCTTTATTACTGACGGAGCCGGGACCCTCGTTCCCGTAATCGCGCCATGAAGTTGATTCCGAGCAATCACGCAGCGAGCTTCGGCCAGACGCACTCGACGGCGTCGTCGCTCGCCGACGCGTTGCTGCTTGCCAAGCTCGGGCACGACTTGCGGGCGATGTACACCGACGTGACCGACGAGCCGGTGCCGCAGGAACTCGACGCCCTGATCGGCCGGCTGCATACCGTGCTCGGCGACGAGGCGGAGGGGCGGGGCTAGACCGGGCCGTACCCGGCCCTCAGCTCCGTCAGATCGGGGCGTGACTGTACCGCGGAAGCGACAAGTTCCAGAACCATGGTGTACCGGTGCGATCGTGCCTTGAGTGCGGGCGCGAAACAGTGTGGGGTGCGCCTCCCGAGCCGCCAGCCCCCCAGCCTCATGCCTCCGCTCTCCCGCATCCGCCTCGCCCTTCCGCTCGCCCTCGCCCTCGCGGCGTTCGGGGCCGCGAGCGCGGGGGCCGCCACGCCGCCCGCCCAGCCGAAGGAGGGGCCGGGAGGCCAGGCCTACGCCGCCGCGAGCGTGGTGAAGCGGGCGCTCGGCCGGGCCGGCGCGGTGACGCTCGCCTATTACGGCAACGGCGCGGCCCCGGCGCAGGGGCGGCCGGTGGCGGTGCTGCTGCACGCCTGGGGCGCGGTGAACCCGCAGGCCTACGGCGCCTGGATCGAGCACCTGGCGCGCTCGGGCTACCTCGTGCTGTTCCCGCGCTTCCAGGAGGTGGGCCGCACCCGGCCGGTGGATGCGAGCGGCCTCGCCGCGACCCTGGTCAAGGACGCGCTCGCCGAGCTCGCCAACGACCAGGAGGCCAAGCCCGACGTGAGCCGGGTGGCGCTGATCGGCCACCTCGCCGGCGTGCCGCTGGCGGCGAACCTCGCGGCCCGTGCCAAGGAGACCGGCCTGCCGGTGCCGCGGCTGATCTTCGGCGCCATGCCGGGCGGCATCGCCCGGGACGACAAGGCCCGGGGCATCGCGCTCCACGACCTCAACGCCATCGATCCCGCCACGCTCATCGTCACGGTGATCGGCGACCGGGACGCCCGCGCCGCCGACATCGCCGCCCGGCGGGTGATGCGGGACGCGAGCGCGGTGCCGACCGACCACAAGCTGATGGTCCGCGCCCTCTCCGACGATCACGGCTTCCCGGCGCTCTCGGCGACCCTGGCCGCGCCGGCCGGCGGCAACCCGGCCTACGACGTCGGCCAGCTGAAGCTGCCCGCCCCCGACCCGAAGCAGAAGCCGGCCCCGTTCAAGTGGTCGGCCGACATGACCCTCACCGGCGAGCAGACGGTGCTGGTCGGTCAGGTCAACGCCGCCGGCGTCGACAGCCTCGACTACCTCGCCTTCTGGAAGACCTTCGACATGGCGGCGGCCGCCGCGTTCTCGGGCCAGAACGCCGCCAGCCTGAAGAGCAACCCGCGCTTCATCGACATGGAGCGCTGGAGCGACGGCTGGCCGGTGCGCCGCCTCGCGGTCGAGACCCCGCGCCCGCCGGCCCCGGCAAAGCCCGCCGCGGCGGCGGCCGGTGCCGCGCCGCCGGCCCCGGCGAAGCCCGCGGCCAGGCCGGTGGCCCGCTAAGCGGATTTCGCCGAAGCGGTTGCCGGTTCGGCGCCGAAAATCTGCGGTAGAACAAGAACCTGAGCGGACGAAGCGTCGGCCTGCCGACGCAATGTCTGCTCAGGACCGCTCACCGCTCCGCCCGCTCGACGAAGAACGGCGTCGGCGCCAGCTCGGCATCTTCGTGCGCCATCATGCGGGGGAAGTGCGCGTCGGCCTGCGCGACGAAGAGGTCGCGCACCAGCGCCTGCGCCAGCCGCGTCGCCCCGATGCCGAGGCCCGGGATGTCGCCTGCGAGCGCGCCGTGGCTGAGGGTGACGCCCCAGTTGAAGACGTGCAGCAGGCCGAGTTCCGGCAGCTGGCCGGGCACCCGCTCCAGCATCTGCATCCCGTCGCCGAGATAGGGGAAGCGCGCGGCCTCCGGGTGCGCCGCGGCCTCCTCCGGCGGGACCCGCTCGCCCCAGGTCAGCACCGCCTCGCGAAAGGCCTCCAGCTCCGGCCGCCGGGCCAGGTCGACGTCGAAGCCGACCGCCACCACGGCGGCCTCGACCGGATAGCGGCCCTTCGCGGTCTCGATGACCAGGCCGTCGGGCCGCTCCTCGATCCCGCTCCAGCCCTCGTCGAACCGCACCGCGAAGTTCGGGTGGCGGGTGCAGCGCAGGACCGATTCGTGCGGCGGCGGCGTACCCTCGCCCATCATGTAGCCGGTGAAGGCCCAGCGCCGGGCGTCGTCGAGGGCGGCGTAGCCGCGCAGGAAGCCCGGGAAGGCGGCCCATTTCGACTTGTTGACCTGCGGGAAGTGCGAGCGGCGCACGAACAGCGTCACGTCGGCGGCGCCGGCCTCGAGTGCCGTGGCGGCGTTGTCGATCGCCGAGGCCGAGGCGCCGAGCACCGCGACCCGGCCGCCGCGGAAGCGAGAGAAGTCGATCGGGTCGGAGGAGTGGAACACGCGGCCCTCCGCCCCCGCCGCGAAGGGCGGCATCCGCCGCCCGCCCGAGCCGTCGCGGCCGCAGGCCAGCACCACCTTGCGGGCGTGGATCGTCTCGGAGCCGGCTGGGCCCTCGATCGCCGCCCCGATCAGCCCGCCCGCCGGCCACAGCCGCGTCAGCCGCGTCTCGTTTTCCACCGGTACGCCGACGGTGTCGCGCACGAACAGGAGGTAGCGCAGCCAGTCGAGGCGCGGGATCTTGTAGAGGTCGCGCCAGCCCTCCTCGCCCGCTTGCGCCTCCCACCAGGCGCGGAAGGTGAGGGAGGGGATGCCGAGATCCGGGCCGGTGAGGTGCTTGGGCGAGCGCAGGGTCTCCATCCGGGCGAACGTGCCCCACGGCCCCTCGGCGCCGCGGGGCGCCTGGTCGATCACCCGGATGTTCGACACGCCCTCGCGCAGGAGCGCGAAGGCCGCGGTCTGGCCGCACATCCCGGCGCCGACCACCAGCACGTCGAGGGCGGGGCGCGCATCGGGACCTGCGACCGGCAGGGTCCAGGGATTCGGCGGGTGGTTGAGGCGGGCGAGGTCGCGCCGCACCTCGGCGGCGAGGGCCGTTAGACCCTTCACGGCCGCGCTCTCCTGGTGGATATCGATGCCCATCTCGTCTGGAGGTCCCCGATGGTCGAACTGTCCTGCTTCTACAGCCTGTCCTCGCCCTGGTCCTATCTCGGCGGGCCGCGGCTCCAGGACATCGTGCGCCGCCATCGCGCCCGGCTGGTGCTCAAGCCCTTCGACTTCCAGGAGGTGGTGCCGAAGACCGGCGGCGTGCCGATCCGGACCCGGCCGCAGCCGCGACGCGATTACCATGCCGTCGAGCTCGCCCGCTGGAGCGAGTATCTCGGCCTGCCGCTCAACGTCACGCCCCGCTACTATCCGATGCAGAACCCGGCGCCGAACTGGAACAAGCATGCCGGCTGGACGGTGATCGCGGCTCAAGCAGCCGGGCTCGACGCCTTCCCGCTCTCGCACGCGATCCTGCGCGCACTCTGGGCCGAGGAGCGCGACATCTCCGACGCCGAGGTGCGCCGCACCATCGCCGACGAGAACGGCTACGACGGCGCCGCCCTGGTCGCGGCCGAGCAGAGCGAGCCGGTCCAGGCCGCGTACCGCCGCTACGGTGAGGAGGCGGAGCGCCTCGGGGTGTTCGGCTCGCCGACCATCGTGCTGGACGGCGAGTTGTTCTGGGGCCAGGACCGGCTCGACTTCGTCGACCGGGCCCTGGCGAAGCGCAAGCGCTAACCTGGCGCAAGCCTGGGCTGAGCCGGGTGCATGGCACCCGGCCTCCATCGTGCGACAAGGGGCGGGGGCCAGGCACGAACAAGGCCCCGCACGCGGCGAGGAAACATGCACAACAGCGAGGCGATCTGGCGCCACGTCGAGGAGCACGCGGCGGCGTTCGTCGCCCTCTCCGACCGGGTCTGGGAGATGCCGGAGCTCAATTTCCAGGAGGTGCGCTCGGCCGCCGAGCACACCGCCATGCTCCGCGCCCACGGCTTCCGGGTGACGGAAGGGGTCGGCGGCATCCCGACCGCGATGATGGGCGAGGCGGGGGAGGGTGGTCCGGTGATCGCGATCCTCGGCGAGTACGACGCCCTGCCGGGCCTGAGCCAGGAGGCGGGCGTGGCGCAGCACCGGCCGCGCGCGGGCGAAGGCGCAGGCCACGGCTGCGGCCACAACCTGCTGGGGGCGGGCGCGCTCCTCGCCGCCACCGCGGTCAAGGACTGGCTCGCCGCGCAAGGGCTTCCGGGGCGCGTGCGCTACTACGGCTGCCCGGCGGAAGAGGGCGGGGCGGCCAAGACCTTCATGGTACGCGACGGCGTCTTCTCCGACGTCGACGTGGCGATCACCTGGCATCCGGGTCCGTTCGTGGCGATCTGGGAGCCGGTATCGCTGGCGATCCAGCTCCTCGACTTCACCTTCGCCGGCAAGGCCTCGCACGCGGCGGCAGCGCCCCATCTCGGGCGCTCGGCCCTCGACGCGGTCGAGCTGATGAATGTCGGCGTCAACTACCTGCGCGAGCACATGCCGAGCGACGCGCGGGTGCACTACGCCTATCTCGATGCCGGCGGGATCGCCCCCAACGTCGTCCAGGCCGGTGCCACCGTGCGCTACCTCGTGCGCGCCGCCGACCTGCCGGGCCTCCTCGACCTCGCGGCCCGGGTGGAGAAGATCGCGCAGGGCGCCGCACTGATGACCGAGACCCGGATGACGAGCCGGGTGGTGAGCGCGATGTCGAACCTGCTGGCGAACCCGCCGCTGGAGCAGGCGCTCCACGCCAACCTGATGCGGCTCGGGCCCCCGCCCTTCGACGCCGAGGACCGCGCCTTCGCGGAAGAGATCCGGGCGACGCTGACAGGTGAGGACATCGTCTCGGCCCATCGCCGCTTCGGCCTGCCGGTGACCGACGCGCCGCTCTGCGACACGATCGTGCCGCTCGGCGCGGTGGGCGAGCGGATGATGGGCTCAACCGATGTCGGCGACGTGAGCTGGGCGGTGCCGACGGTGCAGGCCCGCGGCGCCACCTACGCCATCGGCACGCCGGGCCATTCCTGGCAGATGACCGCTCAAGGAAAGACCCCGGCGGCGCACAAGGGCATGATCCACGTCGCCAAGGCGATGGCCGGCACCGCGGTCGATGTCCTGCGCAACCCCGATCTCCTCGCCCGCGCCAAGGCCGACCACGCCGAGCGGCTTTCCCGCACGCCCTATGTCAGCCCGCTGCCGGCCGGGCTCGCGCCGCCGCTCGACATGGCCGGCTGATCCTGGCGAAGCGATCTCAGGCCAGCAGGTCGCGATGCTCGCGGTGGCGCCTCAGCCACGCCGCCGCGTAGCCGCAGAGCGGCCGGATGCGCGCGCCCTCGGCCCGGGCGGTCTCGGCGACCGACTGCATCAATCGGTCGGCGGTGCCGGTGCCGCGCAAAGCTGGGGGCGCGTAGACGTAGGCGATGACGAGGGTGCCGGGCTGGCGGCGGTAATCGGCGTAGGCGACCTCGCCGTCCACCTCGAGCTCGAACCGGCTCCGCTCCGGGTTGTCGCGCATGGGGGTGATCCGGGCTTGCGGGGTGTGAGGGAAAGGGGTCGGGGCTGGGGTGGTTCCACTGATGGGCCCCGAGCGACCTTTCGGTCTCCGCTGCTTCAGCATTCACAAGCAAAGCGCGTCCCCCTCTCCCGTGTGGGAGAGGGGTCAGGGGTGAGGGTGGCGCGTTTCAGGATAGATCTGAGCCGTACCGCTACCAGCACGATGCTCAGCGCTTTCTGCGGAAGCGCGCCACCCTCGCGCGATCTCCGATCGCCCCTACCCCTCTCCCACACGGGAGAGGGGATCCCGCGCCTTCATTTTTACGGGGGCGCTACGCGAATTCACTCCTCCGGCACCAGCCGCCCGGAGAAGGTCAGGCACAGGCAGACCGCCCCGAGCACGAACTCCCAGCGGCGGATGTCGCCGCCGATCGAGGCCACCACCGCCTGCCCGATCAGGAACACCCCGACGAGGGGCGGCACGACCGTGAGGACCGCGCGCAGGATCCTGCGCCAGCCCCATCGCGAAGACCCGCCTGCCGAGGAGCCGCCCGACGCCATGGATCAGGCCTCGCCCGGCTGCGGCCCGTCGTAGCCCTCGATCACGATGAGGTCGATCTCGGCGCCGCCCTCCTGCTTGGCGCGGGCGGCCTGGTACTCGGGCGAGTTCCAGCAGGCGAGGGCCTGGTCGTAGCTCGGGAACGCGATCACCACGTTGCGGGCGCGGCTCGACCCGCTCACAGCCTCGAACGCGCCGCCGCGCACCAGGAAGCGCCCGCCGTACTTGGCGAAGGCGACGCCGTTGGCCGCGACGTAGTTCTTGTAGGCCTCCGGGTTCGAGACGTCGACGCGGCCGATCCAGTATCCCTTCGCCATTCACACCCTCCCGTTGTTGTCAGCGCTCGAACTAGAGCATCTTCCGACGAAGTGGATGCCGGTTCGTCGAGGAAAACGCGGCAAGTCCGAAGACCTGGAGCAGCGCCCGATCACAACGCGATCGGGCGCTGCTCTAGAGCGCCGCCGCCATCTCGTCGACGATGCGGCGGGCGACGTCGCGCGGGTCGGCCGCCCCGGTGATCGGCCGGCCGACGACGACGTGGTCGACACCGGAGCGCATCGCTTCCGCCGGGGTCACGACCCGCTTCTGGTCGCCGATCGCGGCGCCGGCCGGGCGGATGCCGGGCGTGACGATCAGGCGGTCGGGCCCGAGGATGTCCCGCACCTGCGGCGCCTCCGCCGCCGAGCAGACGATGCCGTCGATACCGATCGCCTTGGCGGCGGCGGCGCGCACCGCGACGAGGTCGGCGACCGTCAGCGCGTAGCCGGCCTCGCGCGCATCCGCATCGTCGTAGGAGGTGAGCACCGTGACCCCGAGGATCTTGAGGCCGGTGCCCGCCCGGTCGCGCCCGCTGGCCGCAGCCCGCATGGTCTGCGGATAGGCGTGCACGGTGAGGAAGGTGGCGCCGATCCCGGCCAGCGACTGCACCCCCTCCTCGACGGTGTTGCCGATGTCGTGGAGCTTGAGGTCGAGGAACACCTTGTGGCCGCCCCGGACCAGCCGCTCGGCCAAGCTGAGGCCGCCGGCATAGCCGAGGCGGTAGCCGATCTTGTAGAAGCTCGCGGCGTCGCCGATCCGGTCGATCAGGCGCTCGGCCTCGTCGGTGCTCGCCATGTCGAGGGCGACGATCAGGCGGTCGCGGGGGCTGATGGGCTCGGGCACGGGACCTCCGTCACGGAAGGAAATGTCGTACGCACCCCATCATGGGAGCGCGCCCGGGAATCAAGCCCGTCCAGCCAACCGCGCCACCTCCGCCCGCAGCACCGGCAGCAGCTCCGCCTCGAACCACGGATGCTTCTTCAGCCACGGCGTGTTGCGCCAGGAGGGATGGGGCAGCGGCAGCAGGCGGGGGCGCCGACTTTCCGAAAAAAACTCGCGCCAGCGGGCCACCGTGCCGGTGAGGCCGCCGGGCTGGCGCCCGAGATGCCAGCCCTGCGCGTACTGCCCGATCAGCAGGATCAGCTCCAGGTTCGGCAGGCCGGCGAGCAGCGGCGCGCGCCAGGTCTCGGCGCATTCGCGCCGCGGCGGCAGGTCGCCGCCCTTGGCGTCGTGGCCGGGAAAGCAGGCGCCCATCGGGACGATCGCCACGAGATCAGGGTCGTAGAAGGCCGGCTCGTCGAGGCCGAGCCAGTCGCGCAGGCGCTTGCCGGAGGGGTCCTGGAACGGCACTCCGCTCTGGAACGCCCGGTTGCCCGGGGCCTGGCTGGCGATGCAGATCCGCGCGCGGCCCGTGCCCTGCACGATCGGCCGCGGCTCGACCGGAAGCGGCGGCCCGTGGCGCGGCGCCTCGCGGCAGAGGCGGCAGGCGCGCACCCGCTCGGCGGTCTCGACGAAGTCCGGCGCGGATGAAAAAAGGGTGCGGCTCGCGCCGCACCCTGAAGTCGTCTCGGGTCCAAAACTGGAAGTCATCCCCCTCATATAGGGCGCTGGTTAAGGGTGTGGTGCGCGATCACACGCCGCGGAGCGCCGCAAGGCGCGATCACACACCACGGAGCGCCGTGAGGTCGAGGGGGAGCGAGCGCAGGCGCTGGCCGGTGGCGGCGAAGACCGCGTTCGAGATCGCGGGCGCGAGCACCGGCACGCCGGGCTCGCCGATGCCGGTGGGGGCGGCGGCCGACGGCACGATGTGAACCTCGACCTTCGGCATCTCGCTCATCCGGGTCGGCTCGTAGGCGTCGAAGTTCTTCTCCTGCACCTGGCCGTCCTTGAAGGTGATCTTGTTGCGAAGCACCGCCGAGAGCGCGAAGCCGACCGCGCCCTCGACCTGGGCCCGGATGATGTCCGGGTTCACCGCCACGCCGACATCGACAGCCGCCACGATGCGGTTGACCTTCACCTTGCCGGCCTCCGCCGTCACGTCGGCCACCATCGCCACGTAGGAGCCGAACGACTCGTGCGCGGCGACGCCGTAGCCGCGCCCGGGCCTCGAGTCGCGGGCGCTCCAGCCCGCCTTCTCGGCGGCGAGCGTCAGCGCGGCCGAGAGCCGCGGGGCCTGTTTCAGCAGGCCGAGCCGGTAGGCGACCGGGTCCTGCCCGGCGGCGTGCGCCAGCTCGTCGACGAACACCTCCATCGCCTGCGCGGTGTGCGAGTGCCCGACCGAGCGCCACCACAGCACCGGCACGCCCTCGCGGGCGTTGTGGACCTCGAACCGGTAGGCCGGGAGCGCGTAGGGCGTGTCGGACGCGCCCTCGACGGTGGTGGCGTCGACCCCGTCCTTGACCATCATCGCCTCGAGCGCCGTGCCGATGATGATCGACTTGCCGACGATCTTGTGCTCCCAGCCGGTGATCGCCCCCTTGGCGTCGAGGCCGGCGCGGATGCGGTGATAGGCGGCCGGGCGGTAGTAGCCGCCGGTGATGTCGTCCTCGCGTGTCCAGACGAGATGGATCGGCGCCTTCTCGCCAGTGGCCTTCAGGATCGCGGCGGCCTCCGCGATGTAGTCGGCCGAGGCCGTGGCGCGCCGGCCGAACGAGCCGCCGGCCCACAACGTGGTGATGCGGATCTTGTCGGCGGTGGTGCCGAGGATGCCGGCGGCGACCGCCTGCTCGATGGTCTGGAACTGCGAGCCGGCATAGATCTCGTAGCCGCCGTCGGCGGCGCGCTCGATCGTGGCGTTGAGCGGCTCCATCGGGGCGTGCGCCAGGTAGGGGAAGCTGAACTCCGCCTCCAGCACCTTGGCGGCGCCCTTGATGGCGCCCGCGGCATCGCCCCGCTTCGAGGCGACGAGGCCGGGCTTGTCGGCCATCGCCTTGTAGGCCGCCTGCTGCGACTCGGTGGACTGCCGCTCGGCACCGGCATCGTCCCAGGTGAGCGTCAAGGCCTCGCGGCCCTTCATCGCCGACCAGGTGTCGCGCGCCACGACCGCGACGCCGCTCGGGATCCGCACGACCTCGACCACGCCCGGCACCGCCTTGGCGGCTTTGTCGTCGACGCTCTTCAGCGGCGCGCCGAAGCGCGGGGGGCGGGCGACCAGCGCCGTGAGCTGGCCCGGCCGGCGCACGTCGAGGGCGTATTGCGCGCTGCCGTCGGTCTTCGCGCTCGAATCGAGCCGCGGCAGCTTCGTGCCGATCAGCCGGAAGGCGGACGGGTCCTTCAGCGCCGGGTTCTCGGGGACCGGCTGCACCGCCGCCTTGGCGGCGAAGGTGCCGAAGCGGCCCGCCTTGCCGCTCGCGTGGCGCAGCACCCCCTTCTCGATGGTGATCTCGCCGGCCGGCACCTTCCACTCGTCGGCTGCCGCCGCGACCAGCATCGCGCGGGCGGCGGCCCCGGCCTTGCGCAGCTGGATCCAGGAATTCGCCACCGCGGTCGAGCCGCCGGTGCCCTGGATCGGCCCGAAGGCGAGGTTGTTGTAGAGGCTGGCATCGGCCGGCGCGAAGACGGCGCGCATCTGCGCCCAGTCGGCGTCGAGCTCTTCCGCCACGATGGTGGCGAGTCCCGTCGTGTTGCCCTGGCCCATGTCGAGGTGCTTGATCACCACCGTCACGGTGTCGTCGGCGGCGATGCGCACGAAGGCGTTGGGCTTCGCCGGCGCCTTCGACAGGTCGGGGCCGCCCGCGGCCCGCGCGCCCTTCGGGTCGAGGTGGAGCCCGATCACCAGGGCGCCGCCGGCGGCGGCCGAGCCGCGCAGGAAGGCGCGGCGCGAGGTGACGGCGTGGTCGCGAGTCTTGAGGCTGTGGTTCAGCATGGCGGCGTCCCGGTCAGGCGAGGGAGCGGGCGGCGTCGTGGATCGCCGCGCGGATGCGCTGGTAGGTGCCGCAGCGGCAGACGTTGCCGTCCATAGCGGCGTCGATGTCGGCGTCGCTCGGCTTCTTGTTCTCCGAGAGGAGCCCGATCGCCGACATCATCTGGCCCGACTGGCAGTAGCCGCACTGCACCACGTCGAGGCTGCGCCAGGCGGTGCGGACCGCCTCGGCCACCGGGCCGGAGATTCCCTCGATCGTGGTGATCTTGCCCTCGCCGACATCGCCGAGGCGGGTCTGGCACGAGCGCACCGGCTGCCCGTCGACGTGGACCGTGCAGGCGCCGCACTGCGCGATGCCGCAGCCGTACTTCGTGCCGGTGAGGTTGAGATGGTCGCGGATCGCCCAGAGGAGCGGCATCTCGGGATCGGCCTCGACCTCGTAGGTCCGGCCGTTGAGGGTGAGCTTCGTCATCGTGCGCTTCCGACGAGAGGCTGGAACGTTTCCAGGCCTGCTCTGTGTGCGGCCGCTCCTGGACCCGCGGCAAGCCTGGCCGATGTGCGCCAGCGCACGCCCCCGTGAGTGTCGCAACGGCAGGGCGGGGCGGCCGATCGCGTCGCATTCTCGGGGTCGCGGCAGGAGGACCTTAACGAAATTCGGTCAGCCTCTCCCCGACCAGCCCACGGTGTCAGGCGGCGAGGGAGCGGCAGACCCGATCGCGATGTCCGAAGTCACGGCGGAAATGGTTCAGCGCGGGCGCGGCCCGACGGCGGAGGAGGCGGCCCGGCGGCGCAAGGTCGCGCGGGACGTGCGCTCCGCCCGCGAGCGGCTGACCTCGTCGATCGGGCTCGAGCGCGCCTTCGACTACGAATTGCTGCGCGTCTACGCCCAGTACCGCATCGGCGCCTGCCTGCCGCTGGTGGTGCTCACCTGCTGCATCGCCGCGGCCTCGGTGTTCTGGGCGCCGGTGCTGCTCAGCGGCACCTGGTGTCTCGGCGTGCTGGCGGTGATCGCCGGCAACACCGCGCTCGCGCGCGCCTTCCTGCGCCAGGACCCGGACGCGCTGTCGCTGCCGGCCTCGCGCCGGCGGGTGATCGTCGGCGAGGTGGTCCAGAGCCTCGCCTGGGCGCTCCTGACGCTGATGCTGCTCCAGGTCGACGCCGCGAACGCCCGCACCTTCGTGATGTTCGTCCTCGTCATCGTGGCCGCGGTGACCACGATGCTCGCCGCCACGGTGCCGCTCGGCGCCTATGCGGGCCTGTTGCCGCTCAGCGCCGCCACCACCGCGCTCCTGTGCCTGTCGCGCGGGGCGGAATCGGTCCTGCTCGTCGGCATGGCGGTCTGCGCGCAGCTGTTCTTCCTGTTCCTGTCGAACCACCTGCACGCCTCGACGGTCGCGGCCCTGCAATCGCGGGCCGAGAAGGACGCGATCTTCGGCGAGCTGGAGCAGGCCAAGGCCAATTCCGACGAGGCGCGCCGGCGCGCCGAGGAGGCGAACCTCGCCAAGTCCCGCTTCCTCGCCACCATGAGCCACGAGCTGCGCACGCCGCTCAACGCCATCCTGGGCTTCTCGGAGGTGATGAAGAACGAGGTGTTCGGCCCGCATTCCGCGGCCTCCTACCGGGAATACTCGACCGACATCCACGACAGCGGCCTGCACCTGCTCAACCTGATCAACGAGATCCTCGACCTCTCGCGGATCGAGGCCGGGCGCTACGAGCTCAACGAGGAGGCGCTGCACCTCGCCTACGTGGTCGAGGAGAGCCGGCACATGATGAGCTTGCGCGCGCGGGCCAAGAACCAGACCTTCCGCGAGCTCATCGACCCCACCCTGCCGCGGCTCTGGGCCGACGAGCGGGCGTTGCGCCAGATCGTGCTCAACGTCCTGTCGAACGCGATCAAGTTCACGCCGCCGGGGGGCGAGATCACCATCAAGGTCGGCTGGACCTCGTCGGGCGGCCAGTACCTCAGCGTGAAGGATACCGGCCCGGGGATCCCCGAGGACGAGATCCCGACCGTGATGTCGTCCTTCGGCCGCGGCTCGCTCGCGATCAAGACCGCCGAGCAGGGCTCGGGCTTAGGCCTGCCGATCGTCAAGGGCCTCGTCGACCTGCATGGCGGCGGCTTCCAGCTGAAGTCGCGCCCGCGCGAGGGCACCGAGGTCATCGTCACCTTCCCGGCGAGCCGGGTGATGGACGCCCTGCCGGCGCTGGCGGAGGAAATCCCGGTGCGGCCGGTGCGGGCGGCGTGAGGCGGCGACGGCACAGGATTCCCGACGAAGAGAACTGGCGCGGGTCTTCTCTTCTCCCCGCCCCGCGGGGAGAGGGGAATCTCGGCGCGGCTTCTTTCCCCGGACAGTCCTTGCGCCCGCGGGGACGAGGGTAAGGTCCGCGGCTTACCGTGAGCGCCGCCTCGGCCGCCTCACGCCAGCGGAATGTCCAGCACGAAATGCGCCCCCGGCCCGCCCTCCCCGGTGCTGAGGCGCCCGTCGAGCTGGCGGATCAGGCTGGCGATGATCTTGAGGCCGAGCGAGCGCTGGCGCATCGACACGTCGAAGCCCGGCGGCAGGCCGACGCCGTCGTCGCGGACCGAGAGGCGCAGGCCCTCCTCGCGCACCGAGAGCGCGACCCGCACCGGCCCGGTGCCGTGCGGGTAGGCGTGCTTGACCGCGTTGGTCACCAGCTCGTTGACCACGAGGCCGATCGGGATCGCCTGGTCGGCGCTGATCACCTTCGAGTCGGCTTCGCAGGCGAGATCGTGGCCCGGCGCTTCCTCCCGGAGCTTCGCCACCAGTTCGCGCAGGAAGTCGGCCAGCTCGACCATGCCGAGCTGGTGGATGCCGCGCCAGAGGTGGTCGTGCACCTCGGCC
Source organism: Methylobacterium sp. Gmos1 (assembly GCF_053764715.1). Taxonomy (NCBI): domain Bacteria; kingdom Pseudomonadati; phylum Pseudomonadota; class Alphaproteobacteria; order Hyphomicrobiales; family Methylobacteriaceae; genus Methylobacterium; species Methylobacterium sp. Gmos1. The sequence goes on along the minus strand of NZ_JBSNCC010000022.1, from coordinate 24,081 downwards.
ACGGTGGCGATGCGCGCGCCGGCATCCTCGAGGGCGTGGCGCACCTCCTCGGACTGGGCGTCCCGCGCCTGGAGCCGCAGCAGGCCCGCCACCACGCCGAGGCTGTTCTTGACCCGGTGGCTCATCTCCCGGGTCAGCTGCACCTGGTGGTCGAGGGCGTCGCGCAGGCGCGCATCGCCCTGGTGGCGCTCGACCGCGATGCCGATCAGCCCGGCGAAGCCTGCGAGGAATTCCTGGTCGGCGCGGTCGAAGCCATGGCTCTCGGTGCCCCAGGCCTCCAGCACCCCGTAGGCGCGCCGGCTCTCGTCACCGAGCGCGATCGGCACGTTGACGGCGTGGCAGGGGCCGGCGGGCGCCAGGGCCTCCGGCAGGTGGAAACGCGCGCCGTGATGCTCGGTCCCGGGCCGGATCCCGTTGGCGAGCACGCCGGCACCGGTACGGAAGGCGTAGGCCGCCGGCGTCGCCTCGTCGCCGGCGGTGAAATCGGTCCCGACCCGGTCGTCCCCGAGGCCGGTGCAGGCCCGGATCACGAAGGCGTGATCGCCGGCGCGATATTCCAGCACCTGGCAGCACACGGCGCCGAGGGCCTCGGCGCAGAGCTCGCTCGCCCGCGCCAGCAGCGCGTCGAGGTCGCGGGTCTGCAACGCCATCCGGGCGAAGGCGCCCATCAGCGCCTGCTGCCGCAGCCGGTACGGCAGCTCCGCCCGGCCGTTCCCGGCCTCGTGCGCCTCGCGGATCGACCCGTCACTCGCCATCCACCGGGACTCTCGCAAACGGTAGGCGCCTTCCCCGGAGGCACCTCGGACGGCCGGACTCTTACGCCATCCTGCCCCGAGCACAAGCCGAGCGGCGAGCCGATGGGCCTGGAGCGGGCGGCGCCCCGGACGCGTCAGGCCGCCGCGTCCTCGTGAGGCAGGGCCTCCGCGGGCACCTCCCGGGGCAGCGACGGCACCCGGGCCCAGGGCTCGATCCGGACCGGGACGTCGCGCAACTGCGCCGAGGCGCTGGCACCGACCGCCACGATGTCGTCCCAGCGCGACAGGAAGGCCGCGACGCAGGCCGGATCGAAGTGGCGGCCGCTCTCCGCCGCGATGCAGGCCCGCGCCTCCCCGAAGGGCATCGCCGCCTTGTAGGGGCGCTCGGTGGTCAGGGCGTCGAACACGTCGGCGACGGCGACGATCCGGGCGGCGAGCGGGATCGCCTCGCCCGTCAGGCCGTTCGGGTAGCCGCCGCCGTCCCAGCGCTCGTGGTGCGATTCGGCGATCTCCGCCGCGAGGCCGATCAGCTCGCAGGTGCTGCCGCCCAGGATACGCTTGCCGATCGCCGCATGGGTGCGGATCAGGGCGAATTCCTCCTCGTCGAGGCGGCCGGGCTTGAGCAGCACGCCGTCGGGGATCGCCACCTTGCCGACGTCGTGGAGCGGGGCCGCGAGGTAGACCCGGCGGCAGAACTCCGCATCGAGCCCCAGGGCTTCGGCCATGATCTGGCTGTAGCGGGCGACGCGCCAGGTGTGGTCGCCGGTGTCGTTGTCCCGGTATTCCACGGCCAGCGAGAGGCGGAAGATGATCTCGGCCTCGCGCTCGCGCAGGGTCCGCACCGCCGTCTCGACCTCGCCGGCGAGCCAGGAGGCCTGGTCGTCGAGGCGGCGCACGGCGGTGGCGAGCCGCACGAGGTTGCGCAGCCGGACCTGGAGTTCGAGGCGGCCGATGCGCTTGTCGAGGAAGTCGGTCGCGCCCGCGTCGAGGGCCGCGAGGCGCACGGCGTCGCTGACCTCGCTGGTGAACATCACGACCGGCACCTGGGCGTAGTGCGCGATCCCCCGCAGCTCGCGGATGACGGATGCGCCGTCCATCTCGGGCATGTTGTAGTCGACGAGCACGAGGTCGAAGGCGCGCATCCGCGCCTCGTCGAGCGCCAGCAGCGGGTTGCAGAAGATGGAGGTGACCGCCTGCCGGTCCTGCTCCAGCAGCCGCTTCATCTGCGCCAGCACCGCCTGGCTGTCGTCGATGACGAGTACGTCCATCTGCCATCTCCCGCGGCGCACGACGCCGGCCATGGGCCGGGTCCCGCGGCATGGGAGCCGGGCGGCTCCCTGATTTCGAGGCCAGGGTCGGTCTCGATCTCGTGACAGGATGGCGCTTGCTGGCTTAACTGCCAGTAAATGACTTTCCGGAAGCTAAGGATTCAGGCGGGAGACCGCGATCGAGCGGCGGCCGGGTTCTGCTGCCCGCATGTCACGATCATGTACGGACGGGCCGGATCATCGGGTCGGAGATGGGATACCGATGGATACGATCTCGGCATTCGTGTCCATGACCACAATGCTTCGTGCGGGATCGGCGGGATTGTCGTTCGTCCTGCCAGTGCTGCCGCAGGGTTTCCGGCGATGACCGGTTGGATCGACTTCCCGCCGTCGGGGCGCGGCCGGGTCCGCTCCGGCCCGGTGGGGTGCGGAGCGGCCGGTCGGCCGCTCGCGCGGGAGCGCGGACTAGAAGTAGAACCGCGGGCCGTAGACCCGACGGTACGGCCGGTAATAGGGCCGGTAGTACCGGCGGTAGTACGGGCGATAGGCGCGCCGGTAGTACGGACGGTAGTAGAAGCGGCGATACGGCCGGTAGCCGTAGTACCGGCGGTAGGGCCGGTAGCGGTAGTAGCGGCGGTAGTAATAGGCCTTGTCGACCAGCGGCGCGGCGGCGCTGGCCCCGGCCGCCAGGGCGCCGGCGCTCGGCAGGGCGGCGGCGGAGCTGCGGCTGGTGCCGAGCCCGATCCCGGCGACGAGCAGGGTCAGGACCAGGCTGATCCATCGAAGGGCACGCATGATGTCGGTCTCCCTCGGGCGGCGCGGCGCTCGGCGCCGCCGCCCCGGCTGTAGGTTTGGCAACGAGGCACGTTCCCGCCGGGAACGAGGCGGCGGGACGCCCGCCGGATGTCCGAGGGGCGCTGGCGGATCATCTAGACGCGGCCGGCCCCGCTTCAATCGACGTGGTGAAAAACTTGCGGTCGACTTGGATCTGTTCGGGCAGGTCCCGCTCGCGCAGGTCTTGCCAGGGGAGTGTTGGTCGCGGAGGCCCCGGGGTGCGGCCCCGGGCTCGCTTGCCGGGATGGGGTGGGCCGCCTACCAGTCGGGTCCGCCATCGGAGACCCCGCCCCGCCATGCCGTTCCGGCCCCTCGCCGCCCTGCGCGCCCTCCTGCCCGACGCTCTCGCCCGCCGTCACCCGGTGGTGCCGGTCGTGCGCCTGAGCGGCGCCATCGGGGCGGTCTCGCCCCTGCGGGCCGGCCTCTCCCTCGGCGCCTGCGCCCCGGCCTTGGAGCGGGCCTTCGGCATGAAGGGCATCCGGGCGGTGGCGCTCGTCGTCAACTCGCCGGGCGGCTCGGCGGCGCAGTCGCACCTGATCTTCCGCCGCATCCGGGCCCTGTCCACCGAAACCGGGGTGCCGGTCCTCGCCTTCGTGGAGGACGTCGCGGCGTCGGGCGGCTACATGATCGCCTGCGCGGCCGACGAGATCTTCTGCGATCCCTCCTCCCTAGTCGGCTCGATCGGGGTGGTCTCGGCCGGCTTCGGCTTCACAGGGCTGATCGAGCGCCTCGGCGTCGAGCGCCGGGTCCACACCGCCGGCAAGGCCAAGGCGATGCTCGATCCGTTCCGACCGGAGAACCCGGACGACGTCGCGCGCTTGAAGACCATCCAGGCCGACGTGCAGGCGATGTTCACCGAGCTGGTGACGAGCCGCCGGCCCGGTCTCACGGGCGATCCCGACGAGCTGTTCTCCGGCGCGGTCTGGACCGGGCGCCAGGGCCTGGCGCTCGGCCTCGTCGACGGCCACGGCGACGTCCGCTCGGTCCTGCGTGCCCGCTTCGGCGACACGGTGAAGCTGCCGGTCGTCGAGCAGGTCCGCGGCGGCCTGCTGTCGCGGCTCTTGCGCCGGCGCGAGCCGGGGGCGGTCGGCCTCGCGGCGATCGAGGGGGCGCTCGCCGCCCTCGACGAGCGCGCGGCCTTCGCCCGCTACGGGTTGTAGGCCGTTACGGCTCGCGCAGGCTCGCCGGCAGCTGCGTCAGGCACAGGATCTGGTCCTGGCGCTCGTAGGTCTCGCGCTCGCGGATCGCCCGCTCGACCTCCTCTGTGCCGGCGCTGGAATAGCGCAGGCCGAAGGGGATCGAGCCGTCCTTGGGGTAGGTGGCGAGCTTGCGCCGGGTCTCGGCCCGGCAATAGGCGGCCCAGTCGGGCGACAGGCCGAGCCGGCGGGCGTAGTCCGCCACCGCGACGCCGACCCGCCGTTGCGCCTCGCGCTCGCTGCGGGCGAGCGCCCGGTCGTCGAGGCCGTTGATGAGCCCGCTGACCACGAAGCCGAGGGCGACCGCGATCGACATCAGGACGAACAGGCTGCGCATTCCCGGGTCTGCTCCCCCGTGGCGGCGTGGGGCCTAAGCAGATTTCGCCGAAGTGGTTGCCGGTTCGGCGCCAAAAATCTGCGGCAAAACAAGAACCTAAGCGGACGAAGCGTTGGCGGGGAACGCGGATTGGAGAGGTGACC
>NZ_JBSNCC010000022.1:0-19538 GCF_053764715.1 Methylobacterium sp. Gmos1 | reverse complement strand
CGAAGCGTTGGCAAGCCAACGCTTCGTCCGCTTAGGTGTCGCGCAGGGCGGCGTTCGGCAAGGCGGGTGCAGTTCAGTACGACGGGCCGTAGGAATAGTACGTCGCGCCGTAGGGCGACGGGTAGGTCGCGCCGACCGGCTGCCAGTCGTTGCCCCACGGATCGGCGGCGCGGCGACGCGCGACGCGGGGGGCCTGGGCGTAGCCGGCCTGCGTGAAGCCGTCCTCGTCGAGGCGCTCGCGGCGCACCCGCGCTTCCCGGCGCGGCGTCGCGCGGCTCGCGAGCGCGGTTTCGTCGCCGCCGATCACCACCCGGGTGTTGCCCATCCCCTCCGCCTTGACGAGGGAATAGAGCGTCGCGGCCTTGCCCGGCGCCAGGCGCACGCAGCCATGCGAGGCGGGGGTGCCGAGGCGGCCGGTATGGCTGCTGCCATGGATGGCGTGGCCGCGGCCGGTGAAGAAGATCGCGTGCGGCATCGGCGCGTCGTCCCACTCGCGCGAGCGGTAATCGGCCACCATGCGCGAGGGCGAGAAGGCGCCCCGCGGCGTGCTGTAGCGCTCCATGCCGGTGGAGACCGGCCAGTCGTAGAGCGTCTGCCCGTCGCGGGTCACGGTCATCCGCTGGGTGGTCTTGTCGACCCGGATCAGGATCCCGGCTCGCGCCTCGTTGATCCCGGCCACGCAGAGGGTGACGAGGAGAGCTGCTGCGGCGCGCATCGTGAAGGAATCCTTATCCGGCAGAAGGCGGAGGCAATAGGCCACGCTTGAGCACCGGAATGACGTGCGCGCCGCGCCCGGGTTCCCGGATCGTCCCGGGTTTTACTGCGCAGAAACCATTATGTGCCCGCCACCTCCGGCTCCCAGCCGATCGCCCGCCGCAGGAAGGCGGCGCCCAGCGCCGCGAAGGCGGCGGTCTCGGCGCTGGTCTTGCCGTGGGAATGGCCGCCGGCCTCGGGCTCGTAGAAGCGGGCGGGGTAGCCCAAGCCCTGGAGCTTCGCCGCCATCTTGCGGGCGTGGCCCGGATGCACCCGGTCGTCGCGCCGCGTCGTGGCGATCAGGATCGGCGGGTAGGGCCGGCCGGCTTCGGCCAGGTGGTAGGCCGAGATGTGCTGGAGGAAGGCCCAGTCCTGCGGGTCGTCGGGGTCGCCGTACTCGGCGATCCAGCTCGCGCCGGCGAGAAGCTTGGTGTAGCGCCGCATGTCGATCAGCGGCACGGTGCAGAACAGCGCGCCGAAGCGCTCGGGGTAGCGCGTCAGCATGTTGGCGATGAGGAGCCCGCCGTTCGAGCCGCCCTCGGCGGCGATGCGGCCGGGCCGGGTTACGCCGCGGTGCACCAGGTCGGCGGCCACTGCCGCGAAGTCGTCGTGGGTGAGCGCCTTGCCCTCGCGCCGCCCGGCCTCGTGCCAGCGGGTGCCGAACTCGCCGCCGCCGCGGATGTTCGCCACCACCCGCGTGCCGCCCTTGGCGAGCCAGAGCCGGCCGAGCACCGCCGAGTAGCCGGCGAGGTTCGTGACCTGGAAGCCGCCATAGCCCGAGAGGTGCACCGGCGCCTCGCCGGTCTCCCCGGGCGGGCCGGCCTGGACGTAGGGGATGCGCTCGCCGTCGCTCGACACCGCCTCGTGCCGGGTCACCACCATGCCGTCGGCCTCGAACAGGGACGGGGCCTGCTTCAGGAGCCTCGGGGCGGCGAGGTCGGGGCGGGTGGTCAGAAGCGTCGAGGGGGTGACGGGGTCGTTCGCCGCCACCATCAGGTCGCCGTTCGATTCCTCCTCCTCGCCGTCCATCGACCACACGCTGACGACGCCGAGCTCCGGTAGCCCCGCGACGCGGCTCTCGGCCCAGCCGCCCTGCGAGGGAGTGAAGACCGGAAACACCGCCTTCAAGTCGTCGAGGACCGAGATGACGAGGTGCCCGCCGGTCCAGAAGAAGCCCTGGAGCGCCCGGCGCGGGCCGGGGGTGAACAGGACCTGGAAATCACGGTCGCCGGCCAGGAACGCGTCGAGCCCGATGCCGAGCACGCTGTCGGCCGGGTGGGTCGCGCCGCCGACCGCCCACGGCGTGCGGGTGCGGATGGCGAGATACCCGCGGTGCCAGTGGGCGTCGGCATCGGTCGGGATGTCGAGGCGGGTCTTCGGCCCGGTGCGGTCGCCGAGGCTGATCGTGCCGTCGAAGAAGCCGGTGCGCTCGGCGAATACCAGGCGCTCGGGGCTGGCCTCCCGGTCCGGGTAGCCGTAGGCGACCATGCTGGTCGGGCCGGCGGAGAAGATCACCGGCGCGGCGAGCGGATCGGTGCCGCGCCGCCACAGCCGCACGGTGCGCGCGTAGCCGGCCGGCGTCGCGTGCTCCGGGCCGCCGAGCGGACTGGCCAGCAGCAGCGTGTCGGGATCGAGCCAGACCGGGATGCTCTTGGCCTCCGGCAGCGAGAAACCGTCCGGGACGAAGCGGCGCTCGGCCAGGTCGAACTCGCGCACCACCGTCGCGTCGCCGCCGCCGCGGGAGAGCTGGATCAGGGCGCGGGCGTGGCTGCCCGGCAGGCTCGCGGCGCCGCTCCACACCCAGTCCTCGCCCTCGTCGCGGGCGAGCGCGTCGAGGTCGAGGAGCACGTCCCAGGCCGGCTCGGGCTTGGCGTACTCGCTCTCCGTCGTGCGCCGCCACAGGCCGCGGGGATGCCCGGCATCCTGCCACAGGTTGTAGAGGAGCCCCCCGCGGCGGGTGACGCCCGGGATCTTGTCCGGCCGGTCGAGGGCGGCCTTCAGGCCGTCGCGGTCGGCGGCGAAACGCCCGTCGGCGAGGACTGCGAGCGTGTCGGCGTTCTGCGCCTCGACCCAGGCGAGGGCGCGCTCCCCGTCGATCTCCTCGAGCCAGAGATGCGGATCGTCGTCGGGAGCCCGGAGGGTCGGGCGGGGATCGGGGGTCGGCGGGTTGAGGGGCGAAGACATGCCTGGCTCGTCGGTTGGCGTTTCGCGGGAGGATCTAGCTGGGCCGCGGACCGGATCCAGGGTGATGCCGGAAAGGAACAGCGGCGCCCGGGCGTGCGGCAGCGTCATACGGCTGCAACAGCCCGTCTGTTTGAGGGAGACGACAGGGCGCGGGTCGGCACCGGCCCGGGAGAACCCGCATGACCGGTACCGGCTTTGCCGCCATCATCTGCCTCGCCCTCACGGTGATCAACCTCGCGAGCCTCGTGGTCGCGCTTCGCCGCCTCGGCCGGCCCGATCCGGATCCGGCAGGACGCGAGGACGCCCCCGTCACGGTGGTGCGGCCGGTCTGCGGCCTTGAGACCTACAGCGAGGAGACGCTGGCCTCGGGCTTTCGCCTCGCCTACCCGCGCTACGAGCTGATCTTCTGCGTCGCCCGCGCCACCGACCCGATCGTGCCGCTGGTCGAGCGGCTGATCGCCGCGAATCCGGGCGTGCCGGCCCGGCTGATCGTCGGCGACGAGCGGGTGAGCGACAACCCGAAGCTCAACAACTGCATCCGCGGTTGGGACGAGGCGCGCCACGACTGGATCGTGCTCGCCGACTCGAACGTGCTGATGCCGGCGGACTACATCCAGCGCCTGCGCGCCGCCTGGCGCCCCGACACCGGCCTCGTCTGCTCGACGCCGGTCGGCACCCGGCCCGGCAGCTTCTGGGCCGAGGTCGAGTGCGCCTTCCTCAACACCCTCCAGGCGCGCTGGCAATACGTCGGCGAGGCGCTCGGCCTCGGCTTCGCCCAGGGCAAGAGCATGCTCTGGCACCGCCCGCTGCTGGAGGCGCAGGGCGGTATCCGGGCGCTCGGCGCCGAGATCGCCGAGGACGCCGCGGCGACCAAGCTGGTGCGGGCGATGGGCCGCAAGGTCCACCTCGTCGCCTCGCCCTTCGCCCAGCCGCTCGGGCCCCGCCGCGCCGCCGAGGTGTGGTCGCGCCAGCTGCGCTGGGCGCGCCTGCGCCGCGTCACCTTCCCGCTGTTCTTCGCCCCCGAGATCGGCACCGGCGCGGTGATCCCGATGCTGGCGGCCTATCCGGCGGCGGGTGGGGGCCTCACCGGCCTCGCGGCGATGCTCGGCACCGCCGCCGCCTGGTACGGCGCCGAGTGGCGGCTCGCTGCCCGCAACGGCTGGCCGCGCTCCTGGCGCTGGCCGCTTACGTGTCTCGTCCGCGACCTCTCGTTCATCCCGATCTGGCTCGCCGCCTGGGTCGCCCGCGACATCGTCTGGCGCGGCAACGCCATGGACATCCGCACCAAGCCCGCTCGCCTCGGCGCCGACGCTCCGGCCGCGGTTCCATAATGCTTGACGAGCGAGCCGGACAGGATCACGCTCCCCACCGTCCCTCCCGCCCGAGGCGGGGAGGACTGAGACCGACGGAGGGAGGCATGACGCCACCCATGCGACGGGCCGCGACGATCGCCCCGGGTGCCGTCCGGGCCGGGCCGTAGCGGCGGATTGTTTCGGATGACGGAGCGGAGGCGGCCCCACGGGGCGGTGAAGCCACGCGACGCGTGCGCCTTCCGGTGACCGACGAGCCCCGACCTCGGTCGCTTCCGTTCTGTTGAGGAAGACCAGAAGCCTGCCCGGCGGGATTCATGTCCCGCGCGCGGACCTGCCGGACAGCCCGCAGCCCCCCGGCCGGGAACTGCCGCCGTTCACGCCTCCGGCGCCATCCAGATCCGGGTCAGCCGCGCCAGATGCACCAGGGCCTTCTGGAAACGCTCGGACGTCCCCTCGACCCGTGCGTGGATCCCGAGCGCGCTCAGGCTGACGATATGGGCCTCGACCTCGCCGATCGACGCCGCCGCGACCTGGATCGGGGAGCCCGGGACCAGCATGACCGTCGCCACCGGAGCGAGCAGCAGGCCACCGCGGCTCAGGTTCAGGATCTCGGTGCGGTAGCTCCGGCCGCCGTGGCGCAGCCGCGCCGACAGGGTGACGGGAAAGCGCCGGTCGCGCCGCCGCTCGCTGCCGAGCTGCACCGCGGCCACCATCGCCGTCGACGCTGGGGAAGCCGGACCGAACTGAGGCGTGTGTGACGTTGCTGTCATGACTGTTCTGGTCGCAGAGGTAGGTTAAGCCTCGTTTAATGAATCGGTGGTTAACCATCATCTGACAAATTTTCGCTCATTGACCGGGACCAGGCCCGCCATGACGATGGGATCCGAGGCAGGCCCGCGCCCGAGGGTGTTCCGGGCGCGGAGGACGGTGCGCCGCGCGGGGCTTCGCCGCGTGGCAGGACGGGGCGTGACGGCGTGAGCCGTGACGCGCGCTCCGGCTGGCGCAACCCCTTCGCCCGCCTGTTCGGGCGCGGCGCGGCGCGGCGGCTCGTCGATGCCTGCCCGGACCTCGTCGCGGAGATCGACGCCGCGGGCCGGCTCGTGCGCGCCTCGCCGGCGAGCCTCGCGCTGACCGGCCGCGCGCCCGAAACCCTCGCGGGGCTTTCCCTCACCGAATGGGCCCACCCGGAGGACCGTCCCGCCGTGGCGGCCCTCGTCGGCGGCGGCGCCCTGGTGCATCGCCTGTCCCACGCCGACGGGCGCTGGATCTGGGTCGAGACCCGCCTGTCGGCACAAGGACCGCCCTTCGTCGCGGCGATCCGCGACGCGGGCGCGCGCCAGGACGCGGAGGCGTCGCTGCGCGCGAGCCGGGCGCATTACCGCGCGCTCGCCGACACGCTGCCCCAGCTCGTCTGGATGGAGCGCACCGATACCGGCGAGACCGTCTACGCCAACCCGGCCTTCGAGCGCTATTTCGGCCCGATCGGCCCCGGCCGGGCGGCGCGGCAGGAACGCTACCACCCCGACGACCGGCCGCGGATCACCGCGGCGCTGGTCGAGGGCGGCAGCGGCGAGGCGAAAGGCCGCCTGCGCGACCGCGACGGCGCCTATCGCTGGCACCAGCTCTCGTTCCAGCCCCTGCGCAAGGACGACGCGCTCCTCGGCTGGCTCGGCTCGGCCCTCGACATCGACGATATCCTGGCCGCCCGCAAGGCGCTGGAGGAGACCGGTGACCTCCTGCGCCTCGCTCAGGACGCCGCCGGCGCCGGCCTGTTCGACCTCGACCTCGTCACCCGCGAGGTGACCCTGGCGCCCGAGAGCGCGCGGCTGCACGGGCTGCCCGGCGACCGGCCGGCGGTGATCGGGCTCGGCGCCTGGCTGCGCCGGCTGGTGCCGCCGGACCGCAAGCCCGCCCTCGCCGCCTTCCGCGGCGCGGTGGCGGGCGGGGGCACCGTCGACATCGCCTTCCGGGTTACGGTACCCGGCGGCCAGCGCTGGATCCAGGCGATCGGCCGGCTCTGCCGCGACCGCGACGGGCGGGCACTGCGGATCACGGGCCTCAACCTCGACGTCTCGGCCCGCAAGGACGCGGAGGCCGGGCTCGTCGCCGCCAAGGCCGCGGCGGAAGCGGCGAAGGTCTCGGCGGAGGCGGCCAAGGTCGCCGCCGAGCGGGCGAATGCCGCCAAGACCGACTTCCTCTCGGCGATGAGCCACGAGATCCGCACGCCGCTGAACGCCGTGATCGGCTTCACCGGGCTGCTCGCGCAGGCCGACGACCTCGAGCCGGAGCTGCGCCGCTACGCCGGCCTCGCCCGCGCCTCGGCCGGGGGTCTCCTGACGCTCGTCAACGACATCCTCGACTTCTCCTCTGTCGAGGCCGGGGCGGTGGCCCTGCGGCCCGAGCCGTTCGCGATCGAGGCCTTGGCCGAGGGCTGCCTCGGGGTGGTCGGGGCGGCGGCCGCCGAGAAGAGCCTCGCGGTGACGAGCACCATCGACGCGAGCCTGCCGCGCCACCTCGTCGGCGACGAGGCGCGGCTGCGCCAGATCCTCCTCAACCTCCTCAACAACGCGGTGAAGTTCACCCCCCGCGGCAGCGTCGCCCTGTCCCTGCGCCACGAGGGCAGCGGCGCCTCCGGGGAGCGGATTCGCTTCTCCGTGTCTGACACCGGCATCGGCATCGCGCCCGAGACGCAGGGGCGGCTGTTCGAGCGCTTCTCGCAGGTCGACAGCTCGATCCGCCGCGACTACGGCGGCACCGGCCTCGGCCTCGCCATCAGCCGCCGCCTCGTCGAGGCGATGGGCGGCGAGATCGGGGTGATCTCGGCGGCCGGCCGCGGCGCGACCTTCTGGCTCACTCTGACCCTGCCCCGGGCCGAGGACCAGGCGCCGCCGGAGGCCCGCGCCGCGACCCGGCCGGGGCGGGCGGGCCGCATCCTCCTCGTCGAGGACATCGAGGTGAACCGCGAGCTCGCCTGCCTGATGCTGCGCAAGGCCGGCCACGGCGTCGACGTCGCCACCGACGGGTTCCAGGCGGTGCGGGCCGCCGAGGCGGGCGCCTACGACCTCGTGCTGATGGACGTGCAGATGCCGGGCCTCGACGGCACCATGGCGACGCGGCTGATCCGCTGCCTGCCCGGCCCCGCCGGGCGGGTGCCGGTGATCGCCATGACCGCCAACGTGCTGCCGGACCAGGTCCAGTCCTTCCGCGAGGCCGGGATGGACGACCACCTCGGCAAGCCCTTCACCCCGGCCGAGCTCGCCGCGCTCCTCGACCGCTGGCTCGACCGCGACGACGGCGCAGGAGAGGGCGCCGTCGAGGACGAGCCCGCCCTCGACCGGGCGCTCTACGACGGCGTCTGCGCCTACCTGCCGCCGGAGGCGGTGCGCCGCCTCCTCGGCCACCTCGCCGAGCAGGTCACCGGGGCGCTGGCCGGGGAGGGGACGGAGGCCGCCGGACGGGCGCGGCTGCGCTTCGAGGCGCACGGCCTCGTCTCGGCCGCCGGCATGCTCGGCTTCGCGGCCCTCTCCCGGTCCTGCGCCGAGCTCGAATCCTGCACCGAGGACGAGGTCGCCCGCGATCCCGCCGCCTTCGCGATGGCGCTCGCCCGCGCCCGCGCCCGCTGCACCGCGGCGGCCTTCGAGACCCGCCGCCTGATCTCGGACCTGGAGGCCGATGCAGTGGCGCCGGCCGGTCTCGGCCGGACGGCTTAAGGTGCGTGGGGAAAGGGGATGATGCGATCTCCTCGCGGACCGGAAGCCTCCGGCCCGGTCCCGATCGATCTCCGCACCAGCTGATGCCGCGTTCTCAAGTCGAGCGCTCCCCCCCCTCTCCCGTGTGGGAGAGGGGATCCCGCGTCTTCCGGAGTAGGGTGGAGGTAGTCAGGAGCGGCCTCTGAGGTCAGCCCCCCGCCTATCCCGGCGCCGCTGTGGACACCGATCCCCAGCCGCCTTGACTCGCCCCCGTGGTCTATCCCGCCCACCCGAAATCATCCTGAAGGATGTAAGACTGAATCGCACGGGATGCCGCCCGTCCCGGCAAGGTCCGCTTAATGATGCGGGCGCGATCCTGGCCTTGTTGCAGGGTCAGGTGGCGTTTCGACATGCACCGCAATCTTACCCGCGCCGTGGTCCGGCGCGGCCCGTCCTCGCGCGTCCTGTCCGGATGCGCCCTCGCTCTCACGGCGGCCTGCGGCCGGCCGGCGCTCGCAGCCGACTGGTATACCGGCGCCGAGGCGCCGGGCGCGCAGGACGCCTGGATCGTCTCGGTCGACACCTCGGCGACCGTCAGCTCGCAGGGCTCGCAATTCGCCGGCGCGACCGCGACCGCGGCGCCCGCCGGCTCCCTGCTGACCAGCGGCCTGCGCCTGCGGGCGGACACGCTGATCGGCTCGTACCGGTCCGGCACCGGGCTCGGCCAGCAGGCGGAGGTCGCGGCGCTCCTCGGCTACGGCTGGGTCTGGCCCGAGGCGGTGCTGTCGGCCTTCGTCGGCCTCAACGTGCGCCGCAACGAGGTGGCGGGGCTGGATGCGGGCGCACGCAACGCCGGCGGCCTCAAGGCGGCGCTCGACCTCTACGCCCGGCCGACCCCGGGCACGATGGTGCACGCCACCGGCACCTATTCCAGCACCTTCAACGCCTATTACGGCCGCCTGCGCGGCGGCGTCGCGGTGATGGGCGGCTTCCTCGGGCCCGAGGCGGCGCTCCTCGGCGACGACTACTACCGGCAGTGGCGGATCGGCGCCCATTGGAGCGGCTTCCAGTTCGGCGCGCTGCAATTCGGCGTCGCCGCCGGCTACCTGCACGACCAGACCCGCAAGGGCGGCCTCTACACCACCGTCGACATGCGGGCGGGCTTCTAGAGATGGCCGCCGCTCTCCGCTGGACCGCCTGGGCGCTGTCCGCTCTCCTCACCGTCGGGCTCCTCGTCCAGCCGGTCGGCCCGGCGGCGCAGACCTGGCTCTGCGCCGCCGCCTGCGCCGGCATGGCCGCCCTGTGGCTGCTGGCGCCGCGCCGCGGCCTGCCCCGGCTCGCCTTCCTGGCGCTCGGCACCCTGGTGGTGATCCGCTACGTCTACTGGCGCCTCACCGGCACGCTGCCCTCCCTCGACGATCCCGTCGGCCTCGGCTTCGGCCTCGTGCTGCTCGGGGCGGAACTGTACTGCGTGCTGATCCTGGCGGTGAGCCTGATCGTCAACGCCGATCCCCTGGTGCGCGCCCCCGTCGCGCTGCCGGCGGAGGCGGAGCTTCCCGCCGTCGACGTGCTGATCCCGAGCTACAACGAGTCGACCGAGCTGCTCGCCGTCACCCTCGCGGCGGCGCTGAACCTCGACTATCCGGCTCAAAAACTCACCGTCTGGCTCCTCGACGACGGCGGCACCGACCAGAAATGCGCCGATCCGGATCCGCGCAAGGCCGGAGCCGCGAGGGCGCGCCGGGCCGAGCTCCAGGCCCTCTGCACGGAACTCGGCGCCCGCTACCTGACGCGGGCGCGCAACGAGCACGCCAAGGCCGGCAACCTCAACAACGGTCTCACCGCCTCGCGCGCCGAGATCGTGCTGGTGCTGGATGCCGACCACGCGCCGTTCCGCTCGTTCCTCGCCGAGACGGTCGGGCTGTTCTCGCAGGACCCCAACCTGTTCCTGGTCCAGACCCCGCACGTCTTCCTCAATCCCGATCCGGTCGAGCGGAATCTGCGCACCTTCGCCCGCATGCCGTCCGAGAACGAGATGTTCTACGGCGTGACCCAGACCGGGCTCGACAAGTGGAACGGCTCGTTCTTCTGCGGCTCGGCGGCGCTCCTGCGCCGGTGCGCCCTCGACGCGGTCGGAGGGTTCTCCGGCATTACCATCACGGAGGATTGCGAGACCGCCCTCGACCTGCACGGCAAGGGCTGGACCAGCGCCTATGTCGGCCAGCCGCTGATCGCCGGGCTCCAGCCCGAGAGCCTGGCCGACTTCATCGTCCAGCGCGGCCGCTGGTGCCAGGGCATGATCCAGATCCTGATGCTCAAGAACCCGCTGACCAAGCGGGGCTTACGACCGATCCAGAAGCTCGCCTACCTGTCGAGCATGACGTTCTGGTTCTTCCCGCTGCCGCGGCTGATCTTCATGCTCGCGCCGCTCCTGCACATCTTCTTCGACGTCAAGATCTTCGTCTCGTCGGTGGACGAGGCCCTGGCCTACACGGCGACCTACATCATCGCCAACCTGATGATCCAGAACTACCTGTACGGCCACGTGCGCTGGCCGTTCGTCTCCGAGCTGTACGAGTACGTCCAGGGCGTGTTCCTGGTCCGCTCGATCGTCTCGGTGATCGCCTCGCCCCGGCGCCCGAGCTTCTCGGTCACCGCCAAGGGGGCGGGCCTCGACCACGACCACCTCTCCGCCCTGGCCTGGCCGTTCTTCGCGATCTTCTTGGCCCTGGCCGCCGGCTGCGGCATGGCGGCGTGGCGCTACCTCTACGAGCCCGGCGTCACCAGCCTGATGCTGGTCGTCGGCCTGTGGTGCGGGTTCAACCTGGTGATCGCCGGCGTCGGCCTCGGCGTCGTCGCCGAGCGGCGCCAGGACGAGCGCGTGCCGAGCCTGCCCGTCGGCCGGCCGGCGCTCGCGATCGTCGGGGACGAGCGGGTGCCGGTCGTCGTCGAGCGGATGAGCACTGACGCCGCGACCCTGCGCCGGAGCGACGGCGCGCCATGGCCGGCGCTGCCGGAGGGCGGCGCGCTCCAGGCCGGAGCGGGCGCGCCCTTGCGATTCTCGTGGCAGGCAGCGCCGGCGCCGGACCTGCGCGTCGTCGCCTTCTCGGCCCTCGCGCCGGCCGAGTACCGCACCGTGGCGGGGCTGATGTACGGCGATGCCGGCGCCCTGCGCGCCTTTTTGAAAGGACGCCGGCGCCACCGCGACCTCCTCACCGGCACCCTGCGCTTCCTCGCCTGGGGCGTCGCCGAGCCGGTGCGGGCGGTGTCGTATCTCGGCAAGCCGGCACCCAAGGCTCAGGCGATCCTGCCGGCGCCCGTGCCGCACGCGATGCCGGCCCCGGCGGAACGCGCGGCCGAGAGTGTCCCGGCCGTCGCGGCGCCGGCGCTCGCCGCAAGCGCCGAGCCGGCCCCGCAGAGGATTCTGGCCGACGAGATCGCCCGCGAGCGCTCGGGCCTCGCGCCCGCTCTCGCCGCCGCTCCGCCCGCGCCGGTGATCCCCCCCGCGCCCCCGGCGGAGATCGCTGCGACGATCCGGACCGAGCCGCGTCCCGCCATCGAGGACC
Source organism: Methylobacterium sp. Gmos1 (assembly GCF_053764715.1). NCBI lineage: Bacteria > Pseudomonadati > Pseudomonadota > Alphaproteobacteria > Hyphomicrobiales > Methylobacteriaceae > Methylobacterium > Methylobacterium sp. Gmos1. The sequence continues at coordinate 8,033 of NZ_JBSNCC010000022.1, read as the reverse complement.
CGGCGGCCGCGGGCCCCGTGGCCGCGGTCGCTGCCCCTGCCGCCGCTCACGCCCCGGCCGCGCCGGAACGCTCCCCGACCGAGGCTCCGGTGGACGAGGCCGCCTGGCGGACCGCCATCGCCGGCCTCCTCGCCGCCGCCCCCGACCTCGCCGCCCCGCGGCCCGACGCGGGTGCGCTCGACGCGGCGGCCTGGAGCGAGAGCATCCTGGCGCTGGCAGGCACCGCCCCGGTCACGATCGCGACGCCGCGCCGGGCGCCACCCCTCGACTCCGTCCCAGCCACGCCTGCCCGCGACACCCTCGCGGACCCGCGCGGTGCGGCCGCCGCCCGTAACGCCGCCTGAGAGGAGCACTCCCGGATGCGCCGCCTCCTCGTCGCCACGCTCGTCCCGACCCTCGGCGCGGCCCTCAGTGCCGCGCCCGCCCCGGCCCAGACCTTCTCGGGCTTCGGGCCGGCCCCGACCATGGTGCTGCCGGGCGGGCGCGCCCCGGCCCCGGCTCTCCCGCCCACCGCGCCGCCGCCCGTCGCGACGGATCCGACCCTGCGCCGGCTCCCCGCCACCGCGGCGCCCCTGCGGCTCTGGGGCGAGACCGGCACCGTGACCTGGCCGCTCTTCGTCACCGCCGCCGAGGCGCGGGCGGGCGGGCGGTTCCAGCTCGGCTACCTCTCGGCGATCTCGGTCCTGCCGGAGGCCTCGACCCTGCGCGTCGCCCTCAACGGCGCCGAGATCGGCCGCGCGGCGATCGACGGCGTGCGCGGCCTCACGCGCGAGAGCATGACGATCCCGCCGGGCGCCCTGCGTCCCGGATTCAACGCCGTGACGGTCACGGTGGACCAGCGCCACCGCGTCGATTGCACGGTCGCGGCGACCTACGAGCTGTGGACCCAGATCGACCCCGACACGACCGGCTTCGTCACCGCGGGGGAGGGGGTCGCCGACCTCGCCGACCTCGCGGCGGTCCGGCCCGGCCCGGACGGCGCCGTGCCGCTGCGCCTGATCCAGACCGGCGAGCGCCTGTCGGAGCGCCGCGTCGAGGGCCTCCTCGCCGGGGCCCAGGCCCTGGCGCTCGCCGGCCGGTTCGCCCAGCCCCTTGTCTCCTTCGCCCCGGCGCCCGAATCCGGCGACGGCCTCGCCCTGGCGGTGGCGCCCGCGCCGGAACTCGCCCGCAGCCTCGACATCGCGGCCCTCGGTCCCGTCACCGGCCCGCGCCTCGCGCTCCTGCCGGGCCGGCCCGACCGCCGCCCGGTCGTCGTCGTCACCGGGGCGGACGAGGCGGACGTGACGGCGGCGCTCGCTGAGCTCGGCGCGCTCGCCGCGGCGCCGCCGCAGGGCACGCCGGAAGGGTTGGCGGCGCTACGCGACCGTGACGGCCGGCGGATCGCCGGCGGCGAGAGCCTCACCCTCGCCGATCTCGGCCTGTCCGACGCGGTGGTCGGCGGGCGGACCCATCGGCTCAGCCTCGATCTCGCCCTGCCGCACGACCTGCTGGCCGCCGACTACGCCAAGATCGCCCTCGACCTCGATGCCACCTACCCCGCCGGCCTCGCGCCGGGCGCGCAGGTCAGCGTGGCGATCAACGGCGAGGCGGCGGGCAGCGTCCCCCTCGGCAAGGCCGGCGGCGAGACCCTTCACCGGCGCACGGTCTTCCTGCCCCTGCGCCTGCTGCGCCCCGGACTCAACCGCATCACCCTGCTCGCCGAGCTGCCGCGCCCCGAGGACCGCTCCTGCTCGGCCCCGGCCGGCGAGCGCCTGAGCTTGCGCGCCAGCACCCGCCTGACCATCCCCGACCTCGCCCGGATCGCCCGCCAGCCCGATCTCGCGGCCACCGCAGCCGTCGGCTTCCCGTACCGGGCGGAAGACCGCGCCCCGACCCTGTCCGTGCCCGCCCCCGACCGCGACACGATGGCGGCCGCCGCCACCCTGGCGACGCGCCTCGGCCTGGCGGCGGGCCGGCCGATCCCGTTCGCCTTCGCGGCCGGGCGCAGCGGCGTCGTCGGACCGACCCTGGTGGTGGCGGCCCTGCGCAGCCTCGACGCCCCGCTCCTCAAGGCCGCCGGCCTCGACCCGCAGGCCCTGCGCGACGCCTGGGTGAAGGGCGACGCCTGGACCAAGCGCGACGAGCCGGCCCCCGCGCCGGAGGCGAGCCCGGCGCTCCGCCGCCAGCTCCTGCGCCGAGGCGGCATCCCCGGCTGCCGCGGCCCCGCGACGCCGGCGCCCGGTCTGCCCGAGGCCGCCCTCGTCCTCGCCCAGGCGGTGACCGGGCCGGCGCGAGACGACGTGCTGACCCTCGTCACCGCCGCAAGCCCCGGCGCCCTGAGCGAGGCGACCGCCTGCCTCGTCCAGCCGCTCGTCTGGAGCCGGCCCAGCGGCGCCGCCACCCTCCTATCCGCCGACGGCACGGCGGCGGCGCGCGATCCCGAATCCGCCCGCTTCGTCGCCACCGCCCCGGCCTCGTTCGGCAACCTGCGCCGCATCGCCGCCGGCTGGCTCTCCCTCAACCGCGGGGCCTACGCCCTGATGGCGCTCGCCTGCGCCGGGCTGCTCGCCGCCTCGACCCACCAGCTGGTGCGCAACCTCGGTAGGAGAACGTGATGGCGGACGTGACGAGGCTCGTGACCCTTCTCCTCGCGCTGCTGGCCCTCTCGACCGCCGCCGCGGCCGCGGCCCCGCCGCTTGCCGACCACGACGGCTGGCGCGCCTACAAGGCCCGCTTCGTCACCGAGGCCGGCCGGGTCGTCGATACCGGCAACGGCGGCATCAGCCACAGCGAGGGCCAGGGCTACGGCATGCTGCTCGCCGCGCTCGCCGGCGACCGCGCCGCCTTCGAGCGGATCTGGACCTGGACCCGCGCCAACCTGATGGTGCGCGACGACCAGCTCCTCGCCTGGCGCTGGGAGCCCGACCGCCGCCCGGCGATCGCCGACATGAACGACGCCGCCGACGGCGACCTCCTGGTTGCCTGGGCGCTGGCCGAGGCGGTGGCGCTGTGGAACGATCCCTCGCACCGGGTCGCCGGCCGGCGCATCGCGGTCGAGCTCGGCCGCAAGCTGATCCTGCCGCGGGCGACCCACGGGCCGCTGCTGCTGCCCGGCGTCGCGGGCTTCTCCGCCGAGGACCGGCCCGACGGCCCGGTGGTGAACCTGTCCTACTGGATCTTTCCGGCCTTCGACCGGATGCCGCTCCTCGCCCCCGAATTCGACTGGGCCGGGCTCGACCGCAGCGGCCGCCGGCTGATCCGCGCCGCCCGGTTCGGGGCGGCGCGCCTGCCGAGCGAGTGGGTCTCCCTGGCGGAAGCCGCCCCGAAACCCGCCGACGGCTTCGCGCCCGACTTCGCCTACAACGCGTTGCGCATCCCGCTCTACCTCGCCATGGCGGGCACGAAAGATGCCGATCTCTATGCGCCTTTCCTGAGCCTCTGGCCGCGGCCGGAGGCCGGCAACCTCCCCCTCGTCGACGTCGCGAGCGGCAAGGTCACTGCCCGCCTCACGGAAGCCGGCTACGGCGCCGTCCCGGCGCTCGCCGCCTGCGCCGCCCGCGGCACCCCGTTCCCGCCCGCGCTCGCCCGGGTGCGGGCCGAGACCGAGCACTACTACCCGGCGACCCTGCAGCTCCTGGCGCTCGCCGCCCTCAAGACGAGGTATCCCGCATGCGCCCCGCGCTGATCCTCGCCCTCGCCCTCGTCGGGGCGCCGGCCGCCGCTTCCGGGACGCGGCCCGACGAGACGGCGTTGCGCTACTACGCCGCGCAAGCGCAGCCCGAGCGGGTCGCCGCCGAGGCCGAGCGCCTGGCGCGCCGCTTCCCGGGCTGGACGCCCCCCGCCGATCTCTGGACCGCCGAGCCGGGCGCCGAGGACGAGGAGGGGTTCTGGGACCTGCTCAATGCCGGTCGCCTCGACGCCCTGCGCAAGGCGCTCGCCGAGCGCGCCAAGGCCGAGCCGGGCTGGACGCCCTCCGGCGCCCTCGGCCGTGCCCTCGCGCGCCGTCAGCTGCGCGACGAGGTGAGGGGGCTCGTCAAGGCCGGCCGCTGGTCCGACCTCGCCGCCCTCGCCGACCGGCGCCGGCCGGAGGTCGAGGCGGGCGAGCCGGAGGTGGCCTGGAGCGCGGCGGAAGCGCTCGCCCGCGCCGACCGGGCGCCGGAGGCGGTCGCGCTGTTCTCCCGCGCGCTCGCCGCCCCCGGCGCGAGTGCCGACGAGCGCCGGGCTGGCCTGCTCCGGGCGCTGCCGCTGCTGCCGATGGCCGAGATCGACCGGCTCGGTGCACGAATCCCGGCCGACGACCTCGCGCCGATCCGCATCGACCTGATCCGCGCCCGGATCAGCGCGGTCCTGCACGACGAGGCCGGCCAGGCGGTGGCGCCCGCCGACCTCGCCGCCTTCCAGGCCTATGCGGCGGCGGCGCCCGATCCCGACCAGCCGGCCCTGGTCGCCTGGTACGCCTTCAAGCGCAGCGACCTGCCGGAGGCCCTGTCCTGGTTCAAGCGCGCCATCGCCCGCGGCGGCGACGCGATGGTGGCGCACGGCCTCGCCCACACCCTCCTGCGCCTCGGCCTGCGCCGCGAGGCCGAGGACGTCGCCTACGCCTGGCGCGAGCCGCTGGTGAACAACTCGCTCCTGTTCATCGACATCCTGGAGCGCGACCTGACCCGGGCGGTGCCGCCGGCGATCGAGCCCGAGCGCCTGCGCCGCTACGCGGAGGTGACCGCCGCCACCGCCTCGGGGGAGGGTGCGCAGGCGCTCGCCTGGTATGCCACAAACACCTGCCAGTTCGACGCCGCGCTCGCCTGGTTCCGTCGCGCCGTGGCGTGGTTCCCGAAGGAAGCGACCGTCTACGGCTACGCCCTCGCCCTCCAGCGGGCGGGCCAGCAGCGCGCCTTCGTCGAGCTCGTCAACCGCTACGACGGGCTGTTCCCGCGGGTGGTGGGCCTGCTGTTCTCCGCCCGCTCCGACCGGCCCTCGCCCTGCGACGCGCCCGCCTCCCGCCCGGCCGAGCCGATCGCCCGCAGCACCTATCTCGACCTCGGAATCCGGCCGGAGACCGCCAAGGACGCCGGCAAGGCGGAAGCTCGCGGCCGCGTGCCCCAGCCCGACGCCCTCGAGGCGCCGTCCGCTCCGCTCGTGCGCCGCAGCGATTTTCCCGTGGCGGTGACGGCGGAGAACGACCTGCGCGCCGCGCCCACCGGCAGCCCCCTCGCCGCACCCGCTCTCGCCGCGCGGCCGTCCGAGCGCCTGCCCACGACCGCGCGGCGGGTGCCCGGCGTCGGGCCGATGCCCTACGAACGCTACGGCTACGCGCTCCTGCCGGCCTGGACCGGCGAGACCGGCCCGAGCGTCCCGAGCGCCGCCGAGCGTCCCGCCCCCCTCGGCACCCTGTGGTCGGCGATGCAGGCGGTCCCCGCCGAGCCGCCGGCACCGCGCGACGTCGCCACCACCGGCGCCATCCTCCCCAAGCCCCGGAAGCCCGTGCCGTGATCCGCCCGCTCATCCTCGCCGCTGCCCTCACCCTCGGCGCCTGCACCGCGCAGGAGCGCGCCGCCGCGCCGCGCTTCACGAGCCTCGACGCCGCCCTGCCGGCCGGCGCGCTCCAGCGGCGTCCCACGCCGGTCGTCGTCTTGCCGTCCTGGATCGGGCGGGCGATCGCCCTGCGCGAACGCGACGGCCTGGCTGGGTTCGAGCAGGCGATCACGCTCCGCCCGCCCGGGGCTCGCGGCGGACGCGACGACCTCGTGCTGGTCTCCTCTCCGACGGACGGCGCGCTCGACGCCGTCGTCGGCGGCAAGCCGACCGAGGCCGGCATCCGCGCCGAGCTCGCCGCGGCCTTTCCGGGCACGGCGATGCAGGTCGTCACCCGTCCCTCGGCCAACGCCTACGGCCCCTACGGCCTCGCGATCGGCCGCGATGGGGCGGTGCGCTGCCTCTACGCCTGGCAATGGATTCCCGACGCCCCGGTGCTCGCCGGCGGTACGCCGACGCCCTTGTCGTTGCGCCTGCGCCTGTGCCGGGACGACGTCACCCTGGAGGCGATGGCCGCCGCCGTGACGCAACTGCGCCTGGTACCGCGCTTCTCCGGCGAGCCGGTGGCGGCGCCGGCCCGCGTCGCATCCCGCCCCGCTCGCCCGCGCAAGGAGGCGGTTCGCTACGCCCGCCCGGCGCCGGTCGCCGCGCCGGCGCCGTCAGGCCCGCGCTACCTCGGCGAGGCGGTCGAGCGCCCCCCGTCCGCGATCGGCGCGAGTGCCGGCGCGATGCGCAGCACGCTCGCGGGCGCCATCGACGCCCCGTCCCCCGCCCTCGCGAGCCTGCCCCCCGACGCGGCGATCCTGCCGCCGGAGGCCACGCGCGGGCCCGCGGCCCGCCCCTGACAGACTATCTCCCGAACGCGACTGAGCGGAGTACCCGATGAGCCTGCGCCTTCTCGTGGTCGAGGACGACCCCGGCTTCCAGGACCTCGTCCGCGCCCTGTGCGAGCGCCGGGGCGACAGCGTCGACGTGGCCGCGGACGGCTTCCTCGGCCTGCGCCTCCTGAGCGAGCGCCGCCACGACGTGGTGATGATCGACTACCACCTGCCGGAGATGGACGGCTACGCGCTTGCCCGGCTGATGCGCGAGATCTCCCGCCCGGAGGACGGGGTGCGGCTGATCGGCGTCACCGCCGACCGGCACGGCCTCGCCTCGCGGCGGGGCGCCGATGCACGGTTCGACGCCATCCTGGTCAAGCCCCTCGACCCGGAAGCGCTCTACGCCGCCCTCGACCGGCTGACCCGTGCCGAGGCCCCGGCCCCCGAGACCGGCGCCGACGCGGTCTGGCGCCGCTTCGGCCTCACCGGCCGACCCCGCGCCCTGATCTGCCCGACCCCGGGCGCCGCCGAGGCCGCGGCCTTCGCCCAGGCCTTCGTGCCGGTGACGCGGGCCGCCGAGGCCGACCTGATCCTGCTCAGCGGCGAGGCCGGGCTCCCGGCCCTGCGCGCCGCCCGGGCCGAGATTCCGACCCGCCCGGTCCCGACCGTCGACCTCACCGGGCGCCTCCCGGGCGCCTGCGACGTGTCGTTCCGGGTCGGCGATCCGGCCTCCTGGGCGGCGGTGGCCGAGGCCTGCACCGGCTTTGCCGCCCGCCGGGCCGGCCTCGTCCCAGGGGAGGGACCGGCCGATCCCGTCGCTCATCTCCTGGCGCTGCTCCACGTCTCCGCGCGGGACCTGCCGCTGGCGGGCGGGGAGGGCGGGCTCGCCTACGAGACCGGCCTGTCACCGGCATCCCTCATGGCCGCCGTGCTGACCCTCACCGAGGCGGGGGCGCTCGCCTGCGTGGCGGCCGGCACCGGGGTGAGCGTGCGCCTGACCGAGGCCGGGACGCGGATTGCGGCCGCCGGCATCCCGCCGGGTGGATCTCGCTGCCCGCCGCAGCCCGCCCGTGCGCCGGTGCTCGACGCGCGCAAGACCGCCGAGCTGGCGCGCCTGATCGGTGAGGCGGAGCTCGGCCGCCTGCGCGACCGGCTGATGGGACAGCTCGCCACCGCCTTCGCACCGCAGGCCGACTTGGTCACCCTGGCGCACGAGGCCCACGTCATCGTGGCGATGGCCGGAAGCCTCGGCTTCGAGGATCTGGCGGTTGCCTGCCGCGCGCTGGAGGCCGCCATCAAGACGGGGACCGGCTTGGCCGAAGCGGTGGCCGAGGCCCGCCGCGCCGTCGCCGACGCGCGCAGCCATCGCGTGGCCGCCTGAAACCGGGAGGGGAGGGGGCGTCTGTCGCGAGAGCTTCACAAAGGAGTTGACGGGACCGAATCAGGGGCCTAAACGACCACCCATCGGCGCCGGCCGCTTCCGCGGCCCGGGCGCTGAACCGTCTTCGAGACAGTCTGGGCCGGCAAGCCTGACCTTGGTCAGGTGCTGGTCCCGTCGTCGCCGATGACAGCCGGATCGCTCCGGCCCGCTCTTTGACAAGTTCATACGAGAAAGAGAAGCGTGGACGGCGTCGTCCCTGCGGATCCTGCCTTCTGGGTGGGATCGTGAGTAGGATGATGCTGGTCTGACGTTTCGGTGCT